>JAJRPO010000070.1 GCA_024280735.1 Alphaproteobacteria bacterium | reverse complement strand
CGTTATCCAGCATCTGTTCCGCCAATAACTTCTTCAGCCGTCCATTCTCGCTTTCAAGCGTTCGCAACCGCGCCGCGTCTGACGGCTCCATGCCGCCATACTTAGATTTGTATTTGTAAAACGTGCCTTGTGAGATGCCATATCGCCTGCAAAGGACTGCCGTCTTCTCGCCAGCCTCCTGCTCTTTCAGCATCGCTATGATCTGTTCGTCCGTGAATCGCTTCTTCATTTTGTCCGTCCTTTAGTTGGGCGGACTCTACATTAAACTGGAGGAGTTCTAGGGGCGCAGGTCACGGTTATATGCCGATTAGGGTTGAAAGCCCTAAAACCTGTGAATTCTGCGGTATTTCGGCGATTTCGGATCGGGTTGATAGGCCGATCGGTTCCAAAATCTAAAACCACGTTTTTGATGACATCGGGGATGTTATAGACATCCCATGCTAAGGTCTCGTTAACCAAGCGCGCGCTGCCCTGCGCAGGGGCAAATCACTCTGCCGCAGACCTGTTCGCCGCCAGCATGTCTTTCAGATAATACCCCGTATAGCTGGCCTCAACCTCGGCCACTTGTTCCGGTGTACCCGTGGCCACAATCTCGCCGCCCCCGTCACCGCCCTCGGGGCCAATATCGATAATATGATCCGCGGTTTTCACCACATCAAGATTATGCTCGATTACAATCACAGTGTTGCCTTGCTCAACCAATTCATGCAGCACTTCCAACAGCTTACGCACATCTTCGAAATGCAGACCTGTGGTGGGTTCGTCCAGAATATACAGCGTGCGTCCGGTGGATTGCTTGGCCAATTCCTTAGACAATTTAACCCGTTGCGCCTCGCCGCCCGACAGGGTGGTCGCCGGTTGCCCAACTTTGATATAGCCGAGACCTACCCGCAGCAGCGCCGTCATTTTATTGCGGATTGACGGCACCGCCTTGAAGAACTGTTCCGCATCCTCAACTGTCATATCAAGAACGTCGGCTATACTCTTGCCTTTAAACAAAACTTCCAGCGTTTCACGGTTGTAACGCTTACCTTTGCAGCTCTCGCATTGCACATAAACATCCGGCAGAAAGTGCATTTCAATCTTGATCAGCCCATCGCCTTGGCAAGCCTCGCAGCGCCCTCCTTTGACGTTAAACGAAAACCGCCCCGGCTTATAGCCGCGCGTCTTGGCCTCCGGCAGGCCCGCAAACCAATCGCGGATCGGTGTGAATGCCCCCGTATAAGTCGCCGGATTGGAACGCGGTGTACGGCCAATGGCGCGCTGGTCAATGTCGATCACTTTATCAAGGTATTCCAGCCCGGTGATCGATTCACAAGGTGCCGGCGTCTGTTTCGCCCCGTTCAACCGCATCGAGGCCGTCTTGAACAAAGTCTCGATCGTCAGCGTCGATTTCCCGCCCCCCGAAACCCCTGTCACACAGGTAAACGTGCCGAGCGGAAACGCCGCTTTGATGCCCTTCAGGTTATTCCCCGTCGCACCCTCAACAACAATCTGTTTGCCATTTCCGGCGCGACGCTCAACCGGAACCTCTATGCGGCGTATGCCCGTAAGATACTGGCCGGTAATGGATTTCTTGTTGCGCATAATCTGCGCAGGCGTGCCTTTGCCAATGATCTCGCCGCCATGGACACCCGCCCCCGGGCCAATATCAAACACATAATCCGCCTCGCGAATGGCCTCCTCGTCGTGTTCCACCACAATTACCGTATTGCCCTGATCGCGCAGGTTTTTCAGCGTGATCAGCAAGCGCCCGTTGTCCCGTTGGTGCAGACCAATCGACGGCTCATCCAGCACATACAAAACCCCCGTCAGCCCCGAACCAATCTGGCTGGCCAAGCGGATACGCTGGCTCTCGCCCCCTGAAAGCGTGCCCGACGCGCGCGAAAGGGTCAGATAATTCAAGCCCACATTGACCAGAAACCCCAACCGCTCGCGGATTTCTTTCAGGATCGCCTTGGCAATCTCGTTTTTCTGCCCGTTCAGCGCGCTCGGCACGGATTCAATCCACTCCAGCGCCTCGATGATAGACATTTGAACCACCTGCCCCACATGCAGGCCGCCAATCTTTACGGCCAGCGCTTCGGGGCGCAACCGAAAGCCGTCACAAGTGCCACAATGACGGTTGTTTTGATAGCGCTCAAACTCCTCGCGAATCCAGTTGCTGTCGGTCTCGCGGTAACGGCGTTTCATGTTGGGAATGACGCCCTCAAAGGTGCGGCTCAACTCATAAACCCGCCCTGAATCATCATAGCGGAACTTGATTTCCGTCTTGCCAGAGCCGTGCAACATCACCTTTTGCACCTTGCTCGGCAGGTCACGCCAAGCGGCATCTTTGTCAAATTTATAATGCTTGGCAATCGCCTCGATCGTCTGGCGGAAATAGGGCGATTTCCCCTTGGCCCAAGGCGCAAGCGCGCCTTTATAAAGCGAGATCGAGGTGTCCGGCACCACCAAACGCTCGTCAAAAAACAGCTCCATCCCCAACCCGTCACAATCAGGGCAGGCCCCGACCGGCGCGTTGAACGAAAACAACCGCGGTTCAATTTCCGAAATGGTAAAGCCACTGACCGGACAGGCGAATTTCTCGGAAAATGTGATCCGCTCGGGCGCGCCCTCACTCGGCGCAGTCTCCAAAATCGCAATGCCATCCGCCAGATCAAGACAGGTGCGCAGGCTGTCTGCAAGGCGGGTTTGCAGGTCGTCGCGGGTGACAATTCGATCCACGACCACGTCGATATTCTGGCGGAACTTTTTGTCCAGCTCTGGCACATCGTCCAGCTCGTAGAATTCACCATTCACCTTGACGCGTTGGAAACCTTGCTTCTTAAGCTCTTGAAATTCCTTGCGATACTCGCCCTTGCGATCCCGCACAATCGGTGCGAGCAGATAGGCCCGCGTGCCCGTTTCCATGGCGATAATCCGATCCACCATTTCGGACACCTGCTGCGCCTCAATCGGCAGCCCTGTCGCGGGCGAAAAAGGCGTGCCAACACGGGCAAACAACAGCCGCATATAGTCGTAAATCTCGGTCACGGTGCCCACGGTTGAGCGCGGGTTCTTGGAGGTGGTCTTCTGCTCAATTGAGATCGCAGGCGACAGGCCGGAAATATGATCCACATCCGGCTTTTGCATCATGTCCAGAAACTGCCGCGCATAGGCAGACAGGCTTTCCACGTAACGGCGCTGGCCCTCCGCATAAATCGTATCAAACGCCAGCGAGGATTTGCCAGAGCCGGACAGGCCGGTAATCACCACCAGCTTATCGCGCGGAATATCCACGTCGATGGATTTCAAATTATGCTCGCGCGCGCCGCGCACTTCGATGAATTTTTGCTCTGCCATTATTCTGCCCCTTACAGCGCTTTACGTTTTATCTTAGTCAAAAACACCACAAATCACCCACCCTTAGGGTGAATTGTGATTCAGTATAAACGCAAAGCGCATTTGCCTGAAAACCCCTTAGGCCATCCAACCGATGATGCCAATAGAAGTTAAAGAACATTTAATGAACATACGGTGATTCTGCTGAGGGTCAAGGGCGGCGCAGCCGGGGCCAACGGCCCTTTACCCTTGAGGCTCTGGAGAATCGCCATTTACCATTGCACTGGTGCTTTTAGGGCAAACCTGTCCCTAAAACGCCTCTCAGCAAATCTAAATCTCCACAACACCCACAAAACTAGCAACTTTATCCCCCGAGCGCCAGCGAGGCGCGGCCCAACAAATCAAGGGAATTTCCAATTCACGCCGATTTGGCGGGAGTACCCCCCCGAACGGCCCCTACTTGCCCAGAATTTTCTTCACATAATTGCGGGTCTCTTTATAGGGGGGCACACCGTTGTATTTCTTCACCGCTTCCGGCCCCGCATTATAAGCCGCCAAGGCCAGTCGCCAACTGCGGAACTTATTGTATTGCTGCTTTAAATACCGCGCGCCGCCGTCAAGGTTCTGCTTGGGATCATTCGGGTTCACGCCCAATTTCTTGGCAGTAAACGGCATCAATTGCGCCAGTCCAATCGCACCCGCATGGGATTTCGCCCGCGGGTTCCAGCCGCTTTCTTGCTGCACAAGGCGGTTAAACAGATCTACGGGCACGCCGTATTTGCGCGCCGCCGCCTCTGCCATCGGTTTATAGATACCTTTATAGTTGCCCTTATAACGCGGGATAATATCCAGTCGGTTGTTGCCGGGCAACAAGCGCGAGGAGCTGGCATATTGTTTGGACAGGCGTTTATCAATCAATTTGCTATGGCTGGCCGAAATCCGCCCCCGCGATTTGGACGACTTGAATGCGCTGCCCGCCTGCGCCGCTGATGTCACCACCAGACACACAACCACAAAACCCATCAAAAAACTTGCCAATACTTTACGCATGAACGCTGATTAACCCCCGGAACCACGCGCGATTCTATAACCATGTTTGGTAAATAAAACCAGACCAAGCAGTTTGATCGGCGCGTTTATGTGAATTTTACCAAATCTTCATCGGTTGCAGGGCAAACACAGAATGGTTAACAACGTCTGATAACAGGATTCGAGGAGCACAGCCATGGCTGGAAGTTTGAACAAAGTAATGTTGATCGGCAATCTGGGGAATGACCCGGAAATACGGTCTTTCCAGAATGGCGGGCGTGTGTGCAATCTGAGCATCGCTACCTCGGAAAACTGGCGTGACAAAAACACCGGCGAGCGGCGCGAAAAAACCGAGTGGCACCGCGTTGCGATATTCTCCGAGGGGTTGGTTAAAGTTTGCGAACAATATCTGCGCAAAGGCTCCAAGGTGTTTATCGAGGGGCAGATACAAACCCGCAAATGGCAAGATCAAAGCGGTGCTGACAAATATTCAACCGAGATTGTCCTGCAAGGGTTTAACGGCACGCTAACAATGCTCGACGGCCGCAATGAAGGCGGCGGTGGTGGCCAAGGTGGCGGTGGCAATTACGGCGGCGGCAATCAGGGCGGCGGCCAGAGCGGTGGCGGCAACTATGGTGGCGGTCAGAGCGGTGGTGGCGGCCAAAGCGGCGGCGGCAACTATGGTGGCGGCCAAAGTGGTGGTAGTCAAGGCGGCGGCAGCGATCTGGATGACGAAATCCCGTTCTAGGAATACGACCAATTTCGACAATCAAGAGCGCGTCATCTCGCGCTCTTTTCCGTTTAACCGTTGAATGACCCGAATATTTCGCCTAAGCGCCCAAAAATAACCACAAAGACAGGCGAAAACACAATTCAACGTATCGATTTGTGTGGGTAGTATCATGGAATACCAATGGATCATTGCAGCAATTTTGATTGGCAGCGCCCTGTTTATCGGGCGTCACCTGGTCCTTGGGCGACTGCGTAAAAAACAGATCACCGACAATTTCCCGCCCGCGCATCAAAAAATGATCATCGCCATGGCCTCTGCCGCCAACACCGACGGCGAGCTGGCCCCCGCAGAGCTGGACACAATCCACGAAATGATGAACCGCCTGTCGTGGCGCGAATATTCCCGTGATGAGGTGCAAGACCTGATTCTGGCAATTGAACCGGTTGCGACCAAAACACAATTCTCAAAACTGGGCAAAGGTCTGCTGGAAACCCAGAAACTGGCGATCCTGAAGGCAGCCCACGCGGTTGTGGGTTCTGACGTCAACCACAACAACAGCGAAAACAGCTATCTCAGCGCGCTGGCAGCGGGTCTAAAACTGCCAACAGGTGATGTTCAGGCTGTTTTGTCCCGTTAATCCTCAAAATCACGGTTTAACGATCTGTAGGGCGCGCTTTGCGCGCCTTTTGATTGCGCTCATATCTTGTGTTGTCTATAGTTAGACCCACAAGATTTGCCGTAAACAACACAGGTTGGCCCGCGTGACCGATACACCAGATACCCCGGAAAATACCAACGACATTCCTGCTCGCCCCGTTTACGACGGGCCAACGATTTCGATCGAGGAGGAAATGAAAACCTCCTACCTCGATTACGCGATGAGCGTGATTGTCAGCCGTGCCATCCCTGATCTGCGCGACGGTCTAAAACCGGTACATCGGCGCATACTGTATTCGATGTTCGAGAACGGTTTTACCTATAATAAATCCTACCGGAAATCGGCGAAATCTGTCGGCGATGTGATGGGCAGCTATCACCCGCATGGCGATTCGGCGATTTATGATGCGTTGGTGCGCATGGCGCAAGATTTCTCAATGAGCCTGACCTTGATTGACGGGCAAGGCAACTTTGGCTCGATGGACGGCGATAATGCAGCCGCCATGCGTTACACCGAGGCCCGACTGACCAAATCCACCGATTATCTGCTGGCAGACATCGAGATGGATACGGTTGATTTTCAAGACAATTATGACGGTAAGGAACGCGAACCGACGGTTCTGCCGGCGCGCTATCCCAATATGCTGGTCAATGGTGCCGGTGGTATTGCTGTCGGCATGGCGACCAATATTCCGCCGCATAATCTGGGCGAAGTGATCGACGCCACTTTGGCACTCATTGACGCGCCGGACCTCGATTCAATTCAGTTGATGGAATACATCCCTGCCCCCGATTTCCCCACGGGTGGTATTATTCTGGGCCGCAGCGGCGCGCGCAAAGCCTATACTGAGGGGCGCGGATCGGTGATCATCCGCTCCAAAACCCGGGTCGAGGAAATTCGCAAAGACCGCTGGGCGATTATCATCGATGAAATCCCCTATCAGGTGAACAAAGCCACGATGATCGAAAAGATCGCCGAAGTGGCGCGCGACAAAAGGATCGAGGGCATTGCCCACGTACAAGACGAATCTGACCGCATCGGTGTGCGCGTGGTGATCGAGCTGAAACGCGATGCAACGCCAGAAGTGGTTTTGAACCAGTTGTTCCGCTACACCCCGATGCAAACCAGTTTTGGCTGTAACATGCTGGCGCTGAACAATGGGCGCCCTGAAACCCTTGATCTGCGCAAATTCCTGACCAGTTTTGTGACCTTCCGCGAGGAGGTCGTGGCCCGGCGCACGGCGTTCATGCTGCGCAAAGCCCGCGAGCGCAGCCACCTGCTGTGTGGCTTGGCGGTTGCCGTGTCCAATGTGGATGAAATTGTCGCGACAATCCGCAGTTCCGCCGATCCGGCAGAGGCCCGCACCCGCCTGATGGAACGGCGCTGGCCGGCCCATGACATTGTTGCGTACATCAAATTGATCGATGACCCGAGCCATAAGGTGAACGACGACGGCACTTATTACCTGTCCGAATTACAGGCCCGCGCCATTCTGGAACTGCGCTTGCAACGCCTGACCGCCATGGGCGTCAAGGAAGTTACCGACGAGTTGCAGGAATTGGCCGGCAAGATTAAAGACTACCTTGATATTCTGCGTTCTCGCGAGCGGATCATGGGAATCATCAAAGGCGAACTGTCTGAATTCAAAGAGCTATTTTCCGTGCCGCGCCGTTCTGAAATCGTCGAATTCGGCGGTGATATGGATGACGAGGACCTGATCGAGCGCGAGGATATGGTGGTTACGATCACCAATTCCGGCTATATCAAACGCACCCTTTTGTCTGAATACCGCGAGCAAAAGCGCGGCGGCAAGGGCACCATGGGGATGAACACCAAGGACATGGATTTCGTGACAAACCAGTTTGTCGCCAATACCCACACGCCGCTGTTGTTCTTCACCACGGACGGCATGGTTTACAAGTTAAAGACTTGGCGCTTGCCGCCCGGTGGCCGTAACGCGCGCGGCAAAGCCATCGTTAATATACTGCCGATTCCACCGGGAACCGGCATCGCGGCGATCATGCCTGTGGACGTACCCGAGGAAGATTGGGACAATCTGCACATCGTTTTCGCCACCTCCGAGGGCGGCGTGCGGCGCAATGCTTTGTCTGATTTCACCAACGTCATGCGCAACGGCAAAATCGCCATGCGCCTGACTGATGATGTGACGCTGGTGAATGTGCGCATCGCCACCGAGGATGAGGATTTCTTGCTGACCACCGCTATGGGCAAAGTGATCCGTTTCCCGATTACCGACGTGCGTGTGTTCAAAGGGCGTAATTCTGTTGGGGTGCGCGGTATTAAACTGGCGGCGGGCGACAGCGTGGTTTCCATGGCTGTGATCCGCCACGTTGAGGCGACGCCGGATGAGCGTACCATCTATATGAAGAAGCGCCGCGCCGAAATGGGCGAGGATGCGGGTGACGTCGCGGAGACAGATTTTGATCTGAGCCAAGAGCGCTACGACGCGTTGGCAGCAATGGAACAATGGATCCTGACCATCACGTCGGGCGGTTTTGGCAAACGCTCCTCGGCGCTGGAATACCGCATTGCGGGGCGCGGCGGCCAAGGCATTTCAGCCGCCAATCTGGGGCGCCGCGACGACAAGATTATCGCGGCCTTCACAGTCGAAGACGAAGATCAAATCATGCTCGCGACCTCTACCGGACAATCCATTCGCTGCCCCGTTGCCGGAATTTCACGGCAAGGGCGCACGTCTTCAGGCGTGACTGTATTCAACGTCGGTAAAAACGAAGAAGTGGTTTCCGTTGCCTATATCGCAGAGCAATCCGAGGATGAAAGTGACGTAGAGGAAGCCGGCGAGGAATAATTGCCAAAGGGATTCTGTTAAAAGGCCGACTCAGAAAATTGCCACCGATAGCTGCGCCCGCAAGCTGCGGTGGTAATTTCGGCAAAAACCGCAGAAAACACACAATTTATTAACTATTTATTGTGTAATTTACCTTGGAATTACTTCACAAAATCGTATAGGCCTTAGTAAGGGCCGGCTACCCATCAGTTTGGCCCCTACGACCTTTCAAGGTTCGTACCCCGTCCCCTTCGCAAACCCCTACTGCGGAGGGGACACTATTAGCCTCTTTCCAAATACGTCCCACTGCCCTAAATCGCAGCCATGACAAAACCTATTCACATTATCGGCGGCGGTATGGCCGGATCAGAGGCCGCTTGGCAATGCGTGTCTGTCGGCGTACCCGTCGTTCTGCATGAAATGCGCCCGACAACCGGAACATTCGCCCATCAAACCGATGGCTTGGCCGAATTGGTCTGTTCCAACTCCTTCCGCTCGGATGATGACGAGGCAAATGCCGTGGGCCAGCTGCATTGGGAAATGCGCGCGGCGGGCAGTATTATTATGGAAATGGCCGATCGCCACAAGATACCGGCCGGCAGCGCCTTGGCTGTTGATCGCGAACCCTTTTCTGCCAGCGTGACCGCACGGTTGGCGGGGCATCCGCTGGTAACGATTGATCGGGACGAGATTTCCGAGCTGCCACCGGAAAGCTGGGGCCAGACGATTATTGCGACTGGTCCCCTGACCACGCAATCACTGGCGGAATCGATACTGGCCGCGACGGACGAGGCAGGACTGGCGTTTTTCGATGCGATTGCGCCGATTGTCTATGCGGACAGCATTGATATGAGCAAAGCATGGTTCCAATCGCGCTATGACAAAGGTGAAACCGAGGAGGAGCGCACCGCCTATTTGAATTGCCCGATGGATCGCGAGACTTACGAGGCGTTCATTGATGCGTTGCTGGAGTCCGGCAAGACAGAATTCAAAGATTGGGAGAAGGACACCCCCTATTTTGACGGCTGCCTACCGATTGAGGTAATGGCCGAGCGGGGCCGCGAAACCCTGCGTTGGGGGCCGATGAAACCTGTGGGCCTGACCAACGAGCATGATCCGACCGTCAAAGCACACGCTGTGGTGCAATTGCGCCGCGACAATGCTTTGGGGACGCTTTTTAACATTGTCGGCTTTCAAACCAAGATGAAATACGCCGAACAGGCACAAGTTCTGGCGATGATACCGGGCTTGGGAAACGCCCGTTTTGCCCGGCTTGGCGGTATTCATCGCAACACGTTTATCAACTCGCCCCGTCTGCTGGATGAACAAATGCGCCTGAAATCGCGGCCTGATATTCGGTTTGCGGGGCAGATTACCGGCGTTGAGGGCTATGTCGAGAGCGCGGCCATGGGGTTGCTGGCCGGGCGGATGGCAGCAGCACAAGCCAAGGGCGGCGATTTACCCGCGCCGATGAACACCACGGCAATGGGGGCATTGATTACCCATATTACCGGCGGAGCAGCGGCCAAAAGTTTCCAGCCGATGAATGTGAATTTCGGCCTATTCCCCCCCGTGGAAGACGTCAAAGGCGGGCGGCGCAATCGCAAGACCCGCTACAAGGCCTATACGGACCGCGCCAAGGTGGATTGGGCGGCGTGGTTGCAAGCGTGAGGGTCTATTGCTAAACTCGCCTAACCGGGAGATAAAATGAGCGAAAAACCCTTTCTAGACAACGCCTATAGCGTTGAAACGGTTGCTGAGACCAAAGCGTTTTATAACGATTGGGCCGCGACTTATGACGCTGAGGTCACCGCAAACGGCTATGCCACCCCCCGCCGCTGCGCCCGCGCATTGGCAAAATTCTGCACCGATAAATCAGCAGCTTTGCTGGATGTGGGCTGTGGCACCGGCATTTCGGCAATGGCGTTTTCTGGCGCGAAATTCAGCAACATCAGCGGCTGTGATTTGAGTTCCGAGATGCTGGCCAAGGCTGGGGAACGGGCGGGGCTTTATCAGGACTTGTGGCAAGCGGACCTGAATGACCCTTTCCCGTTTGAAACTGGAACTTACACCAATATTGCCGCGGTCGGAGTTCTGGCAACGGGCCATGCGCCCGCAGATACGATTTTGCAAATTACTGCGAAACTGCCTGTTGGCGGGTTGTTTGTGTTCTCGTTGAACGACCACACTTTGCAGGATTCCAGCTATGAGGGGCGTATCGCCGATAGCGTGGACAGTGGCGAATGTGAATTGATCTTTAAGGATTACGGCGCGCATTTGCCGGGGATTGAGTTGAAATCTACTGTCTATGTGCTGCGTAAACGGTGATCCGCGAACGCTTTGCCCCCTCGCCTACGGGTCTGTTGCATTTGGGCCATGGTTTTTCGGCGCTGACAGCATTTGAGGCCGCGCGCTGCGCTGGTGGGGAGTTTTTGCTGCGAATCGAGGATATTGATCGGGGCCGTTGTCGGGTGGAATATGAACAAGCCATTTACAAAGATCTGAAATGGCTGGGTATTTCGTGGAATGAACCGGTAATGCGCCAATCGGACCGGATGCCTGCCTATAATGCAGCTTTGGCCCAACTCGCCAAACTGAACCTGACCTATGCCTGTTGCTGCACCCGAAAGGACATTGCCGCTGCCCTGTCGGCCCCGCAGGAGGGCGGGGATCCCGTGGCAGGGCCGGACGGCACCGTTTATCCCGGCACCTGTCGCCAACGCAATAGGATGGCGGCAACCAACGCAATTCGCCTGAACATGCGAAAGGCTGTTGACCATTTGGGCGGCGTTGAAAACCTGAGTTATTTTGAGCAAGACCAAGGCAAGACATATCTCGATCCAGAAATGTTGATCCAAAGCTGCGGCGATATTGTGCTGGCGCGAAAGGACATTGGCACCTCTTATCATTTGGCAGTTGTGGTTGACGACGCCGCACAGGAAATAACCCATGTCACACGCGGAATGGACATGGCCCCCGCAACACCAATCCACCGTTTGCTGCAAGCGTTGCTGGGCCTGCCAACACCGATTTACCGCCACCATCGTCTAATCCGTGACGATGCTGGCAAACGATTAGCGAAACGGCACGATGCCATGGCACTTGGTAAATATCGGGATGAAGGGAAAACCCCGCAAGACATACGGAATATGGTGGGGCTATAGCGCCATACCCCGTTGAATTTCCAAAAACGCCGCTCAATCAGCAATGAACGTAATAATATTGCGCAAAATACCCCCATATGCGACGTTTTATTCACAATTACCTCTTGACCCCCCAAGCCTGCGTTAATAAAGTTCGCCCATGAACCAAAATACTCAAATTCTAGTCCTGGTGACATAGCGCATGGCGCAGAGACGGTAACGATCGTCCCTACCCCCATGCGCAGCCCCCCAATCGGGGGTTTTTTTATGCCTCACGACCAGATCAACGCAATACGGAGCAAGCCGATGAAGACCCAGATGACAGGTGCAGATATAGTCGTTCAAGCCCTTAAAGATCAGGGTGTGGACACTGTCTTTGGGTATCCCGGTGGTGCGATGCTGCCTATTTATGATGCGATATTTCAGCAAAATGACATTCGCCACATATTGGTCCGCCACGAACAGGGCGCAACCCATGCCGCCGAGGGTTATGCCCGCTCCACCGGAAAACCGGGCGTTGTTTTGGTAACCTCTGGTCCGGGCGTGACCAACACCGTGACCGGCCTGACGGACGCCTTGCTGGATTCAATTCCGATGATCGTTTTGTCAGCGCAAGTACCCACCCCGATGATTGGCACCGACGCCTTTCAGGAGGCCGATACCGTTGGCATCACGCGCCCCTGCACCAAACATAACTGGCTGGTAAAAGATACGGATGATCTGGCAGGGGTGTTGCACAAGGCATTTCACGTTGCCATGGCAGGCCGCCCCGGCCCGGTTCTGGTCGACATTCCCAAAGACGTGCAATTCGCCGAGGGCACTTATGTAACGCCGCAAAAGGCCGACATGGGGCATTATAAACCGCAAGTTAAGGGCGACATTGCGGCGATCACAGAATTGGCCGCGCTGATTGAAAAGGCCGAGCGCCCGATCATCTATTCCGGTGGCGGCGTGATCAATTCCGGCCCCGCTGCCAGCATGTTGCTGCGCGAATTGGCTGATGCCACAAATATTCCTGTGACCTCTACCTTAATGGGCCTTGGGGCCTATCCGGCCACGGGTAAAAACTGGTTGGGAATGCTGGGCATGCACGGCACTTACGAGGCCAATATGGCGATGCATGATTGCGATCTGATGATCAACATCGGCGCGCGGTTTGATGACCGGATCACCGGGCGCCTCGATGCGTTCAGCCCCGGCTCGACCAAAGTGCATATCGATATTGACCCGTCTTCGGTGAACAAAGTGGTGCATGTCGAGCTGCCGATCATTGGCGACGTGGGCCATATAATCGAGGCGCTGTTGAAAATCTGGAAAAGCCGTGGTCGTAAAACCCAAGAGGGTGCGATCGGAAAATGGTGGGAGCAGATCAAACAGTGGCAAAGCATCGATTGCCTGTCTTATGAACAGGGTGACAGCATCATCAAGCCGCAATATGCCCTGCAACGCCTAGAGGCGCTGACCAAAGATCACGACCGTTATATCACCACAGAGGTCGGCCAACACCAGATGTGGGCAGCGCAGTATTTGCATTTCAACGACCCGAACCGTTTGATGACATCGGGCGGATTGGGCACCATGGGCTACGGCATGCCCGCCTCCGTTGGCGTACAAATTGCCCATCCCGACAGCCTGGTTATTAATGTCGCGGGGGAAGCCTCGTTTCTGATGAACATGCAGGAAATGGGCACCGCAGTGCAATATCGTCTGCCGGTTAAGCAGTTCATCTTGAACAACGAACGCCTGGGCATGGTGCGCCAGTGGCAAGACCTGCTGCACGGTGAACGCCACGCGCACAGCTGGTCTGAATCGCTGCCCGATTTTGTGAAAATGGCCGAGGCTTTTGGCGCCAAGGGTATCCGATGTTCGGATCCGGCAAAACTGGATGATGCGATACAGGAGATGCTGGATTACGACGGGCCGGTGATTTTTGACTGTAATGTGGAAAAGCACGAGAATTGTTTCCCGATGATCCCGTCAGGCAAACCCCATAATGAAATGCTGCTTGGCGATGACAGCACCGAAGGTGCCATAGACGCCGCTGGCGCGGTTTTGGTTTAGGTACAAAGTTAAAAGAAGAGCTGAATGACCATGGCAATAAGTTATCTAGAATCTACGGGGCGAGTGGATTTATTCTCCCAATCCGCGTTTATTGGCTTTGACCTGCCATCTGCCAAAATCGCCGGCATATTTGACGGACGAATTGCTGTAATGGGCGGTGCCGTTCCCCTGAGCGACCCAGATCTAGCTGATGCGCAATTTGTAGGAAATGTCAGGCTATATAATCTCAGCGACTATTCGGTATCCTCCGAATCCGCAATTTACGATGAGGCCGGTTCCAATTCCGCACTCGGTGCCTTTGATAGAGTCTTTCAAGGGGCAATCTGGTCTGATAACGGGACCTTCACAATCAACTATCTACGATCACTTGACCCTGCAATCTCAGGGGATTTAAAACATGCAGCGATCACCGGAAGTTCTAAACTTGACGATTGGGATATGGATTTTTCCGTTCCTTTTGAGGGAATTAGCTACTCCTCCCGTCTATTTGAACTTACGGGCAGCCAAAAGGTTATGATCCAATCTTATGGCGGTGATTGGCGTGGGTACCTGATTGATGAAACGGGACAGGCAACCGGAGACCACATTGATTTTGGCAACTTTTATGGCAAACGTAGCTATCCTTTGGCTGATAGCGGAAATGATGATCAGTATTTCACATGGAAACTGCCGCAACGCGACGCAGAAAGTGATCAGTTATTCTTTCAGATTATGGCGATCCGCTTTAATGACGATGGCCAGCCGGTAAATGTGCCGCTCGCTTTAGGGGAGATGGTTGGCGATGAACTGCAACCCGTAAACATTCATACACTTTCCCTAAGCAGTGGTTTAACGGCCCTCATTTGGCAAGAAATTCCAAATCAGGGGTGGGTCGACCGAGTGCTCACAAAGATTCAAATAATAGAAAATGACGGTACCTCACATAGCCAAGAAATTGTTTTGGAACTCCAAGACAAGCTCCCACCGGGTGCCGCAAGTTTTAGCAACCAGTTATCAATTGTAGAGTTGGACCACGGAGCATTCGCCATACTATGGCATGACAAAATTGCGTTTTTTAACAAAGCAGGCCTACAACTTGGAGCGACCCAGCTTCTGCCGGAAAATCCCGATGTACGACTGAATACGATGTTGGATGCTATTTCCCTGCCAAATGGAAATATTGGTGTTTATGCGAGTGAATTTGATAGTGCCACATCACAACAAACTTTTGAGGAAATCAAAGTCAGTATTAACTTTCATTCTAGTAATGGGGATGACTGGCGTGTTGGCACAATGAAAACTGACAAAATCTATGGCAAAGGTGGCAATGACTTACTCGAAGGTTTTGGCGGGCGCGACTTTTTGTTTGGAAACCGAGGTTATGACACTCTTTTTGGCCAAAAGGGTAATGACCTCCTGAAAGGTGGTGCCGGCAAAGACACACTAATGGGTAATAACGGCAACGATCTGTTAGTCGGTGGCAAAGGGTCTGACATATTGACCGGAGGCCATGGTAATGATGTTTTCATGTTCAAATCCGGGAGCATCGGCCATAGGGATCATATCACAGATTTTGACAGCGAAAATGATCGAATTGTTATTCAAGGTAGCTCTTTAGAACAACTTTCGATTACCTACTTCAAAAGCAAAACCACCATTGAATACGATGGCGGTGTCATAGTTTTGGACGACATCTCCCGTACAGAATTTGAACCAGACTCACTTGAATTTTGACACCCCAAACCCAACAATAGAAACAAGGACAGTAAGATGAACGCTCTGAAATTGAAAAAAGGTGCCTCTGCCCATAGCGCCTATAATCTTGCGAACCTTTCCGGTGATCAGGTAGAAACCCACACGCTGGCCGTAATCGTCGACAATGAAGCCGGTGTTTTGGCCCGTGTAATCGGCCTATTTGCCGGACGCGGATACAATATCGAAAGCCTGACCGTGGCTGAAGTGGACCACGCGGGCCAGCGCTCGCGAATCACGGTTGTGACGACCGGAACGCCAGCGGTGATCGAGCAGATCAAGGCGCAATTGGGCCGTTTGGTTCCGGTTTACAATGTGCATGACCTGACCGTTGAGGGACCGTCGGTCGAACGCGAGCTGGCACTGGTCAAGGTGACAGGTGCGGCGGACAAACGGGTTGAGGCGATGCGCATTGCCGATGTGTTTCGGGCGCGGGTCGTGGACAGCACCTTAGAGAGTTTTGTTTTTGAGATCACCGGCGCGCCGACAAAAATCGATGCCTTCACCGATTTGATGCGTCCGCTTGGCCTTAAGGAGATCGCCAGAACTGGCGTGGCCGCTATTTCACGCGGGATTTAATGAACCGATTGGCAGGGCGTTAACGAGCGAATTCTATGGACTTTGCACGACGCCTTGCCTTGGGTCACATCAAAACAAATTCGGCTGCCCTTGTTCAAGTCTTTAAGGCCTAAATCCTCAAGAGCTGTGTGGGTGATAAAGATTTTTTCGGCGCTAAAGTGATCTGCGACGAAACCATATCCACGGCCACAATCGTACCACAGAACAGTTCCAGTGTGTATGCTGACACCCAAAGTCACGATATTTTCCTCTCCGCGGCAAGCAACTTACGAGATCGGTGAACCACATTACTGTGGGGATTTCGTGGATAATTGCACTATACTAAAGTATTAGTACGGTTTTTCGGGGGAATTTCAACACGTTTTGGGATTTTTTACGGATTCGTAAAAATACAGCGCGAAAATCCTCTAGAGCTGTAACGCTGCAAAAACGGCCGGCAATTGTTCCGGCAAATCCTCTGCAATCAATCCTGCGCCGAATTTCAGAGCGCATTCCACATGAAGCCAGGCGGCAGATTCTGCTGCCGTCATTGCAGGCAATCCACGCGCCATAAGCCCCGCAATAAACCCGGCCAACACATCGCCGGACCCAGCGGTGGCCAGCCACGGCGCAGATCGTTCATAGTGGGCAGAGTTGATTGCCGCCCTGCCCTGTGGGTCGGCAATCACCGTATCCGGTCCCTTGAACAACACCACACAACCCGCCCGCGCCGCAGCGTCCCGTGTAGCATCTAATTTGGAATATGCCGGACCAATAGTTGCGATTTGATTAAGACGCGCAGAGATATCCGGGAAAAGGCGCGCAAATTCGCCGCCATGCGGGGTGAGAACCACATTTTCGTGCAGCATATCAAACAAGTGCTGCGGGTTTACTTGGAACACAGTCAGCGCGTCCGCATCCAAAACACATTTCTTTTTCGACGTTAACGCAACCTCAACCATTTCGCGGGTAACGTCGGTCAAGCCCATGCCCGGCCCCAAACAAAGGGAGGTTATACGTTCATCTTTCAACACCTCGCGCAGCGTAACTGCGTCTTCAATCCCCGTCAGCATAATCGCGTTCAGCTGTGCCGCATGTTCGGCCAGTGCGCTGGTGGGGCTGCCTATGGTCACAAGACCCGCGCCGATGCGCAGCGCCCCGCGTGCGGCAAGTCGGGCTGCTCCGGTTTTGGTTGCTGGACCGGAGAGGATGAGGGCGTGGCCGTGGTGGAATTTATTGCTAGATTCCTTTTGCACGACGCCTACAATATCAGTAAAATAAAACCTACTATCGCTAACCAGCGGTTTAAGCCTAACCAAATTTGTACGCGGCAGACGAATGCGCCTAGATCGGTTTTCCTTGCCAAAATCAACCTGGCGCCATTTCTTAAGGCCAATGTCCGAAACGACGAGCTTTCCGCAGCATGCAGGGCCATCCGCAATAAAATGGCCGGATTTGGGGCTGTCAAATGTTACGGTCAAGCTCGCTCTGGGAACAGAATCCGCGTGGGATAGTATTTTCGCCCCGTCTAATACACGTCCACTGTCTAGACACAGCCCCGAGGGCGTATCGATTGATACAATACAATAGTTGTCGCCGCCATATCCGCCGAAATGGCGCAACACACTTGCCATTCCACTATTAGGCGCACGATTCAATCCAGCCCCAAAAAGGGCGTCAACATAAAGCGTTGTGGGTGCCGCATTTCGAACTGTCCTTTCATCCCCGTCAAGAACTGATCCAATTCCTAGCCAAGCAAAATAATTTGCTTTTGCGTCAGCAGGCAATTCTTCGGGGTTTCCAAAATGAAAAACTTGAACAGTCCACCCAAGCTCTGCCAAAAGTCGCGCAACGACAAAACCGTCACCGCCGTTGTTTCCTGGACCACATAAGACAGAGGTACTTTGTGGGGCATTTCGATACTCCGGCCACTCCTCGAAAATCGCCTCGACCACGCCCCGCCCTGCCCGCTCCATCAACTCCAGTCCGGTGACTTCGCCGCTGTCGATCGCGGCTTGTTCGATGGCCCGCATTTGGGCGGCGGTGAGCAGTTCTGTCATGGTCTCGATTCCGTATTGATCACTCCCTAGGCAGATTGCCTAGTTTTTAGGCAACGCAGTGGGATTCCGTCACACTACAGTATTCAACCATTTCACTTCATTTGCAAAGCCCCGCAAAAGCTGGTCAATCAGACGCAGCATTAGCGCGAAAGGCCATCCCATGAAAAAGATCGAAGCAATCATCAAGCCGTTCAAACTGGACGAGGTCAAGGAAGCCCTGCAAGAAGTTGGCGTGCAAGGCCTGTCTGTGATCGAGGCCAAGGGTTTTGGCCGACAGAAAGGCCACACGGAGCTGTACCGGGGCGCGGAATATGTGGTGGATTTCCTACCCAAGGTTAAAATCGAAGTGGTTCTGGCCGCCGACCAGGTAGACGCCGCCATTGAGGCGATCATCGACGCCGCGCGCACAGAAAAAATCGGCGACGGGAAAATTTTCGTCTCGACTGTTGAACAAGCAATCCGCATCCGTACCGGCGAAACCGGCCCGGACGCCCTGTAACACCCTGTACTTTGAGGACTGAAAAATGAGTGCATCTGACGTAATGAAACAAATCGCGGACGAGGGCATCCAGTATGTCGACGTACGTTTCACCGATCCACGCGGCAAGTTGCAGCATGTGACTGTCATTGTTGACGAAGTTGACGAAGACTTCTTTGACGATGGTTTCATGTTTGATGGCTCGTCCATCGCCGGTTGGAAATCCATTGAAGAATCAGACATGAAACTGATTCCGGATACCAGTTCCACCTATATCGACCCGTTCTATGCGGAAAAAACATTGTGCATTCACTGTTCAGTAGTGGAGCCGGACACCGGCGCGCCTTATGGTCGCGACCCGCGTTCCACGGCCGAACGCGCCGAGGCCTATCTGATTTCCTCCGGCATCGGCGACACCGCCTATTTCGGCCCCGAGGCTGAATTCTTTTTGTTTGACGATGTGCGGTTTTCCAACTCGATCAACAAAGTATCCTTTGAGGTTGATGCGGCGGATGCGTCCTGGAACACAGATACCGCCTATGAAATGGGCAATATGGGCCATCGCCCCGGAATAAAGGGCGGGTATTTCCCCGTGAACCCTACGGATTCCGCCCAGGATTTGCGCTCTGAGATGCTGACCACGATGAAGAACATCGGCATGAAAGTGGACAAGCACCACCACGAGGTTGCCTCTTGTCAGCACGAATTGGGTTTGGTGTTTGGTACCTTGACCAAGCAAGCGGATGACCTGCAAAAATACAAATACATCGTACACAATGTGGCGCATGCCTACGGCAAATCCGCGACCTTTATGCCAAAACCAATTTATGGCGATAACGGCACCGGTATGCATGTGAATATGTCGATCTGGAAAGAGGGCAAACCGTTGTTTGCAGGCGATAAATATGCTGATCTGTCGCAAGAAGCGCTGTATTTCATCGGCGGTATTCTGAAACATGCCAAGGCGCTGAACGCGTTTACCAATCCGGCAACCAACAGCTATAAACGCCTGATCCCGGGTTTTGAAGCACCGGTTCTGCGCGCATATTCCGCATCAAACCGATCCGGTTGCGTGCGTATTCCATGGGCCGAAAGCCCCAAAGCCAAGCGCGTCGAGGCCCGTTTCCCTGATCCGGCGGCGAACCCGTACCTGTGTTTCGCGGCCCTTTTGATGGCCGGACTTGACGGCATTCGCAACAAAACCGATCCGGGCGAGGCGCAGGACAAAGATCTGTATGATCTGCCACCGGAGGAGCTGGAAGGCATTCCAACAGTTTGTGGTAGCTTGCGCGAAGCACTGGACGAGTTGGCCAAAGACATGGATTTCTTGACTGAAGGTGGCGTGTTCACCAAAGACCAGATTGAGGGTTACATGGACCTGAAATGGGAAGAAGTGCAGCACTATGAGCACACGCCGCACCCGGTTGAATACGGCATGTACTATAGCTGCTAAGCCCAGCCTGAATATCTAACGGAAAACCCCTGTGCCGTCGGCGCGGGGGTTTTTTGTTGCTCAAGCTGATTTGATAATCTGCCGATTGACAGCCGCCGCTTGCACAGTTATCGATTACGTTATCGATAACAATTACATATGGAGCGTGTCATGAAACTTAAACTGGCAGTTAACGGATTGGGCCGTATTGGGCGCGGGATTCTGCGTTCGGTGATTGAGGCAGAGCGTGATGATGTTGAAATCGTTGCAATTAATGATCTGTCACCAGTGGAGACCAGTGCACATTTGTTGAAATACGACAGCGTTCACGGTCAATTCAGAGCAGCCGTCAGTACACAATCCAACAGGTTGGTTGTCGACGGGAAGTCCATCCGTTTTACGTCGGAACGCGACCCTGCCAAGCTGCCATGGAATGATGTGGATATTGTTTTGGAATGCACCGGCGCGTTCAATAATTTTGAGGCAGCAAGCAAACATTTGCAAAATGGTTCTGGCAAGGTTCTGGTGTCGGCACCGTGTAAAGGTGTTGAGAGAACAATTGTTTACGGGGTGAACCACACTGAAATTACGGCCTCTGACTTGGTGGTTTCCAATGCTTCTTGCACAACAAATTGCCTTGCCCCAGTGGTGAGCGTTCTGGACGCGGCCTTTGGTATTGAGACGGGTTATATGACCACGATCCATGCCTATACTGGCAGCCAGCCTGTATTGGATACCCAACGCAAAGACCTTTATCGTGCACGGGCGGCCGCCATGTCGATGATTCCGACAACAACGGGTGCCACCACGGCGCTGGGATTGGTAATGCCACAGTTGGTTGGCAAGTTGGAGGGTAGTGCCGTACGGGTACCAACGCCCAATGTGTCCTGTGTTGACCTGTGTTTCATGCCACGGGTTAAGGCCACGGTCAAATTGATTAACGACAAAATTCAGGCGGCCGCCGAGGGGCCATTGCGGGGCGTATTAGAGTATTCGACCGAGCCTTTGGTGTCGATTGATTTCAACCACAATCCTGCCAGCTCGATCTTTGCAGCCCACCAGACAGCGGTAACCAATGGCGGCATGGTGCGGATTCTGACGTGGTATGACAACGAATGGGGGTTTTCCTGCCGAATGATTGACACGGCGCTGGCCATGTCAAAAGCAGCTTAATCGACATGCACTTTGGGCGGCTTTGAATGATTTGGGGACGTTAACGTTATGCCCAACGTTGCCCCTATCTGTTCTGGCTGCCCGAAGTGTACCTTTTAGCCAAACAGATCGTTGCACAACTCCAATGCCTCGACCAATTTATCAACTTCTTCGGTGGTATTATACATGCCGAAGGACGCGCGGCAGGTGGCCGTAACCTCCAAATGTTCCATCAAAGGTTGGGCGCAGTGATGCCCTGCCCGCACGGCAATGCCCTTTTGATCCACCACGGTAGAAATGTCGTGGGCATGGGCAGCCCCATCGAGGGTAAAGGAGTAAATCGCGCCTTTGCTGGCGGAATTTCCCTGTATGTTCAACCAGTTCAACCCGCCGAGGCGCTTATTGGCATAGTCGCGCAAGGTTAGCTCATGGGCCGCAATATTGGCCAAACCCACATCCATCATATAGTTCAGCGCCGCCCCCAAACCGATGGTTTGCACGATGCCGGGGGTGCCTGCCTCGAATTTATGGGGCGGATCGTTATAGGTTATGACTTCGCGGCCAACCTCTCGGATCATGTCGCCGCCGCCCATGAAGGGGCGCATCTCGGCCATACGCTCGCGGCGGATGTAGATCGCGCCGGAACCGGACGGACCATAGAGTTTGTGGCCGGTAATCGCAAAGAAATCACAGCCCATATCCACCACATCAACCGGCATGTGTACGGCCGATTGCGAGCCGTCGACCAGCACCGGAACACCGCGCGCCCGCGCCGCCGTGCAAATGGTTTTGACATCCACAACCGTACCCAGCACGTTTGACATTTGGGTGATGGCAATCAATTTGGTCTTGGGGGTGATCGCATCAATCACCGCTTGCGGGTCCAGATCGCCGTTCACATCGGTTTCGACCCATTTCAACACCACACCCTGCCGTTCGCGCAGGAAATGCCACGGCACGATATTGGCGTGGTGTTCCATAACTGACAGGATGATTTCATCCCCCATCTTTAAGCGCGGCGCAGCCCAGGAATAGCTGACCATGTTCATTGCCTCGGTGGTGCCGGAGTTGAACAGGATTTCGTCGCCATGCGCCGCCCCGAGGAATTTTTGCACGGTGGCGCGCACGGCCTCGTATTTGTCCGTCGCGAGGTTCGAGAGGTAATGCAAGCCGCGATGCACATTGGCGTATTCATGGGAATAGGCGGTGTTAATCGCGTCAATAACCACATTTGGTTTCTGCGCAGAGGCCCCGTTATCAAGGTAAACCAAGGGCTTACCGTTCACCTGCCGCGACAGGATTGGAAAGTCGGCGCGAATTTTTTGAACGTCATACATGATTAGACTGGCTCCATGCCAATATCGATGCCCAGCATCGCGATGAGGGTTTTAAACAAGATTCCGGCGATTATCAGCCCGCCAAAAACGCCAAATGCGACGGGGATAATGCGGGTGAAACCGTGGACTACCATGACATAGGCGATGATTTGAACCAGCGATATCAAGATCACGGCGACAAAGGCCATAACCGCCAAGGACACGGAAAACAGCGTCGCCAATGGAATTGAAAACTGCAAGACGAAGTTCACAAAAGACAGCCATAGCACCATTTTCAGGCAGTCATCAAAGCTGCCTTTGCCTTTGAACAACTGACCGCCTGCGTAAACCAAACCCGCGCCAATCAGGATGCCTGCGAACTGTAACAAAAAGAAAGGGCCGACGCCCTGACTGAGGTTCATTGCGCCCTCGGGCGGTTGCGGGGAAATTATTTCGAGGAGAAGCCCCGCGATAAGTCCGACAACAACAAGGAGTAATGACAATAACATCAATTGCTTGCGGGTTAAAGTGAAGGTCAAGACCTGTTGAATGACCATTTTAGGCTGGTGAACGGATTGCAAGACAAGGTGCAGTAATTGCGATAAGGAAAGCGGTATCATCCGACCATCTCCCCGGTGCCATAAATCAAGGTCGCCACGGTCAGGCCGAGCGCTATGAGCGACATTGCCATGAAGGTAGGCGAGGTCATGCGGAACTTATGTGCCTCGGCGACACCTGCGGAAATATACCACACAAACGGGATCAACCCGAGCCAATAAACCGGCAAGGCGACCCACTCCTCTTGCAGGATTGGCCAACCGGGTGACAGGGTGCCAAGACCGACGGAAATCAGCGCGGCGGCAAGGCCGAACGGCGCAGATACCAAGGCTCCCCAAAACACACCCGTGCGGGTATCTTTCCAAGTGCCACTGCCGCCCGCCAATGTGGAGGACAGGTAAACCAGAAAGGAAAACAGATACATAGCGGCGGTGCGCAGCATCAATGCACCGATCATCAGCAGGCCCACTTTGTCAGGAGAGATCAGCGGACCCACCCCCGCCACCGGCGCCACCATGGTTTTTAGCGACCACGACATAAAGAATACCATATCCGAGGCCAAAACATAGAGTATCAACCGCGCCTCGCCCGGTTTTTCGCGCAGCAACCGCCGTGTGGAGGCCCGCATGTCCTGCCAAGCATCCAAAAACCGATGCCCCAACCCGCTGCGTTCCAGCGAGTAAGTGCCCCGCCCTGCGGTGAATTCTTCCTGCTCCATCTGATCTGCCTCGTTAGCCTGCGTCTGTGGTTGGAAACTCCACCACGCGCAGGCAGATTACCCATTGCCACAGGAAAACCACGGCCGTAGCCCCAGTTGCAACCCAAATCAGCGGCGGCGGGGCCAGAACTTTTACAGCGCCGCCAATCAGCACCAGTGGCACTGAAACAAGGGCGGCCCACATCAAGGCCAGCCGCGCCTGCTGCCAGCTGGCCTGCCCGCCGAAAAGCCGCAACGCGAGGTGCGACAAGGCGGCAATCAGGTACATCATCAGCGGGGCCATCAGAACGGTCGAGACAAACATCGCCCCGACCCGCGCCGAATAAGGCACATCGCTATCCAGTGTTCCGGTTAGCATGGCCAGTTCCGGCAGCCGCGCAATAAAGGACAAAAAGCAGAACACAAAAGCAAAGAGCAATATCCGCTCCTCGCCAGATTTCGCCATTTGCCGCCGCATTGTGGCTGCGGGCGCGCGGTAGGCCTGCGCGATTTCACCAACCAGTGACATTAGCCTGTCCGACGCTCCATCCAATCGGACAGGCGCGCGCCCATGTCCTCAGCGATTACCGGATTTTCGATTTCCTCCAAGGCTTCGTGCAGAAAGGCCAAAGTCAGCATATCCTGGGCAATCTTGAACGGAATGCCGCGCGATGTCAGATAGAACATCGCATCGTCGTCAATTTCACCACAGGTAGAGCCGTGTGAACAGGCCACATCATCGGCATAGATTTCCAGCTCCGGCTTGGCCATAAAGTTGCTGTCGTCATCCAGCAGCAGCGCCTTTGACAGCTGATAGCCGTCGGTTTTCTGCGCGCCGGCCTTGACCAGTATCTTGCCTTGAAAAATGCCCGTAGCCCCGTTGCGCAGGACCTTTTTGAACACCTGACGGCTCTCGCAATTAACCGCATCGTGGGTGATGAAAATCGTGTCGTCATGAAGGAAAT
This sequence comes from Alphaproteobacteria bacterium, assembly GCA_024280735.1. Taxonomy (GTDB): domain Bacteria; phylum Pseudomonadota; class Alphaproteobacteria; order Rhodobacterales; family Rhodobacteraceae; genus Amylibacter. The sequence continues at coordinate 65,432 of JAJRPO010000070.1, read as the reverse complement.
CACCGTCCCCCGCACAGGCACCGGCCACTGTGGCGTGGGCGTTATCGCCCAAAAACTCGATCACCGCCTCGTTGCGGGTTAGCCGGCCATTTACCGTCAAGGTAAAGCTTTTAAAGCTGCTTTCTTGCCCCAATTGGGTGAAAATATGGGTGGCTGCACGGCGTTGGTGATCGCGACCCTGCGAACGCACATGGTGGAAGGCGGCATTGTCCGCGACCTCAACCTCCATCACGGTGTTTGCACGCGCTGCCAGCGGCCCGTTTTCCGTCAACGTCAGGTCTGCGCCCTGCTCCAGTTTAATCACATGATGCACCATCGCATCGCCGGTTTCTGAGCCGCGCAGATAAACCATGGAAATGGCTTTGGCCGCCTTGCCCGTCACCCGAATGGCAAAACCTTGTACCGCTTGCACCGTGTTCAGGGCCGCCAGCGGACGCGCAACAGGGGATTGGCCCCGCGCCTCTAGCACACCGTAAAGGCTTGATGCCCAATGAATATCTTTGGCCATGGCATCACTTAACAACTCAATCTCGACGCCATCAACCGACAGGTCATCCGATTGTGCCGCGTCAAAGATACCGTCCACAAACACCAGCTTGATCCGGTCCAGCATTTCAAACGGACGTACTTCGGTGGTGTGGAAAAGGTCTGCCGCCAGTGGATCAACCGCAGTTAAGCTGGTCGGATTAGTGTATTTCCAATATTCATCACGTCGATGGGGCGCGCCCATTTGGCGCAGATTTGCCAGCGCAGTTTCGCGCGCAGCAACCGCCCAAATGGCCCCACCAGACGGGGTGGACGCGCCAATCAACGCCTCTGCCACGTCGTATTTTTCCTGCACATTTGCCATTAGGCCACCTCTGCCAACAGATCGGCGTAACCGTTGTTTTCCACCTCAAGCGCCAGCTCTGGGCCGCCTGATTTGATGATCCGGCCATTTGCCATAATGTGCACCACGTCCGGTTTGATGTGGTCCAGCAAACGTTGATAGTGGGTAATCACAAGGAAAGAACGCCCCTCGGAACGCAGGGCATTCACCCCCTCAGCCACCAATTTCATCGCATCCACATCGAGGCCGGAGTCAGTCTCATCCAAAATGCACATTTTTGGTGACAGCATGGCCATCTGCAAGATTTCATTGCGCTTTTTCTCGCCGCCGGAAAAGCCGACGTTGACGGGGCGCTTCAACATATCCGCATCAATTTTCAGGCTTTTGGCCTTGGCGCGGACTTCTTTCAGGAACTCGCCAGCGGTCAATTCATCTTCGCCGCGCGCTTTGCGTTGCGCATTCACCGCGGTACGCAGAAACGTCATATTGCCGACACCGGGGATTTCAACAGGGTATTGAAAGGCCAGAAACAGGCCGGCAGCGGCGCGTTCTTCGGGTTCCATATCCAGCAGGTCTTCGCCGTTCAGGGTGGCGCTGCCGTCCGTAACCACATAACCGGATTTGCCCGACAACACGTAGGACATGGTGGATTTACCGGAACCGTTCGGCCCCATAATCGCATGAACCTCGCCTGCGCCGATCTCCAGATCAACACCCTTAAGGATTTGTTTATCTTCTTCTTCCAAGCCAACTTGGAGATTTTTAATTGACAGCATGGTCGTACCTTTCAGCGGCCCCGTTCTAGGTGGCCAGTTCTTTTTGTTTCTCGGGGCTGGTGGTTTTCTCACCAAATCCAGCATATTTTTTCAGGTCTTTTGCATCCACCAGCAGATGGTTCTTGTTCAAACGATAGCGTTGGTAGGTTTTCAGCACCGCATATTTCTGCGTCTTGGCCCAAGCCAGAAACGCCTCCTCATTGGTGTTATCCACCTCGACCAACATGATCGGACGCGCGGCTTTGATTACCTTTTTCAAGCCGTTGAGCACTTGCAATTCCATGCCCTCAACATCGATCTTGATCATCGCGGGTTTGATGCCTTCCAGCAACTCGTCGCCAGAGTAAACGCTCAGCTTCCCCTTGCCCGCCAGCATTTTGGCAGCCCCAAGGTTGCGGTTGCGTTTTTCCATGGCAAAACCGTCTTGTTGCGCGTCCGACACGCCGACGCCCAGCTTGGACAGGTCAAACTTGTCGCGCAACCCGTTGACCAGCACGTTTTCAATCAGCAACTGAAACGCCAACCGGTTCGGTTCAAACGGGATCACCTTACCCGCACCAAAGAACAGCGCCGCAAACAGCGAGTGGTTGCCCACATTGGCCCCGATGTCGACAAACGTGCCGCCCTTGGGGAAAATTTCTGCAATCTCGCGCAGCTCATGCATCTCATAAAACCCGCCACGGCGGTGATTGCGCTGGATCGGATCGTTTTCCATGTTCACACAAAAGGTCACGTCCTTGTCCATGACCTGTGCGTGAACCAGCGTCACTTGCGGGCTTTCAACCGGGCGACCAAGGCGCAGACGTTTGAGGATGCGGGTTACGAGAGGGGTCATTTTGATACTTTCGGAATGCGAGAATTATCGGCGTGCATTTGGTTGATTTGCTTTTGGGTTTCAGCTTTGGAAAAGAGTTTGTTCATTGCCATCACTTCAATGAAAACAAGACAGGAGTTGACCACAGCCAGAATCCTTCAATTGTAAGCCCCAAGTTGCCTGAGTAACCTCATAGTTCAGGAATGGCATTGGAATTGCAGGCCCCCAACCAGTTTGCTGGCGAATTTCGCCATAGCTACCGCCGACAGAGAAAACCATCGCAACAAAACACAATCCCAAAACTAGCTGTTTCACTTAACCCACCGACCCTTCCAACGAAATAGCCACCAACGCCTGTGCTTCCATGGCGAATTCCATTGGTAGGGCTTGCAGCACTTCTTTGGCGAAACCGTTGACGATCAGGGCCACGGCCTCTTCCTCGCCCATGCCCCGTTGGCGGCAATAGAACATTTGCTCATCATCCACCTTGGAGGTGGTGGCCTCATGCTCAACGCGCGACGAGTTGTTCTTCACTTCGATATAAGGCACCGTATGCGCACCGCATTTGTCGCCGATCAGCAGTGAATCACACTGGGTATAATTGCGCGAATTCTTGGCTTTCGGGTGCATCGACACCAGCCCACGATAGGTGTTCTGCGCGCGGCCCGCCGAGATCCCCTTGGACACAATCCGCGACTTGGTGCGTTTGCCCAGATGGATCATCTTGGTCCCAGTGTCCGCTTGCTGATAGTTGTTGGCGATGGCGATGGAATAGAACTCGCCTTGGCTGTCATCGCCGCGCAGAATGCAGCTGGGGTATTTCCACGTCACCGCGGAACCGGTTTCTACCTGCGTCCACATCACCTTGGCGCGGTCACCACGGCAATCGGCGCGTTTGGTCACGAAGTTGTAAATTCCGCCAACGCCGTTTTCATCGCCCGGATACCAGTTTTGCACGGTGGAATATTTCACCTCTGCATCTTTCTCGATGACGATTTCAACCACCGCTGCGTGCAGTTGATTGGTGTCGCGTTGCGGCGCGGTACAGCCCTCTAGGTAGGACACATAGGAGCCTTCATCGGCAATAATCAGCGTGCGTTCAAACTGGCCGGTATTTTCCGCGTTGATGCGGAAATAGGTCGATAATTCCATCGGGCATTTGGTGCCTTTGGGAATGTAGACGAATGATCCGGCTGAAAATACAGCGGTGTTCAGCGTGGCATAGAAATTATCGGAAGGGGGAACTACTGTGCCGAGGTATTTCTTAACGAGTTCAGGGCATTCCTGAATGGCCTCGGTAATCGAGCAGAAAATCACCCCTGCTTTTTTCAATTCATCCTGAAAAGTTGTGCCCACGGAAACGCTGTCAAACACCGCATCCACGGCGACCTTGCGGCCCTCGGCGGGGGCATCTTCTGCGCCTTCAACACCGGCCAAAATCATCTGTTCCTTGAGCGGAATGCCAAGTTTTTTGTATGTTGCCAGAACCTTAGGGTCCACCTCATCCAAAGACTTCGGTTTTTTCTCGGCCATGGATTTCGGCTGTGCATAGTAATAGATGCTTTGAAAGTCGATCTTGGGATAATGCACCATGGCCCATTCCGGCTCGATCATATTTTTCCAACGGGCAAACGCCTCAAGGCGCCAATCCAGCATCCACTGTGGTTCCTCGTTTTTGGCCGAGATGTGGCGCACAATGTCCTCATTCAGGCCAATCGGGGCGTATTCGGTTTCAATATCGGTCTCGAATCCGTATTTATACTTCTCGCCAACGGTTTGCACCGCATCCACAGTTTCCTGATCGACGCCGTCCTTGACTTGTACATCCATGTTCATATTCATTCCGCCTTTACTTGCCCCGAGGGGCTATTATTTCTATGCTGCGCGCGTTTTGAAACGCGCGTATTCTGACAGCCATGCATCTGCAAAAGCCATCAATTGATCTGTTGTTGTGTCCGGCCCAATCGACACCCGAATGGCGCTGCTGGCCGTAATGTCATCAAAACCCATCGCCGTTAAAACCCGGCTTTTCTTGACCTTGCCGCTGGAACAGGCCGAGCCTGCGGAAATGGCAAAACCCGCCAAATCCATCTGCATCACTTGCGTCTCAGCGCGCCAACCCGGCACGGCAATGCATGTGGTGTTGGGCAGGCGTTTGCTTGCTTGACCGATGATGATTGCGTCTGGTGCCGCGTCCATCAGCCGCTGCTCCAGCAGATCACGACTGGCCTCTACAGCCTCCCAAACGCCGTTATCGAGGTCTTTCTGCGCCATTTCCGCTGCGGCACCAAAGCCCGCAATTCCAACGACGTTTTCTGTACCCGCACGACGGCCCATTTCATGGCCTCCACCTTTGATTTGGGCTTGCAAGTCAGTGCCGGATTTCAACACCAACGCGCCGACGCCTTTAGGGCCACCCAGTTTATGGGCTGACAAAAGGCCCATTTCAACGCCGGACCAGTCAAACCCTGTGGGCAGCTTGCCAAAGCCCTGCACAAAATCACAAACCGCCAGATTTTCGGGTAATTCAGCCAAAACGCCGGTTTCACTATTGGCAAATTGCACCGCGCTGGTTGGGCCATGCACATCCGCCGACAGGCGTTCCGCGCACCACACATGCACACAGTCATGTTCCGCGTCGGAGCATTTCAAGCCCCGTCCCGCCAGCGCCAAAGCTGCCGCCTCGGTTGCACCAGAGGTAAAGATAATATCCGCAGAACCAGCCCCGAAAGCCGCTTTAATCTGCCCCCGCGCCCGTTCCACAATCGCCCTTGAACGCCGCCCCTCACCGTGAACACTTGACGGATTGCCTACGACATCCATCGCCGCGATCATCGCGGCGCGGGCCTCTGCGCGTAACGGTGCGCTGGCGTTCCAATCTAGATAGACGCGATCCGCCATCAGTCAACCGCCACTTGAAACAGGTCGGGAACTGCCGGACAGGGGGCCATTTTATTGCCCACGACATCCTCTAGCCGAGCTTGGTGCAGATAGACGTAGAGGTGCGCTGACAGGCCTTCCCAAAAACGGTTGGAAACCGACTGGGCGCGTGAGCCGCTGGCAGCCCCTTTGGCACCGCCGCCTTTGGTCATGGCATCCATGCCCTCCTCCACTGCTTGCAGGATTTCGCAGACCCGAATGGCGCTGGAATCACGGGATAAACGATAGCCGCCCCCCGGTCCGCGCACCGATTCTACAATGCCCGCACGACGTAAACGCACGAATAATTGCTCCAGATAGGCCAATGAGATGTCTTGCCGTGCAGAGATTTCCCCGAGGGAAACCAGCCCGTCGCCGGCCTCAATCGCCAGATCAACCAGCGCAATCATCGCATATCGGCCTTTTGTGCTGAGTTTCATCGATCCATTCCGGTTGCTAAGGTTGACGCGGGGGGCATGTGACCTTAACTCCGGTATAGCAAAAGCACGGGCCCCCTGTGCTAATTTAGAATTGTTCTAGGTTTTCCGAGTAGATTAGTCAACCACTGACTTGTCGCACCCGGACACCTTTCAGACCGGAGCCAATCACCAATATGCCTGAAGTCATTTTTCCCGGCCCTGATGGGCGCCTCGAAGGCCGTTACCACCCGCAGAAAAACAAAGATGCGCCGATTGCGATCATCCTGCACCCGCATCCGCAGTTTGGCGGCACCATGAACAACAAGGTGGTGTATAATCTGCATTACGCCTTCCTTGAAATGGGCTTTAGCGTATTGCGGTTTAACTTTCGCGGCGTGGGCCGCAGCCAAGGCGAATACGATCAGGGAGTTGGCGAATTGTCTGACGCGGCGGCCGCACTTGATTATTTGCAGGCACGCCACCCCAATGCAAAACATTGCTGGGTTGCCGGTTTCAGCTTTGGTGCGTGGATCGGCATGCAGTTGCTGATGCGGCGGCCCGAAATCTCTGGTTTCATTTCGGCCTCGCCCCCCGCCAACATGTACGACTTTAGCTTCTTGGCCCCCTGCCCTGCATCCGGCCTGATCATTAACGGGTCCGGCGACCGCGTGGCCCCGCCACCTGATACGGAAGAACTGGTCGCCAAATTGCACGAGCAAAAAGGCATCACCATCACCCATGAGGTTCTGAATGGTTCCGGCCATTTCTTTGAGAATGACAACATGGATACGATGATTTCCAGCGTCGATGAATATGTGCGCCGCCGCCTGACCGAAACCACCCGCTAGGGCGTGGCACGCAAGGGCTATCACCACGGCAACCTGAAAGAGGCTTTGGTCAAAGCCACGATTAAGTTGATCGAGGAAAAAGGCCCAACCGGTTTCACCATGGCAGAGGCGGCAAAATTGGCGGGGGTTTCCGCCGCCGCCCCTTACCGCCATTTCACCGGCCGAGAGGAGCTGATCGCCGAGGTGGCGCGCCAAGGCTTCGCCATTTTCGGCGACCTGATGAAATACGCGCAAACCAAAAACCACTCCTCGGCCCTGACCGCATTCGAGGCCGTGGGCCGTGCCTACCTCGCATTCGCGCGCAAATTCCCCGGCTATTATATTGCGATGTTCGAGAGCGGCATCCACCTGAACCGCAACCCGGAAATTGCCAGCGTTGCAAATGGGGCGATGAACGGGTTGACCAGCGCCGCCGAGGCCCTGTGCCAGCATATCCCCGCCACCAAACGCCCCCCTGCCACTATGGTCGCCAATCATATCTGGGCAATGAGCCACGGCGTTGTAGAATTGTTCGCGCGGGGCGAAGTGGGGAATAACTCGCCCTATACCCCCGAAGACCTGCTCGAAAGCGGCATCGGGATTTATCTGCGCGGGCTTGGGGTTATTCCGCAGGATCAATAGGGCGCAACAGCGCCTTCAGCCCAGTTGGATACAGTGCCAGGCCGCCAGTATCCAGATCATCCAGATTGAACCACCGCGCTATGTTGCGCGTGCCATCGTCTTCATAGAAAATTATCTCATCCTGCCCCTCAAACGCATCTTTCGGGAACAGCACTTCGGCTATGAAAAAGATTTCATGACCCTTTTCACCCTCAAAGGTATAAATATTCTCAAATACCAGTGCCTCGCTGACGATGGACACGCCTACGCCCAACTCCTCCAAAAACTCACGCGTTAGGGTTTCTTGCCAGACCTCGCCAAATTCCATGGTGCCCCCTAATGGGCGCACGCCTCTGACTTGGCCATTGTCATTGCAAACCTCTGCTGCCAGCAAACGCCCATCCCGCCAGTGTAATCCCAACGCTTTTACGCGAATTTCCGAGCTTGGTCGCCATTTTGTCATAGGAATTTCCTAGTTTACAGGAGTGAGCCTCTCTTTTAGCCGTTAAATCAGCAAAATTCAAAATAATGTAAAAAAGATTCACATCACCCCTTGATAATCCAGAATGTAAATGTAAATAACATTAACATGAAAGCACACAAACTGAAAAGGATCACACTCATGACAACCACCGGCGCTTGGTATGCTACTCCGGTTCTTTGGCTCGATGGCCATGGCAAGAAAGCTTGGATCGCCGCGATGGTGCTCAGCTTTATCTTCTTCTGGCCTGTTGGCCTTGTTATTCTGTTTTACATGATTGGAACAAATCGTATGTCTGGTTCATTCTTTTGCTCCCGCTCCGCCCGCCGCAGTAGCCGCCGTTCGCGCCACTCTACTGGCAATACTGCCTTTGATGCGTACCGCGACGACACATTGGCGCGGCTTGAGGACGAGCAGACCGCCTTTAACGACTTTTTGGCCCGCCTGCGCGATGCCAAAGACAAAACCGAATTTGATGCGTTCATGAGCGATCGTGCCGGTCAAGTTGACGAAGACGAAAAAGAAAAAGAGAACGCCTAGAGCGTTTCGACCTTTCCCCCTTGCAGGGCTTCCCTTCCCCTTCCCCCTATCGGCCCTGCCGCTTCGCCCCTGTATTTGGGGCGAAGCATTTTGATTGGAGCATTCATGTACGACACAACTGACAACGGCCTGCCCGACCCGCGCCTTGATGCGCAATTTTACGACGGCGTTCCCACCAAGCGATTACTGGCATGGGTGGCGGATACGGTGGTGATTACGGCACTGACCTTTTTGGTCTCCTTGATGTCACTCGGCATATTGTTCTTCTTTTACTTTGCAATCTGGGCTGTTGTCGGCTTTTTGTATCGTGCCCTTACCATCTCCTTGGGATCCGGCACCTGGGGCATGCGCCTGTTTGGCATTGAACTGCGCAACGGCCGTGGCGAACGTTTCAGCGGCTCGGAAGCATTGATGCATACCTTCTTGTTTTCCCTGCTGAATGTGATCCCGATAGGCCTGATTATCAATGCAATCATGATGTTGACAGGGCAGCGCGGCCAAGGCTTGCATGACTATGTAATGGGCAGCACGGCCATTAACCGTCCGGCAGATTAATTAGCCAAATGAAAAGTTGATGCTTGATCTCTTGCCCCAAGCCTTGTTACCGTTATCTTAACCTCTGGTTTACTAAGGTCCCTTAATGCGCCATTCACTGCCTCTGGCACCCCAGTTTTATGTTACGGCCCCCCAGCCTTGCCCCTATTTGGATGGCAAGGTTGAGCGCAAGCTGTTCACTGCATTGCAAGGGGATCATGCGGTTGTGTTGAATGACGCGCTGTCACATCAGGGATTTCGCCGTTCGCAAAATGTACTGTATCGCCCGTCATGCGCGGAATGTGCCGCCTGTCTTTCGGCGCGCATACGGGTCGCAGATTTCAAACCACGGCGCAGCCACAAACGGGTTTTGCGTAAGAATAAATACTTAAAGCGAGAGGCCACCAGCCCGTGGGCAACCGAGGTTCAGTTTGAGCTGTTCCGCACTTATTTGGCCGCCCGCCACGCAACGGGCGGCATGGCAGATATGGACGTGTTTGAATTCGCGTCTATGGTCGAAGAAACCCCGGTTCGCAGCCGCGTTGTGGAATACCATGATACTGTAAGCACAGATTTATCTGCCGTTTGCCTGACTGATGTGCTGGAAGACGGGCTGTCGATGGTTTATTCTTTTTTCAATCCCGAGCTGGAGAAAAGCAGCCTTGGCACTTATATGATCCTCGATCATATCGAAATCGCCCGCGAGGCTGGCTTACCCTATGTTTACTTGGGTTATTGGGTGCCGGGCAGCCCCAAAATGAGCTATAAAGCCAAGTTCAACGCGCTGGAAATTTATCACGGCGGCGAATGGCAAACGCTGGACGCACCAGATGATTTTAAGGCCGATGTTCCGGCCCACGGAAATGTACCAATCCCCGAACAGGTAGCGGCGATTAGTCTGCCGGATTTGCTAAACCGGAAATAAACAACGGCCCAAAAGAAAAGCCCCGCTGGTGATATTCACCCACGGGGCTTTTCTTTGTGTGGAAGACCGTCCTAGTTCGGCAGTAAGTCCGGTATGATTGTCACCACCCCCGGGAACACCCACAGCATCGCCAAGCCGAGCACTTGGATCAACACAAACGGCACCACGCCGCGATAGATGTGGCGGGTTGTGACCTCGGGCGGGGCGACGCCGCGCAGGTAGAACAGGGCAAAGCCGAAAGGCGGTGTGAGGAATGATGTTTGCAGGTTCACCGCAATCATGATTGTCACCCATTTAGGATCCATCGTACCGCCATAGATCACCGGCCCAACGATGGGAATCACGATGTAGATGATTTCCAGAAAATCGAGAACGAAGCCCAGAATAAACAGTACCACCATCACAATCAGGAAAACCGTAACCTCGTTGTCAAACGAGCGCAGGAAACCTTGGATATAATGCTCGCCGCCAAAGGAGATAATCACGAGGTTCAGCAGTTGCGAGCCGATCAGGATGGTGAACACCATCGACGTCACCTTGGTGGTTTCGCGCACCACAGGCGTTAACACCGCGTTGGTATACAGCACCCAGCAAGCAAACAGCAGCCCCGTCATCGCCACGAGGTACGCCCCGAATGCGGCAATAAAAGCCAGCCAGCGTTCCAAACCAACCTCTTGGGTATTCACCCGCAGATCAAAGTTGATGCCCAGCAGCAGCATAATCACCATAGAGAAGGTGGAGATCAGGATGAATTTGGAATTGCCATCGGTTTCCTGCAACTTGCGGAATGCCGCGAGCATAATCGCGCCGCCTGCCCCAAGTGCTGCCGCAGGGGTTGGATTGGTGATACCGCCAAGGATTGACCCCAGCACCGCAACGATCAGCACAAGCGGTGGAAACACCACGCGCAGCACTTCGTTTTGGCCCAATATCCCCGCCGCATATTTGGCCCCGTACAGCATCATTCCGTAAGGGATTGCCAACATCACCAGTGAAATGCCCGGGGTGGTATCGGGCATCACAAACAAGGCGTCCACCGCAAGGGCGGCAAAACAGCCCCCCCAACCAATCAGCAAAGGCCGCGGGTCTGCGGTTTTGCGAACACCGTAAGCGGTTGTCATAATCAGGGCGAAAATCACCACTATTTTCAGAACACCCGAGCCAATAGGTGCCGTGCCAGCCAATTTCTCGGCTTTGGCTACAATCATCTGCTCAGGCGTCAGTGTGCGTTCTGCCTGGGTCCGACTGCCCCCCTCAGATTCGATTTCTGCCTGTTGGGAAACCGCCAGATCCCATTTTTCCAGACCGTGCTTTTCGATCATCGCGCCCCTGCATTGCTCACTGACATTAGTGCGCAAAACCGCTTGGCGGCCCACGTCGGACACACTGTCAACAACCTGCGACTGATTGCCAGAAATAGAGATCGTACTGGAGGCGATGGCAAAAGCAATGACACCGACTGGCACCAGTAGGAACCACATCAAAGCATGACGTCCACCGATTTTCGGGCCTGTGCCCTCAATCGCGGGAACTGGTGGCGCTTTTTCCGGGTTCAACAAGGCGTACACAAAGGCATAGAGACCGTAGAGAACTGCCAGCAGGATACCGGGCAAGATCGCCGCTTGGAACAGCGTACCAACAGACAGCACCGCCGCCTCGCCGAGGTAAGTCAGCGCGTCAGAACACCCCACAGCTTGAGCGCGTTCTTCTTGTGCAACGGAATAGAGGTCACCTGCCAATGTGCCCAGCAACACGATCACAATCGAGGGCGGAATGATCTGCCCCAAAGTACCCGAGGCCGCGATAACACCCGTCGCCAGTTCTGGCGAGTAACCGTTTTTCAACATAGTAGGCAAAGACAGTAACCCCATGGTCACCACTGTGGCCCCAACGATGCCGGTCGAGGCCGCCAAAAACGCCCCCACAGCCACAACGGCCACGGCCAAACCGCCGGGCAGCGGGCCAAACACGCGGGCCATGGTGGTCAGCAGGTCGTTAGCGATCTTGGAACGCTCCAGCGTGATACCCATCAGCACAAACATGGCAACGGCCAACAGCGTTTCGATGGACGCGCCCGCAAACACCCGTTCATTCATCCGGTTTACGATGAACGACAGATTGCGGTTCATCGCCCGCTCCCAGCCGCCTTCAAACAGCGGTTCAGTGACCGTCACCAAATCCGGGTACCTGAATATCGAAATATCATAGGCCGAAACACCGCCATCGCGCAGCGCTTGGTATGCGGCGGAACCGGTGTCGATGACCTCTTTTGTCAAAATACCCGTGGTATCCAATGTGGCCAAAATCCCAAAGGCCAATGTGCCCGCGCCGCCAATGGCAAACGCCACCGGAAAGCCCGACATAATTGCCCCGAACAGGTAGGCGAATACAATGATCAGGCCTACTTCTACGCCATCAAGTCCAAATAACATGCCAACCGTCCCTTAGTGAATTTCTGCGACAGTTTCAGCGAGTTCATCGCCTAACTTGTCTTTGTCTAGATATTTGCCCTCGGATTCCTCGCCCTCGAGGAACTCCAGCAGGGATCGATAGAAATACGACATGCCGCTGACAAAGATGATGCCAGCAAACGACACCAACAGGATTTTAAACAGGAAATACCCATCGAACCCGTTGGGAGAGAAGCCGATGGTTTCCACGTTCCATTTCAAGAATCGGGCTTTGCGTTCCAGCAATTCGATTTTATCCGTCGCCGAAATCTTGGGTGTTACCAGATGGCGCCACAAGAAGAACCAGCCATACATCCAGATCAAGGTCATAGACGGCAGAATAAAGAAGATCGAGCCGATCATATCGACGATCTTTTTGGCGCGAAACCGCATGCCTGCGTAGAATAAGTCAACCCGCACATGGGCGCCCTGCACAAAGGCATAGGCGCAACAAAGCGCCACCAACATGGCGTTGTAGAATTTCAACTCTTCTGCCCACCAGCTGAGGTCTTTGGTCACGCCAAAGCCAAAGGGCGAAATGTTGATCGAGGCGCGCAGGAAAATGCGTTGCAAGAACACGATCATAATTTGCTGCAACACCATCAACAGCGCAGCCCATGCAAAGAAGCGGCCCAGCGTATTGTTAAAGCCTTCAATGACCCGCACGACCCCCCAAAGGAATTCGCGTTTCCAAAGGCCGATGATCAGGATGATGATAAATATAGTGATAACGACGAAGAAAAAATCCATCGATGCGCCATAGAATATGAACTTCACCATTGCTTTGCCGTCGGTCCAGTCCAGCCAACTGGCGGGGTGGGTTACGGCATAGAAAAAGTTATAAAAGGCCATCCCGAACTGGGTAATGACCCAGCCTATCGCATCTAACATGATGATTTTCCCTGATGTATTTCGCCAGCCCTATTTTGGGCGGTACGAGAAAGATGCCCCGCGCACGGGACATCCTAAAGTCAATTACGTCAGGCGATTAGCCCAATACGCGGTCGCGTTGACGACGGTACGCATCGGTGGAGTTTGTCAACCAACCGGATGAATCGCGCATCGATGTGCGATATTCGCCCAAAATGGTATCAAACATGTCGTCGCCCGCAAATTCTGCATAAACTTTTTCAGAAGCGGAACCAAATGCATCCCAAACAGCGTCAGGGAATTCCAGAATTTTAACACCACCAGCGGCCAAACGTGTCAGCGCGGCACCGTTGTTGTTCAGGAATTGGCTCATGGACCAAATGTTGGTCGCACCGGCAGCAATTTCCAGAATTTTCTGGTGGGTACCAGACAGGCTGTTGAAACGCTCAAGGTTCACAGAGGACGACAGGCCAGCAGATGGCTCGTGGAAACCAGCTGTATAGTAGAACTTGGTGATTTCCTGGAAGCCAGCTTTTTCGTCAGCCCAAGGACCGATCCACTCGGTGCCGTCGATGGCGCCGGATGACAGGGCTTGGTAAACTTCAGAACCCGGAATGTTCTGAACAGATGCGCCCAAGTAACCAAGCGCTTTGCCGCCCAGACCAGGCATACGGAATTTCAAGCCGTTGAAATCTTCTGGACCATTGATTTCCTTGCGGAACCAACCACCGGCTTGTGTGCCAGTGTTACCAGCCAAGAAAGGCTTGAGGTTAAAGATTTCGCCCAGCTCGTTGTGACGCTCTTTACCACCACCATGGTAGTACCAGTTGTTATGCTCTGTGGCGTTCATGCCAAATGGCACGCCGGTAAAGAAGGCAAATGCCGGGTGCTGACCAACGAAGTAGTAATCAGCAGAGTGATAGATGTCAGCCTGACCAGAGGACACAGCATCGAATACTTCCAGCGCACCAACAAGTTCGCCAGCAGCCTTGATTTCGATTTCCAGCGTGCCATCGGACATGCCGTTTACAGCGTCTGCATAAAATTGCGCCGCGTCAAAAACACCTGCAAGGCCACGGCCCCAAGATGTTACCAATGTCAGTTTTTCTTTACCCGCAGAAAGCGCAGGGGCTGCCAAAGACGTTGCAGCAGCGGCAGTTCCGCCCAGTGCGGATGTTCTTAGAAATGAACGACGGTCCATATAGTATTCCTCCCATTGTCACGCGATCTTTTTGACCACGCGTATTTATATGTGGGCGGAACTTAGCCTACCTGCCCCAAAAAATCCAATACCCGAAAACCCGTAGATGCCGATTTCACCTGTAATTCCTTAAAATCGGCTGCTTGACGCCCATCGTCATTGGCCTTTAGCTATAGCCGCGCCCAGCCTTTCGCAGCACGCGCGGCGTGGAGAATCACTTGAGACAGCTCAGAAATCTAATTTCCCTAAGCTACGGCCAGAAAGTTTTCTTTCTGGCGACGATCCCCTTGGTCTTTGCGGCGGCAGCAATCGCCTTGGTGGTGAACTACCAAACCCGCCAATTAATAGAGGATGAGTTGCAGGTTCTGGAGGCGGAATTATTATCGGCGAAACAAGCCGAAATCCTGAATTACTTGTCGCTGGCCCGCACCGCCATCGTCTCGGTATATGGCCGCGCCCTGCCCGATGATGAGGCCGCCAAACTGCGCGTAACGCAAATTTTGTCGTCGATGATTTATGGCCGGGACGGTTACTTTTTTGTCTATGACTACGACGGTAACAATTTGGTCAGCCCGCGCCAAACCGACAGGATAGGGCGTAATTGGTTGGGGTTGGCCGATAAAAACGGTGTGCCTGTGGTGGATAAATTAATCGGCATTGCCCGCCAAGGTGGCGGTTATCATAGATACCAGTGGCGCAAACCCTCGACCGGCGAAACGGCTGAAATGGTGTCCTATGTGGTGGGTCTGCAAGATTGGCAATGGGCCATTGGAACAGGTATTTTTATTGATGACGTGACCAAGAACCTCGCCGCGACCCGTAACCAAACCGAGGCCCGCGTGCGCGCGACGTCCTTGCAAATCATGGCAATTACCATAACTGCCCTGACGCTGGTTTTCCTGTCTGGCATGGTCCTGAACGTGCGCGAGCGCCGTTTGGCAGATGTAAAACTCAAGAAACTAACCCAGCGAATTTTTGGCACCCAAGAAGAAGAGCGTTACCGCGTGGCGCGGGAATTGCATGACGGCATCAGCCAAATTCTGGTCGGGGTGCGCTATGTGCTGGAATTGGCAATCCGTCGCCACGCCAAAGGCGACCCCCGTACCGAGGACAGCATCGCCAAAGCCCGCGATGACCTGAACGGCGCCATTACCGAGGTGCGCCGCATCAGCCGCGATTTGCGCCCCGGTGTGTTGGATGATCTTGGCCTTGGCCCTGCCCTGCGCACACTCACAGATGATTTTTCCAAACGCACGGGTATCGAGGTGGATTTCAGCACGGTGGTATTCTCCAATCGTCTGGACACTGAATCCAAAACCGCCCTGTACCGGATCGCCCAAGAAGCGCTCACAAATATTGAACGCCACGCGCAGGCCACCTTCGTCACAATGAAAGTATTTGGCAGCCGCAAAGGCGGCACCCTGCGTATTCAGGACAATGGCATCGGCATGGCCTATCCACAAGTAGCGCGCAACGCATCCGGCGGGTTGGGATTGCGTAACATGCAAGAACGGGTGGAAAATCTAGACGGCACGTTAAGCATTACGAGCAGCAAAAGCGGCACCACAATTGAGGCCCGCGTTCCCCTCAAACATATGTTAAAACCACGTGAAGAACTGTCCAAGGAAACCGCATGACCCAAGTGAACCGCATTAAAATTGTGATTGCAGACGATCATCCCCTTGTAACTGAAGGCATCAGGGGAATTCTGGAAAGCTTTGATAACATAGAAGTTTTAGCAACTGTAGCAGATGGTCAGGAGTTGGTTGACAGTTTTGAGTCCTTGGATGCCGATGTTATTCTGCTTGATCTGAACATGCCGAACCTGAACGGGCTTGGGGCCACGGAAATCATGTTGGAACGCAAGCCGGAAACAAAAATCCTGATCCTGTCGATGCACGACAGCCCGGAATACATCAGCACAGCCATGCGCTACGGGGCCAAAGGGTATCTGCTCAAAGACATCCCCATCGATAAAATAGTCACCGCAATTGAAACTGTCCATGCGGGGGGGACGTACCTCTGTACCGGATCCGAACAACAAATCGCCCCGCGTGAGAATAACAGGGCCGCGCTAACTGCGCGCGAGCAAACAATCCTGCTGGAACTGGCCTCTGGCAAAAGCAACAAGCAAGTGGCTTATGATCTCGAAATCTCGGTGCGCACCGTGGAAACCCACCGCAAGAATATCAAACGTAAACTGGGGATTTCCACCACAGCAGGGTTGACCCGCTATGCGATGGAGCACGGGGTTTTGCAGGGGTCCGGGCGGCTCTAGCTGGGGCTAATTCATATCCAGCGCCATTTTGCGCAACACCTCGAAAGGCACCGTTTGCAGCGCCTCTTGGTGGGTGCTTTCCAAAATAACCAGCGGTGCTGCGTCCTCTGCATGGGCCTGCGCCCAACGGTCCACACACAGGCACCAGCGATCCCCGTGTTTCAATCCGGCAAAGCCAAATTCGGGTCGCGGTGTCGACAGATCATTGCCCAAATATTTGGAAAACGCCAGGAATTCATCCGTCATCTGCACACAAACCGTATGCTTGCCAACATCCTGCGGGCCTGTATTGCAACAACCGTCCCGGAAAAAACCAGTCATTGGCGTTGTGGAGCAGGGTTTAATGGCCTCCCCCAAAACATTCAAACGGGGCGACATTTGCGGCTTGGCTTGGGGCATCAGTCTCTCTCAGGTTAGACAATTGACCTATGTATGACTCCAATCATCGGGATTGTCAGAATTATTCGGCGAAAGGCCGATTATGTCGCCGTTTGTGGAACACCCCAGCCCCAAAACCGTGCGGTTGGCATAACAAAAATAGGCACAAACCTGATTGATTTCCAATATTTGGCCATCATCAAAGCCGGCGTCGCGCAAGCCAATAATGTGGGTCTCGGTAATCGCAGACGGGTTTTGCGCCAACAGCTTGCCATAGACCATCGCCAGTTTTTCCATATTCTCCAGCGGCATGTCGGCAATTTTACCCGCCTTCGCAGCTGCCAAAAACGCCTCGGCCCGCGCATCATCTCCCAACAGTCGCTTGAAACCACCAAAATGATGATCCACGCAATAATCACATTTGTTCAACGCCGAGACATAAACCCCCAACGCCTCCAGAAACCACTTGGGCAGGGTATTTCCCGTGTGGTGCAGCACATATTTATACAGCGCCATATGCCCCTCCATCGAGTGGGGGCGCAGCGAATGGGCCATCATAATATTATCCACGTTATCATCCGGCCCCTTCACCCGGTCATAAAGTTTGCGCAGCTTACCTGTCGCCGCCGCATAGCTGATTGTATTGATCCAGGTCATACATCCACCCCCATAAGTTCCACTTCAACGCCGCTCTCCACGGCAGTATAAAAACAACTGCGCCGATTGGTATGGCAGGCAGGGCCCACTTGATCCACCGTCACCAGCAGGCAATCACGATCGCAATCCACCGCCATCGACACCAGTTTTTGCGTGTGCCCCGAACTCTCGCCCTTAACCCAGAAAGATTGCCGAGAGCGCGACCAATAGGTGACCTTGCCGCTGTCAATCGTGCGCTGCACCGCTTCGGCATTCATCCAAGCCATCATCAAAACCTCGCCGGTTCCTTTTTGTTGCGCAATGGCCGGAATCAGCCCTTGGTCATTATACCTCAGGCTTGCGGGATCAAATTTCATATTCCCCATCACTTTCCCTTTCCTTATCGCCGTTTCAGCCCTAGTTAAAACCCAATAGCGCGTGATTAAAAGGCCAAAGCGATGAACCAGCCGTCTGATTTGATGAAACTCTACTCGACCCGCATTCTGGCGTTGGCCGCTGAAATCCCGCGCACCGATCGTTTGGACGCCCCCGACGCATCTGTGCGCAAACGCTCGCCGCTTTGCGGATCGACGGTGACAATTGATATTAATGTGCTGGATGGTAAAATCTCCGACTACGGCCAAGATGTAAAAGCTTGCGCCTTGGGGCAGGCCTCCGCCAGTGTCATGGGCGAAAATGCAATTGGCCTGACCTTGCAGCAGGTAAAATCCACCCGTAACGCATTGCATGATATGCTAAAGTCTGGCGGACCGGTTCCCCCGGCCCCTTTTGTCGAGTTGGAAGTATTGCAACCCGCCGCCGATTATAAAAACCGCCACGCCTCTATTCTGCTGGCCTATGACGCCACACTAGAAGCAATGGAAAGCCTCCTTTAACTTTTCTTTGTTCTTCTAAATATCCCCCGAGCGGAGCGGAACCCCGTGCGAAGCGCTCAAAAGGAATGCCCCGCCAGGGGCGCCGTTAAACTAAAAAAAACGCCGCAATCCCAAAAGGATGCGGCGTATAGTGTTTGCGGGTAAATCCCTAGTCAGGAACGGGTTTGAGGCAGTGTTCAGATATCCGGACAAGGCAGTCGGATAAGGCTAGGGCCCACAGAGCAAGAGGATCAAAGCGTCATTGGCACGTGCAGGCCCACAACAACCATGGTGAAAATTGCACTAACACCGATCAAATCTTCCAGCACTGAATGCGGTGATTTGCGGATGATACTGAGCATATCTTTCATCATGATCTGGGTTCCTATCGTGTCGTTAGCGTTTCCGTAATTACTTTGTTCCACATATGTTCTCACAAAACAAGAACCTTATAGGAACATTTGTGAACTTTCGGTTAACCCACTGAAATCAAACGAATAGCTTTGTCCTGCTCCATCAGATACAGCAGAACACGCGCCGCTTTGCCGCGTTCCCCCGCCATATCCGGATCCTCAAACAACAAAAGCCGCGCATCGTCTTGCGCGATTTTCATCAAATCTGCCTGCACTTCCAAATCGGCAATCTGAAAACGCGGCAGGCCGGATTGCGCCATCCCCAACACATCCCCCGCGCCGCGCAGTTGCAAATCTTCCTCGGCGATTTTGAACCCATCTTCGGTATCCCGCATCACCTTGAGGCGCCGCATTGCGGTTTCCCCCAAAGGCGGCGCATACATCAACAAACAGGTGGAGGCATCAGCCCCGCGCCCCACACGCCCGCGCAGCTGGTGCAATTGCGACAGGCCGAATTTCTCGGCTTGCTCGATCACCATGATGCTGGCCGATGGCACATCAACACCGACCTCAATCACAGTCGTGGCCACCAGTAATTTGGTTTCCCCCGCCACAAACCGCGCCATGGCGGCATCCTTTTCAGCCGCAGGTAATTGCCCATGCACCAGACCAACAACGCCCTCCCCCAAGGCGGCGCGCAGGATTTTGAAACGCTCTTCGGCAGCAGCCCATTCCACCAATTCGCTCTCGCCCACCAGCGGGCACACCCAATAGGCCTGCCGCCCCTCTGCAATCGCGGCCTTTAGGCGGGCAACCACCTGATCGAACCGTGTATTTGACACCAGCACTGTCTCAATCGGCAAGCGTCCGGGCGGTTTTTCATCGAGCAGGGAAATATCCATGTCACCGTAATTGGCCAGCGCCAGCGAGCGCGGAATAGGCGTGGCAGTCATCACCAGAATATCCACCGCCGCGCCTTTCGCGCCGAGGTCCATGCGCTGACGCACCCCAAAACGGTGCTGCTCGTCGATCACCGCGAGGCGCAGATCGTGAAACACCACATCCTTTTGGAACACCGCATGGGTGCCAACCAAAATCTGAATATCACCCGCCGCCAAAGCCGCCAGTTTTCGCCGCCGCTCGCCCGATTTATCCCGCCCCGTCAGGATTTCCAGCACCACGCCCGCCGCCTCTGCCAAAGGCTGCAACCCTTCCAGATGTTGACGCGCCAGTATTTCTGTGGGAGCCATCATCACACCCTGCCCGCCTGCCTCCACGGCGGCCAACAGGGCCATCAGCGCCACCAGTGTTTTGCCGGACCCAACATCGCCTTGCAGTAAACGGTTCATCCGCACCGGCTCTGCCATGTCACCCGTGATCTCGTCGGCAGAGCGCAATTGCGCGCCTGTCGGCTTAAACGGCAATACGGCCAGAACCTTGTTGCGCAGATGACCATTGCCAAGGCTGGCAATTCCCTTGGCGCGGCGCATTTTGGCGCGTGCCAAAGCCAGCGTCAGTTGATGGGCCAATATCTCGTCGTAAGCCAGCCGTTGGCGCGGGGCCACATCGCGCGCCAAATCGCCGGGTTTCTCGGGCGCATGCGCAGATTTCAAAGCACTGTACCAACCCGGCCAGCCGTGTTTTTCCGTCAACGAGGGCGCAATCCATTCCGGTAAATCCACCGCGCGCTCCAGCGCCGAGGCCATCGCCTTTTGCATGGTTTTTTGCGTCACCCCTGCGGTCAGGGGATAAACCGGCTCGTTGCTTGGAATGGCATCTGCCGCTTGTGGGCGCAAAATGAAATCGGGGTGAACCATCTGCGCGACCCCGTCAAACAGTTCAATTTTGCCAGACACCACACGGCGCTGGCCTGCGGGCAGTTGCTCATTCAGCCAGTCCTTATGGGCATGGAAAAACACCAACTGAAAACTGGTCTTGGCGTCCTGAACTGTCACGCGGTAAGGGCGGCCTTTAATCGCATTGGGCCGGTGCATGCCAACGACAACTTCCACCGTGACCACGCAGGGCGGCTGCGCATCTTGAACCGAGGTGATCAGCTCGCGGTTAATCAGGCTGTGCGGCAGTACAAACAACAGGTCGCGAGGCCGCTCAACCCCCATTTTGGCAAAATTCTTCGCCATCTTGGGGCCAACCCCGTCCAGCTTGGTTAACTCCGCAAACAGCGGGAACAGAATTTCTGGCCGATTGCTCATCGCGCTTCACCAATCAATGCCAACCACTCGACCTCGGTCAGGATTTTCACCCCCAAGGCCTCGGCCTTTTTGGCTTTGGAACCGGCACCCGGCCCCGCAATCACAATGTCAGTCTTTTTGGAAACCGAGCCGGAAACTTTGGCCCCCAAAGTTTCCGCCCGCCCCTTGGCCTCGGCGCGGGTCATCAGTTCCAGCGTGCCCGTGAAAACCACGATTTTACCTGTCACCGGACTGCCGGAAGTGTCGTTGGCAATCGCATCTTGTACATCCAGTTCAGCCACCAAACGGTCAATTGCCGCACGCGTGTCTGGCGCGTGAAACGTATCAACCAACGCCGCCGCCATGACCGCACCGACGCCGTCAATCGACAACAGGTCTTCCCAGGCCTCCCCCGCGTGGTCCTTGGCCGCGTCCAGCGTGGAAACCAGCGCCCGCCACGATCCGTAGTGCCCTGCCAAAAGCGCGCCGGAACTGTCGCCCACATGGCGAATACCAAGGGCGAATATCAAACGGTTCAACGGAATTTTCCGCTTTGCCTCAATCGCTGCAAACAGATTGGCAGCTGACAATTCGCCCCAGCCATCACGGTTCTTTAACTTGGTAAGTTGTTGCGCATCCCGTTGCGCAAGGGTGAATATATCCGCCGGCTCGCGGATTGGCAGGGTCTTGTCGTGAAAGAACATCTCGATCTGTTTCTTGCCCAAACCGTCGATGTCAAAAGCTGAGCGTCCTACAAAATGTTTCAACTTTTCAACCGCTTGCGCCGGGCAGATCAACCCGCCAGTACAGCGCGCCACGCTGTCGCCCTCCTCTCGCAGTGCAGGGGAACCGCATTCCGGGCACACGGCCGGAAACACATAAGGCTTGCTGTCCGCCTTGCGTTTAGACACATCCACATCCCGCACTTTGGGGATCACGTCGCCTGCGCGATACACCTCTACCCAATCGCCAACACGAATATCGCGCCCCTCGCGGATCATGCCGCCCTTGCTGTCGCGCCCTTGGATGTAATCCTCATTGTGCAGCGTCGCATTTGACACAACCACGCCGCCGACCGTTACAGGCGTCAGGCGGGCAACAGGTGACAAAGCGCCCGTGCGCCCGACTTGAATGTCGATGCCCTCAACCCAAGTATGGGCGATTTCAGCGGGGAATTTATGGGCCACCGCCCAACGCGGCGTGGTGGAACGAACCCCGAGGCGGCGTTGCAGTTCCAGATCGTCAACTTTGTACACCACCCCGTCGATGTCATAGCCGAGGGTGGCGCGTTGTTCCTCGATCTTGCGGTAATGGGTGACCAGTGCTTTGGCCCCCTGAAAACGCCCCGTTAGCGGGTTGGTGCTGAACCCCAGCGCCGCCAGCCGTTCAATCGCCCCCATCTGGGTCGTGGCCAGCGGTTCAGACAATTCCCCCCAGGCATAGGCAAAGAAATGCAAGGGGCGCGCTTTGGTGATCCGCGCATCCAGCTGCCGCAAAGACCCCGCCGCCGCGTTGCGCGGATTGGCGAAGGGTTTGGCCGCCTTGGCCAATTGCGCCGCGTTCAATGCGGCTAAATTCGCATGGCTCATGTACACCTCGCCCCGCACTTCCAGAACGTCAGGTGCCCCTGTCAGAGTTTGCGGAATATCGTCAATCATCCGCGCGTTATTGGTGACATTCTCGCCGGTTTCGCCGTCACCGCGTGTGGCTGCCTGAACCAAAACACCCTGTTCATACCGCAAGGACAGGGACAGCCCGTCAATTTTCGGCTCAGCGGTAAAGGCAATCCCTTGCTTGATCCCAAGATACTTGGCAACACGGCTCTCGAACTCCGCGACATCTTCGTCATTGAACGCATTGCCAAGGGACAGCATCGCGACGGCGTGTTTCACCTTGGTAAAGGTCTCAGACACCGGTGCGCCCACCATATCGGAGGGGCTGTCATCGCGCTTTAACTCTGGAAACCGTTCCTCAATCGCCGCGTTACGGCGCTTGAGTCGATCATATTCCGCATCTGAAATCTCGGGCGCATCGTCACGGTGATAGGCCGCGTTCGCGCGCGCCAACACATCCGCCAACCCTGCCAGTTCCTGTGCGGCCTGCGCCCCGTCCATCTTTTCAACCGCAACTTCTGTGCTCATGGCCTTGCCTTTATTGGAATCACCCCAGATTGCAAATTATAGGCGTTCATCCGAGACAAGTGCATCAGAATTGTGAATATTTACCAAAGGAAGCGGCGCAGGATGACGTGTTTATTCGTCCGGCGCTTTATGCTTCATCTTTGAAGGATCCATTTTCCTTGGCTTGCGCTTTAGATCAACGGGAATATCAAGGGTGATTTCACCAGCCTGTTCAAAGGTCAGGGTCACAGATACAGTCTCATCCTGCTTCATGGCCCCCTTTAGCCCCATAAACATCAAATGATCGCCACCACGCCGCAACATATGGGTGCCGCCCGCAGGAATGACAAAGCCGTCCTTTACTTCGCGCATTTGCATTACGCCGTTTTCTGTCATCAGATGGGTGTGGGTCTCGACCTTGCGCGCACTGTCAGAGCGCACAGAAATCAGGCGGTCATCGGTGTCGCCGTTGTTCACGATCACCATAAACGCCGCCCCGCTTTTGGCAGTTGCGCCAGAAGAACGAACGTATGCGTCTTGGATCATGATGTCACCAGCAAACGCCGGCACAGCAAGAGACAGAGCAGCAACAGCTGCCAGAGTTACAGATTTGAAAGACATGTGTTTTTCCTTTGGTAGGATTGTTTGAAATGTGAATAGATCAAACAGCCAAAGGTGGCCCACGGGCCGAGGGTGTGAGGGTTTGACGTCCCTGCCCCACCAAAACGCCAAGGGGTGCCAATTGTAAAACACCGGACAGAACTTGCACCGCCATAATTGGTGCAGCCAAATTGGGCGTAAAAATTGACAGGGCATCGGGGCAGGTCTGGAATTTCTCAACCGGTTCGCCGTCCGGGCCAATTGTCATCACAATCAGCCCGGTTCCGGTACAGATCACCATATCTGTGCCAAGGTCATGGCTTTGGCCCCGCGCCACGGCAAAGCCGATGCTGGTAACAACCAGCACAGCCGACAGGAACAATGCGTTAAAAAGCCGTATCATAAGGTTTAATCTGGTGTTCCCGCCCGCCAATTCAACGGGCCAAATTGGCGCAGCCTAGAGCGTTTCGGCTTTTGTTTGAACCATCGGTCAACGCATTTCCTATTTGAGCCTTAGCGAAAGGCGGGAAAATGCGTTTCAACATAAAGTCGCAACGCTTTAGCCGTCTACCAGACGGTTAATCAGCACTTTGCAAACCGGTTTTTTACCCACCATATCGCGGCATATTTTGGAAACTACGCGAAGAACGATGTTTTCCACTTCGTCATCATTGGACATACGCGAAGGCTTGGCGCGGTCCAGCTCGCGGTCAACGGCTTCCTCGATGCTGTCTTGCAGGCTGGCTTCTACCTTGCCAGTTTCCGGCAGGCCCATGATTTCAGCCCAGCTTTCGCCAATCAGGCGATTGTCTTCCAGCATAATGCTGACCACAACCGTACCCCGCGTCGCCATGCGAATACGGTCCAACACCACACCGTCAAAAGAACCAATCAACACGTTGCCATCAAGGTAGATACGGCCAGTTTCGATATGGCCAATTATTTTCGGCTCTGCGTCGGTCATATCAACGATACTGCCATTGGGAGCAATCACACTGGCGCGGCCATGTTCGCGCGCCAAATTGGCGTGTTCGCGCAAATGTCGGTGTTCGCCGTGGTTCGGGATCACCATTTTAGGGCGCAGCAGGCTGTGCATTTCCAGCAAATCGGGGCGGTTGGCGTGGCCAGACACATGCACGTTGCCGCTGTTGTCATCCAGAACCGTAACCCCTAGTTCCGAAAACGCATTCATAATGCCGCCAACGGAACGCTCATTACCCGGAATGGTCTTGGAGGAGAACAAAAACGTATCCCCCTCACGCAAAGTAATCCCGCGATATTTACCGCGCGCCAGTTGCGCCGAGGCCGCACGCCCCTCGCCTTGCGATCCGGTCACCAGCAACATCAAGTTTTCACGGGGGATACTGCGGGCATCCTCCAGATCAATTGTTGGCGGAAAATCATGCAAAACTTCGGCGAAATTGGCGTAATCCATCATCCGTTGCATAGAACGGCCCAGCACCACAATCGAGCGCCCCGCGTCCACACCCGCCTGCGCCAGAGTTTTCAGACGTGCCACATTGGAGGCAAAAGTCGTCGCCACCATCATACCGCTGGCAGCTTTGATGAGCGCGGAAATATCCGAGCGCAGACCGGATTCAGAATTCCCGGGGTTCGGGCTGAATACATTGGTCGAATCGCAGATCAGCGCATGAACGCCATCGCCCGCGATTTCCCGCAACAATGCAGGGTTATGCGGGTCGCCCACAATCGGGTCCGGATCCAGTTTAAAGTCACCAGAGTGGATCACACGGCCAACAGGGCTGTCGATCACCAGACCGGATGCCTCTGGGATGGAATGCGCTACGGGCATAAAGCCAACCTTGAACGGGCCGACCTCTACCATTTCTGGCCACAGGCCCATGACGTTCACATTGCGGCTGTCTTGGCCGTGCTCTTCCATTTTGGTGCGCGCCACGGCGCCGGTAAATTTGCGCACATAAATTGGTGCCGGAATGCGGGAAAACAGGTGCCCGATGGCCCCTACGTGATCCTCATGGGCGTGGGTGATGAAAATCGCGTCCAAGCGATCGGCGCGGGCCTCGATATAGGCGGTATCCGGCATGATCAGATCAACGCCCGGTGTTTGGTCCATATTGGGGAATGTCACGCCGGCATCCACAAGGATAAAGCGTTCTTTACCTTTGGGGCCATAGCCGTACAGGTACATATTCATGCCAATTTCACCGGCCCCACCGAGGGGCAGATAAATCAAACGGTTCTTTTTACTCATCAGAGTTATTCTCTTTCGTTCAGTGCCTCGATCAACACTAGGCCATGCATGGTCAGGTCGTTTTCGATGGCGTCAAAAATTTCGGTACCGCGGTCAAACAACGAAGCCAATCCACCAGTGCCAATGACTTTCATAGGGCGTGGATGTTCCGCGCGGATTTTGCTGCAAATGCCTTCAACAAGGCCAATATAGCCCCAGAAGACACCGGACTGCATACAGGCCACGGTATTTGTGCCTATTACGACATCCGGTTGGGTAACGTCAATATGGGGCAGTGCGGCGGCGGCCTCATGCAGGGCTTTGACTGATAGATTTACACCAGGCGCGATAACACCGCCAATATAGGCCCCGTCTTGATCCACAACATCAAAGGTGGTGGCGGTGCCAAAATCCACCACAATCAAGTCTCCGCCAAAGCGATCAAAGGCCGCGACTGTGTTTACCAGCCGATCCGCGCCGACAATTGTACCCGTGTCAACGCGGGTTTCGACACCCAGATTACAGCCAGGTTTGCCAACAACCAACGGACGGCAGCTGAAATATTTGTCGCACAGCACCCGCATGTTGAACACAACTTTGGGCACCACAGATGAAATCACCACCCGGTCGATATTGGTGGGGATATCGTTGAGCTGCATCAGGTGGCGCAGCCAGACGTAATATTGATCCGCCGTGCGTTCATGCTCGGTTGCGCAGCGCCATTCGGCCAGCTCGCGGTCCCCGTCATAAACCGCAAAAACCGTGTTGGTATTGCCTACATCAATGGCCAGCAGCATTTTGCCACTCCTCGTTGAAATGCACATCACCTGCGGATATTTTACGCAAGCCCTTGGCGGTTTCTAATACAAGCGCGCCCTGCTCGTCTATGGTGGTGAAGGTGCCGTGAACGGCCTCACCGCCGACCTGCGCGCGGACAGGCCTACCAAGATTGGCCGCCTGTGCCAGCCACGCAGTTCGGATCGGTGCAAAACCATATGTGGCCATCTGGACCTCCCAGCGGGCAAAACTGGGAGCTAGAATATCCAGAAAATCGACCGGTTGAATAGCCACATTTGTTTCAGCCTGTAAAGATTTGGGCGACACGGCCTTGGGTTCGAGAACACCAGCGCGCGGTAGGGTTTTCAGATTCACCCCAACGCCAATCACCAACCCGTTCGGGACGGTTTCCAGCAATATCCCCGCCAGTTTACCACCGCGCAGCAACACATCATTGGGCCATTTCAGGGTGAAAATATCCGCGCGCCCTGTGACTGCCACCAGTGTATCGAACAGGGCCAACGCCGCCACAAAACTGCGCAAGGCCAGATCGGCGGGCGCGCCCTTGGGACGCATCAACAGGCTGGCAGAAAAATTCCCATGCCCCGTATCCCAAGCGCGCCCGCGCCGGCCTGTTCCGGCGGTTTGGGTTTGCGCATGTATCCAAGTCGGGGCGGAGATGTCCGAAGCCCTGCGGCGGGCCTCGCTCATGGTGCTGTCCACAGTATCAAGCGTGATCCGCCCCACATTGTGGGGCCAGTCAATCATCACTTAAGCAATGCTTCCGCAGCGGCACCGGCGTAGGCTTCTAGGCCAAACAAGTTGATCGAACCAAACAGCATGATCGCGGCACTGGCAATCAGAACGGCGTAATGCAGCGTTGGCATTCTCACCTCAAGGCCATCAGTTTCGGCGCCGAAGTAGATGTAGTAGATGATGCGCAAGTAATAGAAAGCACCAATCACCGAGGCAATCACACCGGCAATAGCCAGCCAAGTGAGGCCCGCATTCACCGCCGCTTGCAATACAAACAACTTACCAAAGAAACCAACCAGCGGCGGGATACCCGCCAGCGAGAACATCAACACCACCAACGCCAACGCGCGCCCCGGCGACACCTTGGAATACATGCCAAGGGAACGGATGTCTGTCACTGCGCGGCCATCTTTTTCCATGTTCAGGATAAAGGCGAAAGTGCCGATATTCATCACCACATAGATCGCCATATAGATCAGCAGCGCTTGCACGCCTTCCTGTGTGCCAGAGGCCAAGCCCATCAAAGCAAACCCCATATGGGCAATCGAGGAATAGGCCATCAGGCGTTTAATATTGGTCTGCCCAATCGCCGCAACCGCGCCAAGGAACATCGATACCAAGGACAGGAACGCAATGATCTGCGTCCAGTCAGCAGTCGCGTCCCCGAACGCATCATGCATGACGCGGGCGAACAGGCCAGCGGCGGCCACTTTGGGGGCAGAGGCAAAAAAGGCGGTGACCGGTGTCGGGGATCCCTCATATACATCCGGCGTCCACATGTGGAACGGCGCTGCCGATATTTTGAACCCCAGACCAACGCACATGAACACCATGCCAAACAACATGCCAAGGGTCATGCCCTCTGCTGCGATAACGCTGCTGATGCCAGCAAAATTGGTTGTGCCTGTCGTGCCGTAAACAAAGCTGGCACCATAGAGCAACATGCCCGATGACAATGCGCCAAGCACGAAATATTTCAGCCCGGCTTCGGTTGATTTCAGGCTGTCACGGCGGAAAGCGGCAATGACATAAAGTGACAGGGATTGCAATTCCAGCCCCATGTACAGCGACATCAAATCACCCGCGCTGACCATCATCATCATGCCCACTGTGGCCAATGCGATCAGGATTGGAAACTCGAATTTCAGCATGTCATTGCGCGACAGGTAGTCCTTGGACAGCAATAACACGAGGCCAGAAGCCCAGAGCATCAAGGTTTTGGTAAAACGTGAAAACCCGTCATCAATGAAAGCACCGTTAAAGGCCTCGTGTGAGCCATCCGGCATCAGTGCGATCCAGCCCCCAAGGCCAAACATCAACAGCGCCGTGACCCAGATCAGCAACGGCGTGGTGCGGTCTTTGCCGGTATAAACCGCAAACATCAGCGCGCCCATGGCGTAAACGGCCAGAATAAGTTCTGGCAGGACAGTGTTCAGATCATTAGCAATCATCGCTGCCGCTCCTTAATGTGTTGCTTTGGCGGGCAGTGCATCATGCAAAGCCACCGTTGCGGTGTCAAAGTTTTCAACCAGCGCGTCAACAGACGGCCCGATCAGATCCAGCACCAAGGCGGGGTATATGCCCAGCAGCAGGGTGAAGAATATCAGCGGGGCCATCATCAGTTTTTCACGCCCGTTCATATCGGTGATGGTCATCAGCGAGGCCTTGATCAAATCGCCCAGCACCACGCGGCGATACAGCCACAGGGCATAGCCCGCCGACAAGATCACGCCAGTGGTTGCACCAAAGGCCACCCAGGTGTTGGCTTTAAAGGCACCAACAAGGGTCAGGAATTCGCCGACAAAACCGGATGTCCCCGGCAGACCGACATTGGCCATAGTGAACAGCATGAACACCAGCGCATAAACCGGCATCCGCATCACCAGACCGCCGTAAGCGTCAATGTCCCGCGTGTGCATCCGGTCATAGATCACCCCAACACCCAAGAACAAGGCGCCAGAGATAAAGCCGTGACTGATCATCTGGAAAATCGCGCCATCAATGCCCTGTTTGTTCAGGGCAAAAATACCCATGGTCACAAAGCCCATATGGGCGACGGATGAATAGGCTATCAGCTTTTTCATGTCTTCCTGCATCAACGCCACAAGCGAGGTATAGATAATCGCAATCACCGACAGGGTCATCACAAAATCAGCCATCACAAATGACCCCACAGGGAACATCGGCAAGGCAAAGCGCAAGAAACCATAGCCGCCCATTTTCAGCAGGATTGCCGCCAGCACCACAGAACCCGCCGTCGGGGCCTGAACGTGTGCATCGGGCAGCCAAGTGTGAACCGGCCACATAGGCATTTTAACCGCAAAGCTGGCGAAGAACGCGAGGAACAGCATGGTTTGCAAACCACCCACCACCGTTATGCCCAGCAGGGTGAAATCCTCGCTGGCGAACTGGTGGTTCATCAGGGTTGGAATATCGGTTGTGCCCGCGTCATACCACATCACCAGCATGGCGATCAGCATCAACACAGACCCCAGCAGCGTATAGAGGAAGAATTTGAACGCCGCATAAACGCGATCTTTCCCCCCCCAAATGCCCACAATCAGGAACATCGGGATCAGCCCCGCCTCAAACACCACATAGAAAAGCACCAGATCAAGCGCGGTAAACACGGCAATCATCAGGGTTTCCAGCATCAGGAACATCACCATGTATTCTTTGACACGGTGGGAAACGCCCCAACAGGCCAGAATAACGATGGGCATCAAGAATGTGGTCAGCAAAACAAACAGGATCGAAATACCGTCGATGCCAACCTTATACTTAAGGCCCGCGATCCACTCGTATTCCTCAACCAACTGAAAGCCCGGGTTGGAGGCATCAAATTCCGTATAAATCGCAATTGACACAATGAAGGTCAGGGACGTGGCCAGCAGCGCCACCAGCTTGGCATTGCGCTGTTCGAACGCGCCATCGCCCCGCAGGAAGATCAGCAAAACAGCCGCGCCAAGCATTGGCAGGAAGGTGACGACAGAAAGAAGGGTATCCATCAGTGTGCCCCCCCGATTGCGAACCATGTGATAATTGCGGCCATACCGACGAACATCCAGAATGCGTAGTGAAACAAATAGCCGGACTGTGCGCGGCCTGCGAGTTTGGTAAACCACGGCACAATGCCCATGGCGATACCGTTAATAGTGCCGTCAATGACGCGGCCATCGCCTTTTTTCCAAAGGAAGTGGCCCAGCCATTTCGCCGGACGGATAAAGATGAAGTCATACAACTCGTCAAAATACCATTTGTTCAGCAAGAAAGCATGCAAGTGACGCTGGCTGTGCGCTAGTGCTTTGGGCGCGTTGGTGTTCTTGATGTAGAAATACCAGGCAGTGACAAAACCCAGCAACATTGCCCAGAACGGTGCGGTTTTCACCCAGTTGGGCACACCGTGCGCTTCATGCATTACTTGGTTGGTTTCATGGTTGAAATAGGTGGCTACGCCGAACCATTCCTCCATGTGATGACCGAAGAACTCCGGCAACCAGATCATACCAGAGAAGATCGCGCCCACAGCCAGCACACCCAGCGGGATCAGCATTGTGAGCGGGCTTTCCTTAGCATGTTCATGGGCATGTTTGTCGCCGCGTGGTTTGCCGTAGAAGGTCATGAAAATCAGACGCCAAGAATAAAAACTGGTGAACAGCGCCGCAATAACCAGCATGATAAAGCCGTATTGCGCGACCCCCGGGCCAGCGGCAAAGGCGCTCTCGATGATGGCATCTTTGGAGATGAAACCCGCGAAACCAATCGAGGTCAGCGGAATACCAACGCCGGTAATCGCAAGCGTACCGATCATCATCGCCGCAAACGTCAGCGGGATCTTTTTGCGCAAGCCACCGTAACGGCGCATATCTTGTTCGTGGTGCATTGCGGTAATCACCGAACCCGCGCCCAAGAATAACATCGCCTTAAAGAACGCGTGGGTGAACAGGTGGAACATGGCGACGGGATAGGCCCCGATGCCGACAGCCACAAACATATAGCCAAGCTGGCTACAGGTTGAATAGGCGATCACCCGTTTGATGTCGTTTTGCACCAGACCAACTGTTGCCGCAAAAAACGCCGTGGTGGCCCCGATAAAGACGATGAACGTCGGGGGGAAAGTGGCGTATTCCAACAACGGTGCCATGCGGGACATCATAAAGACACCAGCTGTCACCATGGTCGCGGCGTGGATCAAGGCGGACACAGGTGTCGGCCCTTCCATCGCGTCGGGCAGCCATGTGTGCAAAATAATCTGCGCCGATTTACCCATGGCACCGACGAACAGCAGGAAGGTGATAACCTCCAGAGCATTCATTTCCCAGCTTAGGAATTGGATGCTGGTCTGGCTTAACGCTTCCGCGTTATGGGGGTCCAGAACTTCGCTGAAATTGATGCTGTCGGTCATCATGAACAGGGCGAAGATGCCCAAGGCAAAACCAAAATCCCCGACGCGGTTGACCACAAAAGCCTTGATCGCGGCTGCATTGGCGCTTGGCTTGCGATAATAAAACCCGATCAGCAGATACGAGGCAACGCCCACGCCTTCCCAACCGAAAAACAGTTGCAACAGGTTGTCGGAGGTCACCAGCATCAGCATGGCAAAGGTAAAGAACGACAGATAGGCAAAGAACCGTGGACGATAACTCGCGCCTTTGGGGAAATTCTCGTCATGGGCCATATAGCCGATGGAATAGAGGTGAACGAGGCTGGATACAGTGGAAATGACCACCAGCATAATCGCCGTTAAGCGGTCAATGCGAATCGCCCAGTCGGTGGAAAGTGAACCACTCTCGACCCATTTGAACAGGGTAATCACTTCGGCCTCTGGCCCGTGATAGGTGAAAAACACCACCCAAGACAGAAACGCCGTTAAAAACAGCATGCCCGTCGAGATGTAGGTAGCTAAGTTCTCACCCAGCATTTTCCAGCCAAATCCACAGATCAGCGCGCCAACCAGCGGCGCAAACAGGAGTATTTGTTCCATGTCCCTTAGCCCTTCATCACATTCACATCTTCCACCGCGATCGTGCCACGGTTGCGGAAGAAACAGACCAAAATTGCAAGACCAATCGCGGCCTCGGCGGCGGCGACCGTCAGCACAAACAGGGTAAATACCTGCCCAACGAGATCACCCAGATGCACCGAAAAGGCCACCAGATTGACGTTCACCGCCAACAGCATCAATTCAATCGACATCAGGATGATGATGACGTTTTTGCGGTTCACGAAGATGCCGAATATGCCAATCACAAACAGAACGGCCGCCACTGCGAGATAATGTTCAAGTGTAATCATAGCCCTTGCCCCGGTTTTACGTCGCGCATTTCCATTGCCTTGGCTGGATCGCGGTGCATCTGTGCAACCACGCTCTGGCGCTTGATGTCGGTGCGGTGGCGCAGGGTCAGCACAATTGCGCCGATCATCGCGACCAGCAGGATCAGACCAGACGCCTGAAACAGATAGATATAATCCGTATAAATCAACTGCCCCAGCGCGTAGGTGTTGGGCACCTCAGTCAAATCAGGCGTCGGCGATTGCAACAGATTTCCGGCCTCACCGGCAAAGGTCCAATGGCCGTAGACCATGCCCAGCTCCATTAACAGGATGCCCGCGATCAGCGCCCCAAACGGCAGGTAATTGGCGACACCGCTGCGCAGCTGCACAAAGTCGACGTCCAGCATCATCACCACAAACAGGAACAGCACCGCCACCGCGCCCACATAAACAATGGCCAGCAGCATGGCGATATATTCCGCGCCCATCAGCACAAACAGACCCGCGACGCTAAAGAACGCGAGGATCAGCCACAGGACGGAATGCACAGGGTTGCGCGCCAACACCACCAGCAGACCGGAGCCGATGGCCGTGGCGGCAAAGACGTAAAAGGCGAAAAGGGTAATGGTCATTGTGCCAGTTCCTTATCTTGAGGGCTGAAATGGGTCATCGGTACGGCGCATCCAATTCTAGGTTACGGGCAATCTCTGCCTCCCAACGGGCGCCGTTATCCAGCAGGCGTTCCTTGTCATAGAACAGCTCTTCGCGGGTCTCGGTGGAAAACTCGAAATTCGGACCTTCTACAATGGCATCCACCGGACAGGCCTCTTGGCAAAAACCGCAATAGATGCATTTGGTCATGTCGATGTCATAGCGCGTGGTCCGGCGCGAGCCATCCTCGCGCGGTTCTGCGTCAATGGTAATGGCTTGCGCCGGGCAAATCGCTTCGCACAATTTACAAGCAATGCAGCGTTCCTCGCCATTGGCATAGCGGCGCAAGGCATGTTCACCGCGAAAACGCGGGGAAAGCGGGCCTTTTTCATGCGGGTAGTTCAGGGTCGCCTTGGGGCGGAAAAAGTACTTCATCCCCAGTTTGAAACCGTTGAGGAAATCCATCAACAGGAAATATTTGGTCGCGCGGACGTAATCGAAAGCCATGCTTATTTCTCCCCTTCTACAGTCCAGCGGGCATAAGCGCCGCCGAGGTTTTTGTCATATCCATCGTAGAATGCTAAGGACGCCACGATCACCACCCATGCCAGTGACAGGGGCAGGAATACCTTCCAGCCAATGCGCATCAATTGGTCATAGCGGTAACGCGGGGTGATCGCCTTAACCATCGCGAACATAAAGAAGAAGAACGCCATTTTGCCAACCATCCACAAGGGGCTGTCGGGCAGGAATGAAAACGGGGACAACCAGCCGCCAAAGAAGAACAGCACGGTTAGCGCACACATCAGCCAGATCGCGAAATATTCGCCGATCATGTACAGCAAGAACGGGGTAGAAGAATATTCCACTTGGTAGCCTGCCACCAATTCCGATTCAGCCTCTGGCAAATCGAACGGTGGGCGGTTGGTTTCCGCCAACGCCGAGATGAAGAACAAGAACACCATCGGAAAATGCGGCAGCCAATACCAGCTGAAAAAGCCATAGGAGCCGTCTTGGGCGTTCACGATGTCCACGAGGCTCAACGAACCGGTTGAGATGATGATGCCGACGATGATGAAACCGATGGAAACCTCATAAGAAATCATCTGCGCGGCGGAGCGCAGCGCGCCCAAGAATGGATATTTGGAGTTCGACGCCCAACCGCCCATAATCACGCCGTATACTTCCAACGAGGACACCGCAAAGATAAACAGCACCGCCACGTTGATGTCGGCAAGGATCATGCGGCCTGAAAACGGAATTACCGCCCAAGCCAGCAGGGACAAGATGAACCCTACCAACGGGGCCAGCAGGAACACAGCCTTATCGGCCCCCGCAGGAATAAGCACCTCTTTGACAATGTATTTCAGGAAATCGGCGATCAGCTGCAACAGCCCCCAGGGGCCAACCACGTTCGGGCCGCGCCGCATCTGCACCGCGCCCCAGATTTTGCGATCCCCGTAAACCAGAAACATCGCGCTGACCAGCATGAAGGCCACGACCAGCAAGGCCTGCCCAACGATAATCAGGAATATCCCGAAGTTGCTTGCGAAAAATGCTTCCATAACCTGTCCTTACACCATCGGGATGTTACTGGCAGAGCAATTACCCGCCGCAACTTCCGCATCTATTGTATGTACCCCGCCCGGGTGCGCGTCTGACAGGGTGTAAACCCCGTCGCCCAGCCAGTTGGGGCCTTTCTTGTCCACATCATTGCGCACACGGCGCACAAATCCCGCGCCCCGTATCAACGCATATTGCGCCGCTGCGCAATCGTTAAATGCGATCACATCGTCATTGTTTCGCGCGCCTTGCATAACCACCGAAATCGAAACCAGCTCGCCTGCTAGCAAACGGGTATTCACCGCGCCGTAAGTTGGGTTGAAATCCAGCTTTGACACGTCAACAGGTTCTGGCGGAACGCAAGCCGCCAGCGCCAATAGGGGAAATATGAAGGCTTGGCGGATCACTCTGCCGCCACCGTCTCACTGCGCCGCTCGGCAGCATTTTGCGATAACTCACCCATCACGGACGAGGCCCGTGCAATCGGATTGGTCAGATAAAAATCCGTCACCGCACCCACAAAGCTGGCTTTGCCCAGCTTGCCAGTCTTCTCGGGCTGCCATGCGTTTTTTGGCACTGCATTCATTTCGGCCAAATGGGGCACTGCGGCAAACATTGCGGCCCGCAAGGCTGACAGGCTGTCAAACGGCAAGGCCTGCCCCAACTCTGCCGACAAAGCCCGCAGGATAGCCCAGTTTTCCCGTGCATCCCCGGGGGCAAAACCCGCGCGCATCGCCATTTGCGGGCGACCCTCGGTATTGACAAAAATGCCGCTTTCCTCGGTATAGGCAGCGCCCGGCAAGATCACATCCGCGCGGTGCGCACCACGATCCCCGTGACTGCCTTGATAGATCACAAACGGGCCTGCCTGAATTTCAATTTCATCGGCACCCAGATTGTAAACCACATCCGCACCGTCAAGGGCTGCATCTTTGCCGCCTGTCGTGACCGCCCCCAGATCCATCGCGCCAACACGGCTGGCGGCGGTGTGCAGGATCATCAGTTTGCTATTGGTTTTCTCGGCCAGCTCCATTGCAGCCGCCAAAACTGCCGCCCCGTCTGCCTCGCGAATGGCCCCTTGGCCGACGATCACAATGGAAGGAACCTCAAGAACCTTTTCAAACTTAGTATCCAATACGCTGGCCAAAGCCGCGCGATCATTGCCCATGTGGTGATATTTATAGGTCAGATCAACTGCTTCGCCAATCATGCCGATGTCACAACCATTGATCCAAGCACGGCGCATCCGCGCGTTCAGCACGGGCATTTCCGCGCGGGGATTACAGCCAATCAGCTGGATCATCTTGGCGTCATCAATATCCGCAATCGTCGCGGTGCCCACATAACCGGAGCGATTGCCCGCAGGTAATTTCGCCCCGTCCGTGCGACATTCAACCGTGCCGCCAAGGCTCTCAACCAGTTGTTTCAAGGCAAATGTGGCCTCGGTTGAGACCAGATCCCCAACCAGACCGGCAATCTTTTTGCCCTTGCTGGCCGTAGCAACCGCCGCAAAAGCTGCGTCCCAAGTGGCAGGCTTCAACCTTCCGTCCACCCGTACAAACGGCGTATCCAAACGCTGGCGACGCAGACCGTCCCAGATAAAACGGGATTTATCGGAAATCCATTCCTCGTTGGTGTCGTCATGGTTGCGCGGCACAATCCGCATCACTTCGCGGCCTTTGGTGTCCACCCGAATGCTGGAACCCATGGCGTCCATTACGTCGATGGTCTCGGTCTTTTTCAACTCCCAAGGCCGCGCGTTAAACGCATAAGGCTTGGAGGTCAGCGCGCCCACGGGGCACAGGTCGATGATGTTGCCTTGCAATTCACTGTCCAGCGTCATGTTCAGATAGCTGGTAATCTCGCTATCCTCACCACGCCCCGTTTGGCCCATCTGCAAAATACCAGCCACCTCGGAGGTAAAGCGCACACAACGGGTGCAACTAATACAGCGGGTCATCTCGGTGGCCACCAGCGGGCCGAGGTTCAACTCGGTCGAGGCCCGTTTGGGTTCACGGTAACGGGAAAAATCAACGCCGTAAGCCATGGCCTGATCTTGCAAGTCACACTCGCCGCCCTGATCGCAAATCGGGCAATCGAGCGGGTGGTTGATCAGCAGGAATTCCATCACACCCTCGCGGGCTTTCTTAACCATCGGTGATTTTGTCTTAACAACCGGCGCTTGGCCTTCTGGCCCGGGACGTAAATCACGCACCTGCATGGCACAGCTGGCAGCCGGTTTCGGCGGGCCGCCCACAACCTCTACCAAACACATGCGGCAGTTGCCGGCGATGCTCAGACGCTCGTGGTAACAAAAACGCGGCACTTCAACGCCCGCCACTTCACAAGCCTGCAATATGGTCATCGCGCCGTCAACTTCGACCTCTTGGTCGTCGATGATTACTTTTTTTAGGTCGGACATGAGCTTACTCCGCAGCCACGGCAGCCGTGCTGCGTTTATGTTTAATCCGGTCTTCAATTTCACCGCGATAATGGCGGATCAGGCCTTGGATCGGCCAAGCAGCCGCATCCCCCAGCGCACAAATCGTATGACCCTCAACCTGCTTGGTCACATCCCACAGCATGTCGATTTCTTCCGGCTCTGCTTCGCCCTTAACCAGACGTTCCATCACCCGCATCATCCAGCCGGTGCCTTCGCGGCACGGGGTGCATTGGCCACAGCTTTCGTGTTTGTAGAACGCTGACAGCCGCCAGATCGCCTTGATCACATCAACCGATTGATCCATCACAATTACGGCTGCCGTACCAAGGCCTGATTGCTGGCCACGCAGCCAGTCGAAATCCATGATAGCTTCGTCACACACCGTGTGGGGCAGCAGTTGCACCGATGAGCCGCCGGGGATCACTGCCTTGAGGTTATCCCAGCCACCACGCACGCCGCCGCAATGTTTTTCTAGCAATTCACGCAAGGGGATCGACATTTCTTCCTCAACCACACAGGGGCGATTGACATGGCCGGAAATGGCGAACAGCTTTGTTCCGGCATTATTCGGATTGCCCATCGAGGAAAACCACCCCGCGCCGCGACGCAGGATTGTCGGCACCACGGCGATGCTTTCCACATTGTTCACAGTTGTTGGGCAGCCGTACAGACCAGCGCCCGCCGGAAACGGCGGCTTCATCCGCGGCATGCCTTTTTTGCCTTCTAGCGATTCCAGCAAGGCTGTTTCTTCGCCGCAAATATACGCCCCTGCCCCGTGCGACAGAAACAAGTCAAAATCCCAACCGGATTTGGCGGCGTTTTTGCCCAGCAGGCCCGCCGCATAACACTCATCAATCGCCGCTTGCAAGGCTTCCCGTTCGCGAATGAACTCGCCGCGAATATAGATGTAGCTGGTGTTGGCATTCATCGCAAAGCTGGCGATCAGCGCGCCCTCGATCAAGGTATGGGGGTCATTGCGCATGATCTCGCGGTCTTTGCAGGTGCCCGGCTCAGACTCGTCGGCATTAATCACGAGGTACGCCGGACGCCCGTCGCTTTCTTTTGGCATAAACGACCATTTAAGGCCGGTCGGGAACCCTGCCCCGCCGCGCCCGCGCAGGCCGGATTCTTTCATTTCGGAAACAACCCAGTCGCGACCCTTCTTAATGATCGCGGCGGTGCCATCCCAATGGCCACGCTTTTTGGCACCCGCAAGGGTACGCTCATGCATGCCGTAAATATTGGTAAAAATCCGGTTCTCGTCCGCGAGCATCTTCTAATCCTTAGTCTGCTGGCCATCACGCCAGACACCAAACAACACAATTAACGCCCATCCGAAAGCGGCCATAGCCACGAAATCGAACAGGAATGCATATTTGATCGGTAGGCCGATTTGCCCGCCAACCCAATTGGCCCCCATCCACAGCACAATCGTAGCGGCGATCACGATGGACGCGATCCTCGCCTGTTTGCGCGCTGCGGGTGTTTGCTGGGCCAATTGTATTCCTTTCTTAAAACGGCGTTAGTAAACGTCGCCATCCTCTACTTTTTTGGAAAACGCGGTCTCGCCGCCTTTCCCAAGTATTTTTGCTTGTGACATCCAATCGTCACGCTCAATGCGGCCTTTGAACCGCAAATGACCATCAACCCACGCCACATCATCCGGCGTCCAAACCACGATCTGCGCGAAGGTATAAATCCCCAAGTCATTCAGGGTTTTCTCTAACGCTGGGCCAACGCCTTTGATCATTTTCAGATCGTCAGGGCTGTCTGGGGCCGAGGCAAATAACGCAGGTTTGCCATCCGCTTTCGGCGCTGCTGCTGGCGTCGGTGCTACAGGCTCTGCTGCAACAGGTGCAGCAACTTCTGCGGGCGCATCAACGGGCGAAGACTTACCTTTACCGCCGCCTTTGCCATTACCTTTGCCTTGGCCGGGCCCCTTACCTTTGCCGGGGCCATTACCTCTGCCTTGCCCTTTGCCCTTGCCGCCACCTTTACCCTTGCCAGCACCTCTACCGCCGCCTTTGCCTTGGGGGGAAACTGCGTCTTCACTTGATGCCGCAGTTTCTGGCTCCTCTGCTTTAACAGATGCATCCGCAACCTCGGATATAATCCCATGCGCTCCAGCGTCCGGTGCCGTATCATTTGCGGCGATTTCCATTTCTGTTTCCGCCAAGGTTTCAGCTGGCGGAATATCTGCTATTGCTGCGCCCGACAGGGCGGCGGCTTCGGCTGAACTTTGACCATCCGTGTCGCTGCCGTCCAGCTCTTGGCAGAAATACGTTGGCAACACCCATCCCGCAGCAACAACTGCAATCAAGCCGATAACCAAAACAATCATCCACGGCCAATTGGCCCAAGTGATCAGGATCGCCACCACCAGCAACCCAAACAGAACTGCGACAAGCCAGCAAATTGCTGAGCACGAGGCCCCTAACGACCCTTTATTTCCATTTCCCATCATTCGTCTCCCTTGTTAGTGCCTTAACACCCAGCCTATTTATTGGCCTTTTCGGAAAAAGCAGTCTCGCCCCCTTGGGCAAGAATTTTGGCCTGTCCGGTCCAATCATCCCGCTCGATTCTACCTTTGAACTGAAGTCTACTGTCTACCCATGCGATCTGTTCATCTGTCCACTTTTCAATCTGGTCAAAGTGGTAAAAACCTAAATCATTCAATACGCCTTCAAGCTTTGGCCCCACGCCTTTGATCAGCTTGAGGTCATCCGCCCCACCCTTGCGCGCAGCCTTGAGGATTTCCGGAGCAACTTCAACAACCGCTTGCGGTTCGGCAGGTTTGGCCTGAGCCTTTTGGGCTGTTGGTTTTTCAGCAGCAGGCTTCTTTGCCGCCACTTTTGCAGGTTTCTTGGCTTTGGCAGACTCCAGCCAAGGCGTCAGCAACGGCACCTCGGTGCCATCAATACGCTTAACCGTGTCGCCGATCTCTGTCGCCAAGGTGGCCGATACGTTCAGCGGCGTTTTTCCTGGTTCATATTCGGACAGGGCAATTGCGCCGCCCAAAGGTTCACAAGAATAGCGGCCATTTTGCGGGCCGGGCGTGGGCACATTGCCCGCCGACAACTCATCTAGAATTTTGTTGAATGTCTCGGCGCTCAGATCCTCATAGAAATCTTTGCCAATCTGAACCATAGGCGCGTTTGTGCAGGCCCCCAAGCATTCGACTTCTTCCCAGCTAAACTTGCCATCCGCAGAAATATCATGGGCGTGGTCTGCAATCCGATCCTTGCAAATCCCGATCAGGTCTTCCGCGCCGCAAATCATGCAGGACAAGGTGCCGCAAACTTGAATATGCGCAACAGAACCAACGGGTTGCAGTTGGAACATAAAGTAGAAAGTCGCCACTTCCAAAACACGAATATAAGCCATGCCCAGCATGTCGGCGATATGCTCCAGCGCGGGTTGCGTAACCCAGCCCTCTTGCTCCTGCGCGCGCCATAATATCGGAATCACAGCGCTGGCCTGACGGCCCTCGGGGAATTTGCTAATTTGCCCCTTGGCCCAGGCCAGATTGGCAGGGGTAAAGGCGAATGTTTCGGGTTGGATGTGGTGTAGACGACGTAGCATTTAATAGAACCTCAAGCCTGTTTCGGCGGGTTGTAATTTCAGAGCGGATATCACCGATCAATCTCCCCGAACACAACATCCAGCGAGCCAATGATCGCCGCAACATCCGCGAGTTGGTGACCACGCGACAGGTGATCCATTGCAGCCAAATGCAAGAACCCCGGTGCGCGAATTTTGACTTTGTAGGGTTTGTTCGACCCATCCGACACCAGATACACCCCGAACTCGCCCTTCGGCGCTTCGATATTGGCGTAAATTTCGCCAGCGGGGACGTGGAAACCCTCGGTATACAGTTTGAAATGATGGATCAGTGCTTCCATCGAAGTTTTCATATCGCCACGTTTAGGCGGGGTAATTTTACCGCGCGCCAGCACATCGCCTGGCCCCTCGGCATTCATCTTCTCAATCGCTTGGCGGATGATTTTCAGGCTTTCGCGCATTTCCTGCATGCGGCACAAATAGCGATCAAAACAATCGCCATTCTTGCCGACCGGAATCTCGAAATCAAACTCGTTGTAACATTCATAAGGCTGCGCGCGGCGCAAATCCCAAGCCATGCCGGAACCGCGCACCATCACGCCGCTGAAACCCCAATCGAGGGCCTCTTGCTCTGATACGACACAAATATCCACGTTGCGCTGTTTGAACACACGGTTTTCGGTCAACAACCCGTCGATGTCACCCAAAATCTCGGGGAATTCATCCGTCCAAGTCATGATGTCATCGAGCAAGGCCTGCGGCAGGTCCTGATGAACCCCGCCGGGGCGGAAATAGGCGGCGTGCAGACGGGCACCAGAAGCGCGCTCGTAAAACACCATCAGCTTTTCGCGTTCCTCAAATCCCCAGAGCGGTGGCGTCAGCGCGCCCACATCCATGGCTTGCGTGGTGACATTCAGCAGATGGCTGAGGATGCGGCCAATTTCGGAAAACAATACGCGGATCAGGCTGGCGCGACGCGGCACTTCGGTGCCTGTCAGCTGTTCAATCGCCAAACACCAAGCATGTTCCTGGTTCATCGGCGCCACATAATCCAGCCGGTCAAAATACGGCAGATTTTGCAGGTAAGTCCGGCTCTCCATCAGTTTTTCGGTGCCGCGGTGCAGCAGGCCGATATGAGGATCGCAACGCTCCACGATCTCGCCGTCCAACTCCAGTATCAAGCGCAGAACCCCGTGGGCCGCCGGATGCTGGGGGCCAAAATTCAGGTTGAAATTGCGGATTTTCTGCTCGTCCGTGCTGGCGTCTTTAAAGGAACCGTCCATTATTTACGCCCTTTCACAGCAACTTTGGCCCGCTTGGCACGCGCCGCCAAGGCCGCAAGAGCCGCGCTCAGCAAGGTTGCCCCAAGTAAAATTCCGGTTGCAAAAGTCATTTAGAGTCCTCCTTGAAGGCCACAATCCACAAAAGAACCAGCGCCACTATGGGAATAACAGCAAACAGCGCCACCCAGGATGGAATGCCGTTGCGGGGTAAAATCCGCCAAAAAGGAACAATCAGCAAGGCTGCCATGACCAAAAGCCAAATAATGCCGCCACCACCCATGCCATAGCCAAGGTTCATCATGCTTTCGCCCCTTTCAATTTATCGCCATAAGCCAGCAGCCACAGTAAAATCACCGCGCCCGCAGGCAAGATCAGCGCACCAAAGGCCAGATATTTACTATACCCCGCCGCTGGCAGCAGTTTGTAAAACGGTGCAATCAGAATCACGGCGGACAGCAAATACCAAAAGATAAGCGTGATCACTTGGCCGCCTCCGCTTTGTCATCACCCGGCAGGATGTATTCCGCACCTTCCCACGGGGACATGAAATCGAACTGGCGGTATTCCTGAACCAAGGAAACCGGTTCATAAATCACCCGCTTCTCAACCTCACAATAGCGCACCTCGACGTAACCCGTGGTTGGGAAGTCTTTGCGCAAAGGATGCCCCTGAAAACCGTAATCCGTCAGAATGCGGCGCAGATCAGGATGGCCGGCAAAGGGAATGCCGTACATGTCAAATACTTCCCGCTCAAACCAGTTGGCCGAGGGATGGATGTGGGTGATTGTCGGCACCTGCTCATCTTCGCGAACGTTGGCTTTTACCCGAATACGTTGATTGCTGTACATCGACAAGAAATGGTAAACCATCTCGAACCGCTTGTCGCGCTCGGGGTAATCCACGGCGGTGATATCCACCAAAGTCGAAAAGCGGCATTCGCGATCCGTCTTAAGGCATTCAATGAAACGTGGCAGGGAGGCGGAAGAAACAAACACCGTCAATTCGCCAATCGAGCTTACCTCGACCGACAACACATCTTGCGAATTGCCTTCGGTCAGTTTTTCACCCAGTTCCTGAAGTGCAGCTGTCATGGGACCTACCTTACAATCGTGCCGGTACGGCGAATTTTGCGTTGCAGTTGCAGGATGCCGTAAAGCAATGCCTCTGCCGAGGGCGGGCAGCCCGGAACATAAACATCAACCGGAACAATCCGGTCACAGCCCCGAACCACGGAATAGGAATAGTGGTAATATCCCCCGCCATTGGCACAAGACCCCATCGAAATCACATAACGCGGCTCTGGCATCTGGTCATAAACCTTGCGCAGCGCCGGTGCCATTTTATTGGTCAGGGTTCCCGCAACAATCATCAAATCGGATTGACGCGGGGAGGCCCGCGGTGCAGTGCCAAAACGCTCCATATCATAACGCGGCATGGCGCAATGCATCATCTCAACCGCGCAGCACGCCAGACCAAAGGTCATCCAGTGCAGGCTGCCGGTCCGTGCCCAATTGACCACGTCCTCCATAGAGGTGACAACGAAACCTTTGTCGGCCAGATCGGCATTCAACGCGCGGGTGGTGAATTCCAGATCAGCACCCGCGGTATTGGCAGAAGTCATCACTCCCATTCCAGTGCCCCTTTCTTCCACTCATAGGCAAATCCGATGGTCAGGACGCCCAAAAATACAATCATAGACCAAAAGCCCAGCGCGCCCATTGTTTTCAGGCTGACGGCCCAAGGGAACAGAAACGCAACCTCCAGATCGAAAATAATGAACAGGATGGCGACCAGATAAAACCGCACATCAAATTTCATCCGCGCATCGTCAAAAGCGTTAAAGCCGCACTCATAAGCAGATGTCTTTTCCGCATCTGGATTTCGCACCGCCAGAACAACAGCGGCGAGAATCAGTACAACCCCGAGGGCTGTGGCAATCGCAAGGAGGATAAGGATCGGTAAATACTCACGTAATAAGGCGTCCAACGCTCTCTCCTTCGTGCTTATGGGCCTATTTCTGAATGAATGGGCCTCAGGCTGGCGGGCAACAGGTTGCCTGCGTCTGCGACATTATTACCGCGTGTAAGTGGGGTCAAGCGTAAGCGACCTTTCGCGGCCCCTTAAGCAACAAGTTAATCGGCCCGTTCCGCCAGATCAGCGGTGCAAACGCATTGGACCAACAAAATGATTAGACGGCTGTGCATTCTGTGGCTCCTATGCGCGTTTGGCACCGCTGCAAATGCGGACTCTAGAAATATCACTGTAAAGGGGCGCGGCCCTTGATCGTCGTTTTACTTGGCGCTTTTGGAAACGGTCGCTGGATGGCACACAAGCTGCCCCGGTTTCGGGGATCGAAAGCCGACAATTCCGCGTCGCCTAGACCAAATCGACGGCGCGTTAAAGGCCCCACGGGCATCGGTCTATCCCAAACCATTCTAGAATTCATTCTTCCGCGCTAGGAGTTCCAAGCCGCCT
Source organism: Alphaproteobacteria bacterium (assembly GCA_024280735.1). Classification (GTDB taxonomy): domain Bacteria; phylum Pseudomonadota; class Alphaproteobacteria; order Rhodobacterales; family Rhodobacteraceae; genus Amylibacter. The sequence goes on along the minus strand of JAJRPO010000070.1, from coordinate 20,799 downwards.
TGCGTTTGTCAAAGAAAGCGCCAATCCCCTCGGCGGCTTCTTGCCCTTCCCATACCTCGATAAGCGCCTGTATCGTCATGTCAATCTGTGCTTCGGTTATCTCCCCGCCCTGCTCGCGGATCAGCTGTTTAGTCCGTGCAACCGCGCCGGGTGCTGCGGATAAATAGGGCGTTACCTCGGCCTCAACCGCTGCCGCCAATGCCTCCGGCGCCACCACAGCCGCCAGCAAATCCAGCCGAACTGCCTCCTCTGCCTCAAATACCCGCGCTGACATCATCACGCGGCGCGCGTGCGCCTGTCCCATGCGGGCAATCACATAGGGTGAAATCGTTGCGGGGATCAGCCCCAGACGCGTTTCCGTCAGGCCAAATTTTGCCCCAGCAACCCCGATGGCCACATCGCACACAGACATCATGCCAATACCGCCACCAAAAGCCTGCCCTTGAATGGCACCGATCAATGGCTTTGGCAGGGTGTTTAACTTGTTCAACATCACCGCCAATTGCCGCGCACCAACAGCGCGTTCCGCAGCGTTGGCATTCATTTGCTGCTTCATCCAACCCAGATCACCGCCCGCACAAAAACTGCGGCCAGCCCCCGTCAGGATCACGACCCGAATTTCCGCGTCCACCGCGATCTGCTCACAAACCGCCGTCAATTCCGCAATCATCTGCGCACTCAGCGCATTGTGCTTTTCCGGCCGGTTCAACGTCAAGGTCGCAACCCCGCGCGCGTCTGTGGTTAACGTAATCGTCTCAAACATCATTCCCTCGCAATCCCGCCGCAAATTCTGCTGCAACGGCCAGTTTTTCCAAATCAAGACCCGTCTCAAAACCCAGCCCTGCCAACATCACCGCCACCGCACCGCTGTCTACATTTCCTGCAGCGCCCGGTGCATAGGGGCACCCCCCTAAACCGCCAACAGAGGCATCAAACACCCGCACGCCCAATTCAAGTGACGCCGCGATATTCTGCAATGCGCGCCCGGCCGTATCATGATAATGCCCGGCCAAACGATCTGCCGGAACCACATCCAATACAGACCGCAACATCCGCGTGATGCTTTCCGGCGTGGCCTGCCCGATGGTATCCCCTAGGCTGATTTCATAACAGCCCAGCGCCAAGAGCTTTTCGGCGACCATCGCCACCGCGTCAGGATCAGTTGGGCCATCAAACGGGCAGTCGGTAACGCAAGAAATATACCCCCGCATCCGCATCCCGTCAGCCTGCGCCGCCTGTGCTACATCGGTAAATCGCTCAATACTCTCAGCGAGCGTGCAATTGATATTGGCCTTGCTGAACCCCTCAGAGGCCGAAGCAAACACCGCGATCTCATCCGCTTGCGCCGCCTTAGCCGCTACATATCCTCGCATATTCGGTGTCAAAGCAGTATAACTGATGCCGGATTTCCGTGTAATCCCCGCCAGCACCTCCACGCTATCCGCCATCTGCGGCACCCATTTGGGCGATACAAAGCTGGCGACCTCGATACGGCGAAACCCAACGCCAGACAACATATCCACCAGCGCAATTTTATCTGCCGTGCTGATTTGGCGTTTCTCGTTCTGCAATCCGTCGCGTGGACCAACCTCAAATATTTCGACCTTGTCAGCCATCCCAAACCTCATAGAAATCCTGTTTGTAGATTATCGCGGTACCTTGCGGCGGCAATGCTTTGACGAAAGCAGGCCGCATCTGCAACCGCTTAAAATACGCCAGTATATTGGGATAGGCGGTCAGCGGCGTGAAATGCTGCGCCACATACAGCCCGTAACCAATATTGGTATCAATGCCGGAAAACCCACCCAGTATGAAGTCACGCCCCGCAAGGCGCTGCTCCAAAACCGACAACACCAACTCCAGCCGTTTCCGCTCAATCTTCATTAACACCGGCGAGCGCATTTCATCCTTGAACAACACAATATGCTGTTGCGTCAACGTCGCCACATGCGCGCCCATGGTTTCCGCGAAATGCAGGTATTGCAGCCAATCAGGCCAATCGGCATCATTGGCATCTCGCCCCAGTTCAGGCGCATATTTCGCACAAAGATATTCAGTGATCGCGCCGCTCTCACTTAACACCACATCCCCGTCAATCAAACACGGCACCCGCCCAGCGCCGGAATGACGCAAGTATTCCGGTTGGTGCAACTCTGCGCCAAACTCATGCACCACCAATTCAAACGGCACATTGATTTCAAACAACAACCACAAAGACCGCATAGAGCGCGCTTGATGGCAGTGGTGCAGGATCATTCCGCCGCCTCCAGCCGGATCAACAGCGCCCCGTCGACAACCTGATCCCCCGCCGAAATTGAGACCTCAGCAACCACCCCGTCAAAAGGTGCTGCAAGGGTATGTTCCATCTTCATCGCTTCTAGAATTGCCATCGGATCCCCCTTGGCAACCGTCTGCCCGTCAGACACAGAAACAACCTTAACCAGCCCTGGCATAGGCGCACGGATTAGCCCATCACCGCCTTCCTCCGCGGCACTACGCTCCAACAAATCCACCAGCGAAAAGTGGTGCGCCGCAGGGGCAAAAACGCTAACGCCACCGCTATGTGATACCACCCGAATGTCGAGCTTGCGCCCTCCCACGAACCAGCCCTCGCAATGTTCAACCTCCACACTGCTCTCGCCCATTTCCACACGATAGCGGTTCTGCCCGAGGCAAATCACCGCCGCCGATTGCGGCTCATCGCGATAACTATACCAGATCGTACGGCGTGGTTCTTGCCACAGGGAAAATCCTTCAAACGGCAGACCCTCCCCTAGTCCGGCCAGCGCAATCACCCCCACGGCCCTAATGGTCGCATCTGCTTCTTCCTCGGAACTCAACGCCTCAATATCGCGGTCAATCAACCCGGTATCTACGTCGCCCTTGCTGAAATCCCCGTGCGAGGCCAGTTTGGACAGGAATTGCAAATTCGTCACCGCGCCTGATACTTCGGTGTGATCCAGTGCATGACGCAAAGCCTGCAAAGCTTGCGCGCGATCTGGCCCGTGTACCACCAGCTTGGCAATCATCGGATCGTAATAAGGCGTTATCGTATCGCCCGACCGCACACCGGTTTCCGCCCGCGCAGTTACCGGAAACGCAAGGTGGGTCAGCGTTCCTGTGGCAGGCAAGAACCCTTTAGGCACATCCTCCGCATAAAGCCGCGCTTCAAAGGCCCAGCCGTTAATCCTCAACTCCTCTTGCGCCTTGGGCAACCGCTCGCCAGCCGCTACCTTCAGCTGCCATTCAACCAAGTCCTGCCCCGTAATAGCCTCCGTCACCGGATGCTCCACTTGCAGGCGGGTGTTCATCTCCATAAACCAGAATCCGTCAACCCGCAGGGGGCCGGAACCGTCCACAATGAATTCCACCGTGCCCGCACCACAATAATCAATAGCCAAAGCCGCCGTCACCGCCGCGGCACCCATGGCATTGCGCACATCTTGCGTCATATCCGGCGCAGGTGCTTCCTCGATCACCTTTTGGTGTCGCCTTTGCAGCGAGCAATCCCGTTCAAACAGATGCACCGCTTGCCCGTGCGAATCGCCAAACACCTGAATTTCAATGTGACGCGGATTGGTTACGAATTTCTCAACAAGTACCGCATCATTGCCAAAAGCAGCCAACGCCTCGGAGCGCGCCGAAACAAGCATCGCCTGAAACTCCGGCGCATCCGCGACCAGCCGCATGCCTTTGCCGCCGCCGCCAGCCACCGCTTTGATCAAAACCGGATAGCCAATCGCCGCCGCCTCCCGCGCCAGCAATGCATCATCCTGATCCGCCCCGTGGTAGCCGGGCACCACCGGAACCCCCGCCTCGATCATCAACGCCTTGGCCGCATCCTTCAGACCCATAGCGCGGATCGCATCGCCACTTGGCCCGATAAAGGCCAGGTCCGCCACTGTGACTGCCTCGGAAAACTCCGGATTTTCCGACAGGAAGCCATAGCCCGGATGAATGGCTTGCGCACCGCAATCCAGCGCCGCCTGAATGATCCGCGCCCCTTGCAAATAGCTGTCGGCCACAGGGGCCGCGCCGATATGCACAGCCTCGGACGCCAGTGCCACATGACGCGAAGAGCGGTCCGCATCCGAATAAACCGCCACCGTGGCGATGCCTAGACGGTTGCAGGTGTCGATAACACGGCAAGCGATCTCGCCCCGATTGGCGATTAGGATTTTAGTGAACATCGGCATTCTTCCATTTTTTGAGAGTTATCCTCAGCAGATAAATCTACGAAAATTAGTGTGGTAAATACAGCGATAAGCAGAAGCGGTAAAAAAGCTGCCATCAGTTTTGCAGGCAATCGAAATACAGGTTTTCGAACTTGGGGTTTTACCAAAATAGCATCGTAATAAGCACCAGAGTAGTCACCTAGACGGCTAATCAAAATAAAATAAAATAGCATCGCTACAATGCCAACTATTAGTATCGTGTCTGCCTGCCAGTCAAATCCCGCTTTTTGCAAACTATACCATCCAACCATAATAGTAGCAGCGAAAATTGGAGTTGAAAGAACAACCCTCCAGCGTAGCTCATTGTGGTGCAACCAAACATTGATACAATTATCATCATTCATTAGCAGTTTCTCCCTTATCCCCCATCACATCCGAAACACGCCAAACACCGTGTCCTCCACTTCGCGGTCCAGACAAGCCCGCAACGACAGCGCCAGCACCTCCCGCGTCTGCCTCGGATCAATCACCCCGTCATCCCACAGGCGCGCCGAGCCATAAAGCGGGTGCGACTGTTCCTCAAACATCTCAATCGTCGGGCGCTTGAACGCCTCTTCCTCCTCAACAGACCACTGGCCACCGCGCCGCTCAATCCCGTCGCGCTTTACCGTCGCCAGAACCCCCGCCGCCTGCTCACCGCCCATCACCGCAACCCGCGCATTCGGCCAAGTCCACATAAAGCGCGGCGAATAGGCCCGCCCGCACATGCCGTAATTCCCTGCGCCAAAGGAGCCGCCGACTACCACGGTAATCTTGGGCACCTTGGTACAGGCCACCGCCGTCACCAGCTTGGCCCCGTGGCGTGCAATGCCCTCTGCCTCGTATTTCTGCCCGACCATAAAGCCGGTGATATTCTGCAAAAACACCAGCGGGATTTTGCGCTGGCTGCACAGCTCGACAAAATGCGCACCCTTCTGGGCACTCTCGGAAAACAATATGCCGTTATTGGCAATAATCCCGCAGGGCATGCCGTCAATATGGGCAAAACCGCAGACCAGCGTCACCCCGAAACGCGCCTTGAACTCATCAAAAAGTGATCCATCAACCACCCGCGCAATCACCTCCCGAATATCATAAGGCGTCTTCAAATCCGCCGGCACAATCCCCAGCATATCGACTGGATCCAGAGCCGGCACTACCGGCTCTTGCAGCGCGAGGGCTGCCCGTTTGGGCGGCGCGAGCGCTGCAACCGCACCGCGCGCCAGCGCCAAGGCATGGGCATCATCATCCGCCAGATAATCCGCAACACCGGACAGACGCGTATGCACATCACCACCGCCCAAATCCTCGGCACTCACAACCTCCCCCGTTGCAGCCTTCACTAAAGGCGGCCCCGCCAGAAATATCGTCCCCTGCTCTTTCACAATGATCGACACATCCGACATGGCCGGCACATAGGCCCCCCCCGCCGTACAAGACCCCATCACCACGGCAATCTGCGCAATCCCCTTGGCCGACATATTGGCCTGATTGAAAAAGATACGGCCAAAGTGATCGCGGTCCGGAAACACCTCGTCTTGGCTAGGCAAGTTCGCCCCGCCGCTGTCCACCAGATACACGCAAGGCAAATGGTTCTGCTCCGCAATCTCTTGCGCGCGCAAATGCTTCTTAACTGTCATCGGATAATAGGTGCCGCCTTTGACGGTGGCGTCATTACAGATCACCATCACTTGGCGCCCGTTCACCAAACCAATCCCCGCAATCACCCCTGCGCAGGGTGCCGCGCCATCATAAAGCCCATGCGCCGCCGTCAACCCCACCTCCAGAAACGGCGAGCCCGCATCCAGCAGGTTCGCCACCCGCTCCCTCGGCAGCATCTTGCCCCGCTCGAGGTGCCGCTCGCGCGACCGCTCCCCGCCACCTGCTGCGGCCTGACGAGCGGCTATAGCGATGGTTTCAATCGCCGCGCGGTGGGCGGTTTGGTTGGCCTCGTATGTTTGGCCTGAAGTGGGGGATTGGGACAGAATTTGAGCCATATGTGATGTCCTTTACGGCAATTTCGATTGAATTTTAGGGAAGAAATACCGGCGGTGTACCACGACGTTCCAATAGGCGTTGGCAAGGGCCGTAGTATAACAGCTGAGATGGAAAATTTTCTCCGATGCCTTTGGCTCTGTTTCATAGCGAAAATCGCACTCGGCTTGCCCAATTCTCTCCGCTCGGCGAAAGGCAGCAGTGGCCAGTTTTTGGCGATAAGTTGCTGACCTCATCGCGGCCGCGCCCAGGTCGTCGGTTTTCAACGTCTGCTCACCGGCAATTTTCCGGCCTGCCCTTTGTCGCAAGTTGACGCTTATATCCGCAAAACACTGTTGGGCAGCGTTTAGGGCGAAATTATCGTTACCCTGATTCAGGCAAGGCAACAGGTATTCCCTTTTGCAACTGGAAAATGAGGCGATTTTCCCCGAAGCCTTATCCAAGCAATCAGCCAACAACAGCTGTTGCTGACTTTGGGCAACAGAGGCCACAAGCAACAACCACATCAATAGAAAAAAGCGAAAATGCGTCACGGCACCCCCTTCACACCTAAAAACACTGCGCGGCGCGCGGTTAGGCGTAGCAAGCATTCATCACGGACATCTGCGCCCTCGTCCGAGCCGTCCGGCCAGCTGGCCAATTCACTGGCGCATTCGGCGCTGCGCCACGCGGCAAAGGCGGTAACGCTGGTCTCTAATGCTGCGCGCGCGGGGCCGGTCTTGCCCATATAGTCGCGGGCATCTACCAGTTGGGTTTCACGGTAAGCATCCCACGCGAGGTAAGCGCGGCGATAGCAGTAGCGACTGGAGGCTTGGTAAGCCCCGAGCAGGTCTTGGCTGAAACAGAAATTCATCAGGTTCGGGGTACATTTCAAGGCGGTTTCATAGTGCTTCTCAAAGGCGCATTCGCGGATCAGCAGGATGTCGTCTTCATCGGCGGCATTTGGCAGAGGTTCCGCAGATAGTGGACTTGCAAACACCGACATGCAGCCCAGCAAAACTAAAACATTTTGAAATTTACAGGATTTGAGTTCCAACACCTACTCATCCTCTCTCATCAACTGTACAAAACGTGCGAAACCGTGGCGCAGTTTCGCTTGGATAAACCGACAGTATTCATATTCAAAATCACGGGAAACATTACTTGCCAGCCCGCTTACTCGCGCAATACAAAGCTTAGATTGCCCACCATTTTCCCACACATTGAGGACGTCACCAAGACCCGCGGCCTTAATTTCGCTCGTTACCCTATCCAATTCAAGAATTACTTGCTCCGTCGTTCGCTGAAAACACGTGACATTGTTTTCAGTCAAGTTTTCGGCCTCGCCACCAAAACAGTCAGGTATTTTAGTGTATTCTCGGACGCATTCGGTAACATCGGGGCTTGCAATGTATTCCCATTCTTTGGGGCGCTCTTGTCCAACAATGCGACCACTCGTTTTCTGTAGTAATAGTTTCAAAGATTGAATTCCTTCAATCGTTTTTATTTGATTGGGAACGGCCAATAGGCAAGCGTCTAAGGCGTCGGTATTTTGCCCGCCTTGCCCCGTAGCAGCGCTGGCAAGCCCAGCCATCAAAGTTACAAACAAAACCATTTGAAATATCTGTTTCATCTACTCACCCTCTAATTGACTGTAACAACCGCAGAAATCCATGATGCACTTTCTTCTCGGCAATCAGGCAATATTGGTAGATATAGTCACGAGTAATTTTAGGTTCTACTGAATGCGTTTGCGCCGTGCAAATTCTTGATAGCCCATTACTTTCTCGTGGGAAAACGTCTTCAGACATTTGACCCGAGATAAGCTCTTTGTATAGAGTGTCCAATTCCAGATTTACCTCCAAGCTTGCATGCTGAATACATCTGCCATTGCCGTCAATTACGCTTAAGACTGTGTCAGAGAAACAATCAGGCATTTTCACGTGCTTCTGGAAACAACCAGAAAAAAGTTTTATCCCGCGCAGCTCCATATAGGGATGCGCCCTACTAACACTTGCCACAGGAAGACCTCCCATTGGAGTTCTCACGTTCTCCGCTTTGAATTTTTCAAACGCACCCGCAAGGCAGGTATCCAATGTACCCGCATTTTGCTCGTCCTTCCACACAACAACACCAACAAGCCCAGCCATCAAAGCCACAAATAAAACCGTTGAGAGTATCCGCTTCACGCCCCTACCCCTGCACCTTCATCAATTCCCGCCCGATCAACATCCGCCTGATCTCGCTTGTACCCGCGCCAATCTCCATCAGCTTGGCATCGCGCATGATCCGTGCCAGTGGGCTATCACTCATATACCCCGCCCCGCCCATCGCCTGCACACCCTGCACTGAAACCTCCATTGCCTTTTCCGAGGCATAAAGGACACAAGCCGCCGCGTCTTGGCGGGTGACTTCACCACGATCACAGGCCTGAGCTACAGAATAGACGTAAGCCCTAGAGGCATTCATAACCGTATAAATGTCGGCAATTTTCGCCTGCATCAATTGGAAATTGCCGATGCTTTGACCGAACTGTTTGCGCTCCACCATATAGGGCATGATGTGATCCAGCACCGAATGCATGATCCCGACGCCAATGCCTGACAGCACCACGCGTTCATAATCAAGGCCGGACATCAGCACATTGACGCCGCGACCCTCCTCGCCCAGCACGTTTTCAAATGGCACTTCTACATCTTCAAAGATCAGCTCGGCCGTGTTGGAGCCGCGCATCCCCATCTTGTCAAAATGCGCGCTGGTGGAAAATCCTGCCATGGATTTTTCAATTAGAAAGGCGGTCATGCCGCGCGGCCCTGCATCAGGATCGGTCTTGGCATAGACCACCAGAACATTGGCATCCGGCCCGTTGGTGATCCAGTATTTTGTGCCGTTCAGCACATAGCGGTCGTTTTTCTTTTCGGCGCGCAATTTCATCGACACCACGTCAGACCCCGCCCCTGCCTCGGACATGGCCAACGCGCCCACATGTTCGCCGGATACCAGTTTGGGCAGATATTTCTCTTTCTGCTCTTGATTGCCGTTGCGCCGGATCTGGTTGATGCACAGATTGGTATCCGCCCCGTAACTTAGCGCCACTGAGGCCGAAGCCCGCGCAATTTCCTCGACCACAATTGTATGGGCGAGGTAGCCCATATTTGCGCCGCCGAATTCTTCGGGCACTGTGACGCCCAGCAAGCCCAAATCACCCATTTCGCGCCACAGCTCGGCCGGAAACGCGTTGGATTTGTCGATCTCCATCGCCATCGGGGCAATGCGGTCTTGTGCCCAGCGATGCACCATATCGCGCAGGGCCTCTATATCCTCGCCACAGGCGAAATTCATGGATGCGGTGAACATGGGCGGGCCTCTTTTTTGACACTGGAATTAATTGAACGCTTGTTCATTTATAACGACCAAAGCTATCTGAGTCCAGAGTTTTCACACAAACGTAATCGCCAAGCACTATATTCACCGCCCGCATAACGATAGGGTTGCCCCAAGCCCCCCCTAACAAGGCCCCCCCTATGTTTGACAGCCACCTGCGGCCCTTGATCGAGCGCGCGCTCAAGCAAAGCGCCGAAACACTGGCGGCGCGCAACCTCTCGGCCAATTGGTTGACGGGGTGTGGATTCGCCGCCGGTATGATTTCCGCCCTTTGCGTGGCCTTCGGGGCTTTCCCTTTGGCATTAATCTTTGGCACCGCATCGCGATTGCTCGACGGATTGGACGGTATGGTGGCGCGGGTCAACGGGCCAACAGCCTTAGGCGGGTACTTGGATATTCTGGCAGATTTCACCTTTTACGCAGCCCTGCCTTTGGCCTTTGTCGTATACGACCCCGCCCAAAACGGTATCGCCGGAGCGGCTCTACTAGCCAGTTTTTTCGTTAATGCCTCCAGCTTTCTGGGCTTTGCCATCCTCGCCGAGACACACGGCCGCGAGACCGCCGCCAACGGCGAAAAGTCGCATTTCCATTCTGTCGGCCTGATTGAAGGCACGGAAACCATTGCATTTTTCGCCATCTGCATGATCTGGCCAGCTCTTTTCCCTTTGCTCGCCCCGCTCTTCGCCCTGCTAACAATAGCAACGGTAATCCAAAGAACGTGCCTCGCATGGAAAACCTTCTAGGCGTTCTGCACCCCATCTGCACAACTGCCCCATATCCTCTGCAAATCCACCCTTTATGCCAAAACACGCGGGCAAATATCCCCGCAGTTTTGAAATAGCAAAGAGGTGGGCAAATGCGTTCCCAAGGATTTAGATTTTTCACCGTGGCCGTACTGGCGCTGCTGATGATGATACCGATGACGATGGTGGGCGGAGTGATTGACTCCCGTGCCAATTACAGCCGCGACACAATCGCCTCGGTTGGCCGCGAGTGGGGCGGCTCGCAGAGCATCGCAGGGCCAATTCTGGTCATTCCGGTGCAAGAAGAGGTCGTCAGCCGCAAACGGCGCGATGTGACAGACCCGGTTACTGGGCAAGTACAGCGCGACCGCACATCCGGCGAAGTTCTCTATGAATATTACGAGACAAACGTGATTGAGGCCCGCCGACCTGTCTATCTGTTTCCCGGCGATTTTCACGTCACGGTAAAATCCGACAGCCAAATCCGCCACCGCGGTATATTCGAGGTGCCGGTCTACAGCGCCGAGGCGTTGATGAGCTTTGACTTTCCGACAGACAAGGCGGCTGACATACTGGAAAACAACGAAGAACTGGTTTGGGATCAAGCGGAACTGCGGGTGATCCTGTCAACCAATCGGGCCTTGCGCGGCAAAGCGGTTTTGCGCAGTGCTGGCACGGAAATGGCGCTGGAACCCTTGTCCGACACCGATGGTCAATCAAGCGGGATTTTCGCGCGCACAGGCGACCCGCGAAAGCTGTCAGATTACACCATGGAATTGGGGCTTAACGGCGCAAAAACATTCTTCATTGCCCCGGTGGGCCGTGACAACCGAATCAAAATGACCAGCGATTGGCCACATCCAAGTTTTGTTGGGGCCTTCCTGCCGGACGTGTCAAAAGTCACCGACAAAGGCTTCACCGCCCAGTGGAATATCCCGCATCTGGCCCGCGCCCTGCCGTTGATTTCGCGCGAAGATTACAGCGATGTTGCCCGCAGAGTTACCGCCTTTGGGGTAAAATACTTTCAGCCCAATGATTTCTATCAAAAGGCCTACCGCGCCGCCCGTTACGGCATCCTGTTCATCTCCCTAACTTTCCTTGTGATCCTGCTGCTGGACCGCACTGCCGAAAAACCCGTGCATCCCGTGCAATTCATCCTGATCGGCTTGGTACAGGCGGTGTTTGCCCTGCTGATGGTGGCTTATTCGGAACAAATCGGCTTTGCTGCCGCCTATCTGCTATCCAGCGGTGCGGTAATAACCCTGCTGACCATGTTTGGCGCGCTGGCCCTGAAAATGGGGCAGCGAACCTATGTGTTGGCGGCGTTACTGGTGATACTCTACGGCGTGTTATACCTGATCCTGCGCAGCGCCGATTACGCCCTGTTGGCCGGATCGACGCTGGCCTTTGGTGCGCTTGCCGGAACCATGTTCCTGACCCGTAACGAGGATTGGCACGGGCCGGAAATGAAAGCGGGCGGCTTTTGGAAATTCCGTGAGAAGCAGGTGAACATCGCGCAGGAAGCCGCGCAATCCTAAAGACAAAAGGCCCGTGGAAACCAATCCACGGGCCTTTCTAATCAACTGAATAATCAGGTATTAAAACGCTTTGCGTTTATTTTGAATCGCAAATCACCCTAAGGGTGGGTGAATTGTGATAATTTTGGCTCAGGTAAAACGCAAAGCGCTCTAATACCCACCTTTGCGGCGGCTTTCTGGCAGGCCAGCGATCCGGCCCCCTTGTTTGGACGGGTCCAGCGGGAACAGGTCGTATACCTGCTTTTGCTTAACCTTCTCGCCCCACTCCGTGCTCATGGCTTTTAGAATTGTGCGGGTGTTGGGCTGCACTTGGCCATTGTTGTAATACTGGTCGCGCAGATAGTTCATCACGTCCCAGTGGCGATCGGTCAGCTCGATGCTTTCCTCGGCGGCCATTGCGCGCCCCATATCCTCGGTCCATCCTTCCATATTGGTAAGATAGCCGTTGCCGTCGGTTTCAATAGACTTGCCTTCAAACTCAAATGCCATGGTGCGGTCCCCTTGTTAGCTTTCGTTGATATTACACATTCACCTAATGCAATACATGATTAACCGCCATTTTGCCAGCCCTACTTGTGCGAGATATTACCGCAGCTTTTGGGCAATCAGCGTCAGCACAAGCGCAATCATCACCAGCAACGCATCAGCGCGCGCCACATAGTTCGGCGCGGGCGGCATTTTACCCCCCGGAACTTGCACAGCGGCCTGTTTTGCAAGGTCTTTTCTAGCCATCTCCAATTTACGCAAAATCGCCAGACCTGTTTTATATTCGGTTTTCTGCTGTGCTTCGATTACTTTGATAGAAGCCTCCAACTTGGCGCGCTGGTCTTCCAGTTTCTGTTGGCGCATCTTATGGGCCGCTGCGGCCGACTTTAGCGCTGTCATATCCTTGCCCGTTGATTTCAGAAACTTGGACTGCGCGGCAAAATCCCCCTTCTGCTTGGCCTTCGCCTCAGAGGTTTTGGCCTTGCTGTCCTTGGCATCGGCACCAATTTTGGATTTATTGCGGGTGTTTTGCTGTCTCACCATTGGTCTGCTCCTGCTGCGTGGCTCGCAGTCAGAATAACTCAAATTCAGCACGTCAAAGTGCGCCCTGACACATTAAAGCGACTTAATGCCGTCCTTTTCAACGCGCACTGGAATAGGAACAATTCCAACCATCGGCCCGACCCGTTTTTTGGGCCCACCCGCTGGCGGATCATCCTGTGCCATTCGCATGATAACAATGGAAAACTGCACACTGGCAAAGACAATCCCGTTGAACACAAACAACATTAACACCGCAATCCACCCCATATCGGATGTGGAAACAAGGTGCCAAAGGTTGGCAACATTCAAATATAACAATCCAGATACTACAGCGGCAGAAATACCAAAGCCGATCAGGACATGGCGAATATACAGGCGAACAAGTTTGGGCATTGTTACGATTCCTTTGTGTGCTTCCCTAACTATATTACGAATGAACCCTGGTTCAACTGCGGCGAATTAGAACATCCCGTATGATCCGCGCAATCTGGGCGCAATCCTCCAGGCTGAACGTCAGTGGCAGGCGTAAATCCAACAATCCGGCCAGTATTCTGTCAGTCTGCGGCAAGTCCTGACGCGGCACATAACGCCAGTTGTCATGACGAGAGGTAAAGCCGCTGGGCAACTCTGCACCGAACCACTTCAATTCGACACCACGTTTGGCAACTTCCGCAATAAAGTCTTGAATCGTAACACTGCCCATCTTCGGCAACAGGAATTGAAACGAGGACATCACATAATCTTCCTCAACGGGCCGCTCTATCACCCGCAAACCCGGTATATTTCGCAAGCCTTCCTCGACTTGTCGATACCGTGCATTCCACGCATCGCAGCGCTCCCGCAGCCGTGTTAACTGGGGCCGCAGGATCGCGGCGCGCAAATTATCCATCCGACCGGAACAGTTGGGCGTATCAAGGCGAATATCCTCGAAAACCTCGGCAGGTGCGCCGGCAAGGTGGCGCTCATACAGCATATAGGACCCGGACAGCATGGTCGCCCGTGCCATCACCTCGGCGTCATTTGTCACCAGCAAACCACCCTCCCCCGAATTCAGATGTTTGAAAGTCTGGGTTGAATAGCACCCGACAACACCCTGCGTTCCACTCGCAACCCCATTCCACGCCGCCCCCATGGTATGGGCGCAATCCTCGATGACTTGAACATTTGTGGCGTCACAGATCGTCATCAAAGCCTGCATATCCACTAAATGCCCCCGCATGTGGGACAGCATCAGATAGCGCGCGCCAGAACTGGCAATCTTGGCCTGCAAATCATCCAGATCCATCACCAGTTGGTCCGTCACCTCAACAAAAACGGGCACGCCGCCCACATTGGCAATCGCACCTGGAACGGGGGCCAGCGTGAACCCGTTTGTTAGCACTTTGTCCCCGGCCTGCACCCCAACGGCGCGCAATGCCGCCGACAGGGCATACCCACCAGAGGCCACAGCGAGGCAATATTTCGACCCCGTGAACGCCGCGAACTCCTGCTCTAGCAACGCAGTTTCGGAAACCTCGCCGTCGCGCAGATTATAGCGGTGTAAACGGCCATGGCGCATCACGCGAACGGCAGCTTCAATTGCGTCTTCCGGTATCGGTTCTTGCTGGGTAAAGTTCCCGGTGAAAATCTCTGACACACCCGCCGCCTTTGTTCGTTTCCTCCCCACAAAGCCAGCCAAACAAAGAAAAGGCAAGTGACGACTAAGATTGTCGCAAAAACACAAGTAAATAGATGCAGGACAGCAAAAGCTACAAAAAAGGGAGGCTTTGAAGATGCCCGTTAACCCAATGACATTTATTCACGCAACCAAATGGGGCGACCTGCCTTTGGATGTGCAATCACGAACCACCGATTGCCTGCTAGATTTGATTGGGACTGCCGCCGCAGGGGCAACGACGCCCCTGTCGAAAATCATCCGAAGCCATGCTGCCAGCCATTTTGGCAGCAACCGGCCCGTACATATGTTGTTTGATTCGCGCCCTGTAAGCCCCGCAGGTGCTGCCCTTGCCGGTGGCATGACAATTGACGCCATCGACGCACATGACGGTTTCAATCCGGTCAAAGGCCACATCGGCTGCGGTGTCTTTCCGGCCCTGCTGGCGGTCGCGCAACATGTTGACCTAACCGACGGGCAAGAGTTCCTGACAGCGCTGGCAATAGGTTATGAATTGGGCGGCAGACTGGGGGTATCCTTACACGACAGCGCACCCGATTATCATACCTCTGGCGCATGGGTTGCGCTAGCGGTTGCCGCAGTTTCCGCCCGCCTGTTAAAGCTAACAGCGGACCAAACCCGCCACGCCATGGGCATTGCGGAATACCACGGCCCGCGCTCTCAAATGATGCGCTGTATTGATGATCCAACCATGGTCAAAGACGGATCCGGCTGGGGGGCAATGGCGGGGGTTTCGGCGGCATTTCTGGCACAATCCGGGTTTACCGGAGCCCCTGCGATCACTCTCGAGGGGAACAATGTTGCGCACCATTGGGCGGACCTTGGCGCGGATTGGCAAATCTTGCAGCAGTATTTCAAACCCTATCCCGTGTGCCGTTGGGCGCAGGCCCCGATTGCCGGAGTATTGCAGCTAAAACAACAATATGACCTGCAATCCTCGCAAGTGGAACACATAGAAATTACCACTTTCCACGAATCTGTCCGCCTTGCGATCAAGGCCCCGCGCAACACAGAAGAGGCACAATATTCAACATCCTACCCCTGCGCTGCCGCATTGGTCCGTGGCAAGGTCGGCGTGGCAGAGATCAGCCCAAAGGCATTTGAAGATCCCGAAATCAGCCGCCTGTCAAAGTCGTTGGTGATAAAAGAGGACGCCCAATGTAACAAGGTTTTCCCGGAGCAGCGGCTTGCAAAAACCACGCTGTATCTTAACGACGGGGGTATTGTTTCAACGGAGTACCTGCCCCCGCTGTGGGACGCGGAGTCGCCGCCAAGCATCAAAGAGCTGCGCTTGAAGTTTCATCAGTTAGCGGATCCGGTGGTTGGCCCTGAACGTGCTGGAAAAATCGACCGTGCGGTTCACGGTTTGGCAAATGGCACTGATTTAACCACGTTGCAAAACCTACTACACACTGCCGTCAGCTAATCATCTGGTCAATCAAATCCGGCAAAGCATTAAAATGGTCAATTGTCGCCTCTGGCTGCAATTCCTTAACCTTTTCGCCCCCTGGACCAAAAGTCACCAAAATACTTGGCACACCTGCATTCTTGGCCGCATCCCGATCCGTTTGCGTATCGCCAATCAGCGCAGAACGCTGCGTTGAACCGCCCACATCGGCGATAGTTTGCAACAAATGGCGCGCATCGGGTTTGCGCACCGGCAGGCTGTCAGCCCCTAACAGCGCGCCGAAATGATGGCGAACCCCTAGGCTTTCCATCAGCGTATCCGCCAGACCTGCGGGCTTGTTTGTGCAAATCCCCAGCGCATAACCCCGCGCTGCCAGAGCCTCCAGCATCTCGACTGTTCCGGGGTAAAGCGTTGTATGGGTGTCAATGTGATTGGTGTAATGGTCTATAAACACAGGAAAATATGTGTCAATCAGCGGTTCCGACACCTGCCCCACCCGCTCCAGCCCCAAACGCAGCATCGCCCGCCCGCCTAGAAACGCAGTGCGCATATCTGCCACCGGATCCAGCAAAGCGCCATGGCCCAGCTCCTCAAAAGTGGCATTTGCGGCGGCGATCAAATCCGCGCTGGTATCGGCAAGTGTGCCATCAAGATCGAAAATCACGTTTTTCATTCGGCATCCTTGCCACAGCCTGTAACCAAGTGAAAGCTTTCTTGAGGTCTGCCCCCCTTTTGATGTTCAACAAACCCCTGTAGAAGGCGTTAAAAGATTAACAATAAAGAGGCACTTATGCCCGTAGCAGTGATAATTTTGGCAGCCGGACAAGGCAGCCGCATGAAATCGAACATGCCTAAGGTCTTGCACAGGGTTGCAGGCGCGCCTTTGCTGGCCCATGCGATGATGTCCACGCAAACAATTGCCGATCAAATTGTGGTGGTTGCAGGGGTTGGGGCGGAACGCGTCACAACCGCGGCAACGGAATTCGACCCGGATGCGCAGGTTGTTTTGCAAGCAGAACAACTCGGCACCGCCCATGCAGTGCAGCAGGCAGAGGCCGCGCTGAGTGATTTCGACGGTGACGTGATTGTGCTTTATGGCGATACGCCGTTTATCACAGCAGACACGCTGGAGGCCATGATCGCGGCGCGCGGCACTGGAAACAGTGTGGTTGTTTTAGGGTTCGAGGCTACCACCCCCGGCCGCTACGGTCGGTTATTTACCAAAAACGGCAGTCTTGAAGCAATTATCGAAGCCAAAGACGCCACACCGGAACAATTGCAAATCACCCTGTGTAATTCCGGCGTCATCTGCGCGGATCGCGCCCTGCTGTTTGATCTGATCCGGGAAATCGACAATGACAATGCCAGCGGCGAATTTTACCTAACCGATACCGTTGCGTTGGCCCGCAAACGCGGCCTTACCTGCGCTGCAATCACCTGCGACGAGGCACAGACCCAAGGCGTCAATTCGCGCCATGATCTTGCCGCCGCCGAGGCCAGCTTTCAAACCCGCGCCCGCACTGCCGCAATGGAAAACGGTGCCACATTAACCGCCCCCGAAACAGTTTTCTTTACCTATGACACCCACATCGGGCGCGATGTTGTAATCGAGCCAAACGTGGTTTTTGGCCTCAGCGTAACAATCGAGAGCGGCGCTACCATCCGCGCATTTTCCCACCTAGAGGGCTGCCACGTCAGCCAACACGCCACAATCGGCCCCTATGCCCGCTTGCGCCCCGGTGCAGAAATTGGTGACCATGCAAAGGTTGGCAATTTTGTCGAGGTCAAAGCGGCACTTGTCGGCGAAGGCGCAAAAATCAACCATCTGTCCTATATCGGCGATGCAGAAATCGGTGAAGATGCCAATATCGGCGCGGGCACCATCACCTGCAATTACGACGGCGTGTTCAAACATAAAACTGTGATCGGCGCGCGGGCCTTTATCGGCTCCAACACCGCGCTGGTAGCCCCTGTTCGCGTTGGCAACGATGCAATGACAGGCTCTGGCTCGGTCATCACCCATGACGTGCCGGACGCCGCCATGGGCATTGCGCGGGCCAAACAAGCGGTTAAGCTGGGCCTCGCCTTGCGTTTAATGAACAAGTTAAGAGCTGCCAAAGCGGCCAAATCAAAGGAATAAACCCATGTGTGGCATCGTCGGCATCTTAGGCAACCATGAAGCAGCCCCCATTCTAGTGGATGCCCTGAAACGGCTGGAATATCGCGGTTATGACAGTGCAGGTATCGCCACAGTTTATAATGGTAAGTTGGAACGCCGCCGCGCGGTGGGCAAATTGGTCAACCTGTCCGATAAGCTGGTGCATGAGCCCCTGCGCGGTCGGGCGGGCATCGGTCACACCCGTTGGGCCACCCACGGCGCACCAAATACGCAAAACGCCCATCCGCACCGCGCCGGAGAGGTTGCCGTTGTTCACAACGGAATAATCGAAAATTACCGTGCGCTGCGCGATGAAATGATCGCTGAAGGCATCGAATTCGCCACCGAGACCGACACGGAAACCGTCGCGAAACTGTGCATGAGCTACCTTGCAACAAGCCTGTCACACGAAGACGCCGCCCGCAAAACAGTTGAACACCTAGAGGGTGCCTATGCCCTGTGCTTCCTGTTTGACGGCCAAGACGACCTGCTGATCGCCACGCGCAAAGGCTCGCCACTGGCAATCGGCCACGGGATTGGCGAAATGTTCGTCGGCTCGGATGCACTGGCATTGGCCCCGATGACCCAGGATGTAACCTATCTGGAGGAAGGCGATTTCGCCGTTGTAACCCGCGCGGGCGTTATTATCACCGATGCCGCAGGCGCGTTGGCAAACCGCGAAATGCGGGCGATCAAGACGGCTGCGATGAACACCGACAAAGGCGTCTACAAACACTTCATGGCCAAGGAAATCGCGGAACAACCCGCTGTTTTGGCCGATGCGGTGAAACACTATGTAAACGGCGCGGGAACGCAGATTGAAACCCCCGATATGCCGCTTGATTTCACCCATGTGGACAAGGTTACCATGGTTGCTTGTGGCACCGCATACCTTGCCTGCAATGTCGCGAAATACTGGTTTGAGCAAATCGCCCGCTTGCCGGTGGAACTCGATGTTGCCTCGGAATTCCGCTACCGCGAACCGCCGCTTTCGGACAAGTCTTTCGCGTTTTTTGTCAGCCAATCAGGCGAGACCGCCGACACGCTGGCCGCCCTGCGCTATTGCCATGAAAACGTTGCGAAAACCGTGGCAATTGTGAATGTCGCCGAAAGCTCTATCTCGCGGGAGGCGGATGTTTCTTTGCCCATTTTGGCAGGTGTCGAAATCGGTGTGGCTTCGACCAAGGCTTTCACCTGCCAGCTCACGGTGCTGGCCGGGCTGGCAATCACCGCCGCCCGTCAACGGGGGCATTTGGACGCGGAGGCAGAGGCCGAAATCGTACAAGCCCTGATCGGTTTACCGGGGTTGCTAAACCTCGCGCTGGCCCAAGAGGACGCGATAAAATCCACCTGCGCCGAACTGGCCAAATGCCGCGACGCACTGTTTTTAGGGCGCGGCCAGATGTTTCCCATCGCTTTGGAAGGCGCATTAAAACTAAAAGAAATCAGCTATATACACGCCGAAGGTTATGCAAGTGGTGAGCTGAAACACGGCCCCATTGCCCTGATTGATGAAAACATGCCGGTCATCGTTTTGGCCCCCAAGGATGTATTGTTCGACAAAACAATTTCTAACATGCAAGAGGTCATGGCACGCGGCGGCAAGGTTTTGCTGATCACCGATACCGAGGGTGCCAAGGCGGCGAGCGAGGGGGTTTGGCATACCATCATCATGCCAAAGGTCCACCCGATGCTGGCCCCGATCCTCTATGCAATCCCCGCACAGTTATTGGCCTATCATACGGCGGTGCATAAGGGTACGGATGTGGATCAACCACGCAATTTGGCCAAATCGGTGACTGTAGAATGATTACTCCCCTATCTGCGCTTGAGGCGCTTAAATCCTTTGCCGAGCCCGAAAAGGCCGCGCAAATGGCGGCTTATCACAAGATTCCACGCGAATACCTTGGGGTTTCCAACCCTGCCATTGATGCCTGTTGCAAGGATTGGCGCAAGAATTGCGATGTGGCCGAACGCCTCGCTATTTCACAGCACCTTTGGGCAAGTGACATCCACGAGGCACGGATTGCTGCGGCTAAACTGTTGATTCAAGCTAGAATTAGTGACGATGCCAAGGTCTGGGCAGAAATATCTTCTTGGGTTCCCGGCTTTGACTCTTGGGCGATTGCGGATCATGCCTGTTCGGCGGGCGCACGCAGGCTGAGCGCTGATCCTACGCGACTGGACGAGGTCGAGGCCTGGACAACGCACGCATCCCTGTGGGTTCGGCGCGCGGCGCTGGTCATTACGCTGCCTTGGACAAAATCAAACTTTCCCAAACCAGACGAGCTAATACAACGGGATCGGATTTTGGGCTGGGCGGCCGCTTATGTGCCGGATCAACAGTGGTTCATCCAAAAGTCCATTTCATGGTGGTTGCGCAGCCTATCAAAACACGATCCCGATCGTGTGCGTGATTTCCTCACGCAACATGGCGCTGGAATGAAGAATTTTGCCCGTAAAGACGCGGCCAAATACCTTTAACTTCACATTTCGAATTCGTCTTAAATATCCCCGCCGGAGGCAAATAACTGTTAGGGCGTAGACTCATAAATACCAAATTACGATTGCAGCCAGGTGGGCGGCAGCAAGGAACGTTTCAGGGCAGCGAAAGGTTCGTAATGACAGGGATCGCCAATCTTTGATGCGGTTAAAACAACGCTCGACCAGATTGCG
>JAJRPO010000069.1 GCA_024280735.1 Alphaproteobacteria bacterium | reverse complement strand
CGGTGGCAAATGCCGCGGCATCCTGCAACGCATTGTCAGCCTTGGCCCCTTGTGCGGCGGTGGCAAATGCCGCGGCATCCTGCAACGCATTGTCAGCCTTGGCCCCTTGTGCGGCGGTGGCAAATGCCGCGGCATCCTGCAACGCATTGTCAGCCTTGGCCCCTTGTGCGGCGGTGGCCTTACTTTCCGTATTTATATGCAACGTGTCCACGACGCCCTGCACAGCCGTTTCAAGTTGGGATTTAGACGTAGTTTCATCGGGCGCTGTCCCTGATACGGGCAACGCAAAGGTTGGGGCTGGCATGGTATTACCTCGTTTTGTTTAGGGAATTGTGAGCGTGAACGGCCCTATCGGCGCGCCCTCAGCTCCTGTTTGAGTGACAGGCACGATCCAGAAATCACCCTGACCTTGCGCCAAGCATTCGGGGGTGTCTTTCACAGTCCAGAAATCATCGACAGAACCGTCAAAAGATGGGAATGCAGTTACTCCGATTTGGGTTGTGTTTATCGGGGCGGTCAGAATTTCTTGGAACGTGGCGTTAGCCGTTCTGTTTGCGCCCGTAACTGTCGTGTCGCCGAATATCGAGAGCCGCACCACATCGGCGGTACGGTCCAGAACCGTGAACGTGATCCGGTAATCTGCACCATCATCCATTGCATTTGTTTGGCGCAATGAATTGGCTGCAACGGGGGCGTGTGTGGCCTTACCACTGGCAATCGTCCAGTTTGTGCCGGACCAATCGGACCCGTCAGCAAAGTCTGAATTGGTTACGATATTCACCGCCGCCGGATCACCTGCGCTCACATCAAAAGCACCGTTCGCGGATGCTGGAATCAGACCGGAAACCGCCAAGGCCGTGCCAAAAGCCGCCGCAACATCAGATCGATAGACCCGAAGCCCTGCGAAACTTATCACGTCTGGCGCATTCCCCAGAAACTGCGCACCCCCCGCAATCGCGGCGGCGCTCACGCCTGTCAGTGCGAAATCAACGCTTACATTATTGATTACTTGCCAATCAGACTTGCCGGCGGGGGAAACAGCCCTGACCCGAACGTCATAAAATGAAGTGGGGCTTATTCCAGACAGGTATCCAAAGTTCTTTGCGGGAGCATCTGAATTTAACGCCTCACGATCAACCCAGCCACCTGACTGCCACAGATCATCGTCTTTTCGGTATTCCCACTCATAACCCGTCACGGAAACAGATGTGGAGGGCGGGAACGCGAACAGTATCCGGTGCGTGACGTAACTGCCTCGGTCCTCATCAACTATTGAACCCGTGCTTGCTGTGATCGCCCCGGGCATTTCAATGCCGGATCGGTCCGCATCAAAGGCCTCGACCAAAACGTCCTCTTCATCGGTCAATTCGTCCCAAGCGTAAATCGTGGCCGAGGTTTCGACCGTATCAATAGGGCAGCGCAACGCCACACCCTCATCACCGTTGACCCCAAGCGGATCAAATGCCGGATGAACTCCGAGCGCCCTGTACTCACCGTTCAGTCTCTCGAATCCCGCGCCAAAGCCAACCGTCAACCGAGAGCCGCCCACCAACTCAAAGGCGTCAGGCGGTGCGATACATTTCAGGCCCTTTTGCATTCGCGCTGTCCGGCCAATGATTTGGCGGATGCGCATTGCTTGCGTCGGGCTTGTCACCATCGGCAGGGATAAATCACGCACCTTGGCAATACCGCCGTCCGCAACCAGCGCGCCCGGAATATCCCACGGCTGCAATTCGGCTTCCTCAAAGTTACGATCCGGCGAAACATAAGTGACCCGCAATTGTGTTGGCAGATCGCCCCCCCGCTTGTAGACCTCAAACTCAAAGCCATCATCCAGCGCATCGGTGAGCGTATAAACTGGCGCTTGGTAGGTGCCAGGCGACACGCCAAGACGGCCCGCGACACGCACCAATTCACTTGCCCCCGCCGAAACCAGCGGGCCTACTTGGTCCTCAATCTCGCTGCCATTGAATACAATCACCCCGCCAACCGGATAACGCTTTTCGGTGCCGCCATTCTTTAGGACCACATCCTCATCGGCCACATCCCCGCACCACGCGAATGTTTCCACCATCAGGTTTTCTGGCCGATACTGCTCAATCGGGTTCTGCGTCAGTGCGTCCATCAAGCAAGGCCCTTGACTGGCAGAATAGGCCCATGTTGTCGGATCATTCAGGTCATGGGAAACCTCACGCGGATCATAAACCAGCGACCAATCCCCTTCGACCTCAACCTCTGGCCGTGCGCGCGGCCAGCGCTCGTTTCGACTTCCGCTTGGCCCAACGTCAAGACGTAGCCACAGCACCGTGCGCCCCTGCCAGCCGTCGGTGGTTTGAAATAATTCAGGCGCTTCGTCGGTGATCTGGACAGGCGGCGTGGTTTGGTCTCCCTTGCCAATCCAAGCCTTTAGATAGCCAGTGAACGGGTCGTTCGTGGCCGCCGCTCCGCCCAGCAATGTGAAGTCGTACAAATCGCCCGTGACCTCCACCTCGCGCTTATCTAGGTAAATTGTGAAATTCCCCTCGGAGGCGCGCGAATTCAATATCAGGCAGGCATAAAGGATATTCCCCTTCACCAGCGCGGGCGCGTAACTGCCCGGAACCCGTGTGTGGCCGTAGGCAAAACGATAGGCGGGGCGGTTGCTGTCTCGCCCCAATTCGCGCGCGGCATCCGCACCGCTGGCCTTTTTCGCGCCCAACAGGGAGCTGGCAATCCCAAGCGCCGTTGATACCGCGAACCTGCTTACCGCCAGAGCGATTGCCGCCGCAGTTGTTTCGCCAATGCCCGCAGCGACAAGCGTTGTGACCAACCAAGTTTCCAGACCCGTCGCGCTTGCGGGGGTTGCCATGAGCAGAAAAAGTACCAAAAACCTAAACATGCCACGCCCTTTCTGCCTGCTTGATAACCCTGAAACCGGTGCTGGTTTTTCCCGCCCACGCGCCGGGCTGAATGCAAATCAACAAAGTGCGGCCTCTGTTCGTTTTGTGACTGATTCCGATAGCGCCAGTCTGTTCGGGGCCGGATTGCAGCCCCGTTTCATCGGCCATTTTTTGGCAAAGCCTAAACAGCCCGCCCTCTGACTTGATAATCTCTATCGCTTGCTTGCGGCTTGTGTATCGACCGCGAAAGGAGGCCATGGGGTCGACGCCGTGCAGCAGATCAAACACATCGGCGGCGCTGATACAGCAATCCGCCACGGCCCATTCCAACGGCACCAACATGACCTCCATGAGCGCGGAAACTACGTCTCTGGCCACGTCAGTTTCGCAAGATTTGCCTCATTGTGAATCAAGTGCCGCCCCGCCGTATCGCCGGGGAATTTGGTGATTTGATCCTCGTAGGAATGGGTGATTGACGCCACCGCGCGCGCGCCCGGTCCTGACGCCACCGCGATGGAAATCCCGTGAACCAAGTTCTCACCATCCGCTTGTGTGGTGAACTTCATCCCATCCATGTAGCCGCTGAACAACTCAGTAGGTGCGCCGATCAGCACATTGCCCGCCCGCTTCGTTGTCAACGCCATCAGCATCTTGGCGGGGCGGTTTCGGATAACATCATCCATGAGGTCATACGAACTTGGCGGAATCCCCAGCAATGTCAGGGACGCCTCGGTTGCGACAATGCCGTCTCGCTCTTCTGGAATATCAATCCCGCCAACGCCCCCCGACCCAAGCCAAGACTGCCCGTCGTGAGAAATAACCCCAACGCCCGAATGAACGTGGATAGGCGCGCCCGGCCAATCCAGATACACCATGACGTTAGGATAAAATGCCCCACGTAACGCCGCCAGAAAGGCAGCGGATACTGTGCGCTTTAGGTCCATGGGTTCAGCTCCACAAACCCGCCTTCGGCTTCATCCTCGAACGCCTCTTTGAAGGCCCAATCGTAGGACCAGTTACCAGCAACCGGCTGCATTGATCGCGGCATTTCCAGCACCTCGAAAACCGCCGTTTCGCTGGATTGCAAATTGACCCGCCCGCCACTGGCCAGGGCCTCCATGAGCCGGATCACCGCCACGCCACTCGCGTTTGACGTGGCCTGCGCCATGACCTTAACCGTCACCCCGACCGCATCGCTTGGATTGGCAAAAACTGTGATGAAATCGGCTGGCCGCGCCACAATCATATTGGCAGGACAACCCGTCACTGTGACCGCTGGCCACCCCCCGTCTGTGGTTGGGGTTGCGTTCAAAATTGCGCCCGTGTACCAGCCCAGCGGCTGCCCGCTCGTGGTCCAATCCAGGGGGTTTCCACCCGTCGCCCAATTCAGGACTTGCGCATTCACCAATCCCTTGGCGCGCGCGGAATCCAGATGCCAGTTCACCGCCCAACTATTCAGCCGAACCAGATTCTCGCCGCCTTCCAGTAACTCCTTCAAAACCTCGCAATAACCCGCGCCACTATTACCGTTTCCGAGCGCCTGCACCTTACAAGCGGCCAGCCGACGTTTGCGTTTGGCTGCTGAAATATAGCGCTTGCCACTCATGATGGACTGTGACCGAGACACAGGAATGAGCTTCGTCCACTCCGAACCGGTTAGGGTAACGGGCGGGAATGCGTAAACATTAACTGACATCTGCTAGCTCAAGAACGATTTGCTGGCGCGGTTTGCTTGCTGCACCGCGCTGACTGACTTTTGCACGATTGCGGGTGACGCATTCCTTAGTTCCACTTTGATTTTCCCACTCACCTGTTCCATTGTCACCCCGTCCGGCGCGTACATGACGATCTCAACCCGGTCGGAGCCACCGCCGCCAGTCATCGCGCGAACCCCTAATTTGCCGCCAATCCGCGTCAATGGCATGATAGCCTCCGGCCCCGCCTCACCCATCAAGCCAGTTCTTCCGCCATTCATCGGGAATAGGGTTGGCCCGTTCACAACGCCGCCGTTGGCGTATGCCTGAACATGCGCGCCACCTGCGAAAACATTGCCGTTTGCGCTGCCAAAAATGCTGCCAAGCAAATCACCGAGAAACCCACCGCCTGACTTACTTTTTCCGCCGCCAAGGGCATCCCAAAGCCCGTCGAAAACGCCATCCAGCAATCTATCCGCGATCTTATTCAGCACCCCCGCCACAGCGTCACCCATACTCATTGCGCCCGTTGCCAGCCCCTTGAATGCGTCCCTGAATGTGCTTTTCATATCATTGGCGCTGTCTTTGAGTGCGTCAACTTTGGCCTTGGCCCCATCAAGAGCGGACCCAGCCCCGCCACTTGAATTCTCAAGATCTTTGATTTTCTTTGCAACGCGATCAACAGCCGCGCCTGTGTCCTCAAAATCATCTTCTGTTTGGGTAACTGCTGCGGAAAGGGCTTGGATGGATTTAAGGGGCGCGGTAGCTTTTGCCATGATCTTGGCTGACATGTCCGCGCCCGCCTTACCGGCGCTCGCATACGCTCCTGCGGATTTTAACAAAGAACCTTCCAAATTGGACGCGGCCCCGGCGCTCGCCAAAATCGATTCACGGCTTTGCTTGCCGCCCGACATCCATGCCGCAAAAGTAGCAAGTCCACCGCGAGCCCCATTTATGAACGTGTCATAGGCGGTGGACATATCTCGCAACGACAGCAAGAACCAAGACGCCATATTATTGCTTGCTGCCCTCATGGCGGGCGGTAAGGATTGCGCTGCAAGGGTTATGCGGTCAAACACTTCGATGGCCACATTTTTTAATAATTTCAGCGCGTCACCAAAGCTGCCCGCCCCCTTAACCAGCCGCGTAAACTGATAAACAGCCTCGCCAGCCGCAACCACCAAGACGCCAATACCTGTGCGAATAATCGCGCCGCGCAGAAACAGCAGAGCGCCTGACAGGGTGGTCGTTCCAAGTGCCGCCGCAGCCAAAGATACAACCAGCGGTCCGCCAAATGCTGCCGCAGTGACCCCTGCAATTGTCAGCAGCCGTTCTGTGTTATCGGTCAGGAACTGAATCGCACTTGCTGCCCCCCGATAAAAGGAGGTGGCCCTTGGTAGTAAATCAAGAACCGTAGCAAGTTTGATTGAAAATTCTTCGTATTTCTGGGCAAGCATATCTTGTGCGCCCGCCAGACCCGCTGCCTCCGCAGCCGCAACCCCGCCATACTGATTTGCCAACTCCTGTAATATGAATTTTTGAGCCTGCATCGTATTTCCGGCGGCCACTAAATCCTTAACCAAATCCTTCTGTGATTGTGTAAAAACGGTGCCGGACCGCGACAGTGCTGTCATGCCAAGCACGGGGTCCTCTAGCGCCTTACCCAACTGCAAGACGCTAGAATTCAAGTCCTGCCCCATAGCTGATGATAGATCCAAAGCGCCCCTTATCGCCCCCTCGAACACATCTCCCTGCACGTTCCGAAACGTCAAGAGCGTCTGTTGCGCGCGCATAATTCCTTGGGTATTTTGAAGTGTTGCGCCCGCCAGCGCCCTCGCATCGTCATGCAATTTTTTTGCGCTCTGCCCGGCTGCTCCCCCAGTCGCTTTGATGATTGCGTTTGTGCGCAACATACTGCGATTAAGTTCTTCTGAGTTGCGGATAGCCCCCTGGAATACGCTTCCTGTGGCAAACCCAGCTAAGGCGACACCGGCGACACGGCCAAGGCGCGCCATGGTCGCATAGGCGATGTCGGTGGCTTTGGCCAGCTTCCGTGTGGACCGTTCAGCCTCGCCACCACGCTTGGAGAGCTGACTTAAGTCGGCGTTGGCGCGGCGAACAGGGCTTGAATCCACCGCAATTCCGAGACGGGCAATGCTCATTTGATAGCCTTTCAAGAAAGCACAAAAAATGCTAAGCACCTCCAAATTGGAGGTGAAGCATGTTTCGTAGTTTGATTTTTTCGTCTGTTTTATTGGTGAGTGTGGGACACACGGTTAGCGTTTCCGCGCAATCTGAATTGCCGGATATTGAAGCAGTGATTGCCGAAATTCACGGTAAAGAGGTTAAGTTGTCCGGTCGGATTGGAGCTTCAAAAAACTTTCTTGGACCACCTGATATACTTTTCAAGTCGAACGACCGAGCATACAGGGTCATTCTAGCCGTAGGGCGCAATCAACTTAAATTGATTGATGGCTGTCAGTTTCAAGACTACCAACCCAAGTCTGGTTGTGGTGTGGATATTTCCGCAGAAATTACAGTTATTGGAAGTCGGTTAGAACTTATCGTCTTTGACATCCGTAACTTGATTGCGCCTGAGTAGCCCAACAGACGCCCGCCTACCCCACCACCTGCTCCATAGGTGCTATCCCAAGTGGGTTTTCACCAGCAGCACGGCCCTCCATATAGGCCGTGCTCATTTCGATGAGCAGCAAGGATTCCCACGGCTCGCAAGTAAGGGCCATTTGCCGAGCGTAGGCGTCCAGCTCCTGCCACGTTAACGGCGCCTCCCCCATTGGACTAATTTGAGTTGGGCCAACCTCAAAGAACAGCCGCAAGATGGCTTCCTCACTGCCCGTAAGGTCCGGCAGTGGAAGGCCCTGCCCTATGAATGCAGATGCGCGGTTGTTGTCCTCTTGGCGGATTGTGCCGTCTGGGTTGGTGGTTTTTGGATAGGCGTGAAGCCAGCCAAATTGGCGCGCGGCCAGACTTATTCGATCACAGCTTTCTGCATGAAGTTCATTTTGTCGGCCAAAAAATTATCCAGACCCTCCATGATCCAAGGGCGGGTTGAATACAGCATAAAGGCGTTGCCTTCGCTAAAGGCTAACTCCTCGGGGGCCGCACCCTCTTCGTCAAACTTGTCGTCGGCCAGATAGAAAACATTGGACCAACCGGTGGTCAATCGCGCATAAAACCAAGCCTTAATTTCGTCTTTTCCGTCAATTGACAGCAGAATTTCAGCGACGCTCATATTGCTCGCGCGACGCCCCTTCCGACCGTCGGCTTGATCCAAGGATTTAACCATACGCGCAGCGGCTTCCCGACCGATCTGCCCTTCAATCCCGACTACATCAATCGTAATCGGCTTGCCGTTGTGATACAGGGCTTCCCCCGACTTGTCCTCGCTATTGGCAATAAACTCAACGTGGTAAGTTGCCCCGCGCTCCGCATCGCGCTGTGTGTTGATCCGTGCAAAATCCATAATATTTCCTCAATCAGTTTCTTGGTTTCAATGGGCTGGGACGGCGAAACCACACCACCCCAGCCCGATCATCTTGCCCTTCGGCGGTCAGATCATCCTTATGCTGGCTCTGTGCCTTCGACGGTCAGGTCATTCTGGCGGAACCCGACAGTGAAGCCCTCATGTGTAGTCGTGTCACCTTGGTTTGGCTGGTAGCTGTGCGCGATGCCATGGGCGTACTCAACGGGGTCACCTGTGACTGGGGCTTGGTTCACGCCGGACCCGTCCACGATCTTGACGCTCATCAACCCGTCGCCGTCATGGGCTGCTGTTTTCAGGATGGCTTGCCCTGCATCGCTGGGTACATTGCGGAATGTTGCGGTGGTGTCAGTGCCCGCCCCCGCGCCCTTGAGCGCAGCGGTGAACCCGCTTTCCAGGTCCGGCACATCCGTCAAGCTGTGGGTAACGCCAAGTTGGGGCAGCACTTGGGGGCCACCTGCCTTCACCCACGTGAGAGCCTCGAATCCCGCTGCGTTATTTGTCGCCGGAACTACTGCCACAACGTAGATCGTCCGGCCAATGAAACTTTTGGTCATTTGCTTTGTCCTTTTTCAGTTTGAGAAGTCACACGCCGCCAGCCTTTGGCCAGCCAAGCGTCAATGTCGGTTTCAAGGGGGTGGGCGATATTGCCACGCTTGTCCTGTACCTCCACCCGTTGGGGCGGTGGTGTTGCTTTCTTTTTGGTCATGGGGTTTTCCTTTAGAGAAATGCCTCTAGGCGGACGGTTATCGGCACCCGATATTCTGACCCGTCTTGAAAGTGCGGGGCCACTGCGGGGCGGGTTACTACCTTGGCTGTCGATACGGCGGTCCCGACTTTGAACCGGTCAACAAGCTCGTCAATAATTGCGTCTGGCACACCCCACAGGGACGCGCCGCCCTTGCCGCTTGGTGAAATCACCACTGTGATCTGGAACATCAGATCAACGTCGCTCTCCCCCGCCAACGTCACGAGGTCCGGCGCTGTCGGGCCGATTGAAACTTCAATGCGAGGGGTTGTTGAGTTGGCCTTTTGCCGCGGTAGAATTATGGGCGGACTTCCGGTTAACGTGGTTTCAGTTACGCGCTGCATGAACGCTTGCGCGATAGCGGTTTCAGTCATTGAATTGCCCTCGCGTTTTTCGCCACTATTGCTTGCCACTGCTGAGCTGCGCCGCGCATAAAGAAGCGCCCAACCCTGCCCTGTGACCCGTATTCCTGTGCCGCCGCATATTCAGCGGTCCAGCCGCCGAACACCACATCACCCAATTCCATGCGCCCAATCGCCAGAACATAGCTGTTAAGCCCTGTGAGTGAAGTTGATCCGTTCAGGCCCGCAATTAGGCTGTTGCGCAAAAAGCCCGTTTTCACTGGCATGCTGCCGCCCTTGGCCACGGGGGTTTGTGCGATTTCAAAAACATCTTGTGCGGACTGCCGAACAACCCGCTTGATGTTGCTCTTGGCCTTGTCAGAGAAGGCTTCAAGTTGTGCGGTAAATGTCTGCGGCAACGATTATGCCTTCAACCGCAACAACAACATGGACCCAACATCACCAGCGATAAATTCAGGAGCGCCAATCCTCTTTCCTTCCGCCTCAATGGCGTCCAAGGCTTTTTCGTATTCTTCGGCCGCCAAGGGGCCATCATGCCCCACGGATTCGCGGGCGATTGCTGTCAATTTACCCAAGAAATCTTCACCCATCTCCGTCCACCTCCTTGAATATCGCCACCAACTTAGGGTGTATCCGATAGTGATGCCCAGCCCCACGCGTAAATAGCGCAAAGGCTTCGGCTATATATTCCTCTTTCATCAAGGCGGCATATTCAGAAATTGCCTCTGCCCAGCCCGTCTGTATTGGTCTTTCTTTTGCCAAAAACTCGTTGATCTTGGTTTTCGCGCTCGAATTAAAGTGAATGTGATGGCCAAACTCGTGATTGATGGTATTTCGCAGGGCGTCAGCGCCCCGCAGCTCTGTGCTTGTGCTGTAAAGATAAGTGCCCTCTGGCATTTTATCAATGGCAACCTTTGCCAGTGGGTCTAGGTGGCGGCGCTGGGACGCAAAGCTTTGCCGAGCAGCATACTCTTTTGAGCGAGCAACAGCATAATCGTTTTGCGTGTCCCTATCCTTCAAGTTTCCAAATTTTGTTGGCACATGAAACGCACCATTAAAATTCCCGTCTTTACTAGATAAAGTTGGGAAATAGGCCGCGTTTGCGTTCCTCGGCGGCCTGTACCCAAGCCTACTTAAAGGCCCAATATAGTGGAGCGGGGCAGCATCAAACCTGCGCGACAAATAATCCAGCTCAACCGCCAACATTTCATACCCCTGTTTGGACACTCCTTTTAAGGATACCTTTTCAGCAACCTTATTTTCTATCAATGCCGCCTCTATCTTTGCAATCCCGCGCCCAACACTTCGACGCTCTGCCTTTACCGGCACAGGCGCTGGGGTCTCGGTCGGCCCACGCGCCCCAGTCAGCCAATCCACTTTCCACCCAACATAGCAGGCGCAGTTTACAGTTTCACTCGCGGGGGCACCCAAAGAACTGTCTCGCGGATGCTTCATTCTGGCCCCCGATATGCTAGTGAACGCCTCCCCAAACTTAACCAACTGACCGTCCAAATTAGCGTGGGTATCACGAACATTGGCGTTGCCTGAACTTTGCCAAGTACCAGTCACGGCATCGGGGGAAACCTCACCGCGATCAATAAGTTGAGCCATGCCCTCAGCCCGGCCCGCATCCATTGCGGTCATCGTTTCTGTGCGCGCAATGCGATCCCCGCGCACTTTCAGCAATCTGTCGGAGTATCGACCCGTGACCCTGTTTATATCGGCCTGTGATAGCCGCTTGCCCGTTTTGATGGACCTGCGCACCAGCGGATCAAAGCGGCGGTCTCTGGCCTTCCTGTGGAAGTAATCGCTTGCTGTTGCTGGATCCGCCAGAGCTGCGCGAAGATTGCGAACGTATCCGGCCTCTTGGCTGGTTAGACCAATAACTCCACCCTTACGGCTGCCTGAAATCTTATCAACCCGCCCCACCAATTCCAGCGCGGTCTTTCGCGGGTTATGCCCCGCCTTTAGTCCAGCCTGAATTGCCTCGCGGATCAGTTCCTGTTGTCCCTCGGTGATCTGCACAATCGACTTGCTCGATGCCGCCGTCACCCAACGCTCTGCCCTTTCGTGTCTGCCCTGAAACCTGACTATCAGCCTCCCGCCTGTCGCGGGGTGGCGCTTTGGGAGCATTGAAAGCTGGTAAGCCCCTCCCTGCAAAAATGATCGTCTGATTGCATCATCCAGCGGGGCGAAGAACTCCGGCCCAAGGTGCAAAACCTGCATGACGCGCTGAACGTCACCCCGCGCGATTGCAGCCTCCACCATTTCGATCTGCGCCATAGAGGTAATATCATCAATCGCCTGCAAAAACGCCTTGCGCACATCGGGGCGCATCTTGGCGACCTCGGTGTTGAATCGTGCGCGGGTGTCTTTGGCCATTAAATCGCAACCTGCAAAGTGTAGTAAACCACAACCCCAGCCGGGGCTAATGGGTCAACCTTGAGAATTCTATACACCACCCCGCCAACGTCAAGCCCGTGCGCTGTGCTTGGGGTAACTCCCAGACCGTCTGCGGACAGCATGAACGCCGCCTCGGCCCCCTCGACAAGCGTCCCGCTCTTGATCAGCTTAGTAAACCCTGTTTGCATTACCGTGCAAGCGTGTGGCACGTCATCGCCGATTGTGGGGTTGTGGTCCGGACCTGTCTTTGCTCCCTGCTCAAGGATGGTGGCGGACATGCCGGTTTCAGCAAGTGCCGCGCCAACCTCTACAGCAATTCCGGCGTAATCAACGGTCACACCACCATCGCCCCAGCGGAGTAATTCCTGTAAGGCCGCAACATGGCCTCAATCTTGGTGCTAACTGGCGTTGCGGCATCCGCACCGCCTGCTCGTCCCGTCACGGTCCAAGACAAATCGCCAACCTTGGTCAGGACCTTTTGCTGATCCGGCGTGAACGTCTGTAAAAACAGATTAGGCGTTGCCTGCTCAAGGTTTGCCGCCTCATAAATCGCCTCGTCAACATTTTCGGACGTGGCATCGTACCCCGACGCAAATCGAGATATGTAATTGAATGTGATGTAATCCGTTGCTCGAACCAGCGCGGCAGCGGAATCGGTGTCGTCAGCAATGACAGTGCCGCGCGCCGCCGCGTATGTGATCCAGTCAGCAACAGTTGGCATCTATTCAGCCCTTTGCCTTGGCGGCTTTAATGTCGGCAATAAGCTGCTCATCGGCTGTTTCATCGCTGAATTTGATGGCCAGCTTTTCAGCCTGCGACTCAAGAGCCGAGCGCTTTTTTGTCTTTGCCTTGGCGGGTTGCTTGGCCTTCTCCAGCTTGGCAACCGCCAGATCACCAGCCTTCAACCATCCTGCCACGACAGGGCTACCCTCGAATTTCTCTGCGTCTTTTTCGTCAATTTCAAGCGCGCCACCTGCGGGGATTACCGTTTCAGGGTCAAGCCCTAGATCGCGCGAAGTTGTGTTGATAAGTTTCATGTTTTCCACTCCGAAAATTGGCAAGGGGCGGCGTAACGCCGCCCCTATCTGATTAAATCCCGTCGCCGTAGGTCACGGCTTTAGGCAGGCGAATATCCAAGCCACCCAACCGGAACATGCCCGGAATAGTGAACTGGAAGCCCTCAATCTGAATGGGGAAAAACCGGTGAACCATTGGAATGTGCAGTTTCAGCACGTCCGGCGCACGGCGATACCCGATCATGCGGGCTGTGGACCCAGCACCCTTGGTCAACAGGCCGCGCTTGCCGATGATGGTAAGGGGTCGGCCTGTCTGCGCGGTGTAGATGTTGGCCTTCTGAATGAATTCCAGAATGGTGATGCTCGTGCCAGTCAGGCGGGTAGAGCTGATCATCTGCAAGCGCTCCACTGGTAGGATCAGCGTGTCCGCCAGTTCTGTGGTGGCCGTTGCAGTGTGCAGCCCGATCAGGATTGCGTTCACATCGCGAATAATCTGATCCGGTGTTTTAGAAGACCATGCAGTTGCAGACCCTGCACCATCAGCAGCGACAGACGCAGCCGGAACGCCCGTATAATCGTAAAGGCCCTCAAAGCTCTTGGCTGCATCACCTTCAAAGGCAATGCTGTAAACCATCTGCTCATAGGAGCGCCGCGCAATACGCGCCTTTTCACCATCCAGCTGAATATTCAGCATACGGGCTTGGTTCACTTCCTCCAAACCGTAGCTGTAACCGATACCAGCCGAATAGATCGCGGTTTCGTGCTGCTCCATGTTAGTGCCAACAACGGGAATATCCTTGCCGTTGCCGTTCAGCCACTTAGCCGCGCCAGCCCCGTCCATCGAATAGTAGGTAACGGACTTTGACCATTCGCCTGCACCAGTATCCACCGGAACAAGGCTGGCATAATCCAGCTCAGGGTAGCGGTGCGCGTAAACGCCCGCCTCGATATGGGAGGTTTGCTTTTGAGCAAAGCTCAGAGACGCTTGCACGGCGTCATTGAATTGTTTGTGCATTGTCATTTGAGAGGCCTCCTTAGCCCAGACGGATCGCGACCAGATCATCGGCAGCGCCGCTGGTCTCAAAGATTGCGCCGGGAATGGCGAGATTGCTGGTCGTGGTGTCGGTGAACTTACCTGACCCGCCAGCGACAACCATGTAAACAGGTGCGCCGGCGACAACGGTATCCAGCGCAGTCACCCAGATCACACCCTTGGTTATTACCAAGGCGCTATCCGCGACGGCGAATTTGTCATCCGTAGTCGACTGATCCCGCACCGTGATGCCGCGAACAACATCAACGGCGGCCGTGGCGGCGATAACCTGAGCGTCACCAGTGCCTTGCTTAACCGCCTTGCCAAACCCAACAGCAGCAGATTCAACCTCGCGGCTGATCAATACATTCGGTTCAGTGTTGACGATCATGCCCGCATAGGCCGTTGCCATTTTAGTGGCGTATGTGCTTTGAATAGCCATATCTTAGGCCCCCTTTTCCTGACGATGCGCGCCGTTGAGATACGCAAGATTGTCGTTATAGGCTTTGTCTGCCACGGACTCGCTGTCACTGGCCTTGATACCGCCTGTGATAATGTCAGCAACGGAATCACTTTTTGCCACATCCTTAGCCACAGCCTTGAACATGCCAGTGATGGTTGCTTCGGCTTCGCCCGTGACCATATCGTCACCGAACTTGGCTGTGACTGCTGCTTTGCGCAGATCCGCGTCCGAGACGCCTTCGACTTTGATTGTGTCCGAAACCAACTTTACAGTTGCCTCGAGCGCAACACGGTCAGCAATCAGCCCGGTCATTTTTTCCGGTGTAATTGCTTCATCGGCCATTTTCTTGTTGGCGGCCTTAAGCTTGCCAATATCTTCGTCCTTGGCCGCAATTTCTGCTACATGGGCAGTTTGCATATCGCTCAAGGCCTTGGCTTGGTCGATCTTGAATTGTTCGATCAGGGGTGCATCAGCGACTGCTACTTGCGCAGCCTTATCGCCCAGCACCACTGTTGTAAGAGCCTGGTTAGACATAGAGTCCTCCTCTTTCTTGCTCATGGTGAATGGGGCCGCGCCCCAGCTTTCCGCACCATCTCCGATGCGCAACTTGTCGCCGCCTCGCGCACGATCAACGATTGCGAGGTGGTTAATTCTGATGGGACCAACCTGAACCGCGCGGTATTTCGTGCCGTCCGGTGCCGTGCCGTCCTTCATTTCAATTCCGGTGGTGTAGCCCATTGAAATCTGTTGTGTTCCGCCCTCAATTGCCTTGATGGCCACCGCGTCCATTACCTTGATGGACACGCGGATGGATTCGCCATCGCGGGCAACATCTTCGCCAATGTCACCAACGGCATAGTTTTTCCAATTATCTGCTGTAACCGGGTCAGCAGGGTGTCCGACAGTCACAGGCTTGCCCGCGAACGTCGCCATGCTGGCCTTGTCAAACACAACCGATTCAGGGCGAAAAACAGGAACCATCCCCGCGTCGGTGAGGCCAAGATCAGTGCCTTGGTAATCCTGACACCCCATGCGCGCGCAAAGCACATCAGCCACAAGGTATCCGTCCGCTGTTCTACGGGTGCCCGCCAACTCGGCGGTGTCTGTGAATTTCATTGGTTAGGACTCCTTGATGCCCGATTGCCAGTCATCTTTGACCTCGGCGAATATCTCCGGCCCCAAATCGATCTTGCCAGTGTAGGGTTCGATCTTACTTATATCTGGGTTGTCGGGGTCGTAACTTATTGTGATGTGCGGTTGATATTCAGGATGATCCCACGTCGCGCCGTTGCGCTTCATTTCCTCGTGCCGCCAAGATAGCTCGGAGGAATTGAACAATAAAACCTTCGCCTCTCCGAATTGGTCAAGTATGCGCGCGCCTCCCTCTGGCACCTCAATTTTGGGCTGCCAGCTTTCGCCCATTTCCATCCAATCCACTGC
Source organism: Alphaproteobacteria bacterium (assembly GCA_024280735.1). Classification (GTDB taxonomy): domain Bacteria; phylum Pseudomonadota; class Alphaproteobacteria; order Rhodobacterales; family Rhodobacteraceae; genus Amylibacter. The sequence continues at coordinate 95,562 of JAJRPO010000069.1, read as the reverse complement.
CTGACGACTAAAAGCGATAGTCACATGCAGGTCGTCGGATGGTAGAGTGGTTTTGAAGCCCTGCGCCTTCGCCCAAGCGATAATATCCTCGCCATTCTGGACCTTGCGATGAACATAAAGAGTTCGCGGGGAGGTATCTGCGGTATTCGTCAAGCCGTCACTGTTTTCATCGCCCTCGTCGTCCTCACCCACATAGAACTTAGCGACATCCGCCTCAAAACCCGGTGCAACGCCCGCCTCAGTCAAGGCGTTGACGACAGCATTACCGATCGCTTCTGGTGGTAGAATATCCATGCGGTGTATTTTCTCGAATGCGCTGGCAATCTTATCGCCAATATCCGCGCGCTCCTTCGCACTGACCTGCCACAGAGAGCGCCAATCATAGAATATTTCAGACGGCCGTTTTCCAAGCGCCGAATAAATCAAACATTCATCCAGTACCGACATCGCAGGCGTGACTTCCAAGGATTGTGATGCCTTTATCCGGTCGTAATACCCTCGCGTATCGCTCTCTCCCGTGGCGTTTAGTCCACCTGGAGAAAGCCCAAATAACAGCGTTACAGGTATCCCCGCCGCTGCCGCGCACATCTGTGCGAACCTGTCCATAATATCCGGCAGCGTGGCAAAGCTCGCAGATTTCTGCGAATAATCCTCCTCTGCGTCGAGTAAAAGAGCGCCGTTTATACCCTTTGCCGTAGCCGCCAACCCAAAGCGCCTTAGCATCAGTTTTTCATAGGACGCCCCACCTTCGCGTAAACCTTGAGTGAAGTCCTTGATTTTGATTACATCAATTTTGGCCTCGAACACTAAACTGGCGACATTTGCCAACGTGCTATCAAGCCTGAGAATGGTTTCCAACGTACCCGCAAGCGCGCTGTCACCCCAACTATCCGCGCCAATCGTTGTTGAGGGCGTTTCTTTCCCGCGAAACACAACCAGTCTGGACGGGTGTATGTCCACGGTTGTCGCATCACCAGCGCTCATTGTGTAAACTTGGGGCAGCCCATAGCCCGACTCTCGCGGATCGCGCTGCACGTCGCCCTCGGTCAGCTCGTAACGGCTAAGAACGGTAAGATATTTCAAGCCGCCCTTCTTAACCGCCGCTGGATTCAGTGGCTTTGTCGGGTCACTGTCATCCATCCCAATATAGACAGCGGCACCACCGTGAAGGCGCGCCGATTTCCTAGCCTTGATCATCATGCCTTTGACATTCAGGCGGGCTTCTTCTGCCTCTATGGCGCTGATTTGCTTTGCGTCGGCATGCCATTCACGCCACTCACGAAATGAATCCTCGGCGGGCATATCAATTATCTTGCGGGCCACGGGGGCAGAACGATAAGCCGCCTCAAGTGCCTGCACGTCCAATGCCTCAAGAACGTATCCGCTTGCAGATGCTTTATCTCGGGCCGTGCCAAGGTTGGCCACGAGATTTTGGAAGCCGTCTGTCATACTGATCATATTGCGCCCTCCCATGAATACGTTGATCCACCCAACATATCCGCAATCGCATCCATCAACGGGTCAACCTGATCATCAAAACCAGTTCCAAGCCCATCGAATATCTGCAATTCCAATTTCAAATCTTTGGTGAATACTGCCTCTGCTGGAAGGTGAACCATTCCGGTCGCAATCCATGGCGCTGCATCCAGCCCTCGTGTGTATTTATCTCGGTTACGGGGAAGCCCTTGAACGGGGATGCCTTTTCGTTTCAGCGACTGAATTAATCCAGTGCCCGAAACCTTATCCTCGACCAGTAAGCCGCGAACGTTTTTACGCCTGTGCTTTGCCCAAAATGCCAGACCCGTTGCTTCGAGTTCCGGCGCTTCCCACTTACCCCTGACCTGATCGACAAGGTACACCCCACCGGCAGAGCCTTTACCCCAAAGCTGAAACACCGAATAATCGTTTCGCTCGCCTGTTTTCTGGGCGGTATCAGCGAACATTCGATAATACTCCATTGGCGGCAATTCAGTCCACCAGTGAAAGCCCTTCATATCGAATAGCGCGCCCTCAATCGAAACAGGCCGCTGATCGTATTGGCTGGCGTATGTGTAGCCATCAGCCTTTAGAACCTCAATTTCCGCCAAGCTGTGCTTTTCTGCCCAGAGAGGCCCGTCCGGTAGATTGTGCTCTATCGGTCGCCCATGCGTCCATTCTTGCGGGTAGTCTCGACCGTGATCAATTATCACGGGCAGATCCAAGTGATCCCAGATTTCGCCGGTTCCGCCTGTCAGTAAGTGCCCTGCGAAATCATCACCATGAAGTCGCTGCATGATAACCACGATAGGAACGCCCTCATGCGCAACCCGTGATCTGAAAGTGTTCGTCGCCCGCTGGTTTACCTTTTTGCGCGCCGTTGGGCTGAATGCGTCATCCGGCTTTAGCGGGTCATCAATAACAAGCGCACCCGTGAATGCTGTCTTGTCCATGTATCCAGCGCGAAAGCCTGTGATCGGGCCGCCAGCAGCCTTTGCCAGCACTCCGCCGCCCTCTGCGGTCTTCCACCTATCCTTGGCGCTGCTATCACTCCTTATTTGAACCTGCTGTATTTCCTGAAATTCAGAAAGCTGGATGAGGCCCTTAATCTTGTCGCTGTTTTCACGCGCCAGATCATCCGAAAACGTTGCATGAATAAACCGCGATCTTGGGTTTATCTGGAACCCCTTAGCTATGAAATTAACAACCGCGAATTCGGTTTTAGTGTAGCCCGGCGGGACCGTGATAATCAGGCGCGATATTTCGCCCCTGAGAACCCTGTCCAGCGTTTCGGCCATCAAGCGGTGATGTGGGCCCTCAATTAGCGCCATCCCCTCCCTGATCGGAAAGAACCAACGCGAAAAGTCCAGCAGATCACCACCGGCCGCTAAGTCAGTTGTCTTTTTGTGGGTCTCCAGCGAGTCCAAGAATTGCTGGATCGATGCCAAGTCTTTTCGCTTGCTCAATCAGATCACCCTCGGTTTTCTGCTCTACCTGAATTGGACCACCATCTTTTCCAGTGTGTTCATGCTTGTTCGGGAACATGCCGAGGTGCTTGCCGATGTCCACAAGAGCTGCCTTCTTGTCCCATGTTTTGATTTTATGTACGTCATGGAATTCTTTGTTGCCGTCGTCGTCATATTCACCACTTGGAACCGTCACCACTTCGATCGAGGCGACAGAGCCTGCTGTGAAATCATCCAGATCATGAATCGCTTTTAGAGAACCTTGATTTGAAAACAGGTTACGAACATCTTGAAACCCAATTTTGCCCAATTCAGCCAAAACACGATCAGCTGTTATCTCGGTACGCTCGGCCCGCTTTTCCTTGAGTTCTTGAATGTACTCCTGCACCTCAACATGCTTCAACAGTCGCTGGCCTTGGGAGTACGCGGTCTTTTCGCTGTATCCGGACCTGATAGCTGTCTGTGTGGCGTTCAGGTCAATCAGGTATTCCTCGCAGAACATTTTCTGCTTTGCGTTCAGGCCAGCCATCTAAACACCCTCGCCAATACGCAACATTCAGCACCTCCTTGGAAGGATCTGGTTGTGTGGGTCATTCCCGTGGATTTTGTGATTTTCCATCAAAAAAGGCGCATTACCGTCTCCGGTCGCGCCAATTTCTATTATGCTTTTAGACGCCTTTTTAGGTTCCCGTCAATACTTCAATCGATTTGCGACCAAATCCAGCGCGACTTTCAGGTTGGCCCTGTGCATTCCCAGATTGCGGCCTTTGCTTAGTTTTGCCACTGGCTGATTATGCCAGCACACGTGCTCGATCACATATTGCATGTTGCTTGGAACCCCAGCCATTGCCCGTGCGAGCCGAGACACCGCATCCACCTGCTTTTCCATAAACATGTCAGGCCGTGGGCTGCTATCCACAATTGGCTTTGAGTAATCCGAATTACCGCTGCTGAGTTTTTCACACCCGCAATAAGCTTCCTGAATTTCCATTCCGGCCTGATATTGACGCAGCGAAATACCACCTGACTTTCCCATATCCCCGTGCATCCGCGCCAGCACGTTCTCGCGGCGCTTTTGCCCGACGCCGTTCGGATTATCGCCTTTGACCGGAACAACCTCGGCCCCTGACATTTGGGCCTTTGTGTTCGGCCCGTGGTCGCCGCCCAACGTGATTTTCGCCTTACGCGGCCTGCCCTGCTTTGCCATCTGCTCACCTCCTGTAAAATTCATTCTGCGCCTGCTCATCCTGCCGTGCCTGACGCCGTAACGCCGCCGCCTGCCCCTCCGCGATCTGCCTTGCCCTGATCCGGTCAAAATCGCTCACAACGTCGTCCAGCTTGATCAGGGCGTAACCCTGCTGCAAGAGCGCCTCACGGCGTCGGGCGCTGGCCCTGTCGCTATCCCATTGCACTTGTGGGCTGCGATACTTCACACCTCCACCGCGCTCGCAGCGGTCAATTCCCAGAACGCGGGCTTTGCAAACTTATCAATCTGGCGAACCTTACCCATCCCCTCCATCGCTTGCAGTGTGCGCAGACATGCGGCCAGGCTGATTTTGCCGTGGTGGTAAATCAGGAAATGAATTTCCTGCGTTGAAGCCTTTCCGTCGAGGTCGTTAATGGCCGCGGTTACGGCCTTGTATCGATCTGCCCGTGTTTCCTTGGGGATGTACGGGTTCTTCCGTGACGCCGCAGCACTTCTTGGCGCAATCTTCCGGTGGCCTGTTTTTTCAGCCTCTTTCCGCATTGCCTCGCCATCAACGGCGGCATGCTCCCCGCCCGTGTACCTCGCAAGCTGAAATGGCTTGGCTGGCTTTGGTGGTAGCACCCAAGTGTTTGCCCGTGACGCCTCAAGCGCTGTTCTGCCTGTTTGCTCTAGCATTTGGTTTCCTTCCGTTTTCATTGGATTCTAAGCCCCGCCGCTATCACCTGCTCTGGCGTCACCAGGTCGCGGCCAATCATTTCTTCAATCGTCGCGGCGTTCACCGATGTTGAAGTGACAAAGCGCCCCTCCCTGATTTGCGTTGCCCAAAATTCGGCCCTGTCCACCTTGAGGATTGGCTTAGTCGCGGCGTTTGCATTCTTCGACGCCAACACCTCGGCCTCAAAGAATTTCATTGAGTTGATTGGCTCGGCGCTGGTGGCTCGACGGTCAAGAACGCGCTTGATTGCGGCGACAATTGCTTTTCTGGACAGCCCGTGATCGTCCCGCCACTCGTGGGCTTTGGCGGTGTGCGCGTCCCTTGCCCAGAAATCAGAACCTCGGTGATCGTACTCAACTGCGAGGCCCGCATCCTTCAAAATTCCAAAAGCTGAAAAATCATCATCATCAGCGGTTGGTGGTGATTGGATTTCGGTCACGCTCTCTCCATTGAGAGTAAGGGGTATTGATGATGACTCTTTAGTTGGGTTGTTGGGTTGTTGGGATGGTAGGTGCCGCGGTTCGGTCCGTGGTTCATCCGTGGTTTGGGGTCGATCCTTAGTTTTCAATAGGTTATCGGGATTTTCGCCCGTTTTACGGCAACGCTGTTGTGTAACCTGTCGTTCAACGTAAGTGGCTTCTTTTCGTAACCTGTTGGATAAAACCAACCCATTTTCGACCGTGAAAAACGGCATTAAGGTCGGGGCAATCCTGCTTTTCCACAAGCGCAGTGACACCCTTGCAATCCTTGCGAGCTGCGCCTGATTGTCGAATACGGCGCAATCTTTTCGTGACCACATCGCCATGATGATAAGAAAATAAGCCCCCACCTCGTCCGCCGACAAGTGCTGCGTGTCCCGCTGGAAGGCGTCCACCCAAATTGGGCAGGGCCTCTTGGATCTCGAACCTTGTGCGTCGAACTCAGTTTTAGTCACTACACAGCCCTCCTGCTGGCAGCAGACTGCGCCGCCTCAGCAGCTGCACATTCCGCGCGGATACCCTCAAATCCGCAACGATAAGCATCCTCGACCCGCTCACAAAGCAGATCAAAATACGTCTCGTTAACCTCGATCCCGATGGACCGCCGGCCAAAGGCCGCAGCCGCCAACAACGTGGCCCCCGTGCCCGCAAACGGATCCAGAACCGTCGCGCCAACATCGGATGAATTGTTGATATAATGTGCCATCAACGGCACGGGTTTTGGCGTCGAATGCCAATCCACACCCTTGGGGCGCGGGCACTCAAAACGCTGCTTTGATCCGCAATTGGTAATCGTGCGCGCGTTGCCCTTCCACAGGTACAATGTGTATTCCAGTTCCTTCATGTACCAGCGATTGCGCGTCGGGCTGATTTTGTCCCACGTCAGAAAATTGTGGAATTTGAAACCGGCCCCCGTGAAGCCGCCAAAGGCCGGAAACAGGTTCTTGTCGTTGGCCATGATGTAGATATCGGCGTTTTTCTTGCAGGCGCGATAGATTGGCCCGCCAATTTCAGACCAACGCACAATATCAAACAACTCGCCGCCGTTGTCGTATTCGTCAGGGGCAAACTTGCCCTTCATCGACCCGCCCGCATTGCCGCCAGAGGTCAGCTTATACGGCAAGTCAGAGGCAACCACATCGGCGACCCCAACCAGCTCTGGCAGCACATCCCGCGCATCGCCCAAAATCAGGCGGCAAGCCCCGATTATGACTTCTCGGATAATCCCACCCGCCGCCGTCACTTCTCCACCTCGCGCGCCAAAACAACCCCTGTCTTCCGGCACACAGCGCCGCCCAGCCTGAACTCGACGGTTGCCGTGCGTTGCCCGCGGCTGTCTGTGCCGGTGGCCACTACGTCGCCTCTGGCGGCAATGCAGGATGATACTTGGATGGTGGCTTTTTTGGTCATCCCGTCACCAGCGTGATATTCACACCCTTCGGTTTGTCGTCGCCGTTGATTGCCCGGTGAACAGGAAGTTCCGCAACTTCCGGGCTTCTGCACATAATCGCAGAGAAAGGCGTGACCTCGATCTCGACCCTCTCGGTCTCACTCCACCACTTATTGACTACGGCGCTGGCGATCTGAGCATCATCGATGTAGGCGGTGCCGTTTAGGGCGTCACAGCACAGCTTTCCAACATTATCGAAATCCGGCTTTTGGGTGTGCGGCCCCCCTAGGGCGGCCGCGCGCTTTTTCTTGCTCCAGCTTTTTGCCGGACGGAAATAGGCGTTTATCACGACCACGACCGCACCCTGAAATGGCTTGTGAAAAAACGGGCCGGCCAGCGATTTAATTCTAGCCTCCGCGATTTCATTTGATTTTGGGTTGTAGACAACGGCGTGCCCCCCCCGAACCGTCGCACGGGGCCTTGCTTTTGCTTGTGGTTTTCCGGGGATGATCACGCACGTCGTCATGGGTTACTCCTCGCCATCCACATCCATTTCAGATTGATCTGGCGAAATTTCAGCGGGTTCGCGCTCGCCCATGAATGTTTCTGAGTCGACCATCAAAACCATGACGTGATCACCCACATGATCACCAAGAACATTCCGGTTTTCCTCAACATTCGCCGTTTTAATCTTGGCTTCGATCCCTTTGTCGCCCATGATTTTGACTTCACCGAGCGTCACGACGCAACGCGGCCATTCAAAACCAGTCATCAATCGTACGGTATTGCGAACCAAATCCTTCGCCGCCAAGTCCATGCTGTTGGCAATATCGCGTTGCATGTCCTCAGTCATAACGCTCCACGGCGTTCTTGCTTCCCTGAACTGCATAAGCATCGCATCACGCAGGTCGCCAGCAAGGGTTTCGATTTGGAGTTCATTGATATTTATGACGTCTTCTGCTGTGTCTGTATCTTTGGGCATTTTATTTCCTTATTTTGGATTGAGTGTTGAATTTCACGGCACGACCGACCCTAACGAACCTTCTCCAGCCCCGAACACAGGCGGTCGCGAATATCCTGTGTTGCGTTGGACTTGGGGGCGTTGCAGGGGCAGCGTTTCAGCGCCACGCAAAGCCCGTGGACTTCACTGCGCGGCATGGTGATGGTTACACTGTCGCCACTTGCTTTGATGATTGTCTTTGTGGTCATGCTGGCACGTTGCCCTTAATTGCGAATGGCTTCCATCGCTGCCCCCTGTCGCCAAGGGGCAGAAAAGAGGTCACTCAAATGACAGTGGAAATGGTGAAACGATAACTTCCGGCTCAACGTAGACAGCCTTCACATCGTCGTTTTTCGCGTCAACGCACATGATGTAGGTTGCCGCCAGACCCTCCGGCATGAACAGACCGTTGGGTTCCGCCTGTGGAAGTGTGCCAAATACCGAGCCATAAGTTGATGATCTGGTGTTCGCGACCACCTTTTCAGGGTTGGAAAACTGCACGGATGTATTAATCCCGTAGCCCACGCTGTCGCAAATCTTGATCAGCTTTCCGGTCATTGTCATAATGTAGCTGTATGTCCGGTAGTTCGGTTCATCGCGCAATTCATACAGCCAACGCACCAGCTTCTTTTCGGTGAAGTTGGTGATTGCCGGCGAGCCAACTTTCTGAGTGGCCTCACGGGCCAGAGCTTCTGCCTGCTGTGCTTGAATTTGGTCAGAAGTCGGAACCTTTGTGGTTGACCCCATGGCAATCGCCACCGAGGCAAGGCAGGTTAAAACTGCAACTGCTGCAAAAATACGTTTCATGTTTAGTAAACTCCATTTTGAGAGAGGAAAGATTTCAGGTGATCGGGGTAGTTTGCTGTATCCACCCGCGAATAGGTGTCTTGGACGTGGGCCTTGATGCCGATACGTCCGGCGCTATCAGCCTTGTCGTATTCCATTTTGATGCGGCCTAATTCGATCCGCATGCCATCGGTGTAGGATTGGCTCTCGCGGTGAATTTCTGTGCGGATTGCCTCGCGCTTAGCGCCAAGGAATCCAGCCCAGTAAAGCCCGCCGTAAGACAGGGCCATGAGGCTAACGATTGCGACGATGGCTAGGCCAATTCCGAATGCTGCGTTTTTCATTTGAAAATCCTTTGTGGTTTCTGTGAAGTGGGGTTCATGGCTGGGCCTGTTCATCAAAGAAGGGCAGCCAATACAGCCCCACATAGGAGGTAGCGGATGAAACGGTGGTGAGTGCGGCCATAAATGCCATTCCCAAAAGTGCATTTTTCATTTTCATATCCTTGCTCAGTGAGTGGGGTTTAGGGGATCAGGCCGATGTTCAGTCCTGACAGGCCGGACAGCCCATCAAAAACCACAAATCCAATACCGAAAAACAGCACTATTGCCGTAGTGAATAAAATGGCTTCAATCGCGCGCATTTTTTGCCTCCCTTGGTTCAGCCATCACGGCCCAGAATTGAACGGCAAACCCAAACAGGTAGCAGAAAACATCCCAGATGCTGTCTGCGATAACCAAAGGCTCACCCCATGAATTTGGAACGTCGAAAAATATTTCCTTGAGAACGATCAGCGCCAATGGCAGCAACAGCCACACAATCGGCTTTTCCAGCAGGAACATTGCCAGCCCCGCCGTCATGCCAATGGCGTAATGCGCCAGCGTGTTCGCCAGGAAGGATTGAATGACGGAATACGCAGGATCACCCGCCAAATCCGACACGAAAAACACGGATAATTCGCTTGCAACGCTCATTGCTGGATCATCCTCGCCACTTCATCACGGCTTTTGCTCAGGCACATGATTTCCATGGTCTTCCAGATACCCAAGACAGTGCCGACAACGACAACATGCTCAAACGCCGGTGAACTCTCGCCCTTGAGCCAGTTCATAACTTGGCGGCTGGATACCCCGAGGCTTTCAGCGGCATTGTTCGCTACGTCCTGCGGGGTCTCGCCTCTAAACGCCGTTACCAGCATCACAGCAAACCGTTCACGGGCGAACTTACGCGATTTCACCCGATTGACGCGGAAAGATTTTTCATGCCCTGTCCGGTATCCTGTGGCTAGTTTAGCAATTTTCAGGAAAGGGAATTTATGATCGAAGATGCTCATTCTGCGGCCACATCGGCGGGGGGCTTGTCGTTAACGTAAACTCGGAACCGCTCAGCAACATCAAGTGTGCAGCTGCCCCCCTGAACAAGGGTGCGATGCAAGCGATTGTTGCCCGTTGCTAAACGGCAAAGAGTGGCCTCAGCTAAACCGCGTGAGAGCGCTTCTTTTTCGATAAGCGTTATTAATTCTTGTGATGTCATTTCCCCTTATGGGGATTATTATCCCCATTTGTCAAGGGATATTTGTCGCCTTACCAAGTAAATCAAAAGTGAGTATTTTCACAATATGAGCAAAACATTTAGAGACAGCCTAATGGAGGCAATCGAAGATAGCGGCAAGTCACTCAAGTCAGTGGCGGATGCTGCTGAGGTATCATATGAGCAACTCAAAAAACTCAAACAGAATAAAAGTAAATCCACAAATGTTGAAGATGCCATGGCTATCGCGAACGTATTCGGGAAAACCTTAGAGGAGTTTATGGGGGGCGAAGAAGTGTCAGAAGGCGCTGAGATAGCCTTGCTTCTATCCAAGCTATCCGATCAAGATCGCCGGACCGTATTGAATTTTGCAAAAGCTCAGACCGAGAATGAACGTCCTGACGCGCCAAAACCTCACGAAGCAGGCCAATAACGTCATTTTTGTGACCCATTTCAGCTGATTTCTCTTCACCCACACCACATTCCTCCACTAATTTTCACATTCCAACGTCTGCAAGCAATCCAAGCAGCGAATCACGATAAAATTGTCACGAATTTGCTTAAAAGAGCGCGGAAATGTGTCGGGAATATGGCGGGTTGAGTGATGCAGCCATGACTCTCCCAAGGGGATATTTAGCGAGGATGGGTTTGACGAATCGCGCGGGGGTTGCGAGGGTGGGGAGTGTAGCAATTTGAGGTGGAAATGACTGAGCGACCAATAAGTAATAATAGAAGATACCTGAAGGGCATTAACGTGCTGAGTAGGATATTTTTAACGTCCCTGCTCCCCTTCCTGTTCGCTGGATTAGCTTGGTCGCATGAAGCGCCCAGTACTTCACCGGAGAAGAAGGAGTATATTAGTGAGTATCTGAAACTGATTGAAATCCAAGCGGAATACATCAAGACCTACTCAGACGATCACGTGCCTGCAATTCGGTATGCCATCAAGAATAGTGGGATTGAGACCCTTACCAAAATTAAGGTTGTCGTCTACTTTTTGGACAAAGAGGGTAATGCTTTTTTTGAGGAAGATTACCTTCCAATCTGGGCCTCAGAGCATAATTTTAACGACAGAGGCCCACTTAAACCCAATTACACTTTCCGGATGAAGAAGGACAAGTGGATGACTGCTACAAATCTAGGCGATGAATGGGGAGGCGAAATCAAGATTGAGATTACCGACGTTGAATTTTCCGAGTAACCCCTTGCGCAAACAGAAATGCGGGATATAGCTACGAGCAGATTACGCTAGGTAAGTTTCAATAAAATTGACAAACTTAATGAAAAACCACGCATAGCGACGTATTGCGACTCGGCTGTGGACGCAGAGCGCCCATAGAAACCTTGAAATATGGATACGGGAACGTTGCACGAACACGACTTAAAAGATTTTTTTACCCCGTAGAGGCTCCTAAATCCACCTGCCGTACCCAGCATCAAAAAAACATGACCCTAGCCTGTACGGGCCAATAAGGGCGTTCTGCGCGCAATATTGCATTGCGTCTGTTGCGTCGTGGTTGAGGATGCGTTATAAACAGGTAAGCCACGGACTGGTCGAAGAGTCCGTGGCTTATATCCACCGCCGACATAGGGCGAGCAGATCATGTGAATGCGGTAAAACTACCGTTTTTTGATCATAATAGTCAAGTCCTATGTCGTCTCCAATTTTAAGGAACAGCTAATGGCTGACGACTCACTGCACCCGGACGAAACTCCGGAACAACAACGCTACGCAACGCCACAAAAGGGCGTAATAACGAGCGGGCTAACGGAGGTATCCTCGGAAAAACTCGCCGAGATAACCTCAACCTTCACTAAAATAGCGGAGGGATTGATCCTCAGGGGGCAGCAAGTCTCCATGGATAAATGGGGCATGATTTGTTTGGGGGATATTCACAAGGCGGCGGGAGCCCCAAGAAGCCAGGGTCCTCACGAATGGACACGGCTAAAGACAACCCAAGGGCGCATCAATAGAGTGTCGAATCTTAATACGAGATTTTCTCGTAATAAGGAGATTAGCGGCTTAAAATCAGCTATTTACACCAAGTGTGGAAAAGGTGGCGGAACATTCGCAGACGCACGACTTGCTTTGGATTATGCTGAATACCTCAACCCCGGCTTGGCTATTGAAGTTAAAGAAGTCTTCCTGAGGCATAAGTCTGGCGACGAAACACTAGCGGATGAAACACTTCAAAGATCAACAGCGAAGGGAAACGAATGGGCGGCCACGAGGGCACTAGGTAGGGCCAAACGTCACCAGTTCACCGAAACACTCAAAGATCACGAGGTGGTTAACTTTGGTTATGCGGATTGCACAAACGCTGTTTACAAGGAGTTATTAGGCGGCACGAAGAAACAAGTTATCGCAATGCGCGACCTGCCTAAAAACGTCAACTTACGCGATGCGATACCCACCAATGAACTGATTTATGTTATGATGGCCGAGGCACTCGCCAGCGAACGGATTGACCATGAAAACCCTAGAGGCAATGGCCCGTGTGCTAAGGCAACGGCCAGATCGGCTTCGTTCGTTAAGCAGGCTATCGATCTAGATCGCAAGGATCGCCAGAAAGGGCTTCCACACTAACCCACCGCCCCACACTACCAGTTATTAACCCCGCTCCGGCGGGGTTTTTCTTTGCGGCGATTCTGTTGGGTAAATTGGTAATCGGGGATTTTTATCCCTTTTGTTGTTGACGGGGATAAATATCCCCTCTATATCTATCCTCACACCAAGAGGAGAGCAACATGCAATACCTAATCGAATACACTGGCAAGATTAACGGCGCGTCCTACGGGTTTCAGCCGTTTGAGAATGAAATGCCGATCCACTTAGACGGTGTTGCACTGGACCTCCTGAACAACGCACACGACGCGGATCACCCCGAATTCGTGCAGGACATTCGCGTAACCGCAATCGACATCGCAGACGGCATTTGCGCCGATGTGACCGAGGACGCAAAAATCCATTTTGCGGAATACCTGCGCGGTAACGGCGCCACCTACATCCCCGAATTTGCGCAAGAGGCTTTTGATGTGGTTTGTGAAGCGTGGGCGGCATGATGTCGTTCACCCTCGCCATAGCCGCAATCGGCGCTTTCCTCTGGGCCTTTGATCGAGTTCTCGAAAACTCCCTAGGCCACATGATCAACCGCAGCTCCCATAGCCGCGACTTCCCGCGCGGCTCGACCCACGGCGAGGACGTAACACGCGCCGCTGTGGGTCCCTCAGTTTCTCCCTGTGTGCCTGTGAAGTCTGCGCACGAAACCTCCTCGGCTGGCACTGCTGTCAGTCGGGGGCCTTTTTTTGAGGGAGAATTGTGATGGGTTATGCTGCGGCAACTGCATATTACAAAGAAAACAATTCGTGGCTGGATAGCCCAGAGGATGCCTACGATTTTTTGTACGGTAGCGACTTGGATTTCCCAGAAAAGAAATCTGACACAAGAAAATGCCCTCTTTGCGGCAGGAAGTTGAAAAGCAAAGCTGGTGTTATCGCCCACTTGAAAAGCGGCCACCACAAGAAAGAGAAGGCAGAACGTGCTTTGGTGGGGTTGTCCCAATGACCCCCCAAAACCCCGCCCACAAACACACCCGCCAGATCGCACAATGGGACCGCCAAGACATGCTGTGGAGCGCGATCAAGGCCCTACCATTCTGGATCGTCGGCGCAACCCTGCTCGCGGTGATCGCGACGAAATTCGTCAACCACATGGCTTATGTGGGCGTGAATTATCAATCCTGTTTAGGAGGGTGTTGATATGAAAGATTTCATACAAAACTACACCCAGGTTGGCGACGTAAAATACTACCACGACCTAGAGCAAGGCACCGACGAATGGCTTGAGGCGCGTCTTGGCATCCTTACCGCCAGCGAAATGAAGTTGATTATCACACCCACCCTAAAGTCCGCGAGGAACGACAAAGAGCGCGCGCATGTGTTTGATATTATTTCGCAGCGGGTCACAGGGGTTATTGAGCCAAGTTATCAGGGCTGGGATATGGTGCGCGGCAATGAGGATGAATATTACGCTCGCCAAGCATACGTCGAGAAATTCGCGCCGGTTCAAGAATGCGGGTTCGTCACAACAGACCGGTATGGCTTCACAATCGGATATTCCCCTGACGGGCTTGTTGGTGATGACGGGTTGATCGAGATTAAAAGCCGTAGCCCGAAATTGCAGTTCAAGACAGTTCTTGAACATATTGCAGATCGTGACGGAGACCTGATTCCACCTGAATTTATGTTGCAGCACCAGACCGCCTTACTGGTGACGGAACGCAAGTGGATCGACTTCAACAGTTTCAGCAACGGGCTGCCCATGGTGACGATCCGAGTCCACCCGATACCTGAATATTTCGAGGCGATCATAGCCGCCGCAACCGCGTTTGAGTTGCGAGTGCAGAATGGCATCCAGAGATACAACAAGGCGCTCGCCGTGACCGGAAACATGACGCCAACCGAACGATTTGAAAGAGAAAGTGGAGAAATATTAGTATGACCGATTTAAGCAAAACCATTTCACCAAAATCAGACCAAATGAACGCGGATGATTTGATTGGTGGCCCCACCACGATCACAGTTACCAGAGTGTCGGCGGCGCAGGGTGATAACGTCCAGCCAATTGCAGTCAACTTTGATGGCGACAACGGCAAGCCGTGGAAACCGTGCAAGTCAATGCGGCGCGTTCTGGTTCATTTGTGGGGCAAGGATGGGCGTGAGTACGTCGGTAAATCCCTGACCCTGTTCTGTGACCCAAGTGTTAAATTCGGCGGGATTGCGGTCGGCGGCATCCGAATTAGCCACATGTCGGGTATAGAAAAAAAGGCCACAATTGCTCTCACATCAAGTAGATCAAAGCGCACTCCCTTTGTTGTGAACGTCCTTGAAGCGCCAAAGCAGCAAGGGTCAAGCGAGGACGACATTGGCGCCGTGAAATCCGACGCGATGGCGGCTGCAAGCCGCGGGAAAACCTCCTTCATGGAATTTTACAACAGCCCTTACGGGAAGGATAATCGGGGCGTTTTGAAATCCATTATGGGCGAACTGCAAGAAGCCGCGTCGAAGGCAGACGCCACCGCTGCTGAATCTGACACCGGCGAAGATGAAGACCCGTTCAACCCACCGAGTTAACCCCATTCCCCCGCCCTCTTTTTGGTGAAGTCAGGCGGGGGATAATGCTGGGGGCGGCTTCTGATGGGCTGTCTCCGGCGACTTAAAACTAGGAATTGAGCATGACCCTCTTCTACTTCGAGCAACAGCGGCTTGACGGAAATTATACCCCCGCGACCTCGACCAATCGCCCAAAGGAAAAACTCCCAAGCGGTGTCACGCGGAAAATCCGAGCGGTGAAGGAGGTCAACAAGGGGCACCACTACCTGAGCCTCAAAGACCTTGAAAAGGTCTACGGCACAGATCGAATTTATCACGTTTAGGAGAATTATTATGACAAGAGAAGCAAAAGCGGCAATCGGAATGCCGGTCGGAGTTAACGGCGACGAAGGCTTTTATGCAGAAGTCAGTAAGACGTTTGGCGCAACTGGAATAAAAATTGGCAGCATCAAGGTCGCTTTAGATGGTCACGGCCCAACAGGATACTACGACCGTGTGACGGTTTGGTCCACCAAGGCCAGTCTGCTTTGGGAGGGACCGCTTCATGGTCTTGAGGGTGTCATATACGAGTGCCGGTCATGATTATCACCGCATACGGCCAGCACCACAACACGCCGCCACACACCCCGAAGCAGGCCGAGGAGTTCATGGTCAACGTGGCGAACCCCTTTTGGTTTCGCGTGTCCGTGGCGAATGAATGCCCAGTCAGTAATTTGGAAATCTTGAAGGCGGCGACGAATGGGCCGCTGGCGTTTGAGGGGGCGGTATGACTGACCACCCCATCCTATTCAGCGCAGATATGACCCGAGCATTGCTTGCTGGAACGAAGACGCAAACACGGCGGGTTTTGAAGCCGCAGCCAGCATTGAGCTTCATCGTTAAGTGCGACGAGCCCTATTATTGGGGTGACGAAGAAGGCGAGACTAGCTTCAAAATCAAACATGAGGTCGGAGACCGCCTGTGGGTCCGTGAGTCTTGGCGCACTGAAAGCGATTACTACAACGACTTGAAGCCGTCCGATATGAGCGGCGAAGAAACTTTGCTCTTTAATGCCGACGGTGATTGGTCTGACAATAAATCCGCTGGCAGGGTCCGCGCGTCCATGCACATGCCTCGATGGGCAAGCCGGATCACACTCGACGTAACAGACGTGAAGATCGAGCGCTTGCAGGATATTTCTGAGTCGGATGCGATTGCGGAGGGAATTGAAGAAACAACAGGAATTGTTGATATCAAAAATTACGGGAATGGGCCAGTTGAAATTAGCGGCACACTTTATTTCTCACCGCACGAGCCAGACGAATTGTTTGACTGTCCAATAGAGGCATACGAACACCTCTGGAACAGCATCAACGGTCCCGACGCATGGGTCGCAAATCCTTGGGTGGTGGCGACTTCATTTGAGGTCAAGCGCGAGAATATTGATGGGAGGGTGGCATAATGCCTGACGGTTCCCAATTCCAACTCTCATTTCACAACGCAACCACGGATCACGACTTGCCGCTGATTACTGACTGCTTTGCTGGTGGTGGCGGGGCGTCAACAGGGGTCGAGCAGGCCTTGGGCCGCGCCGTTGACGTGGCGATCCTCGAGCAAGAAAAAATCTCGGCTCTAATAAAAAGAGGCGCAATCTTTTACGTCTCGCACAGCGGCGGCAAAGACAGTCAGGTGATGTATTTGCTACTAACGAGAATTGTACCGCCCGACCAGATTTGCGTCGTACATGCCGACCTTGGAAAAATCGAATGGCTGGGTACACAGGAGCACATCAACTCAACCATCGATCACCCGCTAAACGTGGTGCGCGCCAATAAGACGTTCTTTGATATGGTACGGCACCGCGCCAAAACACGGCCTGACGTTCCATCTTGGCCGTCCAGCGCGCACCGTCAATGTACCAGCGACCTCAAGCGTGGTCCGATTTACAAGTTCATCCGCAACGACATGAAGCGGCGTGGCGCTAAGCTGGCCCTAAATTGCACTGGCATTCGTGCCGAAGAAAGCCCCGGTCGCGCCAAAAAACAGCCTTTGAAATTGAACACGACGCTCAGTAAGGCGGGGCGTGAGGTCTACGATTACATGCCGATCCACCATCTGACTGCCAAAAATGTGTTTCAGGTGATCCGCAGTGTCGGCCAAAAACCGCACTATGCTTACGGAAAAAACACCCGCCTGTCCTGTGTGTTTTGCATCATGGGCTGCGATAACGATTTGAAGCACGGCGCAGAGCAGCGACCTGACTTACTCAAAGAATACCTCAATCTCGAAGATGAAACTGGCTGGACAATGTTCAACGGGAAATCCTTGCGGGAACGGGTGGAGGTGGCCAATGCCTGACCTCCTAGACCTCATGCAAGAGCCATCAATCACAAGGCCAGTTGACCTTGACGGAGACTGCACGGCAGCCCCCACCGAAACGCTCACACTACCCCACAAGAAGATAGCTTGGGATACTACGCGCATCGAGCTGCTGATGTGCGCCGATGGCCTCTGGGCTTGGTCGACATCGATCATGACCAGCCAGGGCGGTTACAGTTATGCCGCCAGCCCCAAATGGGGTCACTTTGGAAAGACGCGGGATAGCGCGCTCTACTGGGCAGTGCAGGAAATCAAAGACCGATGCGCTCAATACACCGACGCCGCAAAAATCATCAAATGGGTCGATGCGCTGACATGAGCTGCGGACATTTGAAAATTGAAAGGAGGGCTGAATAATGAAACTTGAAGAATTACTCGATATTCGCGACCAAATCAGCGAGCTACTGTTGGATAAAGTTGAGGGCGACATCAAAGACGAACACGCTTGCGTCACGATGGCGGCAAAACAGCTTGAGAAATTCGGGTGCATGGGCGGATCAACTCGCGGCCTAGCAGAAACAGAGATTGTCAGGTTGGTGCGCCAATTTGACGATACCCAAGACAGCAGTTTTGGCGCATGGCCCGTCTCGGATTTCATGCAGACACACGGCGCACAAGCGGCGGCATACAAGGCGGCTTTAGAAGGCTGCATATCGGCGCACAAATCCGGCAAATATGAAAGCATGGTTGCCGCCATCGAAAGTGCTGAAGGTCTTATCTCCAACTTATCAAAGTAACCAAAAGGAGGGCCGCGTAATGGCCAACAAAAACCAAGAATGGAAACCCGATATCTGCATCTACCATGACCCCTGTGACGACTGTGGAAAAACCTTTGTCGCTTATACCGAATATAGCGTGGACTATATCACCATAACTCTGGAAGAAAGTATGGGCCTGTAACAATGCCAAAAATAAAGATCACAAAGGCTGCAATCGGGAGAGTTTTGGACGCATGTATTGCGCGCCAAGATCAATTCGGCAGCATTGAGATCAAGCCGGATGGCACCATCATGATCCACCCGCGCGGGGTAACGGCCCCGACAAAACCCGTTGACACCGCCCCCACTCAACCTGCACCAAAGGAGTGGTAGGAGGAATGGCTTTGAAAATCAAATTCCACGGGCTGCTAAAAGAACCACTCCCGAGCGGTAATTTCCGCTATCGGGTTAGGGTTGAGGGTAATAAAAACAAGCGGATCGCGCTGTCAATTGACCCCGATCACAAGATGTTCGTGGAGCATTACCTCGCAGCGCGGCGCGGCATCAAGCTAACCGTCGAATCCGAGCCGATTGAAACATCCCTTCGCGGATCTGTGGCATGGTTAACCTACAAGCACGAAACATGGCTGGAACAACAAGTCGCGGCAGGTGCTGCATCGGCCCTGACATTGAAAAAGCGACGTGGGCTATTGGAGAAGCTACGCGCCGATTGCGGTGAGTACAACATGGCAATCCCGCAATCCCATGTGGTGAAGCTGCGCGATGAAATGGCCCAGACCCCCGCCTCGGCAGACAGCATGGTTGGCGCGATCCGATCCGTGTACAAATGGGCAATCGCGCGGGGAATCCTTGATGTAAATCCAGCCATCGGCGTTGGTAACATTGACCGGGGCAAAGGCGGCGCGACGCCCTGGACATTGGACGACCTGACAAAGTACAGAAACCACCACCCCAAAGGCAGCAATGCGCACCTGTGCCTGACGTTATTCATGTTCACCGCCTGCCGGATCAGTGATGCACGTTGGCTTGGCCGCACAAATGAATTTGAACGCGAAGGGATTCGGGGGATTGGGTGGCAACCAGCCAAGCGCGGTTCTGCCTACGTCGAAATACCAATGCTGCCCCCGCTGTTCAAAGCAACCAGAGCCGTGAAGGTTCAAGGAAAGTCCTACCTGCTAACCGACAAGGGCATCCAGTTCAAAACACCAGACGCCCTTGGCCAACGGTTCAGGAAGTGGTGCGATGCCGCTGGCCTGCCAAATAGATCGAGCCATGGCATCCGCAAAGCAGCTGGCCACTTGCTCGCACAACAAGGCTGTTCGCAGTATCAGATCATGACCATCCACGGCCACACACAAGCCCAAACCTCCGAGATTTACACCAAAGGCGTAGAACGCTGGAAAATGGCCAGCGAGGCCATGATGCGACTCGAAGGAATGGACTGGTGAAACACTTGCAGAACATCAAGGTGTCCCACGGCCATCCAGAATTCGCAAATATGGGACACCCTACGCCGCAAGGCCTTGAAGTTAAACGGCGATTTCAGGCGTGTTTTTGAGCTTGGAGCGGCTAGCGGGAATCGAACCCGCACGACCAGCTTGGGAAGCTGGGGCGCTACCGTTACACCATAGCCGCCTCAGGGGGCAAATAGCATTATGGTTTGGGGGAGTACAAGCGGTATTCCTTGCATCCAATATTTGCGTTAGCTGTGTTTTCCATTAAAGTTCAACAAAGGTTTGACTGTTTTTGCTGACCGTCTTACAAGATACTTAACGCATTAACTACATTCACAAAGGGTTGATCCTCATGAGCAAAAGCCGATTTGCAACCATCCTTGCTGACAACGCCACATACTATGGCGCGGTTGTGACGGGCGGGTTTGTATCCTTGTCAGAGCATTTCCCAAAGTGGCCGACACTGCGGGAAGTGATCGAGAATGACGGTTTAAGTGTCTTGGAAACCAAGGCCCGAACACTTGAAATCACCCATCTGGATGGCAGCTATACTTTTGAAATCCCGATCCCTCGGCCCGAAAAAATAATCTGCGTCGGAGTGAATTATCCAGACCGCAATGCAGAATACAAGGACGGCAAGGCAGCACCGGACAACATGTCCCTGTTCATCCGCTTTGCCCGTTCCTTTGTCGGGCACGAGGTGCCATTGACCCGCCCGCACGCCTCGGATCAGCTGGATTATGAAGGCGAGATCGCAGTGGTGATTGGCAAAGGCGGGCGGCACATTGCGCAAGCCGACGCGCTCGATCATATCGCGGCGCTGACACTGTGTAATGAAGGCACGCTACGCGATTGGGTCCGACACGCAAAATTCAATGTCACCCAAGGCAAAAATTTTGACGGTTCCGGCGCAATGGGGCCTTGGATTGTGCCGTTTACCGACCCTGCGCAGATCACTGATATTGGCCTTTCTACCCATGTGAACGGTGAATTACGGCAGCAAGATCGCACGGGGCGGATGATGTTTCCGGTGGCGCGACAGATCGCTTATATCTCGACGTTCACCACTTTGGTTCCCGGTGACATCATCATTACCGGCACGCCAACAGGGGCCGGCGCGCGCTTTGACCCACCGATTTACCTGAAACCCGGCGATGTGGTTGAGGTGATGGCCGAGGGCATCGGCAGTTTGAAAAACGGTGTGGTGGATGAAGCATGAGCCTGAGTGCTGCTGACATTACGCAAATGGGTGCCGATCTGTTTCAGGCTGAGGTTTCAGGGCGTCAGATTGGCATTCTCAGCCAGAGGTTTCCTGAAATGGACATGGCAGATGCCTATGCAATTCAGGATGCACTGGCGCAGCGTAAACTGGCCGCAGGGGGCATTATTAAGGGTTGGAAAATCGGCCTGACGTCCAAGGCAATGCAAGATGCGTTGAAAATAGACATTCCGGACAGTGGCATTCTGTTTGAGGATATGTTTTTTGACGATGGTGCAACCGTTCCGAAAGACCGGTTTATTCAACCGCGCATTGAAGCCGAAATCGCCTTTATCATGGGGGAGGATCTGTTTGGCAGGACAGTTACCCGCGACGATGTGCTGGCCGCGACCGCCGCCGTGGCCCCTGCGCTGGAAATTCTGGATACGCGCATTTTGCGGACCGATCCAAAGACGGGCGCAACCCGCAAAGTATTTGATACCATTGCCGATAACGCCGCCAACGCGGGGATTGTTCTGGGATCGCAACGCCACAAGATTGAGGCCTTTGACTTGCGCTGGGTTGGGGCGATTGTATCGCGCAACAACGTGGTCGAAGAAACAGGCCTTGGCGCCGGTGTATTAAATGATCCAGTTCAAGGCATCGTCTGGCTGGCGCAACGTCTGGCACAATATGGCCAGAAAATCCGCAAAGGGGACGTGGTTTTATCCGGCTCCTTTATTCGTCCGTTAGAAGCCCCGTCCGGGGCAGAAATCACCGCAGATTATGGGCCTTTCGGAACCGTTTCCTGCCGTTTTGCCTAGGAGAATACCATGCCAGCCCCCAAGAATGTTTTTAAGGAAAACCTCGCCAAAGGGACCCTGCAAATTGGCTGCTGGCTTGGGATGTCCGACAGCTACGCTGCCGAGATTTCTACCACGGCGGGCTTTGATTGGCTGTTGATTGATGGCGAACATGCACCCAACGATCTCCGATCAATTATGCGACAATTACAGGTGGTGCAACCAAGCCCGTCACACGCAGTTGTTCGCCTGCCGATTGGTTCGGACTGGATGATAAAACAGGTGTTGGATGCGGGCGCGCAAAGCCTGCTGATCCCGCTGGTTGAAACTGGGGAACAGGCGCGCGAAATGGTGCGTGCGACGCGGTATCCGCCCCATGGCATTCGGGGCGTCGGGGCGGCTTTGGCACGGTCTTCGCAGTTTTCCGCGATTCCCGATTACTTGCAAACAGCCAACGATCAAATTTGCCTGTTGGTGCAGGTGGAAAACGTGGCGGGGATCGCAGCGCTCGATGATATTCTGGCTGTCGATGGCGTTGACGGTGTGTTCATCGGTCCCGCTGATTTGGCGGCCGATATGGGGCATCTCGGCAATCCTGACGCGCCAGAAGTAAAGGCCGCAATCAAAGACGCCATGGCCCGAATACGCGGCGCTAGCAAGGCTGCGGGAATATTGGCAACGGGGCAGGAATTCATCGACCGCAGCCTGGAACAAGATGTGACATTCCTGGCTGTCGGCATTGATGTGGTGGAGTTTGCAAAATCAATGCGGGCATTGGCCGCGAAATACGTCCAGCGCTAACGCGCTGCTTTCTCGGCCTTTTTCACCCAGGAACCATCTTCTTGCGCCCAATATTGCGCGGCAATGCCGGCATCTGTCAGGGCCTTCCAATCGCCCCGTGCCGCGGTAATGGCGTCTGAATCGTTACCATCGAACATCAGGCAAACACGGGTGTAACCGGCAACCTCGGCTGGGGTGACCTTGGCCCCGTCCACCAGCAATAACACCTCTGCCAAATTGCGGTTTTCGCCGCCTGTGGCCAGCAATACAGGCTGGGCTGCGTCGTGATCGCCGCCCGCCATACCATGCGGCAAAAACGCAACATCCCTGCCTTGCCACAGCGTCTCGTCCAGCCAGCGCATCCGGCCATCATCAACGCCGCGCACCAAGGCCCGCCAACCGCGTGACAGCACCCGTTCCAGCAATTCCGGCAGGGCTTGTTGCAACGGCGAGCGGGTCAGATGGTAGAAAAAGACCTCAGCCATCGGTGGGTTCAAGGGTATCCGCGATCATCCGGTCAAGGGCGCGCACCCCCCAGCCAGACGCCCCCTTCGGGGCCAGGTCGGTGGGCGTAGCGGTAGAGGCAACACCGGCAATATCAAGGTGAATCCACGGCATATCCGGCATGACAAACCGCTGCAAAAACTGTGCGGCGGTGATTGACCCTGCGGTCCGTCCGCCCACGTTTTTCATATCGGCAATGCGCGATTTTATCAGCTTGTCGTAAGCATCCCCCATCGGCATCCGCCAAGCGCCCTCGCCCTCGGCCTTGGCCGCGTTCAGGAAATTCTGGCTGAGCGCGTCATTGTTGGAAAACACGCCCGCATTTTCATGGCCAAGCCCGACGATAATCGCCCCCGTCAAGGTCGCCAGATCGATAACCCCCGTTGGCTTAAAGGTTTTTTGCGCGTACCACAGCACATCCGCCAGCACCAAACGCCCCTCTGCATCGGTGTTTATGACCTCAATCGTGTCGCCTTTCATCGAGGTGACAACATCGCCTGGCCGCGTCGCGCGCCCGTCCGGCATATTCTCGACCAAACCGACCAAACCGACGATATTGGCCTTGGCTTTACGCAAGGCCAGCGTTTTCATGACGCCCGCAACAACACCTGCGCCGCCCATATCCATGGTCATATCTTCCATGCCACCTGCCGGTTTGAGCGAAATGCCCCCCGTATCAAAAACCACGCCTTTACCGACCAGCGCAAAGGGCTGCTCGTCACCGCCGCCTTGCCATTCCATAATCACCATTTTGGTTGGCGTTTCAGAGCCAAGCCCCACACATAGCAGCGAGTTCATGCCAAGTTTCGCCAGTTCTTTTTCCTCAAGCACCGTAACCTTGAGGCCCAATTTTTTCAGGGCGATCAACTGATTTGCAAATTCAACGGTAGTCAGCACATTTGCCGGCGCGTTCACCAAATCACGGGTGAAAAACACACCTTCACTTGTTGCAGCCATTGTTTGAAAAGCCGCCCCAACCGCCTGTGCATCGCCACACATCACACCAAGGGAACCCTGCGCCGTTGGTTCAGCTGATTTATGGTCGCTAAACTCATAGCGGCACAAAACATGACCCTGCGCCAGTTCCGCCGTTATTTTGCTGGCCCCGGCCAAAAGCAAGGCATCACCTGACTTGGTTGCCCGCGCGATTGCTGCACCGGCTTTTCGGGCGGTTATCGCATCTGATTTCCGGTTCATCTTTGAAATGATCACAGCGGTTGCAAGCATCCCCGCCGGATAATTCAGCGTATAGGTAGCGCCCAGTTTCATCTCCGCGAACTCTGCCGACGCCACAAATCGGGCAATCGCCCCCTTACACAACTTATTAACCCGACGCGCCAACGGATCCAGCCCGCCTTTCGCTGTCACCAACACTGCCAACTTACCCTCATATTCGTTGATATGATCCAGATTGGTTTCAATGAATTTCGGTTGAACGGGCGTGGTCATAGGTGTGGCCTTTGGTTTGGCGTGAATATTCTTCTTTGATTTAGCGATTTTTGGCTCATTTGGCTATCGGTATCTGTCACCTGCGGGGGAAATGGTTTAACCAAGGTCACGGAAGGCAATCGGAGCTACTGCGTGAAACAAATTGACAAATATGTCTTGCGACAATTGATAGGACCGTTTGTCTTTTTCTTTGTGATTTTCGCGGGGATTATCTGGCTGAACCATGCGTTGCGCATTATGGATGTGGTGGTAAAAAGCGGCCAATCGGGAATGGTTTTTGCCGAGCTGAGCCTATATTTGCTACCCAAAGTCGCGGAAATTGTGGTGCCAATCGCCGCCTTTTCCGCTGCTATCTATCTTACCAACCGGCTGTACTCGGAATCCGAATTGGTGGTGATGATGGGTGTTGGTCATTCCCCTGCCCAAGCATCCCTACCCTATCTGGTATTTGGCGGGATTTGTATGGGGCTGATGCTGTTGCTCACCCAACTGGTGACGCCTGCGTCTTTGACCGCCTTTCAAAACCGTCAACACGAGCTTAGCAAGGAATACCTGAGCCAATTCATTGTCGAGGGCGAATTCAGTACTGTTGTCAGCGGGGTTACAATATTTTTTGGCGAAACCTCGCAAAAGGGTAATCTGACCGACATTATCATCAATGATCGACGCAACCCGAATAATATCATCACTCACACGGCCACATCTGGGCAAATAATCGCAAGTGATGGCGACCCCAAACTCGTGCTTTTCAAGGGTAATATCCAGCAATACCACCCGGATTCCCGAACCCTAAGCATCGTGCAGTTTGACAGTCTTTCCTATGATCTCAGCCAATTTGCCCACAATGTACCGCGACGGAGTTTGCTGGTCAAAGAGCTGTTTACCCCGGATCTCTTGTGGCCAAAAGCAGGAAGCCCTGCCAGTGCCATCTCGCAAGTGTGGCGGGTAATTGAGGCAAATGATCGGCTGGTTAAGTCACTGCTGGCGGTTATTGTTCCAGTCCTTGGCGCGATGATCCTGATTTCCGGCGGCTATAATCGCTCGGGCTTTTTCCTGCGCATTGTCATGGGGGTTCTGTTTATGGTGGCCATCAACTCGGTGCGGGGGCTGGTCCAAAGTTGGGTGGAACAGGACGCGACCCTCTGGCCTGCGCTTTATATTCCGGTCATAGTTTGCATAATGACCGGCTTGCTACTTGTGCGCTCCGGCATGGCGAACTGGAAACCTCGCCGACTTAAAAGCGGGGAAATGCAATGACCCTGCACTTGTACTTTGGTCGCCGCTTCTTGCAGTCGTTCGTCCGCATTTTGGCGGTGTTGGCCGTATTGATATTTGTGATCGAAGGGCTGGAAAACATTCGCGGCCTGTCAAAAGATGGCGTGACCTTTGGCGAATCGCTGATTCTGGCGGCCACCCGCACGCCCTCCTTTGTCCTGCAAACCCTGCCAATCATCGTCATGCTCTCGGCGCTGTCATTTTGTGTGGCCTTGGCCCGCTCAAACGAGTTTGTAGTTTCCCGCGCAGTTGGAATGTCGGCACTTCGCTCCATGGCAATTCCGGCTTTTTATGCCTTTGCGCTCGGCTTGATGGCTATTTTAGTGCTGAACCCGCTGGCCGCAATTTTTTCCGCCAAACACACAGAGCTGCGCCGCGTCTATACCAATACCGAGCATAGTGCCGTATCCATTGGCGAAGACGGGTTCTGGTTGCGTCAAAAAGACGACGATGGCCACACCGTTATACATGCGCAAAATACCAACAGACGCGGCACCAGCCTGCGCCGTGCCACAGCCCTTAAGTTTAATGCCGAGGGAGAGCTGATTTCACGACTTTTTTCGCGCACAGCGATCCTGAGCAATGGCGCTTGGATTTTCACCAACGGCAAATATTGGAAAACAGACCGCAATACACGCAACCCCGAAAGCTCTGCTGAAACTTTTGAAATCCGGCGTTTTCCCACCGACATTACACCCGAGCAAATTCTGGAGGGTTATCCCAAGCCCGACACAGTGCCGATTTGGGGTTTGCCGCGAATGATTCGTACAATTGACAGCGCCGGATTTTCGTCGCTGCCCCATGTCATCCACTTGAATATTGAACTTGCACGCCCCCTGATGTTGATCGCAATGATCGTTCTGGGGGCCGCTTTTACCTTGCAGAATTCCCGCCTCGGCAATCTCGGGGTTTCGGTGTTTCTTGCTCTAATTTGTGGTTTTGCCCTCTACTTCCTACAAAATCTTGCTATGACTTTGGGTGAAGCGGGAGAGATTCCTGTTTTTGTGGCCGCTTGGGCGCCGCCGTTATCTGGGTTGCTGCTTGCTTTGGGAATTTTCCTCAAATTCGAGGATGGATAGTAAATATGAAACGTTTGGCATCTGCTTGTCTTGTTGCGTTGACGCTTGTCGTTTTATTCGCGCAATTGACAACGGCAAGGGCTGAAGCGGCATCCGCTAAACGAATTTCACTTGTTGCCGATCAAGTTTCCTTTGACCCCGCAAGCGGTGTTCTGAATGCCAGCGGCAATGTACAGATATTCCAAGGCAGTCAGATATTATCAACCGAGCGCCTGATTTACGATCAGCGCAAAGGGCAGATCACAGTACCCGGCCCCCTGACGATTGTTTCCGGCAAAGACGTAACCACGCGGGCCCAATCAGCTGTATTGGATGCCGATTTGAAAAACGGTTTGATCCGCGGTGCAGAGGTGTTGATTGCCCAGCAATTGCAAATCGTGTCAGACGAGTTTCACCGCACTGACGGGCGTTTCAAAGTTCTGACAAAAACTGTCGCCAGTTCTTGCCATGTCTGTGCCAAGAACCCGATCCCTTTCTGGCAAATCCGTTCACAGCGGGTGATTCACGACGAGTTGGAGCGCCGGCTCTATTTTGAAAATGCAACGCTGCAAGTTTTGGGCGTTCCGGTATTCTATGCCCCGAAACTGCGCATACCTGACCCTACAGTTGACCGCGCATCCGGTTTTCTGGTGCCGCGCCTATCCAACTCCAACACCTTGGGTATTGGTGCTGAAATACCCTATTATTTCACCTTGGGTGATCACGCGGATTTGACACTTACGCCAGAAATATACACCAAAGGTTCATTTTTAATTAACGCAAATTACAGAAAACAATTTCGTCGGGGCTGGATCGAAGTAAATACAGATTTTACGCTTGCCGACAGTCTGACCACACGGTCTATTCGCTCTTCCATAAGTGGTGAAGGCCGATTTTTGCTCCCAAACGAAATCGAGCTGGATTTTGGAATTGAGGCCGCGTCAGACGATGCCTTTAGAACGGATTACCAGATTGGCGATCATGAACAGGATCGCTTAACCAGTTATGCCACTTTGCGTCGTACCCGTAAAAATAGCTACGCCAGCCTGTCAACCTCCTACATCCAAAGTCTGCGTACAAATGAGGTGGACACCCAAATCCCGCTGGTTTTACCAGAGTTTTATGCCCGAAAAACTTGGGCTGATAAAGTATTCGGTGGCAAGCTGGGGCTGACCGCCCAATCTGTCACCCTACTGCGTGATGGCGGTAACAAGTTTTTTCGCGCCGGGCTGAACGTCGATTGGCAGCGCGACTGGACCTTGAAAAATGGCCTGCTTGTCTCGGCTTACGGCGAGCTGGCCAACACTGTTTATGTAACTGACAACTACCCGGGCATAGGCCGCGCCGAATTCAATAACAGCGTGCCAACCGCCGCTCTTGATTTCCGCCTGCCCTTATCGCGTCAAATCGGCAAGGTTACCCATGTGATAGAACCGCGCATTCAGTTGGTCTGGTCGCCTAAAGACGCGCGGACCAATCCGAATGAGGACAGCGTGCAAGTTGAGTTTGAGGAGAACAGCCTGTTCGCGCACAACCGTTTTCCGGGGTTTGACAACTCTGAACGGGGCGCACGCGCCAATATCGGCGTTTCCTACACCCGCTATGAACCCTCTGGTTGGAACCTTGGTGTCACCGTTGGTCAGGTTCTGCGTTTTGACGATCTGGGACAGTTTAGCACCGGCACCGGACTTGATGGCACCAATTCCGATTTCGTCAGCACCTTTAGCGTTTCTTACAAAGACAAATTCGATTTCGTGAATCGTATGCTATTTGATCGCAATTTCAACCTGTCCAAAAACGAGACACAGTTGACAATGAACTTTAATCGCCTAACCACATCCGGCACCTATGTTTGGCTGGAGAAAGATGTGGTTGCAGGTGCCAGCGATAATCGGCACGAGGCCAGCCTTGCCGCCACCTACCGTCACAATGACTATTGGTCCTATTCCGCAGAATGGCGGCATAACTTTGTTACCCAACGCCCGACAAGTGGGGCCTTTGGGCTAAAGTATGAAAACGAATGCGTTGCCGTGAACCTTTCGCTCTCGCTTCAATTCGAAGGCTCTGGTATTGTGCGCCCAACCAAGGAATTGGGCCTGACGGTAGAATTGGCCGGTTTTGGCAATAAAAAACGGAATAAACGGTACGCACGCAAATGCTCCGTACTTTGATTACAGGTGGGATCAGCCCTATGAAACATTGGTTTTTTATTCTGGCAGCACTGGCGGCCACTTCTGGCCCGCTCACGGCTGCCAGTAGCAACCCTTATAGTGTTGCAATACGGATCAACGATCAGGTGATTACCAACTTCGAGCTGGACCAGCGCATTTTATTGCTGCGGGCATTCGGTTCTTCTGGCGATTTACAAAAGCTGGCTGAAGAACAGTTGATAAACGACCGGTTGCGTCTACAGGCTGCCGATATCGCCGGGCTTGTGGTCTCCGAAGAAGAACTGGAAGAAGGCATTGGCGAGTTTGCAGCGCGGGGCAAATTAACCGGCGAGCAATTACTGCAATATGTCAAATCACGGGGTGCAGAACCCGAAAGCATGCGTGATTTTGTGCGGGCAGGTCTGGTTTGGCGCACGGTTGTACGCTCGCGGTTTGGCTCCAAGGCCAGCATTTCCGACAACGAACTGGATTCAACTTTGAATCTTGCCGCTGGTCAAGTTCAGGAATCGGTTTTGATCTCTGAGATTCAATTACCTTTGGGCGAGCGCGGCAATGAACAAACACTGGCTTTGGCCAAACGTCTGTCCAATACCATCAAATCCGAGGCCGCCTTCTCATCTGCGGCGCGACGTTATTCACGTGCTGCCTCACGGGGGCGCGGCGGGCGGTTAAACTGGGTACCGGTTGCCAACCTGCCAGCCGCTTTGGCGGGCCAAATTCTGGCACTAAACCCGGGCGAGGTAACTGCCCCTGTTACCCTGTCCAAAACTGTCGGTATTTTCCAATTGCGCGGCGTGCGTCAGGAAAAAGCAACTGCACAAACCAATGTTTCAATCAGCTATACTCAAGTTCCGGTTCCGACAATCAAAGGCAACGGTGAACAACACGCCATCAAGTTGATGTCTGACGTAGATACCTGCGCCGACCTGCGTGAGAACTCCAAACGTTTCGGCGAGAATGCGTTTACCGATCATACCCTGGGTCAAACTGAGATTCCGGCTGATACGGCGCTGGCCCTCGCACGGCTGGACCGCCATGAATCAACCTATTACACAGCAAGTAATGGCACAGTCGTGGTTGTAATGATCTGTGACCGGCTGCGTGACTTGCCAGAGGGCACCCGCGAAAACATCCGCAGCGCCCTGACAAACAGACGCGTCGCAGGCTTTGGTGACGGTTATTTGCAAGAATTGCGCGGCGACGCGGTAATAACGTACAAATGAGCCTGCCAATCGCGCTGACCTGCGGCGAACCTGCCGGTGTGGGGCCGGAAATCAGCTTTAAAGCATGGCGGGACCTACGCGGTGACTTGCCATTCTTTGTGATTGGGGACCCGGCGCATTTTGCCGGAATAGGCCCCCTCGAGGAGATCACCCACCCGAGTCAGGCGCGCAAAGCTATGGCTAGCGGACTGCCTATTCTACCGCAAAGTTTCAAAGCCCCCGCAACCGCTGGCACCGCCAATCTGGCTAACGCACAAGGGGTCATCGACGTGATCGCGTGCGCCGTTGATCTGGTGCAACAAGGCCATGCCAGTGCAGTCTGCACCAACCCCATCAACAAACAAGTACTCAAAGAGGGCGCAGCCTTTGCCCATCCGGGCCACACAGAGTTTTTGGCAGAACTGGGCGGTGTCAAGAATTCCGTCATGATGTTGATGGCACCAGAATTGCGGGTTGTCCCCGTTACCATCCATATCCCGCTTGATCAGGTTGCAACAATCCTGACACCTGTCTTATTGCGCGACACCATTTTGACAGCAAACCACGCCCTTATCCGCGATTTCAACCTGCAATCCCCCCGCATTGCCGTGGCCGGCCTCAACCCACACGCAGGTGAAGGCGGCACCATGGGCGGGCAGGAAAACGCTATGATCATCCCTTTACTGGATGAATTGCGCAGTGAAGGGTTAAACATCCGCGGCCCCTTGCCCGCAGACACCATGTTCCACGCCCGCGCCCGCGCCACTTACGATGTGGCAATTTGCATGTATCACGATCAGGCCTTAATCCCGATCAAAACGGTAAATTTCGCCGCTGGCGTCAACGTCACGCTGGGCCTGCCTTTCATCCGCACGTCACCCGATCACGGTACAGCCTTTGACATAGCAGGCAAAGGCATTGCAGACGCCACCAGCCTGATAGAGGCCCTCAAGGCTGCGCGTAATATGGCAAATCAAAGGGCGGCATATGACTCACAACACAATTGATGGCCTGCCGCCCTTGCGCGAAGTAATCAAGACTCATGACTTGCGCGCCAAAAAATCGCTCGGGCAGAATTTCCTGCTAGACTTGAACCTGACCAGCAAAATCGCCCGCCAAGCTGGTGATCTTAGCGGCTGTGATGTGCTGGAAATCGGCCCCGGCCCCGGTGGGCTTACCCGTGCCTTGTTGTTTGAAGGCGCGCGCAAAGTTGTTGCAATAGAACAAGATGCCCGCTGCCTGCCCGCGCTCGCAGAAGTCACGGCCCACCACAACGGCAAGCTGATTGTGCTGCAAGGCGACGCCTTGGCGATTGACCCGACCAAATACCTCACCGGCCCGATCCGCATCATCGCCAACCTCCCCTACAATGTCGGGACCGAGTTGCTGACCCGCTGGTTATCCCCGACACAATGGCCCCCCTTCTGGCAGAGCCTGACTTTAATGTTCCAGAAAGAAGTTGCCCAAAGGATTGTCGCCAAACCGGGCAGCAAAGCTTACGGTCGCTTGTCGATCCTGTGCCAATGGCGCTGCACTGCAACCCTGAAAATGGAAATCCCCCCCGCCGCATTCACCCCGCCGCCCAAAGTTACATCAGCCGTGGTACATCTGGAACGCCGCGAGCAACCGGCCTTTCCTGCCGATGCCAAAACACTGAACCAAACCGTCGCCAAAGCCTTTGGCCAGCGCCGGAAAATGCTGCGTGCAAGTCTGAAAGGCCTGCATCCTCAAATCGAGGATTGCCTCATTGAGGCGGGAATCAAACCCACGCAACGCGCCGAAGAAATCTCGCTAGAGCAGTTCTGCACCCTCAGCCGAATCATAAAAGGGACAGCCTGACAGCCATCCCTTTTTACGTCTTCTTTGTTCTTTAAAGCATTTCGACTTATTATTGAAACGCTCTATGTATCCCCGCCGGAGGCAAGAAACCTTTATTCGGCCACGCTATCGGCTGCCTGATCTTCCGTCTTAACCACTGGCTTCTCCGCCGGTTTTTTCCGACTGCGCGTGGTTTTGGGTTTGCTTGGCCGACTTTCTGGCGTCTGCACCAAATTGCTGTCTTCAGATTGCCCGGGAAACAAATCAGAGGTTTCCCCTATGGGCATACGCGGCTGATCATCAACTTCCACAACAGCCGGCTGCGGGTTAGTTTGCTGCTGCTGCTGCTGTTGGTTTTGATTTTGATTTTGGTTCTGATTTTGGTTTTGCTGCTTTTTCTCATTCTGCGCCGCATGGGCCGCTTGTTGCGCCGCCCGCTGTGCTTCTTGCGCATCACGCCGCTCGTTCATTTCACGCAACGCTTCTCCCAACATCCGGCTGTAATGTTCCGAGTGTTGCAGGAAATTTTCAGCAGCGACCCGATCATCAGACAATTGCGCATCGCGCGCCAGCGACTGATATTTATCGATAATTTGCTGCGGGGTGCCACGCACCTTGCCCTCTGGGCCAGAACTGTCAAAAACCCGATTGACCACATTGCCACCTTGATTGTGGTTGTGATTGCGGTTTCTGCTGCTTTTGTTGCGCGAACGCGACTTGCTAGACGATCTCATATGATCCTTTTGCCTTATGTAGTCTCTTGTTTGATTGCTTGCAGGCCTTTGTCAGACCAAATGTCCAGATATCTTCCTTGGATATGAGAGAGTGAGAGCCAACGGGTTCGATCATCTCTGCGTATCTTTTACAATGTGCATGGGACCTATGACAAGCAGAAATACATGAATTTTCGGTTACTGCGCCATTTTTACACGGCTAAACCCCAATTTAGCGCCGAATCTGCACAACACGGTCGTGACCGTTAAGATCAGGAAAGACTTGAACATCGTCAAAACCCCTCTCTTGAAAAATTTTACATACAGCTGCGCCTTGCCGATATCCGATCTCAAAAAATGCGCGACCATCCTTTGCAAGAAACCGGTCCAGCGAATTTGCGATAATTCTATAGGATTCAAGCCCGTCCGGCCCCGGAGTGAGCGCAATTTTCGGCTCCCAGTGGGAAACCTCTGGGTCCAGCTCCCCCATTTCCGCAGCGGTTATATAGGGTGGATTGGAAACAATCAGGTCAAACTGGCCGCTGGCCGCCGAAAACCAGTCCGATTGATGCACATCCGTACGGTCGGCAACCCCCAAACGCACCGCGTTCTTTTGCGCAACACGCAATGCCGCCACTGACACATCAACACCAAAACCCACCGCGTCGGGAAGCTCTGCCAACAAAGTTAACAGTATACAGCCTGACCCCAGCCCCAAATCCAGAATTCTCTCGGGCGGCGCATTTCTCAAGGCCAATTCTATCAACGTCTCGGTCTCCGGTCGGGGATCCAGAACATCGCAATTCACCAAAAACTCGCGTCCCCAGAACAGTCGCCTGCCAATGATCTGAGAGGCCGGCTGGCGCGATAGCCGTTGATCAACATAACCAAGATACGACTGCAGAACCTCCGGGGCCACATCATCCTGTAACACCAGTGTTAAACGTCCGGCATCAATCCCAAGTGCATAGGCCAGCAAAAGGCGCGCATCCCGTGCACCGCCCTCCCCCAGCACAGGCCGCAGTCGCAAAACCGCCTCGCGCAACACATCAGCCGCGCGTCTGGTCACGGATCCATATCCGCCAGGCGTGCCGCCTGATCGTCCGCAATCAGCGCATCAATCGTTTCATCCAGATCGCCCTGCAATACTTGATCCAACTTATACAGCGTCAGGTTAATCCGGTGATCCGTCACCCGCCCTTGCGGAAAATTATAAGTCCGAATCCGCTCCGAACGGTCACCAGAGCCAACCTGCCCTTTACGGCTCGCGGCCCGCTCGTCATCGGCCTGTTGACGCTTGAGGTCATAGAGCCGTGTGCGCAGCACCTGCATAGCAATTTCACGGTTACGGTGCTGTGATTTTTCTGCACTCACGACCATTATTCCGGTCGGAATATGGGTAATACGCACCGCCGAATCCGTGGTGTTCACATGCTGGCCACCCGCCCCGGATGCCCGCATGGTATCAATACGAATATCGGTTGTGGGGATGTCCACGTCCACCTCCTCCGCCTCCGGCAATACCGCAACCGTGGCCGCAGATGTGTGTACCCGCCCACCGCTCTCGGTCTCGGGCACACGCTGCACCCGGTGAACGCCGCTCTCAAATTTCAGACGGGCAAAAACCCCCTGCCCTTTGACATTGCAAACCGCTTCTTTCAAGCCCCCCAGCGGGGTGGTATTTTCCTCAACCACCTCAAACTTCCAGCCCAACCCTTCAGAATACCGCTGATACATCCGCAGCAGATCGGCCGCAAACAACGCGGCTTCATCGCCACCGGTACCGGCCCGGATTTCCAAAATAGCAGAGCGTTCATCCGCTTCGTCTTTTGGCAGTAACACCAGTTGCACGCCGTGTTCCACATCCGGCAACGCCGCACGTAGATCCGGCAATTCTTCCGCTGCCAGCTCCTTCATTTCCGGATCCAGTAACATTTCTTCCGCCTCGGAAATATCACGCAACAGGATTTGATAGGCCGTTATTTTTTCAACCACGGGACGTAATTCTGCATATTCCTTAGAAAGGGTCGCAAAATCATCCACGCCGGACACATCCGACATCTTCGCCTCCAAAAAGGCAAAGCGTTGTTTTATCTGTTCAAGTTTATCTATCGGGATCATACCTTGAAATCGCCCGCCCACAGGCCAGCGTCAAGCCCCATTTGATTTGGCAGGCAGTTTCTGCTAGAATTCACACATGCAAACATTCTTGAACGCCCTGATTTTTACCAGCCTGCTCGCCCCTTCTGCTTTTGCAGGGGGCAAGGTGAACTGGCCGGATTGCTATTGCACGGATAAAACCGGATCAAGGGTCGAACTCGGTCAGATTATTTGCCTGAATGTGGATGGGCGCAGTTTTATGGCGCGCTGCGAAATGTCCCTGAATAACCCGATGTGGCGCGAGACCGGCAATTCCTGCATGTCCTCGCGCAATAACCACCTACCCCAGAGCATCGATCCACGTTTTGACGCGGGCACGGTTAACCCCAAAGTCTGAGCGTCCAAATCGCGACCGCGAATAAATCGCCAGCGTGGCAGCACCATCCGGTGTTTCAATGAATTTGACCGAAATGTAATCAGGATACCGCATCAGGCCGGTGCGCTGCACATAAGTCACCCACAGATCCTCGGCACGGCCCGCCAAGCGCGACACACGCGGTGCCGCCATGGCAACCTTGTCAAACGCAAGCGCCAATTCCGCCACACTCATCTGGAATACCGGACTTTGATATGTCTCGCCATCCGGCCGCAAAATATATCGGTTTTGTTTACCATCCCGCGTCGCACTCAACGGATCCACATGCCACTGCTCCGGATCATCCTTGGCACCGCGCACCCAGAAAACAAATCCAAGCCCAAGGCCCAGCAATAGCAATACAATATACTTCATCTTCGCCCCCCTATTTCTTTGTTCCTATAAATATCCCCCGAGCGGAGCGAAAACCCGCGCGTCAGCGCTCAAAAGGAGCGCCCCGTTGGGGCACAATAGCCTCACCCCTTGGCCCACTGCCAATATAACTCCCGCGCCATCACAGCAACAGGACCAATAGGAAACACGCGATCCTCCACTTTCACAATCGGCGTGATTTTGGATATATTCCCCGTCAGGAACACCTCGTCCGCAGCACCGAAATCCTCAAAACTAAGGGTTGTTTCCTCCACAGACTGCCCCGATTCCCTTAGCAGTTCAATCACCCGCTGGCGGGTGATCCCGTTCAAAAACGTCCCATTCGGCACCGGCGTCTTCACCACACCGTCTTTGACCATAAAAATATTCGCCGTCGCACTCTCGGCTACATTGCCCAAAGCATCCGCCACAATTGCATTGCTATAGCCACGCGCCTGCGCCTCGCGGATCATCCGCCCGTTGTTGGGATAAAGACAAGCCGCCTTGGCATTCACCGTCGCCATCGTCATCATTGGACGCACAAACTGGGTGCGGCACAGGGTTTGCGTCGCGCTCGGTGATGCCATTGGCAATTGCTCCAGGCTCAGGCAAAAGGCAGTCGAATCCGGATCCGGCACGATCACCCCTGCGGCTCCCTCAGTTGACCAATACATCGGCCGGATATAAACCGCCGCATCATCTGCGAATTTGCTCAAACCCTCCAATACCAGCGCCACCATATCATCCGGTTCAACTGTCGGGTTCATGCCCATCGCCAGCGCCGAGGCATTGACCCGCGCACAATGGGGCTGCAAATCAGGCACCACGCCCTCAAATGAGCGCGCGCCATCAAACACAAGTGACCCCATCCAGGTACCGTGATCCGCCGCATTCATCACCGGCAAATCACCTTGATGCCAGACACCTTTGAAATAGGTCCAGATAACCTCGCCAATCGCCATTTTTCTATCCTCTTAAGGGATCAATACCGTTGATCCGGTGGTCTTGCGCCCCTCAAGCGCACGGTGCGCCTTTGCAGCTTCAGACAATAGGTAACGCTGATTGACATTAATTTTCAATGCCCCATTTGCAATCATATCAAATAATTCCGTTGACGCCGCCGCGAGGTACTCCGCATCAGCGGTAAAATGAAACAAAACAGGCCGTGTCACGCTGAACGATCCCGCTGCCAAATCTGACAGTTTGAAATCCAAAGCAGGCCCCGACGACTGGCCAAAATTTACCAACGTGCCGAATGTTTTCAAACAAGACAACGACCCCGCCAACGTATCTTTGCCAATCGAGTCATAAACCGCATCCACACCCGCGCCGCCGGTGAATTCTTGCACCTGCTCGACAAAATCCGCCGCCAGATAATCTATCACATGCACATAGCCATGCGCCCGCGCCAAAGCACATTTTTCAGGCCCGCCAGCGGTGCCAATTGCCCGAACGCCTTTGGCCGCCAACCATTGCCCTGCGATCAATCCAACGCCGCCCGCCGCCGCATGGAACAAAACCGTGTCGCCTGTTTTTGCACCATAGGACCGATGCAACAGGTAATGCGCCGTCAGCCCTTTGAGCATCGCCGCCGCCGCCACTTCGTCACTGACCCCGTCCGGCAAGGCAACCAAATGGCGCGCCGCAATCACCCGCTCGCGCACATAGGCACCGTTGGGAATGGTATAGGCAACCCGTTGCCCAACGGTAAAATCCGTCACCCCATCCCCCAGCGACACAATAACACCCGCCGCTTCGCTGCCCAGAACAAGGTCGCTTTCAACAGGCCACGGATACAATCCGCTGCGAAAATACGTGTCGATAAAGTTCACCCCGATGGCCGTGTGGCGCAGTAAAACCTCGCCTGATCCAGGCAGCTCTGTGGGCAAATCAATCTCGTGTAAAACCTCTGGCCTGCCAGCCGTTTTAGCTGCAATCGCAAAACTCATAGCTATTCCCCCACCATAAATTCAGGATCAACCGGCACCTGCATTGCATTCGACAAATGATTGGTTTTCGCTGCCAGCGACACAATTTTCAACACCTCGACGTGCATTTCATCCGTCATCCCCTTGGCCCGAGCCCCCGCCGAATGGGAATGAATACAATAGTTGCAATTATTGATGATCGACACCGCCAGATACAGCAGTTCTTTGGTCAGCGGATCAAGTGCCGACGGCGTCGCCATCACCGCCTTAACCTCGGACCAAGTACGTTCCAGCAAATCAGCATCAAACGCCAAATAGCGCCAAATGTTGTTAATGAAATCCGAGCCACGCGTGGCGCGAATGTCATCAAACACGGCTTTGACGCGCGGCTTTTCCTCAGGGTTGGCGGGCGGTTGAATGGCAGACATAGCAAACTCCTTTAAAACATGATCCTGACAAGGAACAACGAAACGAACGGGAAAGCCACCAAAATCACCACCCGCAGCAGGTCCGCAAACACAAAGGGGATCACCCCGATGTAGGTTTTACGGATCGGAATTTCCCGCGCCATCGAGTTGATCACAAACAGGTTTAACCCCACGGGCGGGGTTATCAGCCCGACCTCGACCACAATCAGCACCAGAATACCGAACCAGATCGCGGTTTCCTCGGATGTCATGCCGAAATCCAGCGCCTCGATGATCGGAAAAAACACGGGGATCGTCAGCAGGATCATCGACAGACTGTCCATCACGCAGCCGAAAACCAGATAAAACAACAGCATCAGCGCCAACACTGTCAGCGGCGCATATCCCTGCGACACCACCCATTCGGCGATTTGAACCGGTGCTTGGGTAAAGGCAAGGAACGAGTTGAACAGCGTCGCCCCCAGCACAATCAGAAAAATCATGCCCGTGGTGCGCCCAGCCGATAAGAAACAGCCAATGAAATCCTTGCGCGACAACCGCCCCGTGGCAACGGCATAGACGCCCGTAATCAGCGTACCCACTGCGGCGGATTCGGTGGGGGTAAAGAACCCCACATAAATCCCGCCAATCACCACTGTGAAAATCGCCAATACAGGCCAGGTTTTGAGCAAGGTCTTGAACCGTTCAGCGTAAGGTTTGCGCGGCGCGGTGGTGGCAGAACCGGGTTTGAAATGCACAATCAACCAAACCGTCAGCATATAACCCGCCGCCGCCAGCAGCCCCGGTATCAATGCCGCCATAAACATCTTGATGATATTCTGTTCGGTCAGAATTGCATAGATCACCAGAATGACCGAGGGGGGAATCAGAATGCCAAGCGTTCCCCCTGCCGCCAAAACACCCGTGGCCAAGCCATCAGAATAGCCATAACGGCGCAATTCCGGCAAGGCCACCTGCCCCATGGTCGAGGCGGTCGCGAGCGACGACCCGCAAATCGCACCAAACCCCGCACAAGCGCCAATTGCCGCCATGGCAATACCGCCTTTGCGGTGGCCCAGCCAATCCGCCGCACTTTTGAACAAGGCTTCGGACAGTCCTGATTTGGTGGCAAGCTGGCCCATCAACAGGAACAACGGTACAATCGACAGCGAGTAGCTGGCGAAAGTGTCATAACTCAGGGTTTTCAATTGCGCGAGCGGCGCATTCGGCGTTCCCAGCACAATCCAGGTGCCGACAAATCCGGTGATCGCCATGGCAATGGCAATCGGAATACGGATGAAAATCATCCCCAGCATGGCGGGAAAGGCGATCATGGCAAGTTCTAGATTGCTCATGCCACACGCCCCCCCTTGGCCATCAACGCGAGGTCTTTCCAGATCATAAACACCGACACAATGGCGAATAAAATCGCCCCGACAATGCTTAGCGCGAAGCCATACCAAGTGGGCATCGCCAGTATCATCGTCGACTCACCATAAGACATCTTTTCACCCAGCCCCAACCACAGACGCGCGGCGATCAGGATGGCAAAACCGCAGATCGCCAAGTCGCCCAGAAGGGTGGTAAAATTGAAAACCCGATCCGACATCGGCGCGATCAGCAAATCCACCGTCATATGGCCTTTGTGCATGTGGCAATAAGGCAGAAAGCTGAACACCGCGACGGCGCAACCAACCTCAACCAGCTCAAAATCGCCGGGGATTGGGGACAAGCCAAAAGGAATTAACTCTCGTCCAACGATAGAGATAAACGTCATCAGCGAAATCGCCGCCAGTATCACGCCACCAAAAATGGCCAGCCCCACTGCAAGCAAGTTTAGCCAGCGATCAACACGGGCAACTAGGGAATTCTCGGTTAACAATTCGCTTTTCCTTCTTGTGGGGAAGACAGGCTTACAAACCTTTTAGCTGTGCCCAAAACGGAATTCGGCGCACCAAGAACCTTTGGTGCGCCGAAAACACTAGCCTAGTCGTATTGCGCAATCATCGCGCGGGCGTCTTCTACCATTGCCGCACCGGGCAGGCCTTTGGCCTCCATATCCGCGATCCACGCATCGATGATCGGCTGTGCCAATGCTTTGAACTCGTCCGTTTGCGCGTCTGTCAGCTGGATCAGGTTATTGCCGCCCGCCTCGGTTTTGGCGCGCCCCGGCGCATCCCCCAAATCCATCGCCTTACCCGCAAGCGCGGAGGCCATTAGACCGGAATTATTGTCGATCACCGCCCGCAAATCATCGGGTAATCCATTATAACGATCTTTGTTCATGCCCCAGATAAATACCGTATTATACAGCGCGCGATTACCGCCCATCATGGTATGATTGTCTGCCAATTCATTGACTTTTAGCGGCAAAACGATTTCCCAAGGGATAATACCGCCATCAACAACACCTTTGGACAGGGCCTCTGGGAAGGCCGGAACCGGCATGCCAATCGGGGAGGCACCAGCGGCCGCCAGCAATTTCGCCGCAATCCGTGTTGGCGTGCGCAGCTTCAACCCGTTCATATCTGCAAGCGAATTCACCGGCTTGCCTTTGGTGTGAATCACACCGGGGCCGTGGGTGTGCATTGCCAGAACTTTGATGTCGCTAAACGTATCGCCAAGATATTTCTCGTAAAACTCCCATTGCGCCTTGGATGTGTTTTCGGCGCTCATGGATCCGATGAACGGCAATTCAAATACTTCTGCTGCTGGGAAACGCCCCGGTGTATAACCTGGCAAAGCCCAGCCGCCATCAATCACGTTATCGCGGATTTGGTCATACAGCGTGGTCGGGCTGCCGCCCAATTGCATTGCTGGATACAACTCAATCTTGATACGGCCCTTGCTTTGCGCCTCGATCGCCTCGATCCATGGCACCATGAATTTTGATGGCACCGACCCTTTGGGTGAGATGAAATGCTCAAAGCGCAAGGTTACTTCTTGCGCAGAGGCTGCTGTGACCAAGCTTGCGGCAATTGCCACGCCTGTCAGAATTTTGGTAAGTCCGTACATTAATTTCTCCCTGATGTTTCTACCGATTTACTCGGCTTGATAACTTCCAACTATAACCGCCCTTCCCGACGCTCACAGGTTTTCGCTAATCGCATGAAGTATAACTGTGATTTTTGTGTTTACAACAAACTTGGGTATTAAAAAATCGAGCGCCTTATCAAAATACCGACGCGCGGTAATAGGCGCGCTATAACAAAAAAACCGCCGCAATATTAGGTTGCGGCGGATTAAATTACCCTTTTACGGGTGGATATTCACCATCACATACTGTTTTTCTAATGGTTCTAGCGGTATTTTACGGTGGTCATCTTGCCATCTTTCAGCAGCACTTGACGATAGTTACCGGCGGATTCACCGGGGGGGATCATTTCCACCGCAGAAGCACCGACATAGTCAACCTCGCCACCATCCGCCAGGATTTGCAAGGCTTTGGCCAAATCACCCGGGAAAATCTGAACGCCGGGCGCGTTCGCCACATCCATGACCTTATTCTTGAACACCTTGGAATCTGATGATCCCGCCGCTTGCATCGCGAGCAGCATCAGTGCCGCCGCATCATAGGATTCAGGTGAAAACGACGAGGTCGCATCAAACTTGTCGCCAACGATTTCCGCGTATTTCGCAGCGCCCGGGCTGTCAGTGCCGGGATGCTGACCAGAGGAACCCTCGATCTCTGAGCCAAAATTTTCCTCCAGCGCCGCGCCCATCATGCCAGCCGGAAAATGGAACCGATCAAACGCCCCCAGATCAAGGGCGGCACGTACCAGACCAGAACCACCCTGATCGACATAACCAACAACAACCAGCAATTCACCACCAGCGGCGCCCAGCGCCCCTACTTCAGCAGAATAATCCGGTTTGCCATCCTCATGGGCGGCGGAAATGGTGATGCTACCGCCGCGTTCGGTGTAGGATTCCTGAAATGTTTCCGCCAGACCTTTGCCGTAATCATTATTGGTATAGGTCAGCGCCACGGATGTGATCCCCTGCTCCAACAGGATTTCCGACATCACGACACCTTCGCGCGCGCCAGACGGGGCCGTGCGAAAGAACAAACCGTCGTCTTCGGCTGTAGAAAGTGCAGGCGAGGTTGCCGACGGTGAAATCATCAGGATGCCGTTGGGCAGCGCCACATTTGACAGGATGGCCCCTGTTACACCCGAACAATCGCCGCCCAGAATGGCGTTGATCCCGTCAGATGTCACCAGCCGCTCTGCCGCTGCAACAGCCGCATTGGAATCAATGCAGGTAGAATCGCCGCGCACAGGCGTAACAGTGCTGCCATTCAGCAGGAGACCAGAATCGCTAACTTCTTTCATGGCAAGTTCGGCACCGCTGGCCATCGCTGGAATCATTGATTCAACCGGGCCGGTAAAGCCAAGGATTACACCGATTTTTATGTCCTCGGCATGGCTCGCAGTCGCCGCCAACAAGCTGCTTGCAGCACTTGCCCAAAGTAGTCGTTTC
Organism: Alphaproteobacteria bacterium; assembly: GCA_024280735.1. GTDB lineage: Bacteria > Pseudomonadota > Alphaproteobacteria > Rhodobacterales > Rhodobacteraceae > Amylibacter. Next base: position 53,195 of record JAJRPO010000069.1, on the reverse strand, counting down.
ATTATTTTCTCCCTAAGATTTTTTTCATTGCTTCACAGGTTAACCTATCTTTGCAAAAAGGAAAGCCTGATCAAATCAATCCATCGGCGAGGCGCCCCCTGTGGCCGTATGATCCGCGATGAAAGACAGCAAATTATCCTCCGCTTCCGCGCCCGTCGCAGGCGATTTGAAATCCGCTAACACCTGCTGCCAAATGCCTGTTGCACGATCGGTTGAGGTTTTCGCGCCCGCGTCTTCCCAAGCGCCAAAATTACTCAGATCAGACACCAAAGGCGTATAGAACGCGGTTTGGTAACGATCCATCGTGTGTTGCGTGGCAAAGAAATGGCCGCCCGGCTCGACGTCCGCCAGCGCATCAAAGCCGATTTCAGCGTCATTCCCCACTGGTTTCACACACATCTCGGCCAACATTTGCAAGACTTCTATGTCGTTGATGAATTTTTCATAGCCAAAGGTCAGCCCGCCTTCCTGCCAGCCAGCCGCGTGGATTGTCAGCGTCGCATTGGCCTGCAACGCCCCCCACATTGCCATTTGGGTTTCATTGGCCGCCTGCATATCGGCAACATTAGACGCCGCCCCCGTGGCAGAACGCCAAGGCAGGCCAATATAGCGCGCCAACTGCCCGCCGCCGATTTGCATTTTCACATGTTCCGGCGTGCCAAAGGCAGGCGAGCCGGATTTCATATCGACGTTGGAACTAAACCCGCCATAGCTGACAGGCGCGCCACTGCGCGACAGTTGCGCGAGCGCGATTCCCGCCAATGCTTCGGCGTGCTGCAAAGTCAGCGCGCCCGCCACAGTAATCGGGGCCATCGCCCCCGCGAGGCAAAACGGGGTGATAATGCTCATCTGGCCAGCACGGGCGAAATCGATAATACCCTGCGCCATGGGGCGGTCAATCATCCGTGGGGAATTTGTGTTGATAACGGTAGTCGCCCAAACCCCGTTGTTGAACTCATCGTCTGACAAGTTGAGGCCAAGGCGGATCATCTCGAAGCTTTCGCGCACTTGATCCGGCCCGCGAGCATAGACAAACATCGGTTTGTCGCTCAGCGCCATTTGCGCGCGCATCATTTCATAATGGCGCAGATGTATCGGAATATCCTGCGGTTCCACATTGGGGCCAAGCAGATGAATGACATCAAAGCTTTGCACCAGTTTCAGCGTTTCCAGGTAATCACGCCTACTGCCAGGGCGGCGACCCCGAACCAAATCCGTGGCATTGGGGCATCCGGCACCCGCTGCAAATAACATCGCCCCGTCTTCATACACCTGTTCACGGGCAGGATTGGCCGCGCGCAACCGGATTGAGGTGGGGGCGGTTTGCAACGCTGCCGTTATAATATCACTGCCGATGAAAACCATCTCATCTTCAACCCGCGCACCAGCAGAGGCGAAAATCTCCCTTGCTTCCGGCAGCAAGGTTTTCAAACCAAGTTCCTGCAAAACCCGCAGCGCGGTGTTGTGGATGTTCTCTACTTCGTCATTGGAAAACATGGTTTGCGGCTGAAACGGGTGGCGCAACTGGCGGTAATTCACCACCCGCGCGGATTTTGTGTTGCCTCCCGAGGCCCGACGGCGCCGCTTGCGGTTTCCGGTTTGCTGTTCCATTTGAATCTCCTGTCACAATGAGAATGTCAAAGAAGTACACACCTGTCCATAATTATTGTTTAGTCTTTTTCCCGCTTGGTCTAAGGTTGGCCAAATCAACGGACAGACAGATGACATATTCCGCCCTCACCCTGCTGCGCGAAGCCTTTCGCGGCCACACTGGCTGGAAACCCGCATGGCGCAGCCCCAAGCCTGCGGCAGAATATGACGTGATTATCATCGGCGGCGGCGGGCATGGCTTGGCGACCGCCTATTATCTGGCAAAGAACCATAATGTGGGGCGTATTGCGGTGCTGGAAAAAGGCTGGCTGGGGGGCGGCAACACAGGGCGCAATACGACTGTAATCCGTTCTAATTACTTTTACCCCGAGAGTGTCGCGCTCTATGAATTGTCAATGAAACTGTATGAGGGCCTGTCGCAAGAGCTGAATTACAACGTGATGTTTTCCCAGCGCGGCATGTTGATCCTAGCCCATTCTGAACCTGAAATGGAGATGGCCGCGCGGACCGTTAATGCCATGCGCCTAAACGGGGTCGATGCGGATTTACTGGGGCCGGAAGATGTGCGTAAACGCGCGCCCATCCTGAATTTCCGCGATGACGCGCGTTATCCGATCCACGGCGCGGTGTTTCAGGGCCGCGCGGGCACAGGGCGTCACGACGCCGTGGCTTGGGGTTATGCGCGCGGCGCAGACCGGCAAGGCGTCGATATTATCCAGAATTGCGAGGTTCTGGATGTGATTATCGAGGGCGGCGTTTGCAAGGGTGTCGAGACCAATCAAGGCGTGATACGTGCGGGTCGCATTGGCGCGGCAGTGGCGGGACATTCCAGCGTGCTGGCGGAAATGGCGGGGTTTGACCTGCCGATCCAATCTTATGCTTTGCAGGCTTTTGTGTCCGAGCCGCTGAAACCAGTGATCGACACCGTGGCGTTTTCGCCCAGCGCCGGCACCTATTTCAGCCAATCCGACAAAGGTGGTTTGGTGATTGGCGGCGGGTTGGATCGCGTTCCGTCATACGGCCAACGGGGCAATATGCCAATGCAAGAGACGGTCCTATCGGGATTGGTTGAAATGGCCCCCGCTGTGGCCAAGGTCAAATTGCTGCGCCACTGGGCGGGGATTGTGGACGTGACACCGGACAGCTCTCCGGTGATCGGGCCGTCGGGCATCGACGAGCTGTTTATCAATTGCGGCTGGGGTACGGGCGGCTTTAAGGCGATCCCCGCTGGGGGCTTTCTGTTTGCGCATCTACTGGCGAGCGGCACGCATCACGAAATCAGCCGACCCTTTGATCTGGACCGTTTTACCGGCGGCCATTTGATAGATGAAGGTGCCGCCTCCGGCATCGCGCATTAGGGAGATAGAACATGCAACAATTCCCCTGCCCTTTCTGCGGCCTGCGCAATGAGCGTGAATTTCACTTTGCAGGCGAGGCTGGCAAAACCCGCCCCGACACCACAGGCAAGGTATCAAACGCCGATTGGGCCAGTTACCTTTACACCCTGAAAAATCGCAAAGGCGAAGTCCGCGAGGTCTGGATGCACAGGTCTTGCAGCGAGCTGTTCATCCTGCGCCGCAACAGCGTCACCATGGCTGTCTTGGGGCATGAACAATTGCGAAAGGATGTACCATGAGCGGCTTTCGCGTTAACGCTGGCGGGTTGATTGATCGCAACAAGCCGCTGAATTTCACCTTTGACGGGCGTAAATACAGCGGTTTTCAAGGCGATACGCTTGCCTCTGCCTTGCTGGCAAACCGGGTGCGCGTCATGGGGCGCAGCTTCAAATATCACCGCCCGCGCGGGGTGTGGGGCGCTTGGTTTGATGACCCCAATGCGATTTTTGATGTGACGCTTGGGGATGTGACCCTGCCCAATTGCTCCGCTACAACAACGCCATTGGTTGATGGCATGCACGCGCGCGCAGTGAATGCTTTCCCGTCGGCGCGGTTTGACATCAAAGGTGTGCTGGATCGTTTCAGTCGCTTCATGCCAGCCGGATTCTATTACAAAACATTCATGTGGCCCAATTGGCATTTGTTTGAACCGATGATCCGCAAGTTGGCGGGGCTTGGCCATCTCGACCCTGCGGTGATCAACGACTATCAATCGGGACAACACCACATCCGTTGTGATCTGTTGGTTGTCGGTGGCGGGGCCACAGGGCTGGCCGCCGCACGGGTGGCAGCAGAGGCGGGGCAGTCGGTGATCTTGGTGGATGATCATCCAGAGTTTGGCGGCGGTTTATATCGTCAAGGCTGCGATGTTGAGGGGCAAAAGCCCGCAAGCTGGGTCAAAGAACACTGCCAAGCAATCACGGCGGCAGGCGGCAAATTGATGACTGCGACAACTGCTTTTGGCGTTTACGACCACAATATGGTGGCGCTGGCGCAGGACAAGGGTTTTGGCAAAGCGCCCGACCTGTGGCGGGTGCGCGCCAAACGTATTCTGATGGCAACGGGCGCAATGGATCGGCCGATAACTTTCATCAACAATGACCGGCCCGGCGTAATGTCGGTTGACGGAGCCATGGAATTTCTAGGGCGTTACGACGTGCTGGCAGGGCGCAATATTGCCCTGCTATCAAACAACAGCTTTGCCCAATCGGCGGCGACTGTTTTGCAAGAAGCTGGCGCAGAGGTTCGTTTGCTGGATGCAACGCAAGGCCAAGCCAGAGCACTTGGCGGTAAGGTCTTGCGCGGGGTTGAATTGAACGGGAAACGAATTTCTTGTGATACATTACTGGCGTCCGGCGGCCTCACCCCCGTTGTGCACTTGTGGCGGCACGCGGGGGGTAAGCTGGATTGGAATGCAGAAATTGCGGCCTTCGTGCCCGGCAAAGCTCTACAGGGCATGGTTGCCGCTGGGGCGGCGAATGGGACGTTTGATTTGGGTCACGCCTTGGCCGAGGCACGTGCTGTTGCGACAGGGAAAACCACGGCAAAACAACCGCGAACATATCAAATCACACCCCTTTGGCCGGAAATCGGTAGCAAGGGGCGGCAATGGATTGATTTTCAACACGACGTGACCCTGAAAGATGTAGAACTGGCAGCGCGGGAAAACTACGTGTCGGTGGAGCATCTGAAACGCTACACCACCCTTGGCATGGCCTCGGATCAGGGGAAAACCAGCAATATGGCGGGGCTTGCCGCAATGGCCGCTCTGCAAGGGCGCGCCATTCCCGAAGTTGGCACCACCACCTTTCGCCCGCCCTTTGTGCCCGTGGCGCTGGAACTGTATCACGGTGCGCGGCGGGGGCAGGTGTTCAACCCGCTCAAACGGCTGGTGCTGGAAAACCAACACCGCGCGGCGGGGGCGGCCTTGGGGGAATACGGCGGCTGGCTGCGGCCTGGCTGGTACGGCATGCAGGATATAACGCGCGAGGTTTTGAAGGCGCGGGGTGCGGCAGGGATCTTTGACGCCTCGCCTTTGGGCAAGATCGAAGTGATGGGACCGGACGCGGCGAAATTTGTGAATTTTATCTATTACAACACGATTTCGACTTTGAAAGTCGGGGCGATCCGCTATGGCTTCATGCTGACAGAGGGCGGCATTGTCTATGACGACGGGGTGATTGCACGATTGGCGGAAAACCGTTTTGTGATTTCTTGCTCCTCCTCGCATGTGGACGGGGTGAGCGCTGCACTAGAAAGCTGGCGACAGGACGGCAACGATCCAGACCGGATATTCATCCATAATACGACACAAAACTGGCCGACAGTGACAGTGGCAGGGCCAAAGGCGCGGGCTATTGTTGAGCAGTTAAAGCTGGGGATTGATCTGGCAGACTTCCCCCCTATGACTTGGCGTGACGGGGTATTTCAAGAAGCCGGGGTGCGGGTCTCACGGGTCAGCTTTACCGGTGATGTGAGCTATGAGATCTCCATACCCGTGGCTCTGGCCCCTGCCCTTTGGGATGGCGCGCTTGCAGTTGGTGAGCCGCTGGGGGCAGGGCCAATCGGCCTAGAGGCCTTATCCGTTCTGCGCGCCGAAAAGGGTTATATCATCATCGGCAAAGACACCGACGGCGAGGTGATGCCGCATGATCTGGGCTTTGGCATTCCGCGCACCCGTAAAAAAGCCGCTTTTGTCGGGGATCGCGGGCTGCACACGGACAAGGCTAACAGCAAGGATCGCCGCCAATTGGTTGGCTTGCGGGTACCCGACAGCGCGGATGCAATCGCAACGGGTGCGCATTTGGTTGAAACCTCGGGGGCGGGTTTTCGTTCCATCGGGATTGTAACCTCGAGCTATGACAGCCCAACCCTCGGCCATCCAATCGCCCTCGCGTTGGTGGAACGCGGCGCAACAAGATTGGGCGAAGAATTGACCGTCTGGCACATGGATCAACAAAGCCGCGCCACGGTGGTGGCACCAGTATTTCTGGACCCAAAAGGAGAGCGATTAGATGCGGGATGATAGCCTGAAATGGGATGCACCCTTGGGGAATACGCGGGCGGATATTGCGGGCGACGGGTATCGAGCTTCCCTGATCCAATTGGCGCGGCAAACGGTGCTGAGCGGGCCAATTGAAACCTGCCTGAAAATAGCGACCCAAAATACCGCCTTTGGTTGGCCGGAAATCGCATCCGGCAAAATCTATGCCTTGCGCCTGCGCCGCGACCGCATTCTATCGGTGAACGGGCCGGGGCTGCCAGACGGTTGGCATAATCATGGTGTGGCGATTTCAGACATGACGGGGGCCTACGCTGTGATCGAAGTAAATGGCCCGCGTGCGATTGATCTGCTGAACCGTGGAACCGAGTTGGACACCGCCCTGCCTTCTGGTTCTGTGGCGCGCCAATTCCACGGTTTTGCAACCCTGATTTACCGCTGGCAGTCGCAAACCTGCTATCGTTTGCACGTCGAACGCTGTTACCTAGAGGCAATCTGGCGACACTTGCAGGGATAAAACTGATAAGGAATTCACCAATCCGCCCCGTCAGGGTTTGGGCAGGTGTTCAGCGCCTAACTCTGGCATCCCCGCCAACACATCTTTAAAATCCGCTAACGCCACCTGCCCTGCGTCGCGCAGTTCATAGACACCGCGATCCACCCGTTCAAACCAGCCATAATGGTCCTTTTGCAAAATAGTCGCCGCCTTCGGCACACCGAGCAGACTGGCAATTTGCGCAGGTTTGCCCCGCCCCTCAGCCGCCAGAAACCGCGCAATTCGCAAAGCATCCTGACGATAGGCGGTGATAATTTTTGTCCGCGTCTGCCCGCCGGTATTTGGATCCCCCACACGGCGCTGGAATTCCTTGAGCAAAGCCTCGCGCCGCTGTTTCACTTTGCGGGGTTGGTAAGGACCAGGGTCAACGTGAACGACAACACCGCTGGCGCGCACCGACATCAGGCCGAGGCCAAGGCGGCGACACAGCTTCACCGCATCCTTGATCTGACCCGCAAACCGCTTGCCCTTGCCATGGGGCACCGCCACATAAACCGCATCCGTGATGGCTTGACGGTCTACGCCTTGCAAGAGCAACGCTAGGGAAAGCGACAGTTTCAGCTCGACAATCAAGGGGTCCTCCGTACCGCGCACCGCCACGATATCGCAATCCTTGACCTCGGATTTGACTTCGTAGCCTTGGGATTCAAGCAGGGCTTTGACAGGGGCATAAAGGTCGGTTTCGCGCATTAGAAAAAGAAACCCCACAAAAACTTAACTGCCTTTTCCAGCCAAAAATATAGGGTTGTAAAGTTTTTAATTGAGCTAACGCCTCCTTTCACTCTCGTGTTCAAAGAAACGCCCTTTTCCTTGAGCAATTCCCAAGCCCGAAAGAACCGGCTGGCAGTGATATACGATGCCTCCTTGCGCTCCGCTTCACTCAATGCCGGATCGAACATATCACGGGCAAGCGGTGACGATTCTTCTTGCAAAACTTCCTCGGCCCCATCCGCCAATTCATCCGCTGCCTTGAACAAGATATCGACTTCCGCCTCATCCAACTCGGGCAGCTTCGCCATGGCAGCATGGGTGGCGGCTTCTTTTACCTGCGGATCGCGGGTGAACAGATCAACCGAGACCGCCTGAACCGTACTCACAAAATCCCAGACATTCGCGTCTTTTTCCGGCTCTGGGCATTCCCCGTTATCAATCTTGACCCGCATCCGTCGCTCAACCCGAACGCAAGCGGAATGCAACATGCGAGGCCTTTGGCTATATTTCTGCACCGCTTTTTCGATGATCTTCAACTCGGCTGAAAGCGCCGGGTACTGGTTGCCGCCTGCATCGGATAGATCAAACAGGTCCAGCACGTTTGCCAGCTTCTCGACGTTTTCCTGCAAATGATCGCGGGGCATGCCGCTCACCACATCAACCCGCAGTTTGCCGGTATCTGGGTTGATCGTCATCACCTCGCCGTTGGGCGTGGCCAAAAGCGCATGCTTCACCTGAATGTCAGCAATCGCCGCAGTCACCGCCGCAAGCCCGTCTTTCCAGACAGCATCCTCAATCAAGGCAACGTCATAGAGCAGATCGGCGTTCTGCGGTCTGCCGTGCAACACGGCCTCATACCAGTCGATCCAGAATCGCCAGTCTTTCGCATTATCGCCAAGGGTTTCTGTTACCTCGCCCCAAACCGCGGCAAATGGATCAACATTTCCTTGCCAAAGCGGCCAGGTTTCTGGCTGGGAAGCATTAAGAAAGCCCTGACAATCACATCTAATTTCTGTCCAGATGTCGGCGGCAGAGGCAGAGGTGGGGGCGCCATAGGCCGCCGCAGAAACCGAGGCGGACGCAGAGCTGGCAGAGACGGTGAAGGCGGAAGCAGAATGGGCGTAGACTGCTGCGGAGGCGGAGGCAGCTAAAGCGGCGGGGGCGGCTACAGCGGCGGCTCCCTTGATTTCTGGGGTTGGCGTGCCGCAGGCAACGCCAGTAATCACATTACACCGTAAATAGGGAAGTGCGGTCACGCCACTTTTCAGTTCCAAATCACTAATCAATGTCCACCGCCACATTTTCGGCACCACACGTTGTGCCACTCGGCTGGCAATTACCACCGAAAATTGCTGCTGCACCTCCTCTGGCTGCTGCAACAACCAGCTTTCCAGACTCTCCCCATCCACAATATCTTCAATCTCAATCATCCCCCGACTCTGCCCAATCCGCTGCCCCCGTGCAAGCCCACAAATCCCCTTTCCCCTGCGCGCAATTTGCGCCACAAAGAGCCTATGACCAACCCAATCGACAGAAGCGGCCTGCGTGCCCGTTTCTGGGAAAAAACCGCGCTGGAAGACCTGAACAAACAGGAATGGGAGGCGCTCTGCGATGGCTGCGGGCGCTGTTGTCTGATCAAGATGGAGGATGAGGACACGGAGGATATTTATTATACCAACGTGACTTGCCGCCTGTTTGACGTGGATAAATGCGCCTGTTCCAACTATCCGCTGCGCCGCCAGCTGGTGAAGGATTGCGTGTCTTTGACGCCAGAAAACATTGAGCGGGTGGCCCATTGGATGCCCTCTACCTGTGCCTATCGCCTATTGCATGACGGGCAGCCGCTGTTCGAGTGGCACCCCCTGATCAGCGGCTCCCCCGACAGCGTTCACAGCGCGGGTAAATCGGTTGCCGGGTTGGTGGTGCCGGAATATGAAGTTGAGGAAGAAGACCTCGTTGATCACATGGAACAAAGGTTTAGATAATGATTTTCGGTTCTGACAATATGGCCCCTGTGCATCCCGATGTAATGGCCGCCATGACCCGCGCCAACGCGGGATATACCACGTCTTACGGCACTGACGCGATCATGGCGCAGGTCACGGCGCAAATCCGCGACGTCTTCGAGGCACCGGAGGCCAGCGTTTATCTGGTGGCCACCGGCACGGCGGCAAATTCGCTGGCCTTGTCGGTTTACACCCAGCCTTGGCAGGCCGTATTTTGCCATGAACGGGCACATTTGGCCGTTGACGAATGCGGCGCGCCGGAATTTTTCACGAACGGGGCCAAACTGATTGGCTTGGCCGGAGAGGATGGCAAGATCGCGCCGGAAACTCTGCTGGCCCATGTTTCGGGGTTCCATAAAGGCGATGTGCATCAAGTTGAATTGGGCAGCCTGTCGATCACCAATGTGACCGAAGCGGGATCGATCTATTCACTGGAAGAAACCCGCGCGCTTACGTCCATTGCTCGGGATCACGGAATGGCCAGCCATCTGGACGGCGCGCGGTTTGCCAATGCAATGGTAGCGCTGGGCTGTTCGGCGGCTGATATGACCTGGAAATCGGGCATTGATGTGGTCAGTTTTGGCGGTACCAAGAATGGCCTGATGGGGGTGGAGGCCGTCGTGCTGTTTGATCCGCAAAAAGCTTGGGAATTTGAGATGCGCCGCAAACGGGCGGGGCATTTGTTTTCCAAACACCGTTTCTTATCGGCACAAATGCAGGCGTATCTAACGGATGACCTGTGGATCAGGCTGGCCACGCAAGCCAACGCAGCGGCGGCACGGCTGGAGAATGAACTGTCGGGGATTGACGGGTTTCAAACCCTTTATACACGCGCAGCCAACCTGATGTATTGCGGCTGGCCACGGGCGGGACATGCCCGCGCAAAGGCGGCGGGGGCGTATTATTACGACGAGCCGATTGCCCATCCAGCAAATGGGTCTGCGGATGAGTTCCTGACCGCTAGATTGGTATGTAACTGGTCCACAACCGACGCGGAAATTAACCGGTTTGCTGGTTTGGTTCGTGGATGACTGCAAAAGTTGTTTTTCATTTGCCGCAAAAGTTTGTGATGGATTTCGAACAACGACGGCATTTGGAATTCTACGCAAAAGCCAAGGATTTTCTGCAAACCAGAGGTGCCGAGCTGCATGTCGTTGCGCGCGATATTCGCCTGTGTGATCCGACGTTTAGAAACTGGCGCGACCTGCTGAATGATGTCGACTTGCACATCATTGAAAATGGCTGCGTGCAAGTGCCCAATGCGCTGAATGCGGCCATCGCCTATATCCCGCCTTACTGGCATCTGGATGGCCGGGGTGTCCTGTCAAACAGCGCAATTGGCAGGCGGAAATTCAGGCAAAGCACCGTCAATTTCCAACAGGCGATGACATTCTTTAAGGCCATGCGGCGACAATATGTCGTTAAGCGTCGATCGCGTTATAATCAGAACCGAGCTGTGGAAAGCATCCCCAAAGGGGCCATTGCGGTTTTTCTGCAAGGCCGCTTACCCCAACAACAAGGCACAGCATATTGCACGACCGAGGAAATGTTGCGCAGTGTTTTGTCCCAGGCAAATGGGCATCCTGTTGTTGTCAAAGCCCACCCTTTGTTCGACCAGCTAGAAGATATAAAAGTAATCCACAGGTTGCAGGCCGAGGGGTATGAGTTTCTGGCAAGTGATGCAAATATCCACGACATTCTAAAAGAGTGCGCCCTGACGGTATCGTTCAACTCGGCGGTTGCCATGGAGGGTTTCTTGCATCGCAAACCGGCAGTTCTTTTTGGGAAATCCGATTTTTGTCATTTCGCTGAAACGGTCAGAAATCCGATTGAATTTCCTAAAGCAATGGTTGCAGCACTGAGTAGGAAAGCCGGGTACGCGCAGTTTATTTTTTGGTATTTCCATCAAAACTGTTTGTCTGTGCAACGGCCCGACTTTGGTCAGGAACTACTGCAAAAATTTGCGCAAACGGGTTTTTCGCCCCGAAAACTGGGGTTAAGCGGCACGTAATCTAAAGGTGCCCCTAAGGGGCGTTACTCTTGAGCGCTGCGCGCAATTTTCGCTCCGCTGGGGATATTTGGCAGAACAAAGAATTGGAGTGGGTTTACTCTTGCTCGGCACCTTCACGGTTGAGCAAGTCCTCTGCTTTGAGTTCTTCGCGCTCAGCATTTACGATCTTCTCAAGAGCATGATCTGTATCATCGTCCATTTCCTCGGCACTGAGAACCGGTGCGGTTTTGGCTGTAGCGGATTTGATTTTCCCACCAGAATCCTCGGAAATTTGACCGGAATAATCTTGGCTGGTTATCAAACGATAGGTAGGCGCCGGCATCGAAATGGCTGCCGTGTTAAAAGCTGCAAGGCTCAGCCGGATCGCCTCGCTACGTGCCATTAACAAACTGGTATCCGCTTGCATAACCCACGCGGTGAAAGTCATTGTCACCGTGCTATCTCCAACTTCTTTGGTCCAGACCGACGGGGCGGGCGCATCAAGAATAAAGGGCAAATCATTCAAAACCTCCAGGCCAATTTCGCGCGCCCGCGCCAGATCGGTGTCGGGGGCAACGCCGAGATCAAACTGAAAACGCCGCTCGTCGTTGCGCGAAAAGTTAACGATCCGGCTTTTGAAAACTGTCGCGTTGGGAATGCGGATGTGGTTGCCATCAAAGGATAGCAGGATCGTGGCCCTGCTGGTCAGGCGGATGACCTTGCCGGTATCACCGCCAATTTCGACGCTATCATTGGGGCGAAAGGGTTGGCGCACCGATAACATAATGGAGGAGATGAAATTTTCCACTGTATCGCGGACTGCAAACCCAATTGCCAATCCGATAATCCCCGCAGCCCCCAGTATCGTCGATAGCAGGGCGGTTGCCCCAAGAATATCCAATGCGACGACAAGCGCGGCGATTATCGCGGCGAGTCGAATCAACTGGCGGTAAATATCGGCGATAAACCGGTTTGGCGCCAGCCTTTCCCAAGGTTGGCGGCATCTGGCGATGAAAAACCCAACGAATGTCACAAAACCAAACGCGAATAGAGAGATTGCCAGCAAAGGCAGGTAGGCCAGTAATTGCGTGCCGCGCTCCAGAAACCGTTCAACGGCCGGATTTAGCCGCTTAACCACATCGGTGGTTTCGCTCACGGCATTTTCAATGGCAACCACACCTTCCACCCGCCCTACCAGCTCATTCAAGCGGTTTGCGTGCGCGGTATCCAATGTCGTGCCACGCAAGGTTACAATGCCGCTCGAGACCGTAACGGTCACATCACCATAGCCCTCGAGTTCCAAAAGAATATCACGAATACGCACAGCGATAGCCGCATCTTGCGTCGCGTTATCCTCGACTGCAATCTTACCCGATGGTTGCGCATTGGTATCTTGGGCGTAGAGCCCGCTGGTTAAAGCTGCCGACAAAAAGATGCCGATGATCAAGGCCCGGAGTAATGAAATATTTCGCATGATTTCCAACTACAAATATGAATTTTTGACGTTAAGGCGAAAATGTAAGAAAATCCAGTGCTTGTCCATTGGCCGCGGTTCCAAAATCATACGCCGCCTGTTTTGAATGCCATAGACTCGGGGGAAGCATTCTGCATTTTATGTCAAACGCCATGGTCTTATGATTAAGTCTGAGGGAGTTGTTGCAGCATTTCGAACCGGCAGTTTGCCGAAATATTCCTGCGGATAACCGAAAATGGTTAATAATCAGCCAAAAACCATAAGAATTGCCCACTTCGGCCTTTCCAACGCCCATATTTTCAGTATTTTCATGCGGAACTGGACTAAATGGCTTTGATCTATGAAACTCTCTGTACTTGTATTCTGTGTGACCGTGATCGGTGCAACTGCGGCTCAGGCCGATGTTATTAACCGTCGTAACCAATGTGAGCGTTGGGAGTATATTCCCGCGAGTGAAGCGCTCGGCAGTTCGGAAACTGCGCTTTTGTTCTGTTCAGAGGAAGACCGAACCTGGTTGTCGCTACGGGTAGAATGCCTGGTGGCAGAGAAACGCATGGCAATCACTTATCGGCCAGGGTTCGACTATGATCTGCCCAGTATACCGATTTTAGCAGCTACCCTGCCACTTGGCAGTGATGAAATCCAGGAAGATGAAGAACTATTCGCCCAAATTCCGCTGGAAAATGCCACAAGTATTGTACCGGAAATACGTTCTGAATTGCCGCGCGAAATGATTTTCTTTGACTTCAAGTCATTTGGCTACACCAGTGTTGCCTATTTTGGTGACAATGCAGACTGGCAGTTTTTTGAACCCGAACCCCTGTCACCAGTCTTTTCCCGTCTGATTACCGGCAATTATGCCGACATCAGTTTGCTGGCAACTGGCACGGTTGAGCGTCTGCCACTGCGCGGTTCCAGCAAAGCATTACGCCCAATTGTTGAAACCTGCCGTAAAGCCAAAAGAAAAGGCTGAAACCTCATCTTGGTGCCCATCGCACGCAGTGCTCAAAAGGCACGCGCGCAGCGCTCCGTTTGGTTAGATGCAGTTCTTTAAATCACCATGCCGCCGTCGTCATCATCGCCGGTTTCCATCATCAATCGGGCAAAATCCACAATTTGCACATGGCGTTTGCTTTGCAGGGCGATTACCCCGTCTTTCTTCAAGGCATTGATTTGCCGACTGACCGTTTCCAGTGTCAGACCCAGATAATCGGCCATTGCCTCCCGGGTTAGCTTGATATCGAATTCACTGCCATCGCGCAGCGGTTCTTTATGCAACTCAGCTTCGCGCCGTGCGATAATTGACAGGAAACTCGCAATTTTTTCGCGGGCATTTTTACGCCCGAGTACCAGCATCCATTCCCGTGCAGCATCCAGTTCATCAAGCGACATTTCCAACATACGCGCACTTAGATGTGGCAATTTGGCCAATAGCGTTTCAAACGGCACGCGTTTGAAACGGCACAGGGTAACCTCTGTCGCCGCTTCCACATCGAACACCGCCTTTTTACGCCCCGGACGGCCGACAAAATCGCTTGGCAGCAACAGGCCAACCATCTGGCGGCGCCCATCCTCCATGGTTTGCGATAGCGTGGCAACACCGGTAACCACGGATCCAACAAAACTCATATCATCGCCTGTCCAGATAATCATCTCACCGGGGGCATAGGTTTTATAGGATTTGATCTCTTCCAGTTGCGCCAGTTCATCCATTTCACAATGGGCGCAAACAGCGCGCTTTTTGATCGGGCACTGTGCGCAACTTTTGGTATTGGAATCAAATTTGAGGGAAGCAGTTTCGTCCATAGGTTATTTATAAAGGCTATTTGACCCAGATCAAAGTGGCAAATATCGTTCTGCGTCAAAACAGTTCATATGGATAATTCAGAATTACTGTCCCGCATGGGCGTTTATACCAGCCGCGCGCCGCGCTATACCAGCTATCCCACGGCTGCCCAGTTCACCACGGAAATCGGGAACAGCTTTCTGGTGGACCAGTTGGAAGCCCTGCCCACGGACAGCCCCGTCTCGATTTATATCCACATCCCGTTTTGCGAACGTCTGTGTTGGTTTTGCGCTTGTCGAACGCAAGGCACACGCACATCTCGCCCCGTTGAAATTTATCTAGAAACCCTCAAGGCCGAAATTCGCCTATTGGGTAAGACCCTACCCAAAGGGGTGAAAATGGCGCGGCTGCATTGGGGTGGCGGCACCCCTACGATTCTACCGCCGCGCCTGATCGACGGGCTGAACAAAACCATATTCGACCATCTGACACCTGCTGACAATTTCGAATTTTCGGTCGAAATTGATCCAACCCTTGTAGACAAAGACAAAATCACCGCACTGCGGGCGGGCGGCATGACGCGGGCCAGCATCGGGGTGCAGGACTTTGCCCCCAAGGTACAAGCGGCCATCGGGCGGATGCAAAGCGTCGAGCAAACCCGAGATTGCATTGATTTGCTGCGGGGGGCGGGGATCAATTCCCTAAACATGGATATCCTTTATGGCCTGCCCTATCAAACCGAAAAATCTGTGCTGGAAACCGTGGCGCATGTGGGCGAGCTGAACCCTGACCGCATCGCGCTTTATGGCTATGCCCATGTGCCGTGGATGGCCAAACGCCAGCAGCTGATTGACGAGGCCACCCTGCCCGATGGCCCGGCGCGTCGTGGCTTGTTCACCAAAATGACCCGCGCACTCGGGGATTTTGGCATGATCCCGATTGGCATCGATCATTTCGCCAAACCGGGCGACAGCCTGTCGCGCGCGGCGAATACGGGCGGGTTGCGCCGCAATTTTCAAGGTTACACAACAGATCAATGCGATACGTTGATTGGCCTCGGGGCCAGTGCAATTTCCAAACTCCCCGGCGGCTACGCCCAAAACGCACCAAAATCCTCGCAATACCTGCGAATGATTGGCGCTGGAAAATTCGCGACCCAACGCGGCGTTGCAATGGCGGCGCAAGACAAGTTGCGCGCCCGCGCGATCGAATTGGTGATGTGTGATTTCGCCCTTGATACCACCGATTTACAACGGGAATTCGGCGGTGCCGTTGACGCGCTAACCCACCCCTTGCAGGAAATCAGACGCAAATTCGCGGAAGCCCTGGAATTCTCGGCAACGGGTTTCATTATCCGCGATCATAAACGCGCCCTTGCCAGGTTGATCTCATTGGAATTTGACGAATACGCGCATGAGGGCGCGCGCTACTCGATGGTCAGCTAACCTCTGCGTCACCCTGGTTCCAAAACGACAAAACACCCTTAATATCGGACGCAAACAGGCGCGCCCAACCTGCGTTCCACCGGCTTAACTCCCACCAAAGGAGCAAGCCATGCCAACACCCTACGCCGATATTCGCAAAATCGACCCAAGCCGCGGTGCAACATTGGGCGACGGCACTCCGAACAATCAGGATCGGGTCGAAATCGGCCCAACCCAATTGGCATTCTCGGAATGGGCGGCCGCAGGGTTGGCCTTGCCCAATCTCGCCGCAATGCGTGAACATCGGTGGAAACGATTAACCCGACACGTTGTCGGTCGCGGCTATGGCGGGTTGCTGATGTTTGACCCGCTCAACATCCGCTACGCCACAGACAGCACAAATATGCAGCTGTGGAACACCCACAACCCGTTTCGCGCTGTTTTGCTCTGTGCCGATGGCTATATGGTGATTTGGGATTACAAATTCGGCCGTTTCCTGTCGGAATTCAACCCATTGGTCCGTGAACAAAGGGCCGGCGCAGACCTGTTCTATTTTGATCGTGGCGACAAGGTAGAAGTGGCGGCAGATGCTTTTTCCAACGAAGTGCGCCTGTTGATCGAAGCACACGGCGGTAACAACAAACGCCTCGCCGTGGATAAGGTTATGCTTCACGGGTTGCGCGCTTTGGAGGCGCAGGGCTTTGAGATCATGCCCGGCGAAGAAGTTACCGAAAAATGCCGCGCCGTCAAAGGACCCGATGAAATACTGGCCATGCGCTGCGCCCATCATGCCTGCGAGACCAGCTTGCGCGCAATGCATACAGCGGCAGTTCCGGGCCAGTCCGAGGATGATATTTGGGCCGTTCTACACGCCGAAAACATCAAACGCGGCGGTGAATGGATCGAAACCCGCCTGCTGACCACCGGCCCGCGCACCAATCCGTGGTTTCAGGAATGCGGCCCGCGCCAGCTACAAAACAACGAAATACTGTCGTTTGATACGGATTTAATCGGCTCTTACGGCATCTGCGTGGACATGTCGCGCAGTTGGTGGATTGGCGACCAGAAACCGCGCGCAGGCATGATCTATGCCATGCGCCACGCCCATGATCACATCATGCAGAATATGGCCCTGATCAAACCGGGCTTATCGATGCGCGAATTGACTTTTGGCGGACATACCCTTGACCCGATTTACAACGCACAAAAATACGGCTGCAAATTTCACGGTGTTGGCCTGTGTGATGAATGGCCATTGATTGCCTACCCAGACGAATATGTTGTGGGCGCCTTTGATTATGAATTGGAACCCGGCATGGTGCTCTGTGCCGAAGCATTGGTCAGCCCAAAAGGCGGCGATTTTTCGATCAAACTGGAAGATCAGGTTTTGGTCACCGAGGACGGCTATGAAAACCTCACAACCTATCCCTTTGATCCGGCGCTAATGGGGGAATAACCCCTTCCAATTCTTTGTTCTTTTAAATATCCCCCGCGCGGAGCGCATAAAGCGTTTCGACTTTTGTTTAAATCATCACACAACTAAAGGCCGAAACGCCTTCAAAACTCTTAACTCGGATCGCTGCCACCATTATCAATCCAGAAATCCCGCACGAATTTCACCGGCCCCCGCCCCCAGCGTGACCACTTGCCCCAAGGCTTGTTATTATCCGGCACCACATCAATCGGGCGCGGCACCCCGTGAAAGGCCACAACCGCCGTTTCCGGCCCGGGCGATTTCGGTGCGATGAAACGGTTCAAAAGGGGCGGTGCCAGCAAGTCGCGCTTAAAGCTGACCACCTGCTTTTCACCCCAAAACTGCATATCAGTGGCCGTGTCCGTCACCCAACGCTGCTCGGACCGATAGTTGGCAAATGCAAAAGCTGGATCAGCCATAAATCTATCGTAAATTTGTGTCTGCTCGCCCAAGGTAAAAGCAAAGATCGAGGTCATGCCGTTTACACGGCGCGGACGAAAATAATCCACAAACCGTTTCCATTCGCGGATCAAAACCACGCCGCCCTCGGCTTCTAGCATCGGCTTCATATCGCCAACAATCACCGTATCCAGATCAACAAACAGCGCGCGGCCCGTCAGGCCAAATAAATCCTGCTTGAACACCGACAGTTTTGGCCAGCCGCCAAAGGCAAAGTGCCCCTGCCCCAGATCCATTTCCGGTATTGGCATGATTTCCACACCGTCGATGATACCGGTGGCGTCATCCGTCAGGCAGATGAACCGAAACGGTGCGTCCAGAAATTTGCCAAAAGCATTGTACAGCACGTTCACATAGTCAGCACCATAGAGCGTGCCCCATTTCATCGTCAGAATTATGTATGGTTGGTCCGTCATATCTGTTCCCCGATTGCCCCCTCGCTTTACCTGCAAATCCTAAGCCATGCCAGCGCAAAACCGGAATTCCGCCGATCACAGCCCGCAGTAAAATTGAACGGATGACATTTGCGCCAAAACGCCTTAAACAGGCGCAAAGATCGGCAAAGACCGAACACTGCAGTTCACTTTACAGGAGTAGCCCCATGCAGAAAATGGCGCAAACCACCCTTTTAGCCAAGGCAAGTTCATGGACCCGTCGCGGATTCATCTTAAGTGCGGGTGCCGGTGTGACCGCCGCCTGTTCCGGCGGCACATCCAGCAATGCGCGCGACAAGATTGATCGCAACGTTGAGCTGGCTTTGGAACAGATGAAATCCGAATTGCCATTCACATCCGAATTGGCCACCAATGCGGCAGGCATGTTGGTGATGCCAAGGGTCAGCAAAGCAGGCTTTGGATTTGGCGGCAGCTACGGCGAAGGCGCATTGGTTATCGGTTCTGCGCCCGTGGATTATTACAACCTTATTGCAGCCAGTTTCGGCTTTCAGGCGGGTGCGCAGCAGTATTCCAGCGTTTTGTTCTTTATGGACGGCGACCACCTGCAACGCTTTCGCTCACGCGCCGGCTGGACGCTGGGCGCTGACCTCGAATTCACCCTGCTAGACAGCGGTGCCGGTGCCGCTGGCATCGACAATAACACAGTGGCGCGCGCTGTTTACGCGATTGTGTTCAATCAGGCGGGCTTGCTGGTCGGGGCCTCGATCGAAGGGTCCAAATACTCGCGGGTAGTGCGTTAAAAAATTCAAATCCAACTGACAGAACGCTGTCAGTTGGTCCCGGTTACAAGTGCCCATCTTCAATTCAGATGGACATAAAATATGACAAATCCACTCCCCTCCCTGCGCACGGGTGCATCCCTTGTAATGGCCGCTTCCACAGGCCATGCTTCGGGCTGCCTTGACACTGCCCAACAAAAAGCAACCGTCGTTGAAATGGTGACGTTCAAGCTGCTCAAAGGCATCACAGACACAGAGTTCCTGCAAGCAACCGAAGCCATGGAAACCGGTTTCTTATGCGCTTACAAAGGCTTTGTTCGCCGAACTCTCTCAAAATCGGATGAAGACAGCTGGCTGGATCATATCGAATGGACAGACATGAAAGCGGCCAAGAATGTTTTTGAGCTCGCACTGCAAGTCCCCGCCACAGGGCCGTTTTTTCAAGCGGTTGATCCAAATAGTGTTACTTTGAAATACCTGACGATCACCCGCCAAACAGGATAGACTAAAAATGCGCCGCACCGACCGTTTGTTTGAGATCATTCAGATCGTGCGCGACGGTCGGTTGCACCTTGCACGTGATATTGCCCAGGTCCTCGAAGTATCCTTGCGCACGGTTTATCGCGATATTGATACGCTGGTGGCCTCTGGAATTCCGATAGAAGGCGAGCGCGGTGTCGGCTATCTGCTGCGGGACCAGATATTCCTGCCCCCCGTTAACCTGTCTTTGGTGGAGCTTGAGGCCTTGCATCTGGGCATGGCGGTTGTGGCGCAGGCAGCCGACGAAGAATTACAAACCGCCGCGCAATCGTTATTGGCAAAAATTGATCAAGCACTGCCAAATGGCTCCAAGCCTCCCAAAAGCTGGGGCTTCGCAGTATATCCATTTGTGCAGGCTCAGGCTGGGTTTCGTCATATGCCAGTCATCCGTGCGGCCATTCGGAAACGGCAAAAGCTGAAAATTTCTTACGGGTCTTTGGGCGGCCAACAAACAAAGCGGGTTATCCACCCGCTACAATCCGAATACTGGGGCCACGTTTGGACCTGTACCAGCTGGTGCGAATTGCGAGAGGGATTTCGGGTGTTTCGGATAGATAAAATTACTGAATGCACACCTACCGGCGACCTGTTTTCAGATCAGGAGGGCCAAAGACTAACCGACTATTTGGGACAAGTCAGCCAAACCTAGCTGCTTTTGGGCAGCCAAACCTGAAACTCGGTCCCCGCCTCACCTGTCTGGGAAACTTTCAAAGTACCACCATGGCCCTGCACCAGTTCGGCAGAAATCGCCAAGCCCAAACCAGAGCCGCCTTTGCGAACGCTGCCTTTGAAGGCCTCAAACAGGTTGTCCTGCGCACGCATCGGCAGGCCGGGGCCGTTATCCCGCACCGACATCAGCCAGCCATCGCTTTGCTCACAGCCATACAGGGATATTTGCCCCCCTTCAGGGCGGGCCTCCAAAACTTGCCGCGCGTTGCGCACAATGTTGGACATCACACGGTAGATTTGCTCTTTGTCGGCGGCCAATCTCACATCACCTTCTACTTGAGAGGTAATCGACACGGGCGTATCATTTACCGCCAGCAACTCACTTTCGACAATATCATTCAGCAGATGCTTCATCGAAAACTCGGTAATCATCGGCACGGTTTCCCCGACCTTGCCATAGCCCAGCGTACTCTCGCACAGGTTCACCGCGCGGGAAATCGAGTTCACCAGCTTGGGTGCGCTTTTCTGCACGCGCGGATCATCGCTGGTTTCCATCCGGTCTGCCAGCAGTTGCGCCGTGGTCAAGATGTTGCGCAAATCGTGGCTGATCTTGGAGACAGCAGACCCAAGCGCCGCCAACCGTTCCTTTTGCCGCAAAGACTGCGTCAATTGCTTTTGCATGGACCGCAGGGCGGTTTCCGCATCAAACAATTCCGTCACGCCCGCCTTTGGCTTTATCAATCGTCGCCCGTCTTCGGGGGCTTTTTCATAGGCTTTGATGTTGTTGACCAGCCGCGTTATCGGGCTGACCACAAACCGGCGCACAGCAAAGAACAACAGGCTGGCGGTTAACACAGAAATCACCGCCGACAGCGTCAAAATGCGCAAACCGTAATCCACAATCGCCGCCCGCAAAGGCCGCTCATAAAGCGCAATCTCGATCAGCAGCCCCGCGCCTTTCACCGGCGCACCAATAACGCGGATCACCCGATCACCATCCCCCATCAAGGTTGCAAAAGTGTCGTTAATCAGGGTCAAAGGCCCTGCCATGCGCAGGTCATAATCGCGGTCCACCATTGCCGGCATCGGTTGCGACAGGATCAATTCCCGCATTTCATCACGCCGCAGCACAATATTCAGCACCCCCGCATTGTCCAGCAGCTCTGCCTCCAGCTCCGGCTCCACCATATCATTAGGGGTGGCCAGCAGGGCGAGCGACGCTATTTGCGACCGCTCCAGACGCTCTTGCAAATAGTCCACCCGAAAGCGCGCAACCGAGGGCACGAAGATCAGCACCTCTGCCAGCATGACGAAAATAATCGTCAGCAGCAAAAAACGCCCGGTGAGTGATTTCAGGAACATTTAGACCCCAGCTATTTTCTTTTGTTTACTGTACTTAACACGATAGAACAGCAATTTATTCATTAACGCAGTTTTTGCACCAAACGCACGATACGTTTCACCATCTTGTTGTCAAACAAGCGCGGCGTGTAATAGGCCCCTGCTGCCCGTTTGTTGATCTCGCCAAGCGTCGGATACGGTGACACCATCGCCGCAACCGCGCCGATTTTCAACCTGTTAGCAATCACCAGCGCCCAGACCTGTATCAGCTCTCCCGCTTGTTTTCCCACAATAGACGCCCCCACAGGGCGGCCTTTGACGATCATCACCTTGACCAGCCCCGTGGTTGCCAACTCGGTCCGTGCCCGATCGTTTTCGGCATAATCAAAACGGGTCACTTCCAACGCGTCGCCATGTGCCGCGCGAGCTTCGGCCTCGGTCAGGCCCACTTGGGCGATTTCAGGGTCGGTATATGTGACCCAGGGAATATGCGCATTGCTGGCCTTGGAAGGCAGGCCAAACAGCGCCGATTTGATAATCACCCCCGCATGATACCCCGCCACATGGGTAAATTGCAGCCCCGCCGCCACATCGCCAATCGCATAAACGCGGCGGTTGGTGGTTTTCAGCTGCGCATCCACCTTGATGCCCCCCCGCGTCGGCTCAATTCCCGCCACCGCGAGGTTCAGGCGCTCTACATTAGGTTTGCGCCCCACCGCCATCAACAAATGCGTACCCTCAAAGCTTGGCCCGTCTTTGGTTTCAATCCTGATCCCCGTCTTAGTTTTGCTGATGCCAGAGGCCATCGCCCCCTCAACAATCTCAACGCCCTCTCCCCGAATCCGTTCCAACGCAATCGCCGCCAATTCTGGATCATCTTTGCCCAGCGCCTTGAAGCCTTCTAGCACAGTTACCTTTGATCCCAGCCGCGCGTGCGCCTGCGCCATTTCCATGCCAATCGGCCCGCCGCCGATAACGATTAAATGCTTAGGTTGCTCGCGCAACTCAAATATATCCTCGTTGGTATAATAGCGCACATCCTCCAGCCCCGGAATCGGTGGCACAAAGGGCGCGGACCCCGTGGCAATCACAAAGCGGCGCGCTTTGATTATCGTGTCACCGGCTTGAACTTCGCTGTCAGAGATAAAGCTGCCAAACTCGGTTATCACCTTAACGCCCAACGCCTCGAACCGCTCCACGCTGTCGTGCGGTTCAATACCGGCAATCACGCGCCGCACATGATCTTTGGCCGCAGCGTAATCCACTTCTGGCACCACAGGTTTCACCCCGAATGGTGCGCCCGTGGTCATTGCGTGCGCATGTTTGCCCGCCGCCAGCAGCGCCTTTGACGGGACACAGCCATAGTTCAGGCAATCTCCGCCCATCTTGTGCCCCTCCAGCAGCACCACATCGGCCCCCATCTGCACGGCCCCCGCCGCAACGGACAGGCCACCGGACCCCGCGCCAATGATGCAAAGGTCTGTTTTAATGCGTTTCATTGCGATGGCTCTTTCTTGGAAGTGAAGGCTTTGATCAGGATTGGCAGCGCCGCCAAAACACACAGGCCAATGATAGGCCCCAGTATATTGGGTTGAAAGATAATGCCAAGATCAGGCGTTTCACCTGCGGCAAACACATCCCCCAAACCGGCCCCAACCGAAGTGTACACAATCGACCCAGGCATAATGCCAAAAAACGTGGTCAGGGCGAAATTGCGCCACTTCACCCCCAGAAAGGCGGGCGCAAGATTGGCAATGAAAAACGGAATTGCGGGCACAAGACGCATCAACATCAGATAGCTAACCTCGTTCTCATGCAGGCCTTTTTCCATCCGCTCCAGGATACCGCCCCCATCTTGGGAATGCATTTTCGCGTGCAGCATGTCACCAAGGCCGGTTTTTGCGGCGGTAAATATCAACACCGCCCCGATGCTCGCCCCCAAAACACAAAA
Organism: Alphaproteobacteria bacterium; assembly: GCA_024280735.1. Lineage (GTDB taxonomy): Bacteria > Pseudomonadota > Alphaproteobacteria > Rhodobacterales > Rhodobacteraceae > Amylibacter. Next base: position 29,631 of record JAJRPO010000069.1, on the reverse strand, counting down.
CAACGCGCCCGGAAAAATCCCGAACAGAAACCCGCCTGTCAGCGTCATGATCGCGGCACCGGGCAGGGAAAACGCCACCACAACGATATAGACGCCGATAAAGACCACTGCGGCCAGCGGGTAATTTGAATCGCGCCAACTGATCAACATTTCGCGGTTATCGCGCAAGGCCTCAAAACTCAGCACATCGCGCAGGAAATACGCCCCTGCAACCGCCACAAGCACGATCATCAGTAAGGGCGCTAATTTGCGCAGGCTGATCCCGCGTGGTTTGGTTGTGTCAGTCATCTGCCGTTTCCTGTTTTGACCTGCATACCCGTATGTGGAACAGAACATTAGTCAAAATCCACTCCCTTCACGCGGCGTTGAACAGGCGCGAGGTTTTGTTTCAGTTTAGCGGCGATAAAATTGGTATGCTGGCTTTATTCAATATTGGCACTTTCACAGGCCACGAGAATTGTTACAAAATATTCACACCACTTCTGAAGGCGCTCCCTTATGTCCCAACGCATCAATGAATTTGACCAACCAATTGGCGAGGATGTTCCAGATTGGACAGCTGCCAGCAGACCAGACCATACGCCCATTGAGGGCCAATATTGCCGTCTGGAAGCGCTGGACGCAGAACGACACAGTGCCGAATTGTTCGAGGCATTTTCCTCAGGCAACAACGCTGGCCTCTGGACCTATATGCCCGTCGGTCCGTTTGAAACGGAACAAGAATTGCGCATATGGATGACAGGCGCAAGCCAGAGCAAAGACCCGCTGTTCTACACATTAATCGAACAGGCCAGCGGCAAGGCCGTTGGCTTTGCCAGCTACCTGCGCATAGCCCCTGAACACGGCGTCATCGAGGTTGGTTTCATTGCCTTCTCGCCGCGCTTGCAAAAAACTCGGGTGGCTACCGAAGTGATGTTTTTGATGATGCAACACGCTTTTAACACCCTCGGCAATCGCCGCTATGAATGGAAATGCGACGCCTTGAACGCCCCGTCCCGCGCCGCCGCTTTGCGTTTTGGCTTCACTTATGACGGGCTGTTTAAACAGGCCACACTCTACAAAGGTCGCAATCGCGATACGGCCTGGTTTTCCATTCTCGACCGCGATTAGCCTGCGGTCGAGCGGGGGTATGCCGCTTGGCTGGCACCATCAAATTTCGACGGCAAAGGTCAGCAAAAGCAGCGGCTGGCAGATTTGATTGCGGCGCAGAAAACGGGCTAACCTCCCCGCCCTATTCTAACCCGTCAATCATCTTGGACAAATGCGCGATACGTTCGTTCATTTCGGCGCTCAGAACAGCCACTTCTCGTTGCAAGTCTTTCTTGCTGGCAGTTGTGCGTTTGCTATCGGCCAAAATAGTGTCCAGCTCTGCAATCGCGCGACCCAGAATTGGCGAAATCTCAAAGCGGATGGCTTGGGCGCCTTTCAATTCGGAACCCGGCATCGGCTTACCAATGCGTTTGAACTCATAGCGCCGACGTTTTGGCAAAAATGAATTCGGCTCGCGGCGGTAATTGATTTTCAAAATATCCATATCCTCTGAGACATGCACAGTAGTGTAACTGATAATTTGTTTCGGGTTACGCACACCCATATCGGTAAGGTTCGGAGTCTTGGTGTTCATTTGTTTAACCCTTTGGTCAATTGTTTGGTCATTCTACTGGCGCTGACAATACCGTTTTCTCATTTTGAAACAACTGGTGATCAAAATTACTGACGGTTTCCTCTTGACGTGATACCTTTTGGTGATATGTATTAGTAATACCAAAAGGTATCATAAAGGAAGCAACATGCAACGCCACTTAACAACAATAACGTCGCCCAGCCCACACTATTTCAAGCCGGTGGCCCAATGATCCCCGCTGAACAGGGCGCGTTTCGGGCGCTGGCAGACCCGACACGGCGACAGATATTGCACCACCTCAGTGGCGGCGACATGACCATCGCGCAAGTTTCAGACCAGTTCGATATGACACGCGGGGCGGTGAAAAAGCACCTGACCATCCTGCAAGAGGGCCGTCTGATTTCTGTCCACACCCAAGGCCGAGAGCGCCTTAACCGACTGGAACCGATGGCCTTGAAATCCGCAGCCGGTTGGTTCGATCACTTTAGCCAATTCTGGGATAGCAAACTGTCTACCCTGAAAACCGTCATCGAAACCGATATGAAAACCCAAAAGGAAAACAACAATGACTGATGCAACCCTGAACAAATCAATCTTCCTCGCCGCGCCGCGCGCGGCCGTCTGGGAGTATCTGACCCGGAAAGATAAACTGGCCCTGTGGTTTCATCCCGCCGAGGCTGATTTGGCAATGAGGCAAGATTACGCGCTGATCAAAACAGATGAAAATGGCGCAACATCCAAGGTTTGCTGGGGCAAGGTGTTGGAAATGGACGCGCCCGCCCATCTGAAATACACCTTCACCATCAAACCGCTGGGGGATGCAAAACAACCGTGACTTGGACCTTGCAAGCAGTCCAAGGCGGCACCAAACTATCGCTCGAACACACGGGTATCGGCGCGGCAGCGGGCGAGGCTGCTATGGGCCTCCTCATGGCACTTGATGCCGGTTGGGACAAACATCTGGGCAGTTTGCGCACTGCCACCGCCTAATCCTATCGCTTCGGGTCGCGTTTCAGCGCAATCCTCTGTTTCTTAACGATCCCGACGTTTTGGACTGAGATAACAAATATTGAATTGCAACATCACAAATAATCAAGTTGGAAAATGAACTGTGTAGGGTATAGTTTTCAGGTGAACCTCACAGGATACCCCCATGAACCCCGCCCTTGAATACAATAAAAACAAGTTGAATGCCGCCATCCTTGCCGGATGTGTCGTCGCCTTTCTGGGCTTTGGTTTTTCCGCCAGCTTTGGCGTGTTCATGCGCCCGATGTCGGCTGAACTGGGCTGGGGGCGGGAAATTTTTTCGCTCTCGGTCGCCATTCAAGCATTGTGCTGGGGGCTGACTCAACCTTTTGCCGGCATGGTAGCAGACAGATATGGCACCGCACGGGTTCTGGCCTTTGGTGCTGTTACCGCTGCTGTTGGTTTTTTTCTACGCGGGTATGTCATCAGCCCGGAGATCTTTGTATTTTCCGGCGTTATTGTCGGCATTGGAACCGGCGCTTGCTCCTTTCCAATCGTCATCATCGCCCTTGGCAAAGTTGTCACCGCAAGGCAACGCAGTTTTGTGATGGGCCTTGGAACCGCATCGGCCTCGTTTGGCATGTTTGCCGCCGCGCCAATATCACAAGCAATGATCGGCTGGTTCGGCTGGCAACAAAGTATCTTGTTAATCAGCGTCAGTTTTCTGATAATCTTGCCGTTTTTGGTTGCAGTCGCCCGTATTTCCACGCCAACCGCTTCCGCCAAAGGCGCAAGAGATTTTGGCGAGGCGATTAAATCCGCCTTTCAAGACCGCAGCTATCTGTGCCTGTTCTTTGGTTTCTTCGTCTGCGGCTTTCATGTGGCCTTCATCGGCACCCATTTGCCTGCCTATGTCGGCGACATTGGGTTGGCCGCAACAGTAGGGGGCTGGTCGCTGGCGCTGATTGGATTATTCAACATTGCCGGTTCCTTTGCTTCGGGCTGGTCCGGGCAAAAACTGTCAAAAAAATGGGTCCTGAGCAGCATTTACACCACCCGCGCCATCGTCATTACGCTGTTCATTCTGGCCCCGGCATCCGCCAACAGCGTTTATTTATTTTCGGCAGCCATGGGGCTGCTTTGGCTCTCTACAGTTCCTTTGACCATGGGGTTAGTGGCCCAAACGCAGGGGCTGACATTCCTGTCGACTCTGGCCGGTTTGGTGTTTTTCAGCCATCAATTCGGGGCCTTTCTGGGGGCCTGGCTCGGCGGGCGGATATTTGACATTTATCAGGATTACACCCCGATGTGGTGGGCGGCCATTGTCCTTGGGCTGATTGCCGCGCTGATCCACATTCCAATCCGGGAGGTTACCGAGTCGCAAGCGACCTAGAATACCTGCTTGTGGGTCAATAACCCAAGAATTCCACACTTCTCCAATCAGTTTGCGCCTTCTCATGCAGGTACAAGGGCAAAACGCCTCAATTCTCGCCAGACTCCCTTGACCTTTCTCCCCTATTTCTATTGAACGCAACGAGACTTCCCATACCATTCAGGGCCTATAATGGACGACCAGAATAAAAACCTCATTCTCGCAACTGCGCTCAGCTTTCTTGTGATCCTCGTTTGGTTCTATATCTTCCCGCCAGAGGATATTTTGCCCCCCGTGGTCGAGCAAACGCAATCGGCCACTGGCACCAGCCAAACCGGTGATGGTGTGGTGACACCACCCAAGGCGGGCGGTGCATCCGCTGTTGCCGTGGCCCCGCCCGTGGCAATCACAAATGTGGAAACCCGCGACGCGGCAATCGCATCCTCGGCGCGAGTGACCATCAAGACTGACCGCGTAGAGGGTTCTCTTTCCCTAATCGGCGGTCGCATCGATGATCTGCATTTGCTGGATTACAATGTTCGCCTGAACGACAGCTCTGTCAAAGTAACCCTGCTGTCCCCCGCAGGCGGCCCGAATGCCTATTACACCTCTTACGGCTGGCAACCCGCTGGCGATCTGGAATTCGCCCAGGTTCCGGGTGCCACAACGCCGTGGCAGGTGGTTTCCGGCAGTGTTTTAACGCAAACCACGCCCATCACCTTGCAATGGGACAACGGCAGCGGCTTAATTTTCCACCGCACCATTTCGATTGATGACAACTATCTGTTCTCGATCACCCAATCGGTAAAAAACAACACCAGCGCCGAGGTGGCGATGGCCGCCTACGGCATCATTGCCCGCACGGGCGAGCCGGACGTCGAGGGTTTCTTTATCTCTCACGAAGGTGTTGTGCGCTATAACGGCGACGATTTTGAAGGCGATAAGCTGGAAGAAATTAACTACGACGATCTGCCAGACCTACCATTTGTCGCAGCCGAGGCGGGGAACGTCGACAAAATCAAAGGCGTTAATGGCGGTTGGACCGGATTTGCCGACAAATACTGGATGACAACGCTGATCCCTGCCGGAAACCAGACTTTCACCTCACTGGTAAAATACTCGCAGCAAATCGATTCTTACCAAACCGAGGTGCGCCTCCCCTTGTCAAAAATCGCATCGGGTGCCTCTTACGAAGTGACGACCTCGCTGTTTGCCGGGGCCAAAGAATGGGAAACCCTGCGCGACTATCAAGACACTCAAGGTGTCACTCATTTCATCGAATCAATCGACTGGGGATGGTTCTCGGTCATCACCAAACCAATGTTCCGCCTGTTGAATTTTTTAAACCATTTCATCGGGAACATGGGGTGGTCAATCCTCGCCCTTACATTGGTTATCAAGGCCATGTTGTTCCCACTGGCCTATAAATCCTATGTATCCATGGCCCGCATGAAAGAATTGCAGCCAGAGATGGAGAAGCTCAAGGAACAATGTGGCGATGACCGCCAACGCCTGCAAAAAGAAATGATGGCGTTGTATAAAAAGAAAAAGGCCAATCCAGCGGCTGGTTGTTTGCCGATTATTCTGCAAATCCCGATCTTCTTTTCTTTGTACAAGGTTATCTTTGTCACCATCGGCCTGCGCCACGCGCCGTTCATCGCATGGGTCAAAGACCTGTCTGCGCCGGACCCAACTTCCCTGCTGAACCTGTTTGGCCTGCTGCCCTTCAGCCCTCCTGGCCCCGAAAGCTTCTTGGCGATCCTGTCGATTGGCGTGTTGCCGATCCTGATGGGCATCACCATGTGGATGCAGCAAAAACTGAATCCGGCCCCCACGGATGCCACGCAAAAGATGATCTTTGCTTGGATGCCGTGGGTGTTCATGTTCATGCTGGGACGCTTTGCCTCTGGCCTCGTGCTGTACTGGGTGGCCAACAACACCATCACCTTTACACAGCAATATCTGATCATGCGCAGCCAAGGGGTGAAACCCGATGTGTTTGGCAATATCCGCGAAAGCCTTGGCAAGCTGGGAAAAAAGTCTGAAAAATGACCCTGAATGTCACAGAAATATTCCGCCACCCCATCAAGGCGCATGGGGTGGAGGCGCTGAAATCTGTGGCGCTGGCAACGGGTAAATGCCTGCCATGGGATCGTGTGTGGGCGGTGGTCGAGGAAGGCCGTACGCTGGATGCAAATGCCCCCGAATGGGTCAGTTGCCGTAACTTTACCCGAGGGGCCAAAGCCCCCGAGCTAATGGCGATCACCGCCGAGGTAGACCCAGCCGCTGGCACAATTTCACTCACTCATCCGCGCGCGGGTTCAATCACTTTGGATCCCTCAAACAACGACAGCATTGCCGCCTTTATCGCGTGGAGCAAACCGCTCACGCCCGCCAACCGGATGGCCCCTACTGCACTTTATTCCGTGCCAAATGTGGGCTTGACAGATTCCAGCTGGCCGTCTGTATCCCTCAATCTGCACAGCTCCCTGCAAGCCCTTGAGGCGCAGGCAGGTGCCAGCCTCTCACCGCTCCGTTTTCGCGGCAATATCTGGCTGAACGGCGAAAAGCCCATGCAGGAATTTGACTGGGTCGGCAAAGAAATCCGCATCGGCTCTGTCCGGCTAGAAGTCCGCGAACGCATCGAGCGTTGCCTTGCCACCACCGCAAACCCTGACACGGGCGAACGGGATGTGGACACACTCAAAGCCCTGAAAACCGGCTGGGGCCACCAAGATTTTGGTGTCAAAGCCTACGTGCTGCAAGATGGCACAATCACCTTAAACGACCAAGTGGAAATCCTCTGATGTCCAGTATCTTCTCTGTCGCCGAACGGCCCGATTTTGCCGCCTCTGAAAAGGGCCGCCTGCTGTTCGCCGGAAACACCGACTTCCTCAAGGGCGTTGTCGCCATGGATGGCCTGCCGCCTGCCGATCGTTTGGAATTCTGCTTTGCGGGTCGCTCCAACGTCGGTAAATCCAGCCTGATCAACGCCCTGACTGGCCGCAAGGCGTTGGCGCGGACCTCGAACACCCCGGGGCGCACGCAGGAAATCAACTTTTTCACCATGGGCGAGGAACATTTCCTTGTCGATGTGCCAGGCTATGGTTTCGCCAATGCGCCTGTGGCGGTGGTGGGTAAGTGGCAACGTCTGCTGAAAAACTACCTGTCCGGCAGGCAATCCCTGCGCCGCGTTTTCCTGCTGATTGATTCCCGACACGGGCCAAAATCGGTGGACCACGAAATCATGCAACTGCTGAACAGTTCCGCCGTACCGTTTCAGGTGGTGCTGACCAAATGCGACAAACTGAAAAAAGGCGAGCTGGAGAAAGTTACCGAAAAAACCATCAACGACATCTCCAAACATCCTGCCGCCTATCCGATTCTAGTTCAAACCTCCGCCGCCAAGGGCGAGGGGCTGGAAGTCTTGCGCGCAATCATCGCTGCGATTGTTTAGGGCGTCGCTCAACAGCCCCTGCAAAAACCAAACCTCAATTTCGCCTTTGCCTTTCACCTCGATCAACCCGCGCCGCTCAAACCTGAAAACCTCGCTCGTCAGCGCCACAAACGCCGCCGTGACCTGAATCCGCTGCAGGGTGCAATAGGTTTCCATCCGCCCAGCGGTATTCACCGTGTCCCCCCAAACATCGTAAACCAGTTTTTGGTTGCCGATCACCCCCGCCACCGCAGGGCCAGAATTGATGCCAATACGCAGTAAAATCTTTTCGCCGGAAATCCCCGAAAACCGCCCTACACTTTCAATCATATCCAGTGCCAGCCGCCCAACCCGTTCCGCGTGATCCGCTTGCGCCACCGGCATACCACCTGCTGCCATAAAGGCATCACCGATGGTTTTAACCTTCTCAAGACCATGCTTGCGGGTCAGATCGTCAAATTCGGAAAACAGCGCGTTCAACAGCTCGACAATCTGTGCGGCTGATAGACGCGAGGCCTTGGGGGTGAACTCCACAATATCGGCAAACAGTATGGTAACCGCCTCATGAAACCGCGCAATGGTTTTACCCGGGCGGTCCTTCAGCTCGCTGGCAATGGATTCCGGCAAGACATTATACAACAAATCTTCCGAGCGCTGGTATTCCCGCTCCAAACGATCATTCGCAATTTTCGCCTGCAAATTGGCGAAATAGACGATGCCGAAAATGAAAACAAACGACGTCGGCAGCGAAATCATATACATGACTTGTTGGAAACCCTGCCCCACCACGATGAAAGGCGCGGGCGTGATAAAAACAGTTGTCACAATCACAAAGCCGGAAAACCCCAGCAGCATCGAGAACAGGGCCGCCCTGATATTATCCACGCCGAACACCAAAATTCCCGCCGTTGCACCGGGCAGCAGCAAGTATTGCAACCCTGATTGCACCCCGAAATAGAAATTGTAGAGCATGGCAAAACATATCCACAAAATGACCAGATACCAGGCACCGGTAACCGATGCAGCAAAGGCGTCAGCGCAAATAGCAAAACCTGAGGCGACAGGGTGAGCAGTGGGATCATCAGGGCGTCGATGTCATATACTGCATAGAAAATCAGGTATGGCACGGTGAATATCGACACCAAAGATGCCAAAGTATTCGTCACCATGATACGCTTTTTCGTGGGGCGATCATACGCCCCCGTTCCGATGGAAATCCACCCTGTCCACAAGCGATGAATTTTATTGTCTCTTGCCAGCACCCGCTACCCTACTCTTACAAATGCAATTGCATTCGCCCCATCAATGTCGACTGTGTTTGCGCCACGGCCAACGACTCTCCTTGCCAATATCCGTTTAGCCTGTTTATACCTGCCGAAACATCCCTGTTATTTCCATCTCATGTGGAAATAACAGGGAATTAACGTCCATAAGGCCTTATACAGATGACCATGCTCAGCAGCTTTATCAAGCCCATGCACCGCGAAGGTATCAAGTTCGTCGCCATATTCGCCGGCATCACTTTGATTTTATTCTGGCTTTCCAGCTTTTTGGGCTGGATCGGCGTGGTGTTAACCATCTGGTGCTACTACTTTTTCCGCGATCCACCGCGCACAACACCCACCCGCGACGGGTTGGTGATCAGCCCGGCCGACGGGATCGTCTCGCTAATTGAACAGGCAACACCGCCCGCCGAACTCGGCTTGTCAGATGGCCCGCTAACCCGCGTCAGCGTGTTCATGAATGTCTTCAACTGCCACGTAAACCGCGCGCCCGTGCCCGGTACAATCACCAAAGTTGCCTACCGCCCAGGTAAATTCCTCAACGCCTCGCTCGACAAAGCCAGCGTCGACAATGAACGCAATTCGATCTGCATCGAAATGGCAGATGGCCGCCACATCGTCGCCACCCAAATCGCGGGCCTTGTGGCGCGCCGCATTGTCAGTTTTGTCACCGCCCCCACGCCAATTCAAACAGGCGAGCGTTTCGGCCTGATCCGCTTTGGCTCACGGGTTGATGTCTATCTGCCAGAAGGCGTGAACCCGCTGGTCAGCGTTGGCCAAGGCATGATCGCCGGTGAAACTGTGCTGGCTGACTTGAACTCAGACGAGGCGCCCCGCAGCGCAAGGACGGAATAGATTTGCCGCAACCACCTGAAAAACAAAAGAAAGATCAGCCGTTTGTGGCTTTGTTGCCCAATGTACTGACCGTGGTTGCTATTTGTGCCGGGCTGACCGCCATCCAACAGGCGTTCTTTGGCAACTATGAACGGGCCGTCGTGTTAATCTTGATTGCCACCGTGCTTGACGGCCTCGATGGTCGCCTCGCGCGCGCGCTCAACAGCGACAGTCTGATCGGCGCAGAGCTGGACTCGCTGGCCGATTTCGCCAATTTCGGCGTCGCCCCCGCGTTGGTGATGTACCTCTGGGCGCTGCAAGACCTCGCCAAATTCGGCTGGATTGCCGTGATGGTTTTTGCCGTTTGCTGCGTTGTGCGCCTCGCCCGTTTCAACGTCGCCAATAAATCCGAGGAAGACGCCGCCAATGACGGTTATTTCGTCGGCGTGCCAGCCCCCGCCGGTGCCCTGCTGGTGATGGCCCCGATGTATCTGGATTTCGCCCTCGACAAATCCACCCACCTGCCATCCCCCCTCATCAGCCTTTATATGATCTTCGTCGGCTGGCTGTTGATTTCACGCATTCCCACATGGTCCTTCAAAGCCTTGTCAATCTCGCGCGAACACACCCGCTTTGTGCTGGTCGGCTTCGCCTTTCTCGGCGCCGCCATCCTGACCTTCACCTGGTTGTCATTGGTGGGTCTCTGCCTCGCCTATATCGTGATGGTGATCTGGGGTCTGCGCAAACGGCGCAAGGCCTAGAAACCCAACACCGCGATTCTGCGGAGGCCCCCCCTCGACCCCGCCCTTGCGGGACTTTTCAATTATTCAATCAAACAACGCCATCCCGCCGAGCGTCAGCGAGGCGCGGCCCAACAAATCAAGTGAATTTCAATTCACGCCGATTTGGCGGGAGTACGCCTCAAACCCTCAGACATGCTGCGCCCCGTTAACCTCTATCTCCGTGCCAGACACATAAGAACTCGCGTCTGAACACAGGAAATAAATCACATCCGCCACTTCTTCCGGCTGTCCCAACCGCCGCAACGGCAGTTTCTCTACAATCTTATCCGTTCCGGGGCTGAGGATGGCTGTCTCGACTTCGCCCGGCGCAATCGCATTGACCCGCACGCCAAGGGGTCCAAAATCATGGGCCATTTCACGGGTCAGTGCCGCCAGCGCGGCCTTTGATGTGGAATAGGCGGCGCCCGCAAACGGATGCACCCGCGCGCCCGCAATCGAAGTCACATTCACCACCGCGCCCTTCGCGTTCTGTAACTCCTGTTGCAATCCCCGTGCCAAAACCACAGGCGCAAAGAAATTCACATGGAACACATGGCCCCAATCGCGCAGATCGGTGTTCAGGGTGGTCAAACGCTCCCCTTCCGGCCCTTTGGGCGAAATTCCCGCATTGTTCACCAGCGCATCGAGGCGCCCTTCCGGCAGGCGACTGCGAATTTCCTCAACCGCCTGCATGGTGCCTTGCGGGCTGGACAGATCGACCTGAATGTGGTTTTCCGCGCCCCCCGGCCAAGGGCAATGTTCAGAAAACGCTTGGCGTGAACAGGTCAGCACACGCCACCCTTCGGCGCTGAACTTTTTGACCGTTGCATGGCCAATTCCGCGGCTCGCCCCGGTAAGTAGAATGATTTTCTGCGTCGTTTCATCAGCCATGGCCAACCCCTATGTTTGCCTTTTTCTAGCGATAGTCACGGTTTCTGGAAACACCTAAATATCCACGCCAAGACAAACGGCGCTTGACGGGTTGGCTGGCCTGCCTCATTCCTAACCGACACAAACCCTCAGGACCGGAGGCCAAAACCATGCAATTCCTATCGCAGTGGGGCGAGTTTCTGGCCGCCTTTGGCACCTTCTTTCTGTCCCATTCGATCCCTGTACGCCCACAAGTCAAATCTCGTATCACCGCGAAAATTGGCGCAATCGGATTCACCGCCCTTTATTCCCTCCTGTCAATCGCAGTTTTGACATGGATCATCAGCGCCGCTGGCCGCGCGCCCTATATCGAGCTGTGGGCATGGGCACCTTGGCAAAACCACATCCCCCTCGCAGGCATGGCTCTGGCATGTATCATAGTCGCGATGGCTTTCGGCCAACCCAACCCGCTGTCCTTTGGCGGTTGGAACAATGATCGTTTCGATCCCCAAAACGCCGGCATAATCGGCTGGCTACATCATCCTTTGCTCGCCGCTCTGTTTATCTGGTCGGCCACCCACCTTATTCCAAACGGCAATCTGGCGCATGTGATTGTCTTTGGCCTGTTCGCCGGATTTTCCCTGCTCGGCACCCGCATCATCAACAAACGCGCCAAGCGCATTCTGGGCATGGCAAGGTGGCAAGCCCTGTCCAAGACCAAACGCCAAATCACCATCACGCGCCGCGGCTTGGCACGAATATCGCTGGGCCTTGCAGTCTATCTGGCAATTTTGCTGTCGCATGCTACGGTAATTGGCGTCTCGCCTTTGCCTTAGAAACGGTTTTACCCCATGCAGCAATTCATCAAATCCGTCCCCATACTCATCTGGGCGCTCTGTGCAACAATCGCCTCAGCAGCAGAAATCACACTCGATGACCTGACCCAAATCCCCAAGGCCGACGTTATCATCCTCGGGGAGGTCCACGACAACGCCCTGCACCACCAAGGCCAAGCCAAAGCGATCCAAGCAATCCAGCCAAGCGCCGTTGTTTTTGAAATGTTGACACCAGAGCAAGCCGCCAAAATCACCCCAGCCTTGCTAGAAGATGCCACTGCATTAGAGACAACCCTCAACTGGCAAGCGACAGGCTGGCCGGATTTCGCCCTATACTACCCCCTGTTCGCGGCTCTGCAAGGCACAAACATCAAAGGCGCCGCCCGTCCTAAATCCGAAGTTCGCCGTGCCTTTGCCGAAGGCGCCGCTGCGGTGTTTGGCGAACAAAGCCCCCGTTTCGGCTTAACCAACCCCCTGCCCGCCGACCAATTGATAACCCGAATCAACGCGCAATATGACGCCCATTGCGCCGCCATGCCGCGCGAAATGATGAAGGGTATGGTCGAGGCCCAGCGTTTCCGCGACGCCATCTTTGCCGAAACCATACTCGCAGCCCTAAAGGACCACGGCGCCCCCGTCATCCTGATTACCGGCACCGGCCATGGGCGCACCGATTGGGGCGTTCCTGCGCTGCTCAGGCTGGCAGAGCCTAACCTCCGCATAACCTCATTGGCCTTTCTTGAAACGCCAATTGACGCAAACCCACCTTTCGATCTGTGGCTAGAAACAAAACCTGCCGAGCGCCCCGACCCCTGTCTCACCTTCAAATAGCCCCCTTGGCGCGCGCCTCACAAACCGCTAATCAAAGGCAACGCAAACGGAGTGATCCCCATGGAGAAATCCAAAGCCATGCAACGCGATTCTATTGTCACCGCCAAGGTTCTGAACGACGCCCTGCCCCACATCCGCCGCCACGACGGATCGATCATCGTCATCAAACTGGGCGGCCACGCCATGTCCAGCCCGGAGGCAATGGCCAGTTTCGCCCGCGATGTGCTGATGATGAAGCAATGTAACCTGCACCCTGTTATTGTGCATGGCGGCGGGCCGATCATCAACGAAATGCTGCAAAAACTGAACATCAAAACCGAGTTTAAAGACGGCAAACGGGTGTCAAATGCCGCCACTGTTGAGGTGGTTGAAATGGTCCTGTCCGGTAAAGTCAACAAAACCATCGTTCAAGCGATCAACCAACAGGGCGGCCACGCGGTGGGTATTTCCGGCAAAGACGCCGATCTGCTGATGTGCAAACAGGCCAGCGGCGATCTGGGTCTTGTGGGCGAACCTGTGGCTGTGAATGCCAAAGTCATTAAAACCTTGTTCAACGATGGCTTTATTCCGGTCATCGCCCCCCTTGGTGCTGGTCCAAACGGCGAAACTTTCAATGTTAACGGCGACACGGCAGCAGGGGCAATCGCCGCTGGCCTAAACGCCGACCGCTTGTTGTTGCTGACAGATGTGGACGGCGTCAAAGACAGCGACGGCGATGTATTGACAGAACTGACAGCCGATCAAGTCATCAAAATGACCCGCGACGGCGTGATTTCCGGCGGCATGATTCCCAAAACCCAAACCGCCCTTGATGCGGTAAAAGGCGGCGTTCGCGCAGTTGTGATTATGAATGGCCGCCAAGATAACGCATGCCTGTTGGAGCTGTTCACAACCTACGGCGCGGGCAGTATGATCCGCGCCTAAACTCACGAGATATCAATGGAAAACGAAGCCACCATCCGCCTGACCGTATTTCTGGGCCTGTTTGCCCTCTTGGCCCTGATCGAGGCATGGATACCGCGCCGACCCCTGCGCCAAACCCGTGCCAAACGCTGGGTGAATAACTGGGGGCTGGTATTGCTGAACACCGCCGTCCTGCGTTTGGTGGCGCTGGCCCTGCCGCTGTTGGCAGTCGGGGCCGCCCTTGACGCCACCGACAAGGGTTGGGGCCTGTTCAACGCGATTGCCCTGCCGGTCTGGCTGGAAATCATCCTTGCCATGCTGATCCTCGATTTCCTGATCTGGGGCCAGCACCTGATCACCCATAAAATCCCGCTGCTGTGGCGTTTACATCAGGTACACCACGCGGATGTGGATATGGATGTCACCACCGCCATCCGCTTTCATCCCATCGAAATAGCCCTCTCGATGCTGCTCAAAATCGGGGCGATCTATCTTCTCGGCCCCTCTGCCGTGGCGGTGATCCTGTTTGAAATCATCCTGAATGGCGGCGCTATGTTCAATCACGCCAATATCAAACTGCCGCTCGGGATTGACCGGATCGTACGCCTGGTTCTGGTTACCCCTGATATGCACCGCGTCCACCACTCCGTTCACCGCGCCGAGCACGACAGCAACTACGGCTTCTCCCTGTCAATCTGGGACCGGATGTTTGGCACCTATATCGCCCAACCCGCCGAGGGCCACGACGACATGGCCGTAGGCCTGCGCTGGCAAGATGAACGCCCCGCCAAATTGCCATGGAACCTGCTGCTGCCGTTTCGCAACAAATGAACCACAGCGTGATAGCATCCGCCGTTGCCCCATACGGGTTGCAGGTGCTCGGCGGGTTCGTCGAGAACGGCGCGACGACCTTGCTACTTGGCCCTACCGATAATTTCTGGGCGATCTTTAGCACCAGCCCGGAATACCAAGACGGCGGACCTGACCCCATAGATCGCTGGTCCATCCGCATTATCACCGCCCTGTCGCAAAAACTGGCGGCCACGCCACACCTGCCCTTTGGCGGCCCCCCCTACGCCCCGTTCCTCAACTGGGCACTCAAATCTGGCCGCTGCTGGTCCTCGCCTGTGGGCATGCTGGTGCATGACACCATGGGCCTTATGGTCTCGTTTCGCGGCGGGTTGACGTTTGATCACCAATTCGATCTACCAAAACCACCGAGCCAAAGCCCCTGTGAAACCTGCCCCACCCAGCCCTGCAAATCTGCTTGCCCCGTCAACGCCCTAGGCGCGGACGGATATAAAACAGATGCCTGCCATACATATTTGAACACAGCCGCAGGCAGGTCTTGCCTGACAAAAGGCTGCGCTGCCCGCCGCATTTGCCCAATCAGCCGTAAACGTCCCGATGCCCAATCAGCGCATCATATGAACCATTTCCATAAGTGACATTCACCGCTACACTCGCCCTATGAAAACACTCCTCCTCATGCGTCACGCGAAATCCAGCTGGGACGATCTGTTCTGCCCCGATCACGACCGCACGCTGTCCGCGCGCGGGCAAAAAGCGGCGCTCGATATGGCGGGCTGGCTTAGCCAAAATGACCTAAATCCTGATGCCGTATTGCTGTCCTCAGCCAAGCGGGTTCAGGAAACCTGGGAATTGCTCTGCCCACAATTAGCCAGCGCCCCCTCAGTCAATACGGTTAAAAACCTCTACATGACCAACGCCGATCTCTTGCTGGCCCATATCCGCAACACCAAAAAAACCGTGCAAACCCTGCTGGTGATCAACCACGAACCCACCCTTAGCAACCTGACTGCACAACTGTCCACCTCTCCGCTGCCGCCAAGCTGCGCCCGCGCTTTGCAAAAATTCCCCACCGCGGCAATTGCCCGTTTTGACATGGCAGACAAATGGTCAACCCTCAGCCGATCAACAGCCAAGTTCAGCCAATTCGTCAAGCCCAAAAACCTGCAATCCTAGGGCGTGTCATCCCAAGGTAGCTCTGGGGACAATCGCGCGCAGCGCTCATAGGCGTGGCGCATCCGCGCCTCCGTTTGGCTACGGGCGCTACAAATGCAGAGAGTACCCGGCTCATAGCAAAGCCGGATACATCATTTTTCCACTTGGCGGCTTATGCCACGTCGAAGATAAAGTCATTGGCATGGATGGTCGCCACATCAACCCCTTCCAGCACGATCACGCTACCACCACCAACATCGACAGTGATCTGCGTATCCGCGCCGCTGTTGCTGGCGACAATCTCCAGATCATCAAACGCAACGCCGGTGATACGGATCTTATCTGGCCCGTTGGTAAAGTCGGTAATGCGGTCGGTGCCCTCGTTGACCTTACCGTTGAACACAAACACATCACCGCGGCCCCCACCGGTCAGAACATCATCGCCACCCTGCCCCCACAGTTTGTCACGCCCGCCGCCGGCACTCAGGACGTCATCACCATCGCCGCCTTTCAAAGTGTCTTTACCATTGCCGGTGATGATCCGGTCGTTGTTACCGCCCCGATCAACAACCGTAAAATGCTCGATTCCCGTGAAGGTCAGATCGTTGGAGCCAGAGCCGTTGAACCAGCCGGAATAACTGCCACCGCCGTTATTCGTCAAACTTACTGTGTCGATACCGGAACTGGTCTCTTTGTAAACAAAAACCAACCGGTCACGACCGGCACCGCCATCAATCGTATCGTCACCACCGGAATACATGGTGATAACATCGCGGCCAGCACCGGAATTAACCACATCCCCCATGTAAGCAGTTTTGTGGCTGGTCAGCTTGTCGTTGCCATCACCAGTCGTCAGGTTCATGCCTTCAACCCCCTTGACCACACCCGTTTTCAGGTAATGCGAGGCGGCCTTGTTCAGGTTGATGTTGATAGCTGTTGTCGCAAAAGACTTATCCGCCTCCCAAATATCAAGCCCCGAACCGCCGAACACCTTGTCAATTCCCTGACCGCTGTTCAAAATATCGTTGCCGCCGCCACCTTTCAGAATATCACGCCCACTGCCGGTTGTGATATGGTCAATGTTGCCGCCACGATCGATGAAAGTGAAATGCTCGATGCCGCTAAACGTCAGGTCATTGCTGCCGGACCCGTTGAACCAGCCAGAGTACCCGTCGGCCCCGTGATCGCTGAAACTCACTGTATCGATGCCCGAAGAGGTCTCTTTGTAAATGAACTTCAGGCGATCCGACCCTTCACCACCGATAGCGCTATCATTTCCGCCAGACCACAGGGTAATGACATCATTGCCTTTGCCGGTTTGAATAATATCATTCATGGCAACCGATTTGGACCCTTGTATCTTGTCTTTCCCCGATCCGGTAATCAACTCCAGCCCTTCGACATTGGTGACAGTCCCGTCAACGAGGTACGTTGATACAGGCTTGTTGAGGTTGATTGAAATACCCTGTTTGGCAAAGGACTTATCCGCCACCCACATGTCATTGCCGATACCACCATCAATGACATCAACACCACGACCACTGTTCAAACGATCATCGCCAGCACCGCCATTCAACGTATCATCGCCGCGACCGGTGATGATATGGTCATTGAAACCTGCCAGGTCGGTGACGGAGAAATGCTCGACCTCGAAAAACGACAAGTCATTGGAACCACTGCCATTGAACCAGCCGGAATAGCTTCCGGCGCCAGTCTCGGCAAAGCTGACGGTGTCAATCCCCGAACCGCCCTCGTTGTAAGTAAACACCAGCCGGTCCGAACCGCTGCCGCCCATCACCGTGTCGTCGCCGCCACTCCATAGGGTGATCACGTCATCGCCGGCACCAGCATCGACAACATCATGCATTGTCGCCGAACTGGAACCGGTAATCCGGTCCGCACCGGAACCGGTCTTCAAATCCAGCCCCTCGATGTTGCCGACTGCGCCGGTGTCAAGGTATCTGGAGTAGCCGCCATTCAGATTTATGGTAATGGCCTCTGAAGTAAAGGATTTGTCCGCCACCCACATGTCATTGCCGGTTCCGCCATCAATGAAGTCAACGCCGCGCCCGCTGATGAGCCGGTCATCGCCCGCCCCCCCGAACACCGTATCATCGCCGTCACCGGTGGTGATGTTATCATTGCTGCCGCCCAAATCAGAGATGGTAAAATGCTCGATCCCGAAAAACGACAGGTCATTGGAACCGCTGCCGTTGAACCAGCCCGCATACCCGCCACCGTCCCAATCGGCAAAGCTAACAGTCGCAACTCCCGAACTTGTCTCCTTGTAGGTAAACACCAGCCGGTCCGAGCCGCTGCCGCCAATGGCAGTGTCGTTGCCACCGCTCCATAGAGTGATCACGTCGTTGCCGGTCCCTGCATCGACAACGTCGTTCATTGCCTCCGAACTGGACCCGGTAATCCGGTCCGCCCCCGATCCGGTTTTCAGATCCAGCCCCTCAATCCCCCTGACAGAACCAGTGCCCAGATAGCTGGACTCCGTTGCATTCAGGTCAATGGTAATTGCCTCACTCGTAAACGACTTATCCGCCACCCACATGTCATGGCCGATACCACCATCAATGACATCAATGCCGCGCCCACTGTTCAAACGGTCATCGCCCGCACCGCCATTCAACGTGTCATCGCCGTTACCGGTGATAAAACGATCATTGAAGCCCGCCAAATCGGTCAGGGTAAAATGCTCGATCTCGCTAAAGGTCAGGTCATTGGAACCACTGCCATTGAACCAGCCGGAATAGCTGCCGCCCCCCGTATCGGCAAAGCTGACAGTATCGACCCCCGAACCGCTCTCTTTGTAAGTAAATACCAGCCGGTCCGAACCGCTGCCTCCTATCACCGTGTCGTCACCGCCACTCCATAGGGTGATCACATCATCACCGGCACCTGCATCGACAACATCGCGCATCGCCACCGAATTGGAACCGGTTATCCGGTCCGCCCCCGATCCGGTTTTAAGGTCCAGCCCTTCGATATTGGTGACAGAGCCGCTGCCCAGATAAGTGGATATGGCAGTATTCAAGTCAATTGTAATTGCCTCGGTGGCAAACGACTTATCCGCGGCCCACAGATCATTACCGATACCACCGTCAATGACATCTATACCGCGACCACTATTCAGATAGTCATCGCCAGCCCCCCCGTTCAGCACATCTTGGCCGTCGCCGGTGAGTATCCAGTCATTGCTGCCGCCCAGATCGTTAAAGGTGAAATGCTCGATTCCATAGAAGGTCACATCATTGCTGCCGGACCCGTTGAACCACCCCGCATAACCGCCGCCGGCCCATTCGGCGAAACTGGTCATCCCGACACCCGAAGCTGTCAGGGTATAGGTCATTATCAACCGGTCTTCACCAGCTGTTCCGGTCACTGTACCTTTATTGGTTATGTTAAAGACAGTCATCTTCTACCTCCGTTCAATGTGACGGTGGCTAAGTCGTTTGAAAGGCACGGCTTGAAGCCACCCTATGGCTACAGCTTACATTTGACTGGATAACATCGGTATGATTTGAATCAAAAAAAGGCCCGCCAAATGACGGGCCTTTCAAAAATATTGTAACCGTTGTTAGTGACCCAAAATCTGGCTCAGGAACAATTTGGTCCGCTCTGATTGTGGATTGTTAAAGAACTCTTCCGGCTCGTTTTGCTCTACAATCTGGCCCTGATCCATAAAGATCACCCGGTGCGCCACTTGGCGCGCGAAGCCCATCTCGTGGGTCACAACCAACATGGTCATGCCCTCGTCGGCCAGTTCCACCATGGTATCCAGAACCTCTTTGATCATTTCCGGATCAAGTGCCGAGGTTGGTTCGTCAAACAACATGATACGCGGCTTCATGCACAAGGAACGCGCAATCGCCACCCGCTGTTGCTGACCACCGGAAAGCTGACCGGGGAATTTATCGGCCTGCTCGGGGATTTTCACCTTTTCCAGATAATGCATCGCCACTTCTTCGGCTTCTTTCTTGGGGGTCTTGCGAACCCAGATCGGTGCCAAAGTCAGGTTGTCCAGAATGGACAGATGCGGGAACAGGTTAAAGTGCTGAAAGCACATGCCAACCTCGCGCCGGATTTTGTCGATGTTTTTCAGATCCGAGGTCAACTCAGTGCCATCGACAATGATCTGGCCCTGCTGGTGTTCCTCCAGGGCATTGATGCAGCGGATCAGGGTCGATTTTCCGGAACCCGAAGGCCCCGCAATAACGATCCGCTCACCGCGTGCAACGGTCAGGTCGATGTCACGCAAAACGTGAAACGCCCCGTACCATTTGTTCATACCCGTGATCTGAATGGCGGTTTCGTCGCTCAGACCGTTTGCTTGTTGTGCTTGAGTCATATTATAGGCTCCTTTTTAGTGTCCGGTCTTAAGCTTGCGCTCAAGAAACATGGAATAGCGTGACATAGAGAAACAGAACAGAAAGAAGATAAGCGCGATAAAGCCGTACAGCTCCCACACGATACCGTTCCAGTTTGTATCCCCACGAATGACGTTGGTCAGACCAATCGGGTCCAGCAGGCCAATGATCGACACAAGGGTCGTATCCTTGAACAGCCCGATAAAGGTAGACACAATCCCCGGGATCGAGATTTTCAGCGCTTGCGGCAAGGTAATCAGCCGTGTTGCTTTCCAATAATCCAGTCCCAGCGAATCCGCCGCCTCATATTGGCCAGTCGGCAAAGCTGCCAAACCACCACGCACAACCTCTGCCATATAAGCGGCAGCAAAGATCGTCACCATGATTACAACCCGCAAGATCAGATCGAAACTGGTGTTTGGTGGTAAGAAATAGCTCAGCAGAACCGACGCCACAAACAACAGTGTAATCAAAGGCACACCGCGAATGAACTCGATAAAGCCGACGCACATTGCTTTGATGATCATCATGTCAGACTGACGGCCCAAGGCCAGCAGAATACCCATAGGCAATGACAAAGCGATCCCCGTTACCCCGATAATGATCGACAGCGTAAAGCCGCCAAACCGGTCAGAGGCAACATCAAGTATCCCGATCGGCGCAATGCTGTGCAGGATATCGGCAACGGATGATGACAACAGCAACCACCACAACACCGGCACCGCAATTGCGGCAATGACACCGGCAAGCGAGTTGACCGCTTTACCAATGATCCCAAAAGCAACGGCGCCAAGGGCAAACCCTGCCAACGCCATCAGCGGCGGCCAGATTGACCCCCCCCACAACAGCCAGAATGCCAGAAACGGAAAGAACGCCGAGAACCAGATGATTTTGCGTGGCAAAGACGGGAACAACAACGGTGCAATCGCCACCAACATCAACACAAAGGTCAGGTTGACACGAAAATAGGCCATCATGCTGCCGTCTACGGCAACAGACCCATTGGCTTCACCACCAGGGAAAGGCGGGTAAAAACCATAGAGCAGCTGCAAATAGCGCTCGCGGATAACGGCCCAACAAGCACCGGTCGCATCGGCGCCATAGGTCTCTTTGATTGCAATACGGCATTCTGACAGTGATCCTGCCGCCCAAGACGACTTGAACACCCAAGGCAGAATTTCATGCAAAACATTAAAGATCAGATAGGCCGATACAATGGTCAGGATTGCATTGGGGATGGACGAGAAAAGCCTATCGCGCATCCATGCAATCGGTCCCGAAGCAGTGCTCGGAGGCGCCTGCTCTGGCAACATATCGGTGCGGACATAAGGTTGGTTTGACATACTACCGCTCCTTCAACTTAACAGATTCATTGTACCAGTTCATCACGCCGGAAATCGACAGGCTGATAATCAGATAGCACAACATCAACAACAACAGGCATTCCATCTCGCGGCCTGTCTGGTTCAGGGTGATCCCGCCAAGAGTTCCGGTAATATCCATATAACCCACCGCAATCGCCAAAGACGAGTTTTTGGTCAGGTTCAGATATTGCGAAATCAGCGGGGGAATAATCACCCGCAGCGCTTGGGGTAGAATCACAAGGCTCATGGTGCGGTTATCGCGCAAACCCAGTGCCGCAGCAGCCTCGGACTGCCCTTTAGCCACCGCTTGGATGCCCGCCCGCACATTCTCGGCAATAAACGCCGCCGTATAGAACGACAGGGCCAGCCAAAGTGCGATCAGCGAGTTCCGCATGTAAAAACCGCCCTTGAAGTTAAAGCCCTTCAATGCTGGCAGTTCCAGCCCGATCGGGCCGCCCATGATGAAAAAGACGATGATCGACGGCACAAAGAAGATCGCCAGCTTGATCCACCCATTTGGTAGAATTTGGCCGGTGTTTTCTTGGCGTGCTTTGGACCATCTGCCAAACACAAAAATTGCCACAATCGACAGAATGAACGTCGCCACCACAATCATCGAGCCGTCAAAGAATTCCGGCTTGGGGATGTAGAACCCCCGATTGGTCAGCGCCACTGAATCCCACAAATACATCGATGCCGTCGCATTATCGCCACGGAACTCTTTGGGTTGGGGGAAGCTTTCGATGAACACGGCCATCATCAGCACGATCCACAACAACACAGGCACATTGCGCAGTGTTTCAATGTAAAGCGTCATCAAGCGGGCAACCAGCCAGTTGTTCGACAGGCGCAAAACACCAATCGTAACCCCCAGAACCGTTGCCAGCAAACAGCCCATTACGGCCACTAGCAACGTGTTCAACAGGCCAACAATGGCCGCACGTCCGTGACTCATTTGGCTGTTATATTCGATCAGGCGTTGGTTAATATCATAACCCGCTGGATCACTTAGAAATCGGAAACCCAAGGGTTTGCCAAGAGCAGCGAGGTTATTAGCCGCGTTGCTTGCGAGCCAGCCTACACCGAGCAAAAACAATATTAACGCCACTATCTGGATGGTCATGGACCGATAGCGGGAATCATATATGAGCATGCTCAGGTTGAAGCCGTCCTTCGGAGGATCGGTTATTGCAGACATCTGTCTACTCTCCCTGTGTTGTCGGTTGAATATGTCCCGCCTCGGAGATCGTCTGTGCGAAAGTTTACGAGCGGATCATTTTTGAATATTGATATTCAGTTGAGTAAAAAAAAAGGCGCAACCGAGGTTGCGCCTTTTTCCTCTAGTCCTTAACGGAAAGGAGGAGTGTAGATCAGACCACCGTCTGTCCACTGTGCATTCAGACCACGAGACAGGCCGATTGGTGTATTTTCACCAATGTTCTTCTCGAAGATCTCGCCGTAGTTACCACCAGCGGCAATCGCGTTCTTGCCCCAATCTGCGGACAGACCCAGCATCTCGCCCAGGTTACCTTCGGTACCCAGCAGACGGTTGATTTCCGGGTTGTTGCCAGCTTCCATGGAAGACTCGCCAACATTTGCAGATGTGATGCCCAGCTCTTCAGCTGCGATCAATGCGTTCAATGTCCAGCGAACAACGTCACCCCATTGGTCGTCGCCATGGCGAACGAGTGGGCCGAGTGGCTCTTTGGAAATGATTTCCGGCAGAACAATGTGGTCATCCGGGTTTTCAAATGTCGCACGCGTAGCGGCTAGGCCAGATGCGTCGGTTGTGAAAACATCACATGCGCCAGCAAGGTACTGCTGTTGTGCTTCTGCGTTGGTTTCAATCGGCACTGGCTCATAGGAGATGTTGTTTGTGCGGAAATAGTCAGCCAGGTTCAGCTCGGTTGTTGTACCGGTTTGGATACAAACAGTTGCGCCATCCAGATCTTTGGCGGATGAAACACCCAGTTCTTTAGGGGCCATGAAGCCTTGACCATCATAGTAGTTAACACCAACAAAGGTGAACTTCAGGTCAACGTCGCGTGAGAAGGTCCATGTGGTGTTACGGGCCAGCATGTCAATTTCACCAGAAGCCAGCGCAGTAAAACGAGTTTTACCGGTGGTTGGTGTGAATTTAACAGCTTGTGGATCGCCCAGAACAGCCGCAGCAACAGCGCGACAGATGGCAACATCAAAGCCGCCCCATACGCCGTTGGCATCCGCCATAGCAAAACCAACGATACCAGTGGAAACGCCGCATTGCAGAAAGCCTTTGGCTTTTACGTCGTCAAGCGTACCGGCACTTGCAAAACCAGCAACCAAAGTCGCAGCAGCAACAGTGCTTAAGAATGTTGTTTTTTTCATTTTTACCTCTTCCTGATGTACCGCCACTTTTGTGGCGGTTTATTGGCCGGTTAGGGCCAAGTTTTTGTGTTCTAAAGAAACCTTTAAGAACATTGGGTATTTTGGTTCGGGTTGGGGGGGCAGGTCAAGGGTGAATTCTGGGAAAATATTGGGTGAATATTTGGGGAAAGTTCACATGTAATCTACTTAGGGTGCCTTGGCTGACCTAATTTCCGGGGTCCATTTTGGTAATCTGGGCATTATCCGCTTACTGGCGGGACGCTTGCCGGGCAATATGGGACAGTATACTTGTCCTATGTGTGCGGAATTTCAGACATTTGCCCTTAAATGCAACAAAATTGAGTGCGCAAAAGCAAAACTTTCCTGTTTCGCCTTGGCCGAAATAACTGCTTCATCATCCTGCCCCCAGAGTTTTACCTGCCATTCTTCATCAATTCGGCTGTTTTCCCATGCCACTTGCGCATCCAAGGCCCCTTCAGATACGGCCAATGCCAAAACCAACGAGCCTGTAATACAGATCATGTCATGAATCGCCGCAACTTCATAAGAATCAAGCGCCTGAAGCGCGACACTCAAGTTTTCCAGCGACTGATTCGGTTGCTCTATCGGCAGAATACCGCGTGTTGTTTCAAGCGGTACATTCAGGCTGTTTTTTGCCCATTCCAGCACTGGATCCCATGCTTTTGCTTGCTGTTCAAACAACGCCTCGGGATGATCCGCCCGATAACACAACAGATCACTGCCGCCGTACTCTGCCAGCATGTCAATGACGTCAGAGCGCTGCACGGAAACCTTGTCGATAGCCGAATTCGCCCAGCGGGTCGCAGGCATCGACTCGGGGTCAACCTTATCCTGCTGCGCGCCCCATTCGGCAGCAATCATTTCTGCAATCGAACGCACTGGAACCACAAGGTCAGCCTTGGCGGGGGTCTTTAATTGCCGCCCATCCAGCGCCACACCAAAACCATGGTCAAAATCCACAACATGGGCCGCATCCCAGAAACGCTTTTTCAACGACGGGGTCATGAGCGCGCCCATAGCTGCTCGAGAGCCCCCTTCAACTGACTGTAATCATCAATCAAAACATCCGCACCGGATTGGGTCAAAATATCATCCGAATGATAGCCCCAGCGCACGCCAATGGTCATGAAACCCGCAGCAACGCCCATCTCGATGTCATAAGACGTGTCACCAATCATCACCGCATGATGGGCCTCTGCCCCTGTGTCACGCAGGGTTTGTTCCAACATCGAAGGATGCGGCTTGGAGGGATGCCCGTCCGACGACTGTACCGTTTGAAAGAAATGCCCGATGTCATGTTGCTTGAACGAATGCTCGACCCCGCGCATGGCTTTGCCCGTCGCCAGCCCCAACAGAACCTCGTCACGCCCGTGTAGATCAAGCAACGCCTGATGCGCGCCCGCGTACATCGAAACATTGCCTTCGCCCTGCTTTTCCCGCAGTTCAATGAAACATTTTTTATACAGCTCGGCTGCGTCCAGAACCTCGGCCTCAGCCAGATCAGGCATCAGCTTTGACACCGCTTGCGGTAAGGACAGCCCGATAATAGAGCGCACGGCCTGTGGCGTCGGGGCACGATGCCCGGCGGTTTCGCAAGCGTAAATCATCGCGCGCTGAATAAACGCCGCGCTGTCGATCAACGTGCCGTCCATGTCAAACACCACCAACCGCAGGGGCGCGCTCATTCCATATCCTCGAACGGGTCGGTCGGGGCCTCGCCAATGCTAAAGCCAAAGAAATCCCAAGTGCTTTTCATGTGGCCCGGCAGATCGGCAGTAAAACTCATTTCGCGCCGGGTGCGCGGGTGTTGCAAGGTAATCGAGCGCGCATGAAGGTGCATTTTACGACTGACTGAACCGCCCAGTTGCGACCCCCAGCCCTCGCCCTCATTCACCTGTGAATTGGTGCCATATTTACCATCGCCAATCACTGGATGACCAATTTCCGCCATATGGGCGCGCAATTGATGGGTGCGCCCCGTAATCGGCACCAAAGCCACCCAAGCCATACGCTTGCCCACGGCCTCGATCACCGCGTAATCGGTGGTGGCGCGTTTGGCACCGGGGATGCTTTCAATGTTTTGGGGATGAATGCAGCGCATTTTCTCGCCGGCACCGTTTGGTCCGTGACCCGCCCCTTTAACCAAACCAAATCGAATGGTCCCCATCGATGGGTTAGGACAACCCGCAACCGCAGCCCAGTAAATCTTGCGGGTATTGCGCGACTGGAAAGCCTTGGCCAGCCCCGCCGCCGCACGGCCGTTGCGCGCCAGCAGCAAGACACCACTGGTATCCTTGTCCAGGCGATGCACCAGCTTGGGCTTATCTTCATTGCCAAATTTCAACGCCTCGGCCAAACCATCCACATGGCGCGTATGGCCGGAACCACCCTGCACCGGCAGACCTGCCGGCTTGTTCAGCACGATCACATCATCGTCGCGGTAAATCACGCAAGCCTGTATCATCTCGGCATCTGCGTCAGACACCCGCAGGCTGTCCGACTTTTGCGCTTGTGTCCCTGCTTCCGGCATCGGCGGCACCCGCACGATCTGACCCTCCAGCAGGCGTGTGTTCGCTTTGACCCGCCCTTTATCCACCCGAATATCACCCTTGCGGCACATCTTCTCGATGCGCCCCTGTGACACCTGAGGGAACAGCCGTTTCAACCAACGATCCAGCCGCTGATCGGCCATATCCTCGACCACTTCAATATGTTGTACACCGCTCATGAAAGCACACTCCGCATCATTAATACTCCCATTAGAACTGCCATGATCGACAACCCCACCGAACCCGCCAAATATATCACCGCCGCCCCCAAACGCATCTTCTCAATCAAATAGATCAAATCCAATGAAAAAGCCGAAAAAGTCGTAAAGCCGCCCAGCACACCCGTTAACACAAAAGGCGCAAGCCGCACCGCGCCCAGACGCTCTATCAGATAGACCGCAAAAAGCCCCATCACAAAGGACCCCAAAACATTGACAATCATTGTACCATAGGGAAACCCCGCGCCAAAGAACCGCATGCTGTACTGGACAGTCAAAAATCGGAGCATAGCGCCGAGGGCACCGCCGAGGGCAACTTGTAATAACGCGGGCATGATTTACCAGAGCTTGGGTTAATTCTAACCCGCGTTTAGCTTATGCTCGACAATCTGCGCAAGCCCCTCTGTCCGGGCAATTTGATCTGCGGGCAGATCAACAAGGCTATTTCCGGTCTGAAACCACGCCTGCCATTCCGGCGCTGGCATCTCTTTCTCGTGCAGGGCTTCGACGAAAATCACAAAATCCTTGCGAACCAGCCCCTCAACCTGTGCTAGCACTTTCTTCGATGGCCCCTCGAACACCCCTAGATAGGTGTTGCCATGTGACAGAAAAAACCCATTGATATTTTTGTGGACACAGGACGCCATCATTTTCCGCTGCAAATTTGCGCGGGTTCTGGTGTCTGTTGTCTTACTTAATTCACAGACAAACAATATCTGAAGCACGTTCAAAGGCTGCATAACGGTGGGTTTTTCCGGTTCTGATTTTATCCATCGGTAAACCCATAATACCTTGAAATACCTTTGAAAAAAAGAACTTTGAACTATTTCAAACGCCTTTTAGCGAAATATTCGAGCCTTTTTTTCAGGTCGCGTTCAAACCCACGATCTATGGGTAAGTAGTAGGATTCCCGAGACACGCTATCGGGGAAATAGTTTTGGCCAGAGAATCCGTCGGGTGAATCATGGTCATATTGATAGCCGTCGCCATATCCCTGATCTTTCATCATCTGAGTCGGCGCATTCAGGATATGTTTGGGCGGCGGCAAGGAACCGGTTTTACGGGCCGCCGCCATGCCCGCCTTATAGGCGACATAGGAGGCATTCGATTTTGGTGCCAGTGCCAAATAGATCACCGCCTGCGCCAGCGCCAATTCGCCTTCTGGACTACCTAGGCGTTCAAACGTCTGCCACGACTGGAGGCATATCTCCTGCGCTTGTGGATCTGCCAGCCCAATATCCTCCACCGCCATACGCGTTATGCGACGTGCAAGATAGCGCGGGTCCTCGCCACCTGCCAACATTCGGCAAAACCAATACACCGCCGCATCCGGATCAGAGCCACGCACGGATTTATGCAAGGCAGAAATCAGGTTATAATGCTCCTCGCCCGATTTGTCATATTTAGGCGCACGCTTGGAAAGGCGCTTGGATAATTCTTCCCGCGAAACAGGCTGCGTGATTTTCCATGAATAACATTGCTCTAATGTGTTCAGCAACGCGCGCCCATCACCATCCGCCATATCCAGCACCGCCGCGCGCGCATCCGCAGTCAGAGGCAAGGGACGCCCCAAAACCGTTTCCGCCCGCTGCGCCATCAATTCCAGATCAGCCAGCGAAAACCGTTCCAACACCATCACCTGCGCGCGCGACATTACCGCCGCATTCAGCTCGAATGACGGGTTTTCCGTGGTGGCCCCCACCAGAACAATGGTGCCGTTTTCCATATGCGGCAAGAACCCGTCTTGCTGCGCTTTGTTGAAACGATGGATTTCATCAACAAACAGCAACGTGCCGCGCCCCGTCTGACGGCGCAGTTTTGCCGCCTCGAACAGCTTGCGCAGCTCCGGCATCCCGGAAAATATCGCGCTGATCTGCACAAATTCCATTTCCGTTTCAGCCGCCAACAATTTTGCCAATGTGGTTTTGCCAACGCCCGGCGGCCCCCAGAATATCACCGAGGACAGATTGCCGCTCTCCAACATTACCTTGAGCGCACCATCGGCACCTAACAAATGTTGCTGGCCAATCACCTCGTCAAATTTACGCGGCCGCAATTGATCCGCCAGCGGCGCGGGGCGGGCAGTTCCGGATTGCGGTTCGGGGGATGTGTCAAATAAATCAGCCATACCCGTGTTTACCACAAAATAATTTCTCCGCATTCAGATTCGCACCAACAGGCATTATCATGTAGGCTGCACACAAGCCCTTTAACCAAAGGGAAATATTGCCGCTCAGGAAGTCAGGTAAGGCGCTCGGAGTTACAAAAGGCACATCACCAAAAAACTGGGGATATAGCCTAAATTCAATGATTTACGCCGCATAATTTCACAAAGGAACCGTCGATGAGCCCGATCCAAATCCGCCCTGCCCGCCTTGCGGATGCTGCATTTCTAGTGCCCCTAATCAACCGCGCAACCGAAGGAATGACAGAGGTTTTCTGGGCAGGTATGGCCGAACCGAGGCAAGATTTATGGGACTACGGGTTAGAGCGGGTTCAAGATCAAGATTCCGGTATCTCCTACACAAACACATGGGTGGCGGAATGGGATGCAGCGCCTGCCGGCTGTCTCATTATGCATCAGATACCGGAAAAACCGGCACGGTAGATCCTTCGGTCCCGCCGATGTTTTTACCGCTTTTACAATTGGAAAACGAGGCCCCCGGCACCGGTTATGTATTTGTTCTATCAACCTTGGCCGATAAAAGTGGCCACGGGATTGGCTCGGCTTTGCTAAAGTTTGCCGAGAAGCATAAAGGACCGAACGGCAACAGCCTGATTGTTCCAGATAATAACACCCGCGCCCACGCACGTTATCTGCGACTTGGCTATCAAGACATCTCGCGCAAGAAAATGGTCAAATCTGAATGGCAAAGCGACGGGGAAAACTAGATATTGATGGTCAAGCCCTAGGTGTATAGTCCCAGCTTGTGGTGGGTCGGGTTTATTGTGAACCTTTCCGGCTCTAATGTCCAGATTTTGCAGATGTATTCGAACGGTGTGAGGCCGCTCAGTGTCTTTAGTCTTCGGGCAT
>JAJRPO010000068.1 GCA_024280735.1 Alphaproteobacteria bacterium | reverse complement strand
GTATCCCAAAAGCTCAATTCGGGTTATATTTGAAGGAGTGTGAGTGGAGATTTAACAACAGTGACCCTTCAGATCAGTTATTACAGCTAAGACAATGGGTTAGACATCATCTAAGGTAGTTATCTGGGTCAGCCCCAAAATATATTTCAGGTTCCCAGCCTCAAGTATGCTCAATTCGCCAATAATTGCGGTTAGATGTCAATCTTTTGCCCATTCTTTTCAACGGTTGGGCCGTTTTCGCCGCCATTTTTGCGATTTTTGGCCTATATTATTCCGCCAAGAACTGGATTGCAGCCCACAAGAAACCCTTTCCTTCTTGGCGTTTCTGCCCTATAGGGGCGGCTTCACGCGGCACTTACACCCTTGGAGGATTGCCGCTCTTGTAAAATTGGAGAATTATTATGGCCGAGATGCCAAACATCAACGCGACTGTGCGCACGGGGACAGGCAAGGGGGCCGCCCGCCAAGCACGTCTAGCAGAGCTGGTTCCTGGCGTTGTTTACGGTGGCGGTGAAGAACCCGTCGCAATCAACGTGGAATTCAAAGTATTGTTGAAACAGCTGCGCGCAGGTAAGTTCCTGTCGACCCTGTTCAACCTGAAACTTGAAGGCCACGACGATGTGCGGGTAATCTGCCGCAACGTCCAGCGCCACGTTGTCAAAGACTTGCCTATACACCTCGACCTGATGCGTCTGACCCGTAAATCGCGGATCAATCTGAACGTGCCGTTGAACTTTATCAACGAAGAAGAATGCGCCGGCATTAAAAAGGGTGGCGTTTTGACCGCGATCCGTACCGAGGTTGAGCTGAAAGTGACCGCTGGCAATATCCCAGAGGCCATCGACGTTGATCTGACACTTCTCGAAGTGGGCGATCATGTGAATATTTCCGACATCACACTGCCAGAAGGCACCCGCCCGATGATTACCGATCGCGACTTTGTGATCTGTAATATCTCGGCACCAAGCAGCCTGAAATCTGCGGGTGAAGACGAAGATGAAGCAGAAGAAGTGGCAGAGTCCACTGATGAAGCAGCAACCGAAGAATAAGACGCTTTAACAGCGTTGAGTTTTGAGCGTCCCTACTTTTGTGGGGGCGCTTTTTCTTTGTGAAAATTGCGTGTATAATGCGCAAAAATACGAAATACAGGTCGAAATATGAAACTGTTTGTTGGTCTTGGAAACCCCGGTTCCAAATATGCGCAAAACCGCCATAACATCGGTTTTATGGTGGTGGATAGAATAGCGCAGGATCACGGGTTTTCCCCGTGGCGGCGCAAGTTTCAGGGCCAGATTTGCGAGGGTCGGTTGGGGACTGAGAAAATCGCCTTGCTGAAACCCGAAACATTCATGAACCTGTCAGGCCAGTCGGTGGGCGAGGCCATGCGGTTTTACAAGTTGGAACCGCAAGACATCACCGTTTTCCATGACGAGCTGGACCTGATCCCCGGAAAATGCCGCGTCAAACAGGGCGGCGGCCATGCGGGGCATAACGGATTGCGCTCTTTGCACCAGCACATAACGCCAGAATATAACCGCGTGCGCCTTGGCATCGGCCACCCCGGCCACAAAGAGCTGGTGGCCCGTTATGTGCTGCATGATTTTGCCAAAGCTGACGGTGATTGGCTGGATGATTTGTTGCGGGGTATTTCAGACGGGGTGGATGAATTGGCACGCGGAGATACGGGGCGGTTTATGAATGCTGTTGCTTTACGAACCGCGCCGCCGCGTTCCTCCACCAGCAAAAAACCCGAGCAGAAGAAGATCGAGGTCGACATGCCAAAACAGCCGGAAACCCTATCTCCCTTGCAACGATTGGCGGCGAAATTCAAATGACATCGCTCAAAATATTCACCGAACAAGCCGTTGCTTGCACCGCCCTCGGCTCCCCTTTCACCGGCAAGCTGCTGGATTTACTGGCGCAAAACCTGAACCACGACACCGCCGTGGGCCGCCGTGTTCTGGATTGGCCCGGCGATGCCTCCAACCGTGCGGATTCGGTGCCTTTGCGCCTCACAGGCGCGCTGCATGCGTTGGTATTGCAAGGCAAATGTCCCGCGTTGATCGCCGCCTACCCGCCAAATAACGTGGCCGCAGACCAATTGTGGCAGGCGGTGGAAACCGCCTTTGCTGACCACACAGATCAAATCCAACACTGGCTGAACTCTCCACCACAAACCAATGAGGTCAGGCGCAGCGCCGCCCTGATCCCCGTCTTTTTATCGCTGCAAGATCATTTCAAAATGCCCTTGGTGATTTCGGAATTGGGTGCCAGTGCGGGCCTGAATTTGAACTGTGACAAGTTCCATCTGACACTGAAAGACACGGATTTCGGCGACCCGAATTCACCCGTCCACCTGTCCCCCGATTGGGACGGCCCCCTGCCCCCAAACCAGCCCCTTAACATCACCCATAAGGCAGGCTGTGATCTGAACCCGCTGGATCCCACCACCGACGCCCTGCGCCTGCGCGCCTACATCTGGCCGGACCAAACTGAGCGGCTCGCCAGAACCGAGGCTGCAATTGCCATAGCCCAGGCAGAAAAGGCAGCCGTCGATAAATCTGACGCCGAAAGCTGGCTAAAGTCGCGCCTAGCAACCCAACACGCCCACGCCGTTCACGTAATCTACACCACCATCGCATGGCAGTATTTCCCACCAGAAACCCAAGCCGCTTGCGAAGCCGCAATCCACAAAGCCGGAGCAGCAGCCACCAAAAATGCCCCCCTCGCATGGGTCGCAATGGAGGCGGACGGCAAGGATGAAGGGGCGGGCCTGCGCGCAACTCTCTGGCCGGATGGGCAGGACTTCAATCTAGGGCGCGCCGATTTCCATGGCCGCTGGGTCAAATGGCGCGGCTTTATCCCTACGTAACAGGCTGAATTTAGAGCGCTTTGCGTTTTGACTAACCCAAGTGCATCACAATTCACCCACTCTTAGGGTGATTTGTGATTCCGAATAAAAGCAAAGCTCTTTGGTTGACACTCCCCCCATCTCCTATGACAGTTGCGAAAAACGGGGATGGGCATGGATTTCAAAGAACTGGCCGAGAAAGCCAAGATTGTCGGCGGTCTGCTGGCCAAACTGGATTTCAAAGGCATCAAACGCCTAACCGAGGTCGACACCCTGTTCGACGCGGGCAAGATCATCGCCAATTTCACCGACATGCGGCGGGTTTTCTTCTTTGTTGATATTCCGGTGGATACCTCCAATCCGGCCCCCTTGCCCGCCGCGCCCCGCGACATCCCGCAGCAATTCAGCCACAAGGGCCGCGACTTCAGCCTGCAAGATTGGCAGCGCGAACGCACTGTCTGCGCCATGGTGGTGTTGAAATCAGGCGAGGTCATCCACGAGGAATACCTGAACGGCACCCACCAAAACGACCGACGTATCTCTTGGTCGATGTCCAAAAGCATCCTGTCGGCCACCCTTGGCGTGCTGAACGATCAGGGAAAACTGCCCCATCTGGCGACCCGCATTGGCGACATTGTGCCTGAATTGCGCGGCTCCGCTTATAAAGACGCCACCCTGCGTAACGTGCTGAACATGGCCAGCGGCGTGGTTTTTAACGAGGATTATCTGGATTATCATTCCGACATCAATCGCATGGGCCGCGTGCTGGCGGTTGGCGGCTCGATGGATCAGTTTACCGCAGATATGAAAGGGCAGGAACACACGCCCGGCCAATATAACCACTATGTTTCCATCGATACCCATGTGCTTGGCATGGTGATCCGCGCGGTCACGGGCAAACGCAGTGACGACCTGATACGCGAGTTGATCTTTGATCCGGTGGGTCTGGAAACAGCTCCCTATATTCTCAGCGACAGCATGACAGAACCCTTTGTGCTGGGCGGGTTGAACATGACCACGCGTGATTATGCCCGCATCGGGTTGTTGTTCGCCCAAGGCGGCCAAATCAACGGCAAACAGATCATTTCCAGCGAATGGATCGCAGAATCCACCCGCCAAACGGCCCCGCCCCCACGGCCAGAGGACGAGGATAAACCGACCGGTGCCTTGGGCTATGGCTATCAATGGTGGTTGCCGCCAAATGCCGCCAACGGCGAATTCTTTGCCATCGGTATTTATGGCCAATATATTTATGTGAATACCGAGGCCGAAGTGGTGATCGCAATAAACAGTGCGGATCGGGATTTCAAAGACGGCGACGGTGCTGTCACAATCCTGAATCTAGAGGTGTTCCGCCAGATCGCTGCGGCAATTTAGAAATGTTCTAAGTATTGACAATTTTCCATTTCGGCGACATATAAAGACCAACTAAAAGGATCATCTATATGTTCATCCAGACTGAATCGACCCCGAACCCCGCCACGCTGAAATTCTTGCCCGGCGAAACCGTAATGCCTGCGGGCACCGCTGATTTCCCGACACCGGATGCCGGCGCGGATTCGCCGCTTGCCGCGCGCGTTTTTGCCGTATCCGGCGTAACCGGCGTGTTCTTTGGTCCTGATTTTGTGACCGTCACCAAGGCGGAAGAAATCGACTGGAACCACATCAAACCCGCAATTCTGGGCGCGATTATGGAGCATTACCAATCCGGCGACAACGTCATGGGGGACGCTGGCGGCACCGGTGGCCACAAAGACCACGACGGGCCAGACAGCAAAATCGTTGAGCAAATCAAAGACCTGCTGGATACGCGCGTGCGCCCCGCTGTGGCCCAAGATGGCGGCGACATCACCTTTCACGGCTTTGACAGCGGTGTCGTTTATCTGCACATGCAAGGCGCTTGTGCAGGCTGCCCCTCCTCGACCATCACCTTGAAAATGGGCATCGAGAACCTGCTGCGCCACTATATACCAGAAGTAACCGAGGTGCGCCCAGTTGTTGTCTAAGCCACTTGTTTTGGCCTTTGACACATCGGCCGCGCATTGCGCGGCCCTTTTACTGTGGGGCGACACTGTTTTGGCCACCGCCCACGAGGATATGGCCAAAGGTCAGGTTGAACGGCTGTTTCCGCTGTTAGAAGAAGTCCTCGCCGAGGCAGGTAAAAACTGGCAAGACCTTAACGCTATCGGTGTTTGCACAGGTCCGGGGAATTTCACCGGTGTGCGGATCGGCGTGTCATCGGCGCGTGGCCTGGCCCTGTCCCTGAACATCCCCGCCCTTGGCGTTTCAATGCTAGAGGCGCTTGCCCACGGCCAAAAAGGCCACAGCGTCAGCATTCTGGATGCAAGACGCGAGCGGCTGTTTGTGCAACGGTTTATCGATGGTCAGGCAAGCAATGACCCGAACATTTTGGCGTTAAAAGACCTCGACCCAACGGATACGCAAATCAATTGCACCGCACCGCTGGAAATTGCGAACGCCACATTTCACATTCCAAAAACGCCCGTCAAAGCCGTTGCTCAAATCGCAATCCAACGCCTGCCCTATGACAATCCGCGCCCGGCCCCCCTGTACCTGCGCGCGCCAGGCGCCGCGTTGCCAACCGAACCCCCCCCCGCAATCCTGCCATGACCCCAGAACGCTGCGCCCAAATCCACGCTGCCTGTTTCACCATGCCAAGACCTTGGTCAGCAACGGAATTCGCCGCCCTATTCGCCAGCAAAGGCGTCTTCCTGTGCAGCGTCAAACAAGGTTTCGCCCTGGGACGCATCGCTGGACCCGAAGCAGAACTCCTGACCCTTGCAGTTCACCCAGATATTCAACGCCAAGGGTTTGCCCGCCACTTGATGATGGATTTTGAAGAAACTGCCCGCATATCCTCTGTCACAGACCTATTTCTTGAGGTCGCCGCCAATAATTCAGCAGCCATTGCACTCTACGCCAGTGTTGGATTTAACCGAGCAGGGCAGCGCAAAGATTACTACCACTCCCCCCATGGTCCCCGTGTCTCTGCACTGGTCTTCCGAAAGCTAACGGGTGACTGCGTCAAAAACGCCGATTGAAACCTTCACACGCGCCGCTAGTTATAGATTAATAACTTAAGCGGAGGAGCTAATCATGACAAATACATCCCCCACTAACCCAGCGCGACCCGTCTGGCTCAAAGCCATCGCTATATTTGCGCTGATTTTCGGAACCGTCACCCTATTTTCATCCAGCAGCGTGTTGTTTGGCCCCGAAATCGCCCGTACATCCGCTGGTGCCTACGTCCCCTTCGTCGTCTGGTTCAACTTCGCCGCCGGATTCCTGTATATCGCAGCCGCCATCGGCATCTGGCGCGCCAAACCCTGGACTTTCATACTCGCAGCCCTGATCGCCCTTGCCACCGCAGTAACAGCCCTGCTATTCGCCCGCTACGCCAGCGCCGGTGGCAATTTCGAGATGCGCACCGTCGGCGCACTGCTTGTCAGGACCGGATTTTGGGCCGCTGTGGCGTTTCTGATCAAGGGACGCTGAAAGGGAAATTGGTAGGCCCGGTAGGACTCGAACCTACGACCAAAGCGTTATGAGCGCTCTGCTCTAACCAACTGAGCTACAAGCCCGTACCAATGGTTTCCGATTACCCAAAGGGCGCGCGGCGGTCAAGGCTCAGACGGTGGAATTCATCCGCTTGGCCACAAGTTGTTCGCGCAGGATCACCGCCAGCCCGTTTGGCAGCTCATTGAATATCAGCCGACCAAATACCGTCGCCAGTGGGATTTCAAGATATTGCAGGTGTGCCAGTGTGGCCGAAGGTGCCAACCGCAGCGACCACGTCATCAACATGATAACAGGCCCCACAAAAGCAATCACATTCCCTTTGATGCTGGAACCGTTTACAGTTGCATCAGTAACAGAGGAAACATCGTGACTTTAAAGAATCTACACCGGTTGAACGCCTTGGTGCTGGCGGTTTTTCTTACCCTGCATTTCGCCAACCACATGCTGGCGATTTTTGGCATCCAGTGGCATCTGGCAGCACAAAGTTTTTTGCGGCAGGGTTACCGGACCTTTGGCATCGAACAGTTGCTCATCTTCCTGTTCATATCCCAGATAATCCTCGGCCTGCTGCTCCTGCTCAAACGCGGCAAACCGCAGGGCGGCTGGGCATGGGCACAGGGGGTCTCGGGGGTCTATATCGCCTTGTTCCTGCTTCAACACCTCGGCGCGATTCTTGCGGCCCGCATGATGACACCGCCCCTAGATACCACCAGCTATTTTGCCGCCGCCGTGGTCAGCCAATCGCCCTTTGTCTATTATTTCTTTCCCTATTACGTGCTGGGAATAACCGCAGTCTTCACCCATATTGCCTGTGCCCTGCGCTTCAGAAACTGGGAAACCCCCGCAAGCCGCTTACAGCTTGCCCTGCCTTGGGTCGGGCTAATCATCGGGTTGATTTCGGTTGCCGGATTAACCGGTCTCACCGCCCCCTTTGCTTTGCCAGCCGAATACCTGCACTATTTGAACGGCTTCCTCCCTGCACATTAAAACAACGCATCTCTCTGGTTCCCATTACAGCACGCTTCCTATAAACGACCCCCAAGCGCGATTCTGGAGGCTCACATGACCGATGGCAAGAATTCCTTAACCTATGCGGATGCAGGCGTAGACATAGACGCCGGAAACGCATTGGTAGAGCGGATCAAACCCGCTGCGAAATCCACCAAACGTCCTGGCGTGATGGACGGCTTGGGCGGTTTTGGTGCGATGTTTGACCTAAAGGCGGCTGGTTTCACAGACCCCATTCTGGTATCCGCCACCGACGGCGTCGGAACCAAACTGCGCATCGCGATTGATACGGGCCACGTCGATACCGTGGGCATTGATCTGGTGGCCATGTGCGTCAACGACCTGATTTGCCAAGGCGCAATCCCGTTGTTTTTCCTGGATTATTTCGCCACTGGCAAGCTGGACATCGACACAGCCGCCCGCGTGATCGAGGGCATCGCCGAGGGGTGCCGCCAAGCAAATACAGCCCTTGTAGGCGGCGAAACCGCCGAAATGCCCGGCATGTACGAGGGCGACGACTTCGACCTCGCAGGCTTTGCCGTTGGCGCCATGGAACGCGGCACCACCCTGCCCCGTGATGTGGCGATGGGCGATGTGTTGATCGGCCTGCCCTCCAGCGGCGTGCATTCCAACGGCTATTCCCTGGTGCGTAAGATTGTCGAAAACTCCGGCCTTGGCTGGGATGATCCCTGCCCCTTTGGCGATGGCGCACTGTCCAAACACCTGCTGGAACCCACAAAACTTTATATCCGCCCGGGTGTGGCGGCGCTTGAAACCGGCAAACTCAAAGCACTGGCCCATATCACCGGCGGCGGCTTGTCCGAAAACCTGCCCCGCGCCTTGCCGGAGGGTTTGGGCACCGAAATAGATCTGGACAGCTGGCAACGCCTGCCAATCTTTGATTGGCTGATAACCCAAGCAGGGCTGGATCAGGCCGAGGCGCTCAAAACCTTCAACTGCGGCATCGGCATGATCGCCATCACAAGCGCCGAGGACGCCGATACGGTTATGGCCGCCCTGGCTGATGAAGGTGCCGCCCCGATCCGTATCGGCCAAGTGGTCAACGGCGCAGATGTCACCTATTCCGGCACGCTATAATGTCCAAACGGGTTGCCATATTCATTTCCGGTGGCGGCTCGAACATGGTGGCCTTGGCCACGGCAATGCGCGCGCCAGAATTTGGCGCGATTCCCGCTCTGGTGCTGGCCAATAACGCCGGTGCCGGTGGGTTGCAAAAAGCCGCCGCCATGGGAATCGCCACCGAAGTGGTGGATCATCGCCCCTTTAAGGGCGACCGCCCCGCCTTCGAGGCCGCCCTGCTCGCAGCCTTAGTTCCCCACAACATAGACATCATCTGTCTGGCCGGTTTTATGCGCGTCCTAACGCCGCTGTTCATCAACAAATGGCGCGGCAAGATGCTCAATATCCACCCCTCCTTGCTGCCAAAATACAAAGGCCTGCACACCCACCAGCGCGCCATTGACGCAGGTGACAGGATGGGCGGCGTATCCGTACATGAGGTAACAGCCGAATTAGACGGCGGCCCGCTGCTCGCGCAGATCAAGGTGCCAATCACGCTGGGTGAAACTGCTGAAACACTGGCCGCCAAAGTTCTGGAACAGGAACACCTGCTTTATCCAAAGGTGCTTAAAACCTTTGTGAACAGATGAACGACTACCCCTCCTCGATTCGAAATCTAGGCCCTGCCTCGGATATATTTTACGGCCGCGCAGGTATTAAAACCGCCCAAGTGATACGCTACCTCGGCCCTGACGAGGCCTATTTTCGCGCCCTGAAAGCCGGCGGAAAATCCCATTTCATCGGCTATTACGCCCTTGTCATGGGTCTGCAAGACCGGCCCTGGAATGATTGCCGTGGCCCAGAAAAAGACATGTTAAAACAACGATTTGACGCCCTAAAATCGCGCCTGTCAGCAATGGATAAAGGCCGCTCCCAACTGGAAACGGCCCTCAATATTCTGGGTGTCATCGCAAAAGAATGACCCCTTTTCATTTCTTTGTTCTAATAAATATCCCCCGCGCGGAGCGCATAAAAGTATTTGCGCGCCGCGCGGGGGATATTTAAAACGAATTCGAAAGGCTTAGCCCACCAGTTCCAAACCGGAGAAGAAGAATGCGATTTCCTCAGCGGCGGTTTCTGGAGCGTCTGAGCCGTGAACCGAGTTTTCACCCAATGACAAAGCGTGAACCTTACGGATTGTACCCGCGTCCGCATCGGCAGGATTGGTTGCGCCCATGATTTCACGGTTGCGCAGGATGGCATTTTCGCCTTCCAGAACCTGAACTACGATCGGCTCGGAAATCATAAACTCGCACAATTCGCCGTAAAACGGACGTTCGGAATGCACCGAATAGAATTGCTGCGCTTGCGCCAGTGTCATCTGGATGCGTTTTTGCGCCACAATGCGCAGGCCACCGGCCTCCAGCATGCCGCAGATGGCACCTGTCAGATTGCGTTTAGTTGCGTCGGGTTTCACGATGGAAAATGTACGTTCGAGAGCCATGATAGCGTCCTTTAAGTTGGCCGCATATGGCGGCGATGATCTGGCGGCTGGGTAACATGGAAAACACGGCTTGAAAACAGCCAAATACGCCGTGTTGACTCCGCCCCCCGCCTAGGGCATTGCCCCCCCATGTTACGCTTATCAGATATATCGTTCTCGATCGAAGGCCGCCCCTTGTTTGAAGAGGCCAGCGCCACCATTCCCACAGGCCATAAGGTCGGTTTTGTGGGCCGCAACGGCACGGGTAAAACCACGCTATTCCACCTCATTAACGGGATACTTACCCTGGATGGTGGCCATGTGGAAATCCCCCGACGCTCGCGCATTGGCGGCGTCGCACAGGAGGCCCCCGCCAGTCAGGACAGCTTGCTGGACACAGTTCTGGCAGCCGACACCGAACGCGCAGAGCTGCTAGCCCGGGCGGAAATCGAAGAAGACCCCAATGAAATCGCCGAAATATATACCCGTCTTGGCGACATCGACGCCTATTCCGCCGAGGCCCGCGCCGCGGGCATCCTGCACGGCCTTGGTTTTGACGGTGAAGCCCAGCTAAAACCCTGCGCCGATTTCTCCGGAGGCTGGCGCATGCGGGTGGCTTTGGCGGGGGTGTTGTTTTCCCAGCCTGAAATCCTGCTGCTGGATGAGCCGACCAACTATCTCGATCTTGAGGGCACATTGTGGCTCGAGGGTTACCTTGCCAAATACCCCCACACTGTGGTGGTGATTTCCCACGACCGCGCCCTGTTGAATCGTTCGGTCAACGCCATTCTTCATCTTCATGAACGCAAATTAACCCTGTATCAGGGCAATTACGACACGTTCGATGCCACACGCCGCGCCAAACTGGCGGAACAAGCCTCGATGGCCAAAAAACAACAAACCGCGCGCGATCACATGATGTCGTATGTGGACCGGTTCCGCGCCTCCGCCAGCAAGGCCAAACAAGCGCAATCGCGCCTTAAAATGCTGGAACGGATGGAGCCGATTTCTGCGGCAATTGAAAACCGCGTATCCGCGTTTAATTTCCCGTCGCCCACCCAGTTGTCACCACCGATTATCAAATTGGAAGACGTGTCCGTCGGCTATGATGGAACGCCCGTGCTCAAGGGGTTGGACCTGCGGATTGACCAAGACGATCGCATCGCCCTGCTGGGGGCAAATGGCCAAGGTAAATCTACCCTTTCCAAACTGTTAGCGGGCCGTCTTAAACCAATAAACGGCCAGTTCGTACATTCTTCCAAGCTGCGCATCGGCTATTTCGCCCAGCACCAAGTGGACGAGCTGCATCTGGATGAGACACCCCTGCAACACATGCACCGCGCCATGCCCGGCTCCCTGCCCGGCACACTGCGCGCGCGCCTTGCGGGCGGTGGTTTGGGCGCTGAACAAGTGGACACCTTAGTTGGGCGTTTATCCGGCGGTCAAAAGGCCCGCCTGTCGATGCTGCTGGCCACCCTTGACGCCCCGCATCTGGTCATTCTTGACGAGCCGACAAACCACCTCGATATCGAGAGTCGCGATGCACTGGTGCAGGCCCTCACCGCCTATGAAGGCGCGGTTATTTTGGTCAGCCACGACCCGTTTTTGGTTAACGCCGTGGCGGATCGCCTGTGGCTGGTCAAAGACGGCGGCGTCACACCTTATCTTGACGACCTCGACGCCTATGCCAAAATGCTGTTGTCTGAACGCGGCGCAGGTGGGGCAAAGGCATCCGAGGCCAATAAAGAAAAGCGCAAAAAGAAGAAGTCTGGCCAACGCCAACAAACCGCCCCGCTTAAGCTGGATGTTTCCAAGGCAGAAGAGCGCGTCGGGAAACTGGAAGCAATGCTGGAAAAAATCGACCTGCGTTTGACCGAGGCGGACTTGTATACACCGTCGATGGAGTACAAACTAAAGCAGTTGCAAAAGAAACGGTTGGAAATCCAAGAAGGGTTGGCGAAGGCTGAAGCCATTTGGGTGGAGGCGCAAGGCAAGCTGGACACGGCAGAGGGTTAACATGACCGACGTTTTTATCACCGCATTCGTCACCCTGTTTCTGATCATCGATCCCATCGGCTTGCTGCCGATGTTCATCGCCCTGACTTCCGGCTCCTCCAAAGCCGAGCGGCGCGGCATTGCCCTGCGCTCAACCGGGGTTGCATTTTTCCTTCTCGCATTATTTGCCTTGGTCGGTGAAAAACTGCTGACCGCCGTTGGCATCGGCATGCCGGCCTTCCGCATCGCAGGCGGCTTGTTGTTGTTCCTCACGGCTGTGGACATGTTGTTTGAAAAACGCTCCGCGCGCCGGGACAAACAAACAGAAGAAGCCGAGAAAGTTGACCCCTCGGTCTTTCCTTTGGCCACACCGTTGATTGCTGGGCCGGGTTCCATTGCGGCGACCATTCTTTTGGCTGGCCAGAACGATCATCATATAAATGCAATTATGATCACTGTTGCGGCGGTAATTTGTGTGTTGATTGTTGCAATTGTGCTATTCTTGATGAGTGGCGTTTTGGAAAAGCTGCTCGGTAAAACAGGTATCAACGTCATCACCCGCCTACTCGGGATGTTGCTCGCGGCCTTGGCAGTGCAATTTGTCGTGGACGGTTTGCGTGGCCTTGGGGCATTGGCATGACAGGCGATGACCGCGCTTATCTGGCGTATCTTGCAATTTTATTGTTCTTTATTGGCAGCGGTTTTCTATACAGTCGGCGCGGCAAACTCAGCCAAACGTTACAACAAGCAGCCATTTGGGCGCTGATATTTATCGGGGTTATCATCGCCTATGGCTTTAGCGAAACGCTCCAAAGCCAGCTATTTCCAAGCCAGGCCAGCCAGACAGATGCGGGTGATTATACGCTCAACCGTCAGCGTGACGGTCATTTCTATCTAACGCTAAAAGTTAACGGCACACCAATAGAATTTATCGTCGATACCGGGGCCTCGCAGATTGTTCTGACGCAGAAAGATGCGCGCGCGGTTGGCTTGGAACCTGACAATCTGGCCTTTTTGGGCCGCGCGAATACCGCAAACGGCATCGTGAAAACCGCCTCTGTCGTGCTGAACCTTGTGCAGCTCGGCGATATTGACGACCTTGATGTGGGCGCCGAGGTTAACGGCGGCGAGATGGACGGCTCTTTGCTTGGCATGACCTATCTCAGCCGTTTTCAGGAATTGAGCATTCGGGGCAATACGCTGACGCTCACCAGATAATTAACATGTTCACCACTTGACTTTTTTACTGAATTCCCCGACACTCTCTGTGAAGAGGAGAATTCATGCCGCACTTTCACATCGAATATTCTGCCAATCTGGAAACAGCCGTCGATTTTTCGGCACTGTGTAACATTATCCGTTTGGCCGCGATTGAAACCGGCGTCTTTCCGTTGGCCGGCGTGCGGGTCCGCGCCACACCTTGCCCCCATTTTTCAATCGCTGATGGCGCGGCACATCACGGATTTATCGACATCTCAATCCGTCTGCGCGCCGGACGCCCCGCCGCCGCCAAGAAATCCGCGACCAAAGCCGTCTTTGCAGCCGCCGAAAAATTCATCGCCCCTAT
Organism: Alphaproteobacteria bacterium; assembly: GCA_024280735.1. Taxonomy (GTDB): domain Bacteria; phylum Pseudomonadota; class Alphaproteobacteria; order Rhodobacterales; family Rhodobacteraceae; genus Amylibacter. Next base: position 60,462 of record JAJRPO010000068.1, on the reverse strand, counting down.
CATGGCACGCCAACCCATCGCCCTGTCGCTCGAAATGCGCGACATCGACCCCGACCTCAGCCCCAAAACCGGCACCATCCGCAATTTCCTAACACCAGAGGCCAAATGACCGACCTTAAAACCCATATCACCAAACTTGATGGCTACCTCGCACGGTTTCGCGACGCCGGTATTTTGCATCTTATTGACGGGCAGGATGTTGCCAGCGACGCCAGCTTTGACACCCATTCCCCCACTGACGACAGCCTGATTTGCACCGTTGCCAAGGGTACGCGCCAAGACATCGATCACGCCGCGCGCGCAGCTAAGGCCGCCTTCCCCGCATGGCGCGATATGCCCGCTGCCAAGCGCAAGAAAATCCTGATCCGCATCGCCGAGCTGATCGAATCCCGCTCCGAGGAAATCGCCCTGTGTGAATGTTGGGACACCGGACAGGCTTACCGCTTTATGGCCAAGGCCGCCCTGCGCGGCGCTGCTAATTTCCGTTTTTTCGCCGATAGGATTGCCAGCGCGCGGGATGGGCAAAACCTGCCATCCCCCACCTTGATGAACGTCACCACCCGCAAACCCATCGGCCCCGTGGGCATCATCACGCCGTGGAATACCCCTTTTATGCTGTCCACCTGGAAAATTGCCCCCGCCTTGGCCGCAGGTTGCACCATCGTGCATAAACCCGCAGAATTTTCGCCGCTCACCGCGCGCATATTGGCCGAAATCGCCCATGAGGCGGGCCTGCCACCTGGCGTCTGGAACCTGGTGAACGGCATGGGCGAGGACGCAGGCGCGGCCCTGACCGAACACCCCGACATCAAAGCCATCGCCTTTGTCGGCGAGAGTAAAACCGGCTCGATGATTATGAAACAAGGCGCGGACACCCTGAAACGCTTCCACTTTGAACTGGGCGGCAAGAATCCGGTAATTGTGTTTGAAGACGCCGATATCGAGCGCGCCTTGGATGCGGCAATCTTCATGATTTATTCGCTGAACGGCGAGCGCTGCACGTCATCCTCGCGGCTACTCATCCAAGACAGCGTCGCCGATGAATTCATCGAAAAGCTAACCAAACGGGTGAATAATATCCGCGTCGGCAACCCGCTTGATCCGCAAACCGAGGTCGGGCCGCTGATCCACAAAGTGCATTTCGACAAAGTGTGCAGCTATTTTGATATTGCCCGCCAAGACGGGGCAACAATCAAAGCAGGCGGCAAGCGGATTGGCGCGCAGGGCTGCTTTGTCGCCCCAACCCTGTTCACCGACGCCACGCCTGACATGCGCATCGCGCAGGAGGAAATATTCGGCCCCGTACTCACCGCCATCCGTTTCAAAGACGAGGCCGAAGCACTCGAAATCGCCAATGGCACGCAGTACGGCCTAACGGGTTATATCTGGACCAACGATCTAACCCGCGCCTTGCGGTTCTCGGACCAGCTCGAGGCCGGAATGATCTGGGTGAATTCGGAAAATGTGCGCCACCTACCGACACCCTTTGGCGGCGTCAAAGCCAGCGGTATCGGGCGCGACGGCGGCGACTGGTCGTTTGATTTTTATATGGAAACCAAACACATAGGTTTCGCCTTGGGGGACCATAAAATCCCCAGATTGGGAGCAGAATAATATGGGACAAATCGTTCAAGCCGCCAAAATAACCCACGTGCCGACCATCTGGATGTCGCACACCATCGAGAAATACAAAGGCATGCGCCAGCCTGCAATCGACGGCTACGCCAAAATCCGCGCCGCTGCCCTTGCCGCCAAGGTCGATACTTTCGTGGTTTTTGACACCCATTGGATCGTCAACCAAGGCTTTCACCTCAATTCAAAGCCCCGCCACAAAGGCAATTTCATCAGCCACGAATTGCCCCATATGCTGTCGGATATGGCCTATGACTATGAAGGCGACGCGGAATTGTCAGCGCTGATCGTCGAGGAGGTCCGCAACAAAGGCCACCGCGCTCTTGGCCATAACCATCCCGATATGGGCGTTGAATACGGCACCCTTTTGCCGATGTATTTCATTAATGAGGGCGCCCCCATCCGCCTGATCCCCATCGCCACCAATCAATTCTCCAGCATCGATGAATGCCGCCAGTTCGGCGAGGGCGTCGCCAAAGGTATTGAACGCTCGGGTCGCCGTGTGTCCCTGCTGGCGTCCGGCTCCCTCAGCCACACATTCTGGCCTAACAACCTGTCGGTTGCAGGCGTCAACATGGTAAACGGAGAGTTCAACCGCCAGATGGACCTGCGGGTATTGGAGCTGTGGCAAACGGGCAAATGGGCCGAGTTCACCGAAATGTTGCCAGACTATGCCGCCAAATGTGACGGCGAATGCGGCATGACCGATACCGCCATGCTGCTCGGCGCACTCGGTTGGGACAGCTACAGGGGCAAAGGCGAAATTGTGACGCCGTATTTTGGCAGTTCCGGCACCGGACAGGTGATTGTGAACCTGCCAGTGTAAGCACCGCACGGTGCTATAACAGCTTGTTACTCTATTTGGCTTATAACCTGCCTCGACGTCAAAAACGTGGTCTCAAGATTTCGGAACCAATCGGCCTAAAGCCCCGATCCGGAATCGCCGAAAACCGCAGAATTCACAGGTATCAGGGCTTTCAACCCTGAACGGCACAAAACCGCACTGGCGGGCCCGCCTTCCTTATTACATACTCAACTTTCCCCTGCCAGCCATAGGCTGCTGCAGGGCAAAGCCGAGTCCAGAGTGCTAGAGCCGCTCAATCGCCAGCGCAATCCCCTGCCCGCCACCAATACACATGGTAATCAGGCCGTAGCGCCCGCCGGTGCGTTCCAATTCAGCCAGCGCCTTGATGGTGATAATTGCCCCCGTCGCCCCCACCGGATGCCCCAGTGCAATCGCGCCGCCGTTGGGGTTTACCTTGGCCGTATCAAACCCCAGCCCTTTGTTCACCGCACAAGCCTGCGCTGCGAAAGCCTCGTTTGATTCAATCACATCAAAATCTGCCACAGACAGGCCGGTTTTCGCCAGCAAAGCCTGAACCGCCGGCACCGGACCAATGCCCATCACATCTGGGCGCACACCCGCGTGGGCATAGCCCAACAACCGCGCCCGTGGTTTCAAACCGGCCTTTGCTGCGGCCTCTGCCGTGGCCAACACCATCGCCGCGGCGCCGTCATTAATGCCCGACGCATTGCCCGCCGTCACACTGCCGTCCTTTTTGAACGCCGCGCGCAATCCGGCGAGGGTTTCCACGGTGGTATCCCCCTTGCCATGCTCGTCCGTGTCAAAGCTGACTGTATCGCGACGTACCTTCACCTCAATCGGCAAGATCTGGCTCTGAAACCGCCCCTCGGAAATCGCCAGTGCGGCGCGCCGTTGGCTCTCGACAGCAAAGGCATCCTGCTCGGCGCGATCAATCCCGTGTTCTGCCGCCACATTTTCCGCCGTGATCCCCATATGCCCCGCCCCAAACGGGTCAGACAGCGCGCCCAGCATCATATCCAGCATCGGGGTATCGCCCATCTTCTGGCCAAACCGCGCCGCCTGCATAATATAAGGCGCGCGTGACATGACTTCGGCCCCGCCGGCCACCGCAAAATCCGCGTCCCCCAGCATCAGGCTTTGGGCCGCCGAGACAATCGCTTGCGCGCCGGAACCACACAGACGGTTGACGTTCATCGCCACCGACGTATCGGGAATTCCGGCATCAATGGCCGCTACACGGCTTAGATACATATCGCGCGGTTCGGTGTTGATCACATGGCCGAAAACCACATGGCCCACCTGTTCCGGTGCCACGCCAGAACGCGCCATCGCCTCTGCCGTTACCTTTGTCGCCAGCGAAATAGGCGTCTGCCCGGCAAGCGCGCCGCCAAAGGTGCCAATCGCCGTGCGTGCGCCGTCTAAAATTACGATGTCTTGGGTCATAATATTCTCCAGTATCAGGTTATTTACGCCATAATGGCCCTTTCCAATCGATCCGCAACAGGCCCTGCGCGTTTCCTTAACAAAATGTCGCAACGTCACGTTCTAGGGCTATTCATCGGGTCCAAAATGGCTATGCTACCCGCAACTGGGCGGTGAGGCGTTCATAAATCATCCATCTCGATTGGGGCAGGAATTATGTCGGAAACCATCAACTACGGCGCTTTGATGCACCGCGCCATGCGCGGGTTAATGCGTGAATTGTTGACAGATATTGGCAAAAATGGCCTGCCCGGCGAACATCATTTTTTCATCACCTTTGACACGCGCCACCACGACGTCGCCATCGCCGATTGGCTGCGGGATCGTTACCCCGAGGAAATGACGCTGGTAATCCAACACTGGTTTGAAAACCTCGAGGTTTTCGACGATCACTTCAACATCACCCTGAATTTCGGCAATAATCCCGAACCGCTGGTAATCCCGTTTGACGCGATCAAAACCTTCGTCGACCCCTCGGTGGAATTTGGCCTGCGCTTTGAGGATCAAGACGAAAACGAGGTCGAGGAAGTCCCGGAAAGCCCAATGGTGGTGTTGGATGGAGATGACGAGGATGAGCCCCCCAAAGGCGACGCCGAGGTGGTGTCATTGGATCAGTTTAGGAAGTAGCATTTTGGGGTAAGCCTGTTGCTGCCTCCAGCATCCGCCACAAAACCTGCTGTGCTTTTGACGTAGGTTTTTCATCCTCCAACACACAGCGCATCGCAAAACCTTCGATCAAATCGAGAACCAGTTTTGCGGCCTCCAGTGACGTACTGGTCAGATCGTCCAATTTGGCGCCATCAATTTTCGCCAAAACATCACGAAGGGCAGCAATCAAAGCCGCGCGATTTTCAGAGAACCCTTCAGAAACCGCAGGATTACGCATGGCAACCGTCAGTATTTCCAACGAGATCAGTGCGTTTTCCGGTTTTAGAGCATAGGCTAAATAGGCAGTTACAAATTTCTTGAAGGCGCGCCGCGGCGCAACAAGCCTCGCAAGAATTTCGGTAAATTCTGTCAATTCCTCCGCTTCAATCGCTGTGATTGCCACCAATATTTCATCTTTACCTTTGAAATGGTTATATAAATTACCGAGACTAACCCCCGCCTGCTTGGCTATTTCGCGCATGCCGGTTTGATGAAATCCGTGTTCAATAAAACAACTCATAGCTGCGTCTATTATCTTCAGGCGGCGCAACGCTAGTTTTTCAACGCCGATTTTGGTTATTTTTTCCACCGCCTTGACTCCAGTCCAATGGTTGATAAGTATAAATGAACGAACGTTCGTTCTCTACGTGATAACACAAGGACTCAATAATGAAAATGCAAAAACACTGGTATCTGGGCTTCCTCGGCATTGTTGGCTTTTTAAAAATTGACGCATTCCTTGGGTACTTCACTGACGGCGGTCATTGGCTAGACTTGACTGGCCCCCTATGGTTCTTGTGGTTTCTGGAATTCATTCCGCAAAACGCCAAGGAAAGCGGGAACTCTGATGACAAGTGAGTTTTTGGAAAGCCTGTTTGAAACATCCGAAATAATTTCTGTCATTGGTCTGATCTTTTTGGCAAACCTGACGATTACCGGCATGGAAATCTTGCTCGACCTCATCACCAAAAAGACCCGCCGCTGGAAAGACAGCGCCGCTAATTTTGCAATTTTTCTGGTCAATGAGGTGCTGCAAACAACTGCCTTCGGGGCCATCGGATTTATCTGTCTACTGCCCTTCTATTGGCTGTCCCCCGTTGAAATCCCGATGACCCTCTGGACATGGGTTGTTGCGTTTTTCATCGCGGACTTCAGCTATTACTGGATGCACCGTATGGAGCACGAGCACCGTATTTTATGGGCCAGCCACAGCGTTCATCATTCATCCGAGGACTATAATCTAACCGTCGGTTTTCGCCTCTGCCTGATTGAGGGCCTGTTTGAATGGATTTTTTTGGTGCCGATGATTTTGATCGGTTTCAACCCGTTTCAGGCAATCATTGCCCTGACGCTGGTGGCGCAATATCAGCATTGGATTCACACGGAGCGGATTCACCGGCTCGGTTGGCTGGACCGCTGGTTCAACACCCCCTCGGTGCACCGTGTTCACCATGGGTCAAACCAGCAGTACCTCGACAAAAACTATGGCGGCGTGTTGATGGTCTGGGATAAGTTGTTTGGCACATTTGAGCCGGAAGACGAGACAGTGATTTACGGGCTGACCCGCAACATCCACAGCGACAACCCCGTAACGATCAACCTGTCGGAATTTGCGCTCCTTTGGAAAGACGTGCAGAAATGCCAAGGCTGGCGCGACAAGATGCGGATGATATTTGGCGAGCTGTCGTGGCGACCCGCCTATTTCACCCCTCCATCGCCGCCAACCGACACGCACAAGACGCCTTGATTGGCGCGTCAGCGCGGGCGTTTGCCAGATCAAGGCGGGGCTTTATCAGTGCCGCCTCCTCTGCCTTGCCCAGCTTGGTCAGGCACTCATATAACCCATGCAGCGACCAGACATTTTCCGGGTGATGCGCGGGGCGGCTGAGGGATTTATCAAAGCCCAGATCAGCGCGGTACACCGCCTCTGCCTCCGCGACTCGATCCTGTTCCAACAACAACGCCCCGAGCGCGTGGCGGGTGGGTTGCATCCAGCCCCACGGTTCCTCGTAGGGCAGCGCGTCATCCATGGCGACGGATTTACGCAGGTGGGCAAAGGCTTGATCGAACTCCCCAAGACGGTAAAAATACTCCCCCTCCAGCATCTGCTCCGCCACCTTTAGAATATCCTCGCAGGTGTTGTTAAACAGCAAACGAGTTTCCGGTACGCGGGCTTGGGCTGCACGGAACAACTCGCGCTCCGAGTGGGCTTTCTCCACTTCACCCGTCGCCGCATAGGCAACCGTGCGCGCGTAATGTACCAATGCTGTGGTGAAGCAATAGAGTTCTTGATCTTCGGGCAGCTTGCACTGTTTCAAGGTCTCCCACTGGCCAAAACGGATCAGCACATGTTGGCGCATACCGTAATAGGATTCCAGCCAGTCGGCACTGGGGGCCACCACATCCGGCGTCAGGATATTTTCCAACTCGGTGGCCGCAGCAAGTGCTGGCCCCATCTGCCCCAAAAACATCGCGCCATACAGTTGGAAATGCAGATCATGGCAAATATAAGTGGTGTAAAAATTCTTGCAGCCCTCTCGGGCAATGAATTTTTTATCCGCAACGTAAGCCCGCGCATTGCGGCGCACCACGTTTTCATAGTGCCCGCAAAGCACATCAATATGCGTCGCCATATGCTGCAAATGCCCCTGATCGCGCACCACCGATGTCAGCGCGTCGCCCATGCGCAGGGCTTTTTCCGGCGTTGGCGACATTTCCATAATGTGAATATAAAGGTGCAGCAGGCCGGGGTGGGTCCAAGCATCTGGCAAGTTGGCAAAGGCATCTTCCAACAGGCCTTGCGCCTCCAACGTGTCAGCGCCTTCGCAAGGCACCGCGTTTTGCAAATCCCACAATTGCCATGGTGTACGGCACATCAGGGCCTCGACCGTCAGGGTGCGGATGTCTTTATCATCCGGATAGCGCGCACAAATCTTGCGCATCTCAACGGCGTAGACATCGTTGAACGGGCCAAAATCCTCGACATCCGCGCTCAGATTAAACCGCTTGCGCATCGCGGCAACCATTTCAGCGACGAGGCCTGTGGCGGTTTTCTCGGCCTCTGTAAGTGCTGCATCGACGACTTCCAGAACCTCAACCTTGTCAGCGTCCGTCAAATGCAGCCATTGCAGATTGTAATTCGGCCCCTTGGCATAGGCGATCCCCCAATGGGCGAGTGCGCACTCCGGATCAGCCTTGACCGCGTTTTCAAAACAGCTGATCGCCTCGTTGTGATTATAGCCATAGGTCCAGTTCAACCCGCGATCAAACCAGATTTGGGCCTCAGGATTGGCACTTACACCCGCGCGGGAATAGTCGCCAAGATCATAATAGTCGTCCATAACAAAGCCTCACATTAGAAAGATCGTTATCAAGTTAGCGAAAGCACAGCCAAAATCAATTTGAATATTACTATTTTCAAACAACTTTTGGTTTATCATTCATTTCCCAGATTTCTAAGATTTCACCTAACGTTTGAATAAAGGAATCCAAGCTTAGGCGAGTAAAACGGCCAAATGCTTGTTCTGTTAATCCTTGAACGTCTTCATCCATCGGTAACGCTAAAATTCTGTGCCAAAGGCTGTAAGTCAAACACCTAAAACGATCATCGTCCCCTGAATTTTCGGGTGAAAAGTCGGGCTTCGCAAATCTCCCTCCCTTATTAAAATCGAAAAACTTGCCTACATCGTGAATAGTTAACTTTCTATTTCCGATTAGATTGTAAATGTCTGGTGCTAAAACACTCATCAATAACGCAGTGCAAATTGAATATTGAAAACCAAATTGATACCTTTGAAATTTCTCCGGCAACAGAACAACCTTGGTGTAAATTCGTTCAATGTCACGCAAACTAATTTCTACTGTTCCTTCTAAAGCCGTCAGGCAATTTTCCAATGCAACGATAATGTCGATAGTGGTATCGATCTGTTTAAAAATACGGTCAAAATAAAGCAATGTGTATGACCCTCCCAATCCCGAAATATTCCGACTTGGCAGTCTCACTTGCAAGTGAATGAATTTCTTCAAATAGTCGGCAGCTTCAATACCCTGCCCATACCGCGCCCTTACAGAATTTTCGAGCGACCACAAATTCACTCCCAAAACAAAATGCACATTGGGCACGGCAAAGAAATGCTTAATAACCTCCAAAAATGCCAAAGCATAATCGGGGCGGCAACGATCCAGCTCATCCACGATAATGACGATCTTTTGGCTTTCGCCATTTTGCCCTGCGGTCAGTTCCTCCAAAGCTTTCTTGAAACCTTTCATGGCCATAATCTGGCCATCTGCCTTGGCCCAAAAATTGGCAATTTCGGTATCCGCTAGATTGGCTCCTGTCTTGATCGCTTCGTCGCCAACGACTCCAAGGACTTCGGTAGCGCCTGCCGTGCCAACAGCCAGCCCTACGCGAAGGGCAACTTTAGCCAGCGGAGCTGCTGCCTTCTTTAACCCAAATACTACTTTCTGGCCCTTGGATTTTTGCGGGAAATGATCAGACAGGCTGGAAACCAAACTTATCAGCGGGTCATCCAGAAAATCATGCTCAAAGGCGTCGAAGTAAATTATCTTAGCTTTACCATCAAAGTCTTTCTTATGTGCCCCGGTCCACATTTTCAGGAAAACCGATTTGCCACTGCCCCAGCCCCCATCTAATGCGACAACCAGTGGCCCATCGATCTTATCAACCAGTTCGGTAAACTGTTTTCCAAATTCGGAACGGCCCAATAAACATTTTTCAAATCCATCGACACCGATGTTAATTTCCGGCTCATCAATTGTCAGCTTCATTTCAATTCCCATACTACAATCAAAAGTTGCCTCACTTTAACACCAGACTCGCAAAATTCAATCATCGAGGCAGGCCAATACAATCTTTTTGTTCTTTATTCGTTCCATCCTTTCCAGTAGATGTCGAGAGAGGGAGTAACCATTTTGAAACCACTCAAATTTTCCAATCGAGAGGCGCGCCAACTGTGGCTGACATCTTGCGGGCTGGCATCAGCCCCCACGGGCAAGCTGGACCTGCAACAGGTCATCCAAGACCTCGGGTTTGTGCAGCTCGACACCATCCAGATTGTCGCCCGTGCGCACCACCACATTCTGTGGAGCCGCAACCAGAATTACCGCGAGCCGATGTTGGATAAGCTGCTGGTCAATCGCGGCGTGTTTGAGCATTACACCCATGACGCCTCGGTATTGCCGATGGCATTCTACCCCTATTGGCGGCGGCAATTTGGGCGGGCGGCGCAGGCCACTGGGCAGTTCAGTTATTTGAAGAACAGATCGCAGACAGAGGGCATGACCGCGATCAAACAACGCATTGCGGATGAGGGGCCTTTGTCGACCAAGGCGTTTGATTCCAAGATCATTGACCGCTCGCACCTTTGGGCGCGCCCACCCCATAAGATTGCGCTGGATTACATGTGGTATGTGGGGGAGTTGGCGACGGCGCATCGGGTGAATTTTGGCAAGTTTTATGATTTGGCTGAGAATGTTATTCCGGCGGAGGTGTTAGCGGCGGAGATCAGCGACACCGCGCAAATCGATTGGCTGTGTCGTGGTGCCTTGCACCGTCTTGGCATTGCGACGCTGGGCGAAATCCAGAAATTTTGGGAGGCCATGAGCGCCAAAGAAGTGCGCGATTGGGCGGCGAGTGCTGACCTGCACCCTGTGCAGGTGCAGGCGGATGACGGCAGTTGGACGGAGGCCTTTGCCTGCCCCGACATTGAAACCCGCCTCAACCAAAAGCCAACTTCGCGTCTGCGCATCCTCAGCCCGTTTGACCCCGCCGTGCGCGACCGCATCCGTTTGAACCGCCTGTTTGGCTTTGACTATAAGATCGAGATTTTTGTCCCCGCCGCCAAGCGGAAATATGGTTATTACGTTTATCCTTTGCTCGAAGGGGATCGGTTTGTTGGGCGCCTTGAGGTTAAGGCGGATCGGGCCAAAAGCGTGCTGAATGTGCTGAACTTGTGGCTGGAACCGCGGGTGAAATGGACTGCGGCGCGAGCAACCAAGTTAGAGGCGGAGCTGGACAGGATGGCGCGGTTTGTAGGGGTGGCTGAAGTGGTTCGGCAAGAGCGATAGAAACGCCGCAAACTGTTGCCCTCCCCCAAGCCGCAGCTTATACCCGCATACAACCGTATTCAGGAGCACCCCATGACCGATATTCGCGTAGAAACCGACAGCTTTGGCCCCCTCGATGTGCCTGCCAATAAATACTGGGGCGCGCAGACCCAGCGCAGCTTGATGAATTTTCCGATTGGCTGGGAAAAACAGCCCGTCGCGGTGGTCCGCGCGCTGGGGGTGATCAAAAAGGCCTGCGCCGAGGCGAATGTAGAAAGTGGCAAACTGCCTGCCAACATTGGCAAGGCATTGATTGCTGCGGCAGAGGAAGTGATTGACGGCACGCTGGACGATCACTTTCCGCTGGTGGTTTGGCAGACGGGTTCCGGTACCCAATCCAACATGAACGCCAATGAGGTGATTTCCAACCGCGCCATTGAAATGCTGGGCGGGGTGATGGGCAGCAAATCCCCCGTGCACCCCAATGACCATTGCAACATGGGGCAGTCGTCCAACGACACTTTTCCAACGGCGATGCACATTGCCACCGCGATGATGGCGCGTGATGTGTTGTTGCGCGGACTGGTGAAATTGCAGGCTGAATTGGCGCGTAAATCCGAGGCCTTTAAAGACATCATCAAGATTGGCCGCACCCATACCCAAGACGCCACCCCCCTGACACTGGGTCAGGAATTTGGTGGTTACGCTTATCAGGTGGCCCAAGGCATTCGCCGCGTTGAAATGGCCCTGCCCAATATCTACGCATTGGCCCAAGGGGGTACGGCTGTTGGCACAGGGTTGAACACCTCGCAGGGTTGGGGCGAAAAGGTTGCAGCCAACATGGCAGCAATTTGCGATCTGCCATTTGTCACGGCACCCAATAAATTCGAGGCCTTGGCCGCCCATGACGCCATGGTCGAAATCTCCGGCGCGCTGAAAACCGTGGCCGGCAGCCTGTATAAAATCGCCAGCGATATTCGTATGCTGGGGTCTGGCCCGCGCTGTGGCCTTGGTGAATTGATCTTGCCGGAGAACGAGCCGGGCAGCTCGATCATGCCGGGCAAGGTGAACCCGACGCAAGTGGAGGCGCTGACCCAAGTCTGCATTCAGGTGATGGGCAATGATGCAGCGGTGGGTTTTGCCGGATCGCAGGGGCATTTTGAATTGAATGTTTATAAACCAATGATGACCTATAACGTGTTGCAATCCATGCAACTTTTGGGCGACGCCTGCGGCACCTTCACCGATAACTGTGTGGCGGGGATTGAGGCAGACGAGGAACGGATTTCCAAACTGATGTGGGAAAGCCTGATGTTGGTCACCGCATTGGCCCCCGAAATCGGTTATGACAACGCCACCAAGGTCGCCAAAACTGCCCATAAAAACGGCACAACGCTGAAAGAAGAGGCAATTGGGCTGGGATTTGTGGATGCAGAGACCTTTGACCGTGTGGTGCAGCCCAAAGACATGATTGGGCCGAAATAAGCGCAATTATTGGAAACAAAACCTCCAAAAAATAACACACTGTTGACGTTTTAGGCACAACTTTAGGTAATTTGACATAATTCCGCCACATTATACGTCAAGTAATTAACGAGTAATTTTTCTTTCAACCTCCAAATGAGGCTGGAATTTTAGGGGGTAATATGAGTAGCAAAGAGACCAATGAGTCATTTTCACGAAAATTTTCAGCCGTTCATCGCGCCCGATTGTATCCGGAAGAGAAAAGATTTGTTGAGAGTTCGCTTGGCGACGGAGCCATCAAATTCAAGCTGGGCCGGCAAGGCCTTCGTACGTTGATGTCGGCCCTGAACGCAGAAGGCAAACATCGGCATCTTCATCCCAGCGGAATGAAGGACTGAGGTGACTCATGGCACAATATACAGCCACGGCATTTCAATGGTCAGGCACACATTATAACGCCCAGTACAATGTTTCCCACACGGCCACTTTTGACGATAATGACAACAGCTACCAAGGTGGCGGAGACGGAGACGAAACCATCAGTATAGATGGCGGGGCCTTTGGGTCCACTGTGTCAGCGCCTTATGCGATAGATGTATCATTCACCGATACCGGTGGCGAACCGCAAGAGGAAACATTCTATTTCTTTAACACCGGGGGGACTTGGTATTTCTTACCTGGACCGGGGTCGGAATTTACTGTTGGCGCGACACTCGGATCCTATCAAAGCCACACAACGGGCTGGGATTATACAGATGTGATTTGTTTCACCCCTGGTTCTTTGATTGCAACGCCCCTTGGGGATCGCTTGGTCGAAGAATTGGGTATCGGCGATTTGGTCATCACGCGAGACCACGGCCTACAGGCCATCCGGTGGGTAGGTCACAAAACCATCACAGGGGCACGGTTATACGCCAATCCACATCTTCGTCCCATTCACATCCGCAAAAATGCCTTTGGTCCGGGCCTGCCCTGTCATGACCTGAGGGTTTCCCCTCAGCACCGGATGTTATTGTCAGGCGGCGACGCAATTTTGCAATTTGGAGAGGCAGAAGTATTGGTGCCAGCCAAAGGGTTAGTGAATGACCATAGCGTGACTGTAGATTTCGAAACAACACAGACGAAGTACATTCATATCCTGTTTGACAAACACGAGATAATTACAGCTAACGGCATTCTAACCGAGAGCTTTCACCCCGGTGCGATGGGAATGGAGGCAATTGAGGAAGCATCACGTGCCGAACTGTTCGAGATATTTCCCGAACTAAAAATTGATCCAGCGAGCTTTGGCCCTAGCGCACGACACGTAATAAAAGTCAACGAATCCAGTTTACTTGCCCTTTGACCTCCCGAGCCAACGGCCCTTATTAACAAGTTAACGTAAAGTTAATACCTATTGAAACTCTATTAATTTACCCTATACTGTATGCAGCAGCGCCAAACCCACAAAGAGGGGTAATGGCAACAAGAGGCGGGCAGTGAATGAAACCCAATAAAAATTGGGGTATTATCTGTCCTTAAATATCGGGCAGGTAATGGAATTTACCTTTTTTGAGGTCAATCGTGACCCTCTTTCCGCGAATTGGATTCGCATTGGCAGCAGTGGTACCGCCACTGTCTCCGATGATGATGCCTTTTTGCAGCCAGATGGCGAAGATGGCGGCGTGCAGTTCAGCATCGACGGCGTTGATTTCTATTCCTCGGCCTATCCCGATTACGCGGCAACGGGTACCAACGTCGAAATTTACAGCGCCGATGTTTGGGGCGGCGGGACCGTAACATTCGCCTATCTTACCTCCGCCAACGATGGTGTGGACGACGCTGTTAACCGCATCGTAATCCTGTCGGGGTCTGTAACCAGCGGGCAGTGGATCAACAACATTAATCTGATTGATGGTAATTCAAATGTTGCCTATAACACGATCCCCAGCATTGTTATCTGCTTTACCCCCGGCACCCAGATCACAACCCCGCGTGGTCAAGTCGCCGTAGAGGATTTGCGGGTTGGCGATCTTGTGATTACGGCTGATAACGGTTTGCAAGCCATCCGCTGGATTGGAGCCAAGCGCATGACCGGCGCCCGCCTGATGGCTTTTCCCGAATTACGCCCGATCCGCATCCGCAAAGGCGCTTTTGGTGATGATTTTCCGTCCCGCGATATGTGGGTGTCGCCGCAACATCGGATGCTGGTCAGCTCCGAACGTAACCTGTTGGATCACGGCGAGGCGGAGGTATTGATCCCCGCCAAGGCCCTGCTGAATGATCTGTCGATCACGGTCGACTATGGCATTCGCGACACCAGTTATATTCACATCCTGTTCGATAAACACGAAATTATTTTCGCCAACGGCGCCCCAACCGAGAGTTTTCACCCCGGTATTGGCGCGATGAAAGGTGTCGAGGGCGCGGCGCGCGAAGAGCTGTTTGAGATATTTCCGGAACTGGAAAAGACCCCCGACATCTATGGGCCTGCCGCCCGCCTTTCCTTGCGGGTTCGCGAAGGGCGCAGATTTCGCCCCTGAAATTGTGACTAACTTAGAACACATCTCGCGCGATCCAAGCCAAGTTACCCCCTAGGCTTGAACGCGATTCCCATATGATTCACCATGGCATTTGTAGAGATCGACATAAGATTGATCCCACAAGAGGCAGGACAATCCGCGCGACGAGGCGCATATGGGGCGTCCCTTGGCAGTAAGAGGACGCAAGGTGAAACTCGCATTCTATGAAGTGTTTGGCGATCCGGAACGGAACGACCAGATTACCGTTACCCGTGTGGGCAACGCACAATTGATGATCCCCGAGGATACTTTCCTAAATCAGACGGGCAACGCGGCCCTGCGCTGCAAGATCAACGATAATATTTATCAACTGGCCGGAACAAATGGCCAAGCCACGATTTTTGAAGGCACGGTTCTGCCCAACACGCGGCGCCAAAGGATCGTGCAATTCACCCCGATGAAAGCGGTTGAAGGCAATCCACACAGTGGGCGGATCGTGCTGCGCACTGGCACGTTGAACCGTGGCGAAGCAATTTTCAACATCCAAAAGCTGCGTAAAAACACCGATGCGGCGGCCAATTCGATGGTCTGTTTCACCCCCGGAACCCGAATCCTAACCGCCTTTGGCGAGCTGCCGATAGAGGATTTGCGCCCCGGTGATTTGATCCACACCGCCGACAACGGCTTGCAACCGCTGGCCTGGATGGGCAATCGAAAAATCAGTAACACCCGCCTGCACGTTGCCCCGCATCTGCGCCCGGTCAAGATCAGCAAAGACGCCTTTGGTCCCGGCCTGCCGATGGCGGACATGTGGGTTTCACCGGCGCATCGTTTCCTGCTCAGCAGCGCCAAATCCGCCGATATTTTTGGCGAGTCCGAGGTTTTGGCCCCCGCCGCAGGCTTGATAAACGGCACCACGATTACCACCGACAACAGTCCCCGCGACACCTGTTATGTGCATCTGTTGTTTGAAGAACATCAGGTGATATTTGCCGAAAACCTGCCAACCGAGAGCTTTTTTGCCTGCCCCAGCACCTTGATGGCACTGGAAGAAGAGGCCCGCGAGCAGGTGTTTGAAATCCTGCCTGATCTGCGCGAACATCCCTTGTGTTACTCCAAACCGGCCCGCCTGGCGCTAGGCTTTGACGAGGTGCATTTGGTGCAAGCCGCCTAAAAGTGTTTCGGCTTTTTGTTGAAACGCCTTTTCTTGGCTTTTCAACAATGCTCAAATAGGATTTACGCTGTCTGATGGAACAAAAAAGTCGAAACGCTCCCATGTTTGAACGCCCCGCAAAACATTCGCTAACCCTTAAAGGCCACCGGACATCTGTGTCGCTAGAGGGTGATTTTTGGCAGGCTTTTCGCGATGTCGCCAAGGCTAAAAATATGGCGCTTAATGAACTGGCGGCCCAAATTGATGCGGAGCGTGGGTTGGATACCGGCCTCGCCTCGGCAATCCGACTCTATGTTTTCCGCTGGTATCGCGATCAGCTTACGGTTCAGGATCCATCGACGTAAACCTATTCACCGGCATCTCTATCCGCGACGGGCTGGGGCTGCGCAAACCAAAGCGTTCCTGCAAGGTCTTTGGCCCGCCCGTCACCTGAAAATAATCATATTCTCCGGGCCGGTCAAAGGCGCAAAGGTATTGAAAATGCAGGCGAAAAAACTTCTTTTTGATTTTGTTGTAAGCTTCTGGCGACAGGGTTTGACTGAACGCCGCCGATAATACCAGCGGGTGCAATTTCCCCATTTCCGGTGCGACTCCACTGACAGACACCGCATCACACAGGGCAAAATTCGCGCCATCGCTGGGGGCAGAAACATCCACCCACGTCAGGCAATCTTGCGTACTCAGATACTGTAAATCGCGGCGTAACCGGCTGGCATCCCGCAGAAAGCTAACCATCGGGATTACTTGGCCCAAACTCAGGAACCCAAGGCTCGGACCACCCGCACGAACCGCACCGCGCCGGATCACATCCGACAGGATAGACACCGCCAAATGCGCGCCAGAGGAATGACCGACGATCAAAACCTCATCCACATCAGAGGCCAGAACTTCGGCAATGCGCTCCACAAACACCGCCATGCGCGCCTCCAGCTCTGGCGGGTTCTTGCCTTTGAACTGGGCGGAAAACCCGTAATCATGCATTAAGTAATAGGCAAACAGCTGGGAATCTTTGCTTTTGAACCAGACCAGAATCAGGCAAAACAATCCAAGGCCAGCGACCAGCCCTAGGGACCAATGCAGCCAAATATCCAAAGCCCAGAACACAGCACCGCCAAACGCTGCCGCCATAACCAGTTGCAGCAGCAACATCATCACCGGATAAAGCGCCGCCAAAATCGGCCCGACGCGCAAACGCATCAGCCGAAACAACGCACCACTGCCGATGTATTGCCAAGCGGTACGCGCCAACAACACGTAAGTGCCCAAAATATTCTTATCCATCGAGGTCTGCACAATGTCCGACCACAGCAAAAACTCGGCGTCTGTGTGGGTTTGCAGCCCGTCAATATCACAATCAACCGCCCAGCCGTAATTCGCAGTCTCGATCTGTTTTGGCCCCAGTTTCAATCCGTAACCGGAAATCCCTGCCTGCAACGCGCCCTCGGAGCGGTACAGCTCGCGGTAACGGCGCGGCAGCATCGGATCATAGCCCGGAATATAAAACATATGACGTCGCTTGACGCCTTTGGATGTCTTGTTTGACATAGGGGTTTTACGGCCTTATCTGCTGCTCACCGCCAATATAGGCGGCGAAATCAGCAAAAGTAAGGCCTGTTAACCGATTGTTGCCAAGGCGGGAAACGTCTCTAGCAACCAATAGGAAAACGTCGAAAACGCATCCGTCACCAGCATGATCCCGACCACCACCAGCAAGCCGCCCATGACCTTCTCGATCATCGCCATATGGCGCTTGAAACGGTTCATTACCCCAATGGCACGGTTGATGAAAATCGCGGCCAATACAAATGGCACGCCCAGCCCAATGGCATAAAACGCCATCAGTAACGTGCCGCGCGCAATCGAATTTTCTTGCGCCGCCACCGACAGGATTGCCCCCAGAATTGGCCCAATGCACGGCGTCCAGCCAAAGGCAAAGGCCAGCCCGAGGATATAGGCGCCAAAAGCAGAGCCGCCTTTATCGCCCGCATCCAGCCTCACCTCTTTGTGCAGGAACGGTATTTTAATCAGCCCGATGAAATGCAGGCCAAAGGCAATGACCACCAAACCGGCGGCAATTGAAAAAATCCGCTGGTTTTGCAAGAATACCTGCCCCAGAACCGAGGCCGTGAAACCGAGGAAAATAAACACCGTCGAGAGGCCAAGGGCGAAAAACAGCGACGCCACGATCACGGGGCGGCGCTTTTTCTGCTCGCCCGTCATCTCGTTCATGGAAATTCCACCCATATAGGCCAGATAAGGCGGTACAATGGGCAACACACAGGGGCTGAGGAAGGAGATAACTCCCGCCAAAAGCGCCACAAACAGCGAGGGC
The DNA here is from genome assembly GCA_024280735.1 of Alphaproteobacteria bacterium. Classification (GTDB taxonomy): domain Bacteria; phylum Pseudomonadota; class Alphaproteobacteria; order Rhodobacterales; family Rhodobacteraceae; genus Amylibacter. Next base: position 42,337 of record JAJRPO010000068.1, on the reverse strand, counting down.
AGCAGCCCTGCATCGATGATATCTATTCCAAACATAACATTGTCATAGCGGTGAAATCCCTGCTCGTCACCCCGCGACTGATCACACCCCCGTGGACTCTTGCAACATTTGCCTCTATCGCGACTTTATGACTTATGATGCTGATCTCGATGCTACCGGCCTGTTGTGCCCCCTGCCCGTCTTAAAGGCCCGAAAACGCCTGCAAGCGCTGCAATCCGGCCAGATTCTAAGGATGTTAGCCGATGATCCTGCCGCCATCATCGACGTGCCACATTTCTGCGCCGAACAGGGCCACAGCTTGTTGTCACAAGACAGTGATGCCACCCCTCAAACCTACTTCATCCAGAAACGGTGATTCTGCCGAGGGTCAAGGGCGCCAAAGGCGGGGCTGCAAGCCCTTCACCCTTGAGGCTCGGGAGAATCGCCAATTACCATTGCCATGGCGCTTCTAGGGCAGACCTGTCCCTAGAAGGCCTCTTAGCAAATTTAACCCAAGCCAACACCCCACCTGCCCTATCAAACCGGACACCGCGCTGTGCGCCGGGGTGAAACGGGGGTCAATCCCCCGTGAGCGCCGAATTACTCCGCCGCTTGCGCAACGGGGCTGCGGAACTCTGCCAGCAACGCCTCGCGCTGTTTGGCCGCTTTCAAGGCGTTCTCTTGCTTCACCGGCCCGAAGCCGCGAATGGACAGCGCCAGTTCAGCCAGTGAAATCGCCACCGCCAGATTGCCACCGGACAGCCCCGCCAGCACTTCCTTCATGTCGCGCTCAAACTCTTTGATCAACGCCCGTTCCATTTTACGTTCAGCGGTCCGCCCAAAGGGATCAAACGGCGTCCCGCGCAGGATTTTACCTTTTTGCAGCCAGCCAAAAGCCCCGAGCATCCAATTGCCAAATTTGCGTTTTGTCGGGCGGCCGTTCACAATTTTGCCAGCGAATATTGGCGGGGCCAGGTGGAATTCCAGAGATTTCACATCCTCGAACTGTCCACCAACCAACGCCTCCAGGTGGTTGGCATGAAGGCGCGCCACCTCATATTCATCTTTGTAACTCAACAGCTTATGGTAAGACATGGCAACAGCCTCACGCAGCCCCGCATCTTCAAACTGGGCGACAAACTTGCGATACCGCTTGGCCAGCCGCTTATTTTGATAGGCCAGCAAATGCTCGGCGCGAAAATCAATCTTCTCCGCCAGATTCTTTGGCAAGCCCACGACTTCGCTTTGCAAAGAGGCCGCGGCGGCTTTTGGTTCGACAACCGCCCAACGGCCAATTTCAAAGGCGCGTTTATTGCCTTCGATGCCGGCACGGTTCAATTCGATCGCCGCCATAATCGAGCTGTGTTCCAGCGGTAACAACCCCGATTGCCACGCGGCCCCCAGCATCAGCACATTGGCATAAATACTGTCTCCGAGGTGTACCCGCGCCAATTCTGTGGCCTCCAGAAAGCCAACGGCACCATCACCCAAACGGCCCGTAAGCGACAATTGCATCCGGTCGCTTGGCAGGGCAAATTCGGTGTTATGGGTGAACTCGCCGGTAATAATCTCGTGGCTGTTACAGACCAGTTTGGTACGCCCGCGCATCATCAGACCCAGCGCCTGCGCGCCCGCCGTGACCACCAGATCGCCGCCAATCACCGCATCGGCCTCGCCTACAGACACCCGTATGGAGTTTATGTCGCTGGCCCTTTCCGACAGCCGCATGTGGATTTGCACGGCGCCGCCTTTTTGCGCCAGCCCCGCCATTTCGATCATGCCAGCGCCCTTGCCCTCAACCCGCGCGGCCATCGCCAGCACAGCGCCAACAGTGACAACCCCCGTGCCACCGACACCGGTAATCACCAGATTATGGGTACCGGAAATGCCCGGCAATTCCGGTTCCGGCAAGTCTGGCAGGGCGATGCCACTTGCGGCTGCCTTTTTGATCTTCCCCCCGTGAACGGTTACAAAGCTGGGGCAAAACCCGTTGATGCAACTGAAATCTTTGTTGCAAGACGATTGGTCAATTTGTCGTTTACGGCCCAATTCGGTTTCCAGCGGCGTGATCGATACACAATTGGATTGCACCCCGCAATCGCCACAGCCCTCGCAGACTTCGGGGTTGATAAACACCCGCTGGTCCGGATCGGGGAAAGTGCCCCGTTTACGACGGCGGCGTTTTTCGGCGGCGCAGGTTTGCGCATAAACTATCGCCGATACACCCTTGATTTTACGGAATTCTTCCTGAACCGACATCAGTTCTGCGCGCTCATGGAAACGAACCCCCTTAGGGAATTCATCAAACGGAATATCTTCTTTTTCGTCATAGACCAGCGCCAGATGTTCCACCCCCATGGCCATCACTTCTGCGCAAATTTTCTGCGCCGTCAAATCGCCTTCATGATCCTGCCCGCCGGTCATTGCCACCGCGTCATTGAACAGGATTTTATAGGTGATATTGGTTTTTGCCGCCAAGGCCGAGCGGATTGCCAAGACGCCGGAATGGTTATAGGTGCCGTCGCCTAGGTTTTGAAAAACATGGTCCCGTGTGGAAAACAGCGACTCGCCCACCCAATTGGCACCCTCGGCGCCCATATGGGTAAACCCGTAGGTATTGCGGTCCATCCACAGCACCATGGTATGACAGCCAATCCCCGCATAAGCCCGCGATCCCTCGGGGACTTTGGTCGAGGTGTTATGCGGACAGCCGGAACAAAACCACGGCAGGCGGGCGGCTATGTCCGTGGCATTATCGCCTTTGACAGCCTCGTCCAGCGCCAATAGGGCCTTGGTCATTTTGGTTGAGGAAAGCCCCTCCTCGCCCAGCAACATTCCCAGTTTCTGCGCGATCAAAACCGGATCAAGCGCGCCTTTGACCGAGAAAACCGTCTCCTCGGGGCGTTGATCGTGCTTCCAGCCAATCACCCGCCGCCCGTGACGGTCGTTGAAAATCGCCTCCTTGATCTGCACCTCGATCAGCTTGCGCTTTTCCTCGACCACGATGATCAAGTCCAACCCGTCGGCCCATTCTTTGAACGAAGTCATATCCAGCGGCCAAACCATGGCGATTTTATAGGTGGTGATGCCCATTTTTTCCGCCTGCGCGCCATCAATCCCCAGCAATTCCAGCGCGTGAGAGGTATCAAGCCAGCTTTTGCCCGCAGAAACGATGCCGATTTTGGCACCAGCTTTGCCGTGCATCCGCTTATCCAGCTTATTCGCGCGGGCAAACGCCTCGGCGGCAAAGCGTTTGTGATCGTGCAGCCGGGCCTCTTGCGGGGTCCAGTGATCTATCGCGCGGATGTTTAACCCATCGTCGGGCATATCAAAATCAGTTGGCAGCGCGATTTGCACCCGGTCCGGATTGCCATCCACAACGGCGGTCGATTCAACCGTGTCTTTGACGCATTTTATGCCCACCCAGCAGCCGGAATAGCGGCTGAGCGCGTAGCCGTAAGCGCCGTAATCCAGTATTTCCTGCACCCCTGCCGGCGACAGGATTGGCATCATCGCATCTACAAGGGCAAATTCCGATTGGTGCAACACGGTGGAACTCTCGCCCGTGTGATCATCCCCCATACAGACCAGCACGCCGCCATTCTTGGACGTTCCCGCCATATTCGCGTGGCGGAACACGTCACCGGAACGATCCACCCCCGGCCCTTTGCCGTACCACATGCCAAACACGCCGTCATATTTGCCATCGCCGCGCATTTCCGCCTGTTGCGCGCCCCAAATGGCAGTGGCGGCCAGATCCTCATTCATGCCAGATTGGAATGTCACATCAGAGGCCGCGAGGTGTTTTTCCGCCAGCATCATCTGGCTGTCGACAGCGCCCAGCGGCGAGCCGCGATACCCCGTGACAAAACCGGCGGTGTTCAACCCCGCCATCTTGTCGCGCGCCTTTTGCGCCAGCATCACCCGCACAAGTGCTTGGGTGCCATTCAGTAACACGACCTCTTTAGACAGGTCATAACGATCGTTCAGGGTGATATCTTGCTTGGACATGTTTCCTCCAACATCCGGGCTTGCCACATGTTAGGTCATAATTTCTGACCTAACAAGGGGGTATTCTCCCTTTCCTTTCCATTGAAATGTCAGACAACTGCGCCTAGATTGGTAAAAATGAATTCGGGCCACTCAGAAGCCCACAAGGGGACTGTATCATGGATTGGGATAAACTGCGCATTTTTCATGCGGTGGCTGCTGCCGGTAGCCTGACACATGCGGGCGAAACACTGCATCTGTCGCAATCCGCTGTTAGTCGGCAAATCCGCTCGCTAGAAGAAAGTCTCGATGTGACCCTGTTTCACCGGCACGCACGCGGCTTGATTCTGACCGAGCAAGGGGAGTTGCTGTTTGAGGCCTCCAAGGAAATGCACGACAAGCTCAAGTCGACAGCCGCGCGCATTCGCGACAGCAAAGACGGTGTGTTCGGCGAGCTGAAAGTGACCACGACTGTTGGGTTCGGGACACTGTGGCTGGCACCCCGCCTTGGGCGGCTGTACGATAAATACCCTGATTTAAAGATTGATCTGGCGCTCGAAGAACGTCTGCTGGACCTGCCCATGCGCGAGGCTGATGTGGCCATCCGCATGAAGGAACCCAGCCAGGCCGATCTGGTGCGCCGCCGTTTGATGAACGTGAAAATGCGGCTTTATGCCAGCCCGTCATATCTGGAGACCTTTGGCATACCCGATAACTTCAATGATTTGCGCGCCCATCGGCTTGTCAGTCAAAACCTGACCAGCCCGCAAGTCAGTGCCGGTATTTCCTGGATGAAACCAATGCTGAGCGGCGAACATGTTTCGCATCTGACCGTGAATAATTACTTCGGGGTGCTGCGTGCTGTGCTGCATGATGTGGGAATCGGCATGTTACCGAACTATGTGGCCGCCGATAATCCACAGCTTGTTCGGGTGTTACCTGAGGAAGAAAGTCAGGAAATTCCGGTCTATCTTGCCTACCCAGAAGAGCTCCGCCATTCAAAACGCGTTGCAGTGTTTCGTGATTTCGTGTTAGAGGAGATCAAGATGGACCGCATTGCTCGTAAACAAATTCAATAATTCCAGCAATTTACATCCAGTTTTCGGCTCACAACATCGTGCCATGCGCGAGGATCATAGCGGATATGCAACCAGTGTGACCTTTTTACACTTGTTGTTAACCCCTACACGATATACCTTGTAATTGAAGGCGAACGGTTGAGCTTCGGTTCTCGTTTTTCTTCACCTCCCTGTTGGACTTAAGGCCGAGCTTCGTGCTCGGCCTCTTTTTTTTGTGCCAAGGGATTTTTGCCGTTCCAGCAACCAAACCCTTTCGCTTTCTATCTGGGTTAATTGCAAGGCCTGCTCATAGGCTGCGCGCGCCTCCCCTACCTGCCCCACCCGCATTAAAATATCGGCGCGCGCCGCGTGGTAGGGTTGATAATCCTCCAGCGGGCCGCGCAATTCCAGCAAGCATTCCAGTGCAGAGGCAGGCCCCTCACAATAGGATAGCGCCACCGCCAGATTGAGGTGCACAACCGCACTTGGATTCATCTGCGCCAGCAGTCGATAAAGCGCCGCAATCTGTGCCCAATCGGTTTCTTGCGCGTGCGCGGCCTCGCAATGCAGGGCAGAAATCGACGCTTGCAATTGATAGGGACCAACCTGACCTTTGCGCAATGCAGACTGAAGGATTTCTTGTCCCTCGCCGATCAGCCGCTTGTTCCACAGGCTGCGATTGTGTTCTGAGAGCGGGACATATTGCGCCGTTGCATTTCGCGCAGCGCGGCGCGCGTGCGAAAGCAGGATCAGCGCCAACAACCCCGCCACCTCTGTATCCTCCGGGCAAAACCCCAACATCATACGGGCCAGAAATATCGCCTCCTCACACAGATCCACGCGGATTTGTGCATCGCCCTCAGTGGCGGCATAGCCCTCGTTGAACACCAGATAGATAACGCTGAGAACCGAGGTGATGCGCGCTGGCAGGTCAGGCCCGTCGGGAATCACAAAAGGAATTCGCGCCTTGCTGATCTTGGCCCGCGCGCGCGACAGACGTTGGCCCATGGCGGTTGGTTTATCAAGAAATGCCCGTGCTACCTCCTCGGTTGTCAGCCCGCCAAGGGTGCGCAGGGTCAGGGCAACGCGGGTCTTTTCCGCCAGCGCCGGATGGCAGCAGGTAAAAATCAGCCGCAGGCGGTGGTCGGGAATATCATGCGGGTCGGTTGGGGTGGTGTCCTCCAGAATCGCAATCTGGGCAGCTTTTTCTGTCAGGTTTTTGGCGCGGCGGATGCGATCAATCGCGCGCCGTCTTGCCACCTGCAACAACCAGCCACGGCGCGATTTGGGGATGCCGTTCTTGGGCCAATCCTTGAGCGCGACCTCAATCGCGTCTTGCAAGCATTCCTCTGCCAGCTCAAAATCGCGGGTCGCGGCCACAAGGGCCGCGATCAGATGCCCCCGATCCTGTCGTAGCGTGTATTCTATTGCTGTGTGGACGGCATCGGGGGTGGCGCGGATCACCTAATCGAATTCATAGGTCTGGATCGGGCGCACCTCGACCGTGCCATATTCAGCAGTCGGGATCATTTTGGCATATTTGATCGCATCATCCAGTGTTTCACATTCAAACAGATAAAACCCACCCAGTTGCTCCTTGGTTTCGGCAAACGGGCCATCCATCAGTTCGGTTTTTCCATTCCTGATACGAATACTTGTTGCGGTTTCCACAGGTTGCAGCGCTTCACCGCCCAAGATCACGCCATCCTCTTGGTATTTTTCACTCGCAGCCTGATACCCGGCCATCATCTTCCCGAATTCAGGTGTACCCGGGTGTGGGTTTGCTTTATCTTCCGCATAAATCAAAGCTAGATATTTCATCGTGTTTCCTTTCAAGGAGTGGTGGGAGTTTCCCCCCGATTGACGGGATTTTCAATCCCTATATATGCGTGGCCACAATGGCCCCGGCTGCAATAAACAACGCCAACATGGAGCCAGAGTTGCCGATAATACGCAGCACATGCAGCGCATTATTCTGGTGCAAGCCGAAGGGATGCGCTGCGCGCGACACCACCAGCAATATTCCAGCACTGTGCAAAGCGATACCATTTGCGCCATTCATCTCCGCCAGCGCCATCATCACCAGCACCATCGGCACAAATTCGATGAAATTGCCGTGGCGGCGGATTTTTTCGTGCAGCGTGGTATCATCGCCATACCCAATCGAGATTTTGGCAGCGCTGCGCCGCTTGACCACGTTCAGCCAAAGTAAAAACATCAATACCGCCATCGGCACCGCGTAGAGTGAGGTTATTTCAAGGTTCATTTTATCATCCCTTTTGTTGGTCTACATATTAAAGACGAACGGGGATCTACGATTTCGACAGGGTTTTAATTATTTTTGCGAAAGCCTGTTAATTCTCACTCCTTCCAACCTTTGCGAAACCTGCTGGGCGAGGAGGCGTATCGCTGTTTGAAGTTCTTGTTCAACTGGCCCACACCGCTATATCCACAGGCCATAGCTATTTCGGTTACGGACATGTTGGTTTCACTCAGCAACGCATGGGCACGCGACACCCGCAGGTCATTGTAAAACTGGTGGGGCGTCATTTTCACGTATTTCTTGAACAACCGTTCCAGCTGGCGCCGTGAAATGCCGACTTGCTCGGACATATACTCCAGCTCCATCGGCTCTTCGATATTGTCCTGCATCATTTGCATGGCGTTTATCAGCTTTTGATTTCGACTGCCAAGCGCTGCGGAATAGGCCGATTTCTGCGGGGCTTCGCGGTTCTGGCTGCGCGGGTGCAAGCACATGTCGGAAATGATCACCGCCAAATCACGGCCATGCAGGCCCTCGATCATATCCAACATCATGTCTGCCGCCGCCCCGCCACCGCCGCATGTCCACAACCCGTTGTCATTTTCATAAAGGCCGGAACTGGGGGGTAGAAACGGGAAATACTAGTTAAAGGCCGGCGCGTTTTCCCAATGCACGGTAAAGCGGCGATCCTCTAGCAGCCCCGCCTTGGCCAGCGCAAACGCACCTGTGCAAATCCCGCCAACCAAACCACCAAAGGCCCGTTGTCGTTGCAACCAAAAAATCACCTCCTTGGAAAGACCTTTCAACGGATCGTTTCCCGCACAAATAAACGCGTAAGCCTCACGCGGGACCTGTTGCATTTTCTGGTCGGGGGTAATCTGCACCCCGTTGGAGCATCGTATCGGGGCGCCGTCCTCGGTCATTGTGAACCAGCGAAACAGCATTTTTTCGGCGACCTGATTGGCAACGCGCAACGGTTCAACCGCAGCACTAAAGGCCAGCATGGTCAGGCGCGGTTGTAACAGGAAATAAAAATCGAGCGGCGGGCCGGAATAATTGACAGCAAAGCTGGCAGCCCCTTTGGGAACAAACCGTTCAAACATCTCATTTTGATCCATTCAGATTTACCTTTTAACTTGCACGGTCACTTACCCGATTAAAACTTATACGCCAAAGCCGACAAAAGATACTCTGGCCCCGTGCGGCGCCCCGATCACCTATTACGACACAATCAGGGGCATTTCAGCGCTGTAATTATTTTCCCTCTCTTGCCACTTCCCCTTGCGCATCTTCCAAGATACAAGGCCTTTGACGCCACTCCAGCCAAACGAGGCCCCGATGTCCCTTGAACCAGAAATCTCCGACCAACTGATCAAAGACCACGGGCTGACGCCTGATGAATATCAGGTAATCCTCGATCTGATCGGGCGCACGCCGAGCTATACCGAATTGGGTATTTTCAGCGCCATGTGGAACGAGCATTGTTCTTATAAATCGTCGAAAAAATGGCTGCGCACCCTGCCCACCACTGGCCCGCAAGTGATTTGCGGCCCCGGCGAAAACGCAGGCATTGTGGATATTGGCGACGGGCAATGTGTGGTTTTCAAAATGGAGAGCCACAACCATCCCAGCTACATCGAACCCTATCAAGGCGCGGCCACCGGTATGGGCGGCATTTTGCGCGACGTGTTCACCATGGGCGCGCGGCCCATTGCGGCGATGAATTCACTGAGCTTTGGCGATTTCTCGCACCCGAAAACCAAATCGCTGGTGAATGGCGTGGTTGAGGGGATTGGCGGTTATGGCAATTGCTTTGGCGTGCCAACTGTCGGCGGCGAAGTTCGGTTTCACGCGGCGTATAATACCAATTGTCTGGTGAATGCCTTTGCGGCTGGTCTGGCTGACACAGACAAGATTTTCTATTCTGCGGCGTCTGGTGTGGGCATGCCTGTGGTTTATCTCGGTGCGAAAACCGGCCGCGACGGGGTTGGTGGTGCGACCATGGCCTCGGCGGAATTTGACGACACAATCGAGGATAAACGCCCCACAGTTCAGGTGGGCGACCCCTTCACCGAGAAGCGTTTGATGGAGGCGACCTTGGAATTGATGGCCACCGGCGCGGTGATTTCCATTCAGGATATGGGGGCTGCTGGCCTGACCTGTTCCGCCGTGGAAATGGGCGACAAGGGAAATCTCGGGGTTCGGTTGAACCTAGAGGACGTGCCAATCCGCGAAGAAAATATGACCGCCTATGAGATGATGCTGTCTGAATCGCAAGAACGCATGTTGATGGTGCTTAATCCCGAACTCGAACGCGAAGCCAAGGCGGTGTTCGAGAAATGGGATCTGGATTTCGCCATTGTTGGCGAAACCATCGCCGAGGACCGTTTCCTTATTGTTCATAACGGCGAGGTTAAGGCCGATTTGCCGCTAAAAGCCCTGTCTGGCAATGCGCCCGAATACAGCCGCCCGTGGGTGGAAACACCCCCTGCCGCACCACTTACTGACGCGCCTGTTGTGGCTGCTGCCGACGGGCTGTTGGCCCTGCTGGGCTGCGCCAACTATTCCTCGCGCGCGTGGGTCTACGAGCAATACGACCAGATGGTTATGGCCGATACCGCCGTGCGCCCCGGCTCTGACGCGGGTGTGGTGCGGGTGCATGGCACCGATAAGGCACTGGCCTTTACATCGGACGTAACCCCCCGTTATTGCAAGGCTAATCCGTTTGAAGGTGGCAAGCAGGCAGTGGCAGAGGCGTTCCGAAATCTGATTGCCACAGGTGCGAAACCACTGGCAACCACGGATAACCTGAATTTCGGCAACCCGGAAAAACCCGAAATCATGGGGCAGTTTGTCGGCTGTGTGAAGGGGATCGGAGATGCCTGCACCGCGCTCGACATGCCCATCGTTTCAGGCAATGTCAGCCTGTATAATGAAACCGACGGGCAAGGTATTTTGCCAACCCCCACCATCGGCGCGGTTGGTATTCTGCCCAATCTGGACGCACTGATTGGCATTGCCCCTAACAAAGATGACACGCTGGTTCTGATCGGCACCAGCAACGGCCACCTCGGCCAATCGGCGCTGCTGAAAGAGATGTTCAACCGCGAAGACGGCGACGCGCCGAGCGTTGATCTGGAAATAGAAGCAGCGGCGGGCGCGTTTGTGCTGGCGGCCAAGGCGGCGGGCCTGATCACGGCGGCGCATGATTTGTCGGACGGCGGCCTTGCCCTGACGGCGGCAGATATGGCGCTGGCCTGTGGCAGTGGCGTGAAAATCCAGCACGGTGATACCGGCTGGTTGTTTGGCGAGGACCAAGGGCGCTATTTGCTGGCAACCACAGACGCGGATGCGCTGCTGTCCCTGGCCCAAGATTTCACTTTGCCGGCGGGGGCCATCGGCACAGTCACAGGGGACGCCATCCAGTTTGGCGACAGCGCCCTGCCCCTTGCACAAGCGCGCGCGGCCTTTGATAACGGATTATCACAAAAAGTCGCATGAATGCTTGGGTGGTTGCACGAATGCGCCAACCATCCTACATTCACCGCAACACAGAAGGAAAACACCCTATGGCCATCGAAGCCTCTGAAATTGAACATCTGATCCAAGACGCCTTCCCCACGGCCACTGTGACCATCACCGATTTGGCGGGTGACGGGAATCACTATGCGGCCGAGGTGATCGCCGAGGAGTTCAAAGGCAAAAACCGCGTTCAGCAACAACGGCTGGTTTATGCGGCGCTGAAGGGTAAAATGGACGGCCCAAGCGGTGCCCTGCATGCTCTGGCGCTCACCACCAAAGCCAAAGACTGATGTCGATAATCTCGCTCATTTCGCTGGTAGGAATAATGGTGGTTATGCCTTTGCTGGTGCGCAGCCGCATAAAGCAGGATAAATCCAGTAAGAAACTGTCAGCGAACGACAAATATTCGGTGATCGAGGCCAATTCATCGGAATTTGGTCACCAACACAGTTATCTGATCCCCAAAGACGCCGACGAATATGCACAGATTTTTGTGCCCAAGTCGAAGACGAAAACCCCTTAACTTTCTTTGTTCTTTTAAATATCCCCGCGCGGAGCGCTAAAAAGACTCTTGCCTCCGGCGGGGATATTTCAGGGAACAAAGAAGATAAAGAGACGCACCCCGAACCATTGCCATATTTTGTGGCAGGCTATATCTAAGGGCAAACGCCCTTTGGCAAAACGATTAGGAAAACACCATGTCTGATGCAAACGCACAAATTCAGGAAACTGTGGATGGCAATAATGTAGTGCTGTTCATGAAAGGCACCGCCTCTATGCCGCAATGCGGATTTTCGTCGAAAGTGGCGGGAATTCTGAATTATATGGGCGTCGAGTTTAAAGACGTGAATGTGCTGGACGATGCGGGTATTCGTCAGGGGATCAAAGATTTCTCTGATTGGCCAACCATCCCACAGCTTTACGTTAAAGGTGAATTTGTTGGCGGTTGTGACATCATCACCGAGATGACCCTTTCCGGTGAATTGGACACCATGCTGGAAAATGGCGGCGTTGCTTTTGACAAGGAAGCCGCGGCGAAAATTCGCGAAGCAAACGCATAAATCATCTGACATTTAATTGAAAAACGCGGCCCCTTTGGGAGCCGCGTTTTTTGTTTGTTCTTCGCGGCTTACTTTAGCGCCGCCGCCGCATCCTCGACTTTTTTGACCATCCTACCCATGGCCAGAATTGCCGCTTTGCGGGTTTCCTGAACCATTTCAACCTGTTTGGTCACTTTGGCGTTGGTCGCCTCGGCTTCGGCCACGCGCGCATTGGCCTCTGCCAGGGCTGCTTGGGCTTGTGCCAGTTGGTTTTCTGCCCGTTTGGCCCGTTTGGCCAGAGCTATGTCACCGGCGTCTGACTCTGGCAGTTGCTTTAACTGGTCCTCAAGGCTCGCGGTTTTATCGGCCAGCATCAGCCCTGCCATCAGCAACATGCGTGTTTCGGGCATCCGGCCAAGCGCGTCATTCAGGGCTGCGGCCTCATTGTTCAACATCGCGGCGGCGGATTTCAGGAAATGCTCTTCGCCGGCACGACAGGCGACCTCAAAGGTGCGGCCACCAATTTCTACTTTCACTTCAGCCATCTCAATTACCCTCCACCAGCGGGGTCAATCGCGCCAGAATATTGTTCACTTCTTCGAGGTCAATGTCATGTTGCTCTTTTAATTGGGCAATTTCGCGTTCCAGATTACTGTTGATAAGTTCCGGATCACCGACCATTTCTTCATTTTTCCTGCGCAATTCGAAATTCGCTTCTTTCAGCTGCAAGGTATATTCGCGGGCTTTGTCGCGCTGCGCGATAGCATCCGCTTGCGATTCTTTCAAATTCGCAGCCTCATTGTTGCAGGATAATACAGAATCTTTCTGCTCTCCCACCACTTCTTTGAGACGGGCAATCTTACCCCGAGCCGTTTCCAATTGCTCGGTTACAGATTTCACCTGCGCGGCACCTGTCGCGGTTTCCTTTTTCAAATCAGCAACTTGCCCTTCAAGGGCCGCCAGATTTGCCGCGTCGCCTTTGGAGGTTTTACCGCCCGCTGCCAACACCCCAAGCGCCGCATCCAGCCGCGCTTCCAGTTTTGAAAATTCTGTCATCCTCTACCCACTGCTCCCCGAAGTTCACTTCGAATCATTTGCGTTTTTCTTATTGTGCATTTTTTTGGTGCAAAAACAAATTGCTGCAAATGAAAGCTGATGTAAAGTCCCTGCGGCGCTTGACCGTATCGCCTTTATCGCTATCAAAGTTTAAAATAAGGCCTCAAAAGCACCGGAAGGGCGATACGTTGGACATTTCAGAACTCAAAACCAAACACGCAGATCATTGGAAAAAGGCGGCCGCCTTGCGGATTCTTGCCGCTGACGCCGTTCACGGTGCCAATTCGGGGCATCAAGGTATGCCGATTGGCATGGCGGATGTGGCCACGGTACTGTTTGAAAAGCATTTGAAATTCGACGCGGCCAATCCTGATTGGGCAGATCGAGACCGCTTTGTATTGTCGGCGGGCCATGGTTCGATGTTATTGTATGGCTTGTTGCACCTGACAGGTTACGCCGACATGACCATGGACGAGATCCGCAATTTTCGCCAATGGGGGGCAAAAACGGCGGGGCATCCGGAATATGGCCATGCCAAGGGCATTGAAATCACCACCGGCCCGCTGGGCCAAGGCGTTGCCAGTGCGGTTGGCATGGCAATGGCCGAACAATCCATGGCGGCGCGGTTTAACAAAAAGGTAATGGATCACTATACTTACGTGATTGCCGGCGATGGATGCCTGATGGAGGGCGTCAGCCACGAGGCCATTGGTCTGGCGGGCCAGCAAAAACTGGGCAAGCTGATTGTGATGTGGGACAATAACGACATCACCATCGACGGGCGGGTGAATATCACCGACGTGACCGATCAGGTGAAACGCTTCAAGGCGGCTGGTTGGTCTGTGTTTGAAGTGGACGGCCATGATCCAGAAGCTATTGATGCGGCCTTAACCTCCGCCAAGAAAACCAACACGCCGTCAATGATTGCCTGCAAAACCATCATCGCCTTGGGTGTTGAAGGGGTTCAAGATACCTCTGCCGGTCATGGCTATGCGATCAAAGATGCGCAACTGGCGCAGATGCGTGAATTCTTTGATTGGCCCTATCCGGCCTTTGATATTCCAGAAGATGTGCAGGCGGGTTGGGCCGCAATTGGCGCGCGTGGTAATACAGAATACACCGCTTGGCTGGACCGTATGGCAGATATGTCCGAGCAGCGCCAAGCGGAGTTCGAGCGCGTGATGGCCGGTATTCCCCACAAACGTCTGACTGCGGTGGTTAAGCAGCTGAAGAAACAGGTTTCCGAGGAGCTGCCAAAGGTTGCGACCCGTAAATCCAGCCAAATGGCGCTGGAGGTGATCAATCCGGTGATGAAAGAAACCATCGGTGGGTCGGCTGATCTGGCGGGGTCCAACAACACCAATACCGAAGGGCTGGGCACTTTTAGCCCCGACAACCGCGATGGGCGCCACGTGGAATATGGCGTGCGTGAACATGCCATGGCGGCGGTGATGAACGGGATGTATCTGCACGGCGGCGTGCGCCCTTATGGGGGCACATTCATGTGTTTCACCGATTATGCGCGGCCTTCCATGCGTCTAGCGGCGCTGATGCAAATCCCGACGATATTTGTGATGACCCACGACAGCATTGGTCTGGGCGAAGACGGCCCGACCCATCAGCCGGTAGAGCATCTGGCAATTTCGCGTGCGACCCCGAATACTTGGGTGTTCCGCCCTGCGGATACGGTGGAAACGGCGGAGGCTTGGGAATTGGCACTGTCCAGCACCAAAACCCCGTCGGTTCTGTCGCTGACCCGGCAAGGCCTGCCAACTGTGCGGACCAAGCACACCAACAAGAACCAGTCTGCCATGGGCGCCTATGTTTTGGCTGACAGCGAGGGCAAGCGTCAGGCGATCTTGATGGCCACCGGTTCCGAGGTGGAAATTGCGCTGGCAGCCCGCGAAAAGCTGCAAGCCCTTGGCATCGGCACCCGCGTGGTTTCCATGCCCTGCTGGGAGCTGTTCGAGGCGCAAGATGAGAGCTATCGCCGCAAAATTCTGCCCCCCGGCCCGGTACGTGTCGCCATCGAGGCCGCAACCCGCATGGGGTGGGACAAGTGGTTGTCAGGCGAGCGTGGCAAAGCCAACAAATGCGATTTCGTCGGGATGGACGGCTTTGGGGCCTCTGCCCCAGCAGAGGAGCTATACGCCAACTTCGGCATCACCGCAGATGCGGTTGCTGAGAAGGTTAAAAACCTGCTGTAGCGTATACTTAAGTATGCCCAACGCCTTAAAATCGCGACATATTGTGTCGTGCTAACGTTAACGTAGCTGGTATCGCGCCGCGTGGTCTTTTCAACCGCGCGGCGCTCTCTTATGGCAGGCGTAACAGGCACTGCATTCCCGCAGTTGCGTTTGGGAGATTACACAATGGTTGTAAAAGTTGGCATCAACGGCATGGGGCGCATTGGCCGCTCGGTCCTCGCACATATCATCGAGAGTGGCCGCGAGGATATCCAAGTCGTCGCCATTAACGCAACTGGCCCAATCGAAACACTGAAGCATTTGCTGAAGTATGACTCGGTGCATGGCCGTTTCCCGCATGAGATCGAAATTCGCGGCAAGAAGATGGACGTGGGCCAAGGCCTGATGCGGATGTTTTCCACCTACGACCCGACTGAACTGGATTGGGAAGGCGTCGATGTTGTGCTGGAATGTACCGGCCAGTTCAACAACCGCGAAGCAGCGGCGGTGCACCTGGATCACGGCGCAAAACGTGTGCTGGTTTCGGCCCCTGCAAAAAATGCCGATAAAACCATCGTCTACGGTGTGAACCACGAGAGCCTGACCGAGGATGATCTGGTTGTTTCCAACGCGTCTTGTACCACCAACTGTCTGGCACCCATCGCCAAAATCCTGAACGACGCCATTGGCATCGACAAGGGATTCATGACCACCATCCATTCCTACACAGGTGACCAGCCTACGTTGGATCGTCGCCATAGCGACCTGTACCGTGGCCGTGCCGCCGCGATGTCAATGATCCCGACCACTACGGGTGCGGCCAAGGCTGTGGGTCTGGTACTGCCGGAGCTGGCGGGCAAATTGGATGGCTCTGCGATCCGCGTTCCAACCCCGAATGTTTCCGCGGTGGACCTGAACTTCATCCCGCACCGCCCGACAAGCGTTGAAGAAATCAACAACGCCGTGCGTGCAGCGGCACGCGGTGGTATGAAAGGCATCGTGGAATATGTCGATGAACCGACTGTTTCCATCGATTACACACACAATACCCATTCTGCCAATTTTGCGTCCTTGCAAACCACCGTAATGGGGGGCAATCTGGTGCGCATACTGAGCTGGTATGACAACGAGTGGGGCTTCTCTTGCCGCATGGCCGACACGGCTGTGGCATTGGGCAAGTTGCCGTAAACATCGAAAGGCGTGGTCTGCGATAATGCAGGCCACATTCTATATGAACAACACATTTGCCGCATTTTTAGGAATAGTTCTGATCATCGCTGTTGGCGTTGATATAAAATTGAACGACTCGGAATACCTGATCCTCTGGGGGCGACAACTGGTGTTGGTGATCGATTGGCTCGCCTTCTGGCGTTAAAGCGTTTCGACTTTGTTGAAACGCAATTCCCGGCCTTTCGCAATCGCTCAAATAGGAATTGCGTTGTTTGATGATACAAAGAGAAATCGAAACGCTCTAACATACTGGATACTATCATGGCTTGGAAAACACTGGACGACATGGCGCTTATGGGCAGCCGCGTTGTAACGCGCGTCGATATCAATGTCCCTGTGGCAAACGGCAAAGTGACCGACGCGACCCGCATAGAACGCATTGTCCCAACTGTGAACGACATCCGCGCCGCTGGTGCCAGTGTAGTGTTGCTGGCACATTTTGGCCGCCCGGGTGGGAAAGTGGTCCCTGAATTGTCGCTGGAACAGCTGATTCCGACCCTGTCAGAGCATTTCGGCCTTCGGGTCAAATTTGCCCCGTCAATTACGGCAGCGAAGGCAATCAATCTGACAGAGGGCGACATTCTGCTGGTGGAAAACACCCGCTTTGATCCGCGCGAAACCGCGAATGAACCATCCATGGCGGTTGATCTGGCATCCCTTGGCGACGTCTATTGCAACGACGCATTTTCCGCCGCCCACCGCGCCCACGCCAGCACAACAGGCATTGCCAAACTGCTGCCCAGCTGCGCCGGCCGCTTAATGCAAACCGAATTGCAAGCGTTGGAAAAAGCATTGTCCAAGCCGGAACATCCGGTTGTGGCCGTTGTTGGTGGGGCGAAAGTATCGTCTAAACTGGACTTGCTGGGAAATCTGATCCCCAAAGTTGACCAGATTGTTATCGGCGGCGGCATGGCCAACACTTTCTTGGCGGCCATGGGCATCGATGTGGGAAAATCCCTGTGTGAACATGACCTTGCCGATACTGCGCGGGACATCATGGCAGCGGCCAAAGCTGGCAACTGTGAATTGATCTTGCCAATCGATGTGGTCACTTCGCTGGAATTCAAGGCCGGAGCCGAGGCCACAACCTGCGCCGCAGACGCCTGCGCACCTGATGCGATGATCCTTGATGCGGGGCCTGAAAGTGTTGCCCAAGTTGCCGCTGTTTTTGACAAAGCAAAAACGCTGGTCTGGAATGGTCCCTTGGGCGCATTTGAAATCCCGCCCTTCAACATGGCCACCGACGCCGCCGCCCTGCACGCAGCAAAACTCAGCCGTGCAGGTAAATTACTGTCCGTTGCGGGTGGCGGGGATACAGTCGCCGCCCTGAACGGTTCGGGCGCTGCGGCTGACTTCACCTACATCTCGACCGCGGGTGGCGCATTTCTGGAATGGTTGGAGGGTAAAACACTTCCCGGTGTCGCAGCCCTTGAAAGCTGACTGATTTGGGGGTAGCACGTTTGCATTAGATTCTGCATGCAACGGCATGCAGATAACCGAATGTAAAGCGGAGTTCCCCCATGAAAGCCACCGGCACCGTTAAAAAAATACTCGCCAATTACGGCACCGATAACCCCGGCGTTAAGGCAAACCTTTGCCGGATGTTAGGCCACGGTCGCCTCGGCGGTACAGGTAAAATGATCATCCTGCCCGTGGATCAGGGGTTTGAACACGGCCCTGCCCGCTCCTTCGCGCCCAACCCCGACGCCTATGATCCGCATTACCATTTCAAACTGGCCATCGACGCTGGCCTCTCCGCCTTTGCCGCACCATTGGGCATGCTCGAGGCCGGTGCCGACACATTCGCGGGTCAAATCCCGATGATCCTCAAGGCCAATTCCTCAAACTCGCTTGTGCCTACCAACGCCCCGTTTGACCAAGCCATAACCGCCTCCGTCGACGACGCATTGCGCATCGGCGCGGGCTGCATCGGCTTTACCATCTATCCCGGTTCCGCCGCTGGCCTTGATATGTTCGAAGAAATTTCCGGCATGCGCGAAGAGGCCGCCGCCAAAGGCATTGCCACAGTAATCTGGTCCTATCCACGCGGCGAAGACCTGTCCAAAGATGGCGAAACAGCCATCGACATCGCCGCCTACGCCGCCCAAATTGCCGCCTTGCTGGGCGCGCATATCATCAAAATCAAACTCTCGACCGACTATCTGGAACTGCCAGCCGCCAAAACGGTTTACGAGGACGAAAAGATCGACATCGCCGAATTGGCCAGCCGCGTTGCCCATTGTAAACAAGCAGCCTTCGCTGGGCGGCGCATCGTGGTGTTCTCAGGGGGATCGAAAAAGGGCGCTGACAGCATCTTCGACGACGCCCGCGCCATCCGCGACGGCGGCGGCAACGGTTCGATCATCGGTCGCAACACCTTTCAGCGCGAACGCGGTGAAGCGTTGGAAATGCTGGCCAAGCTGGTCGACATTTACAAAGGCAAAGCTTAACAGCTTTGCCCCTTACACCAGCATCGACAGTGGGTTTTCCATGAAACCAGCAAAGGCGTTCAGGAATTGGGCGCCTAAAGCCCCGTCAATGACTCGGTGATCTACCGACAGCGTGACGGACATAACTGTGGCAATCGCCAGCTGGCCATCCGCGCCAACGACGGGTTTCTTAACCCCGGCTCCAACGGCCAAAATAGAGCCATGCGGCGGGTTAATCACCGCGTCAAAATTCTCAATCCCGAACATACCAAGGTTGGAAATCGCAAAACTACCACCTTGATACTCATGCGGGGCCAGTTTGCGTTCCCGCGCACGGCCTGCCAAATCCTTCATTTTGCTGGAAATACTGGTCAGCGGCAGCAGCTCTGCATCTTGAATGACAGGCGTAAACAAACCGCCTTCAATCGCAACCGCCACCGCAACATCAGAAGCTTTCATCTGCAAAATACGATCACCCGCCCAAACCGCGTTACATTCCGGCACCGCCTGCAACGCCTTGGCACTGGCCTTGATGATGAAGTCATTAACCGAGAGTTTTTGGCCGGTTTCAGCCAGCCCGGAATTGATTTCCGCCCGTGTTTTCAACAGATTATCCAACTGCACATTACGGCGCAGGTAAAAATGCGGAATGGTTTGTTTGGCCTCGGTCAAACGGGCCGCAATAATCTTGCGCATCCCATCCAGCGAGATTTCTTCAAACTCGCGGGCCTCATAGATTTTTTTGACCACATCAGCACCGGGCGACGTCGCCATTGCAACCGCCGTTTGGGCTACCGTACTCGGCTGAGCGGGAACCACTGCAACAGGGTTCTCAACATCAGCCTTAACAATCCGCCCATTTGGACCGCTGCCCTTGATCTGCGCCAAATCGATATTGTTCTGCGCCGCAATCCGACGCGCCAAAGGGCTGGCAAAAAGCCGGGTTCCGCTGGCTTTCACGGCGACACTCGCAGGAACCACTGCGGCGGCCTCAGCAACAGGGGCCGCACTCGGCGCAACCACACTAGCCGCAGGCACCGTAGCAGCATCATCGCCCTCTTCCAATAAAACCGCAATCGGCGCGTTTACCGCAACGCCTTCAGTGCCCTCAGCCACCAAAATCTTGCCAATGACACCCTCATCCACCGCTTCAAACCCCATCGTCGCCTTGTCGGTTTCAATCTCCGCCAACAGGTCACCCGATTGCACCGTGTCACCTTCTTTGACCAGCCATTTCGCAAGCGTCCCCTCCTCCATTGTAGGTGAAAGTGCGGGCATTAAGATATTGATAGCCATGGGAAATTCCTAGCGGTAAGTCACTGATTTTACGGCATCAACCACTTCGTCAGTGGTGATAAGCGCAAGTTTTTCGAGGTTGGCAGCATAGGGCATCGGCACATCTTTTCCGGTGCAATTGATCACCGGCGCATCCAGATAATCAAACGCCTGCTGCATCAATATTGCGCTGATATGACTGCCGATGGAACAGACAGGAAAACCCTCCTCGACAGTCACGCACCGGTTGGTTTTCATCACAGATTTCACCACGGTTTCGCTGTCGAGCGGGCGCAAAGAACGCAAGTCAATCACCTCGGCGGATATACCTTCTTCGGCCAATCTGTCAGCCGCCTCCAGCGCATATTGCATCCCAATACCAAAGCTGACAATCGTGACATCATCGCCTGTGCGCCAGATTTTAGCTTTGCCGATGGGTACGGTGAAATCGTCAATTTCGGGCACATCAAAAGCGCGGCCATAGAGGATTTCATTCTCCAAAAAGATCACCGGATTTTCGTCACGAATCGCTGATTTCAGCAAACCTTTGGCGTCTGCCGCCGAATACGGCATGCACACCTTCAACCCCGGAACTTGCGCATACCAACTGGCATAATCATGGCTGTGCTGCGCGCCAACCCGCGACGCCGCGCCATTCACGCCGCGAAAAACAATCGGCGCGCCCATTTGGCCGCCAGACATATATCGGGTTTTTGCTGCCGAATTGATAATTTGATCAATGGCTTGCATGGCGAAATTAAAGGTCATAAATTCCACAATCGGACGCAATCCGGTAAAAGCCGCGCCAATTGCAATTCCGGTAAACCCATGTTCGGTAATCGGCGTATCTATCACCCGGCGCGCGCCAAATTCATCGAGCATCCCTTGGCTAACCTTATACGCCCCTTGATATTGCGCGACCTCCTCGCCCATCAAAAATACATCGTCATTCAGGCGCATTTCCTCGGACATGGCATCACGCAGGGCCTCGCGGACGGTTTGCGATTTGAAAGTTGTGCCTTCTGGAACATCTTCCAACGGTGGCGCGATCTCAGCAGGTTTGGCCGTCGCTGCTGGCTTCTCAATTTCAGCAACCACTGGAGCAGCAACCTCGGCCACAACATCCGTCATAGCCTCACCATCTTCCAGCAGAACCGCAATTGGTGTGTTAACTTTCACACCATCGGAACCTTCAGCAATCAGAATCGCGCCGATAATGCCTTCATCGACAGCCTCGAATTCCATAGTCGCTTTGTCAGTTTCGATTTCGGCAAGAATGTCACCGCTGTTAACTTGATCGCCCTCTTTCACCAGCCATTTGGCAAGCGTGCCTTCTTCCATAGTTGGCGACAGGGCGGGCATCAGGATTTGTATTGGCATTTTGTTAATCCCTCAGGCGTAAATATCTGTGTACAGCTCTTCAAGCGCAGGCTCGGGGCTGTTTGTGGCGAAATCAGCGGCTTCGCTGACAGTTTTCTTGATCTCTTTATCGATGGCCTTCAGGTCATCGTCCGTCGCGTGTTTGCCTTGCGTCAGCATTTCACGGATATGATCAATCGGATCTTTTTCATCCTTAATTTTCTGAACCTCCTCTCGGGTACGATATTTCGCTGGGTCAGACATCGAATGGCCGCGGTAGCGATAGGTGTTCATTTCCAAAATGTAAGGCCCTTCACCAGAGCGACAATGGGCGACGGCCTTCTCGCCAGCCGCCTTAACCGCCAAGACATCCATCCCGTCAACCGCCTCGCCTGGAATCGCAAATGCTTGCCCGCGGGTGTAAAGATCAGGCGTAGAGGAGGCGCGTTGCAAGGACGTCCCCATGGCGTACTGATTGTTTTCAATCACGAAAATACAAGGCAGCTTCCACAGGCTGGCCATATTCATCGCCTCATATATCTGGCCTTGATTGGCAGCCCCGTCGCCAAAATAGGCGAAAGACACCCGGTCATTGCCGCGGTATTGGTTGGCAAATGCAAGCCCAGCCCCCAACGGAACCTGCGCCGCTACGATGCCGTGCCCCCCGAAAAAGTTTTTCTCGGAGGAGAACATGTGCATAGAGCCACCTTTGCCACGCGAATAACCACCAGCACGGCCCGTCAGCTCGGCCATCACACCCTTCGGGTCCATACCGCAGGCAAGCATATGACCGTGGTCACGATAAGACGTGATACGCTGATCACCTTCTTCAGCGGCAGCTTCCAGCCCCACAACCACAGCCTCTTGGCCGATATAAAGGTGGCAAAAACCACCAATCAGGCCCATGCCATACAGCTGACCGGCTTTTTCTTCAAAACGCCTGATCAACAGCATTTCACGGTAATGTTTTAGCAGTTCTTCGCCAGAAACATTCGGCAATTTGCGTTTCGCGGCTTTTTTGGCAGGAGGCATTTGGCTGTCACCCTAATGTGGTTTAATACTAAACTACATTATATACTGGTTTCCTGAGGAATACACGGTCTTTTTTACGAGCTGCATTTTTCAAACTTGCCACCACACGACAGGCACAAAAAAGACCGCTGTCTTGGGAACAGCGGCCAGAATATTTTGCACCTTTATGTCTGCTCGGGTTTACCGGATGATGATCTCATCCCCTCTTGCCATGCCCAAAACCTTGCGCGCCCGTTCGTCCAGTAGATCCAGATCCAGGTAGTCATCTGAAAGACGTCGAGTCTTGTTTTTAAGTATCGCATGTTCCGCATGGAGTTGCGCCAACTGCACTTGCAAAGCGGTTTCATCCGCTTCGATTTGCACCCGGCGAAAGTGACCAAAGTCACCTTGAATTGCAGCAAATGAAAAATTGGCGGTCAAACCGATAGCGGCCAGGAAGAACATCCCCGTCCCGATAATTGCGCCAGTTGTAGTTTGCTGTTTCACGACTGCTTGCCTCATAGTCCGCTCTCTGGCGGTTAAGGAGACAATGACATATGTGATTCGCTTTGTGAATCCCTAAAACGAATCAGTGGGTAAAAAACTGAAAAACAGTGCCAGCCTCGCCCATCCTCGCTATATCTTGTGGTGTACTCAATTGATCAAACGGCAATCAATCAAACAATGCCACGTTCGGCAGTCTCTCACTCTCGCAATAACTGATTCATTGTGCGCGATGGCTGGGCACATCCAGCCTCGCCAACAACTTTGGCCGGCACCCCCGCTACAGTTTTCATCGGCGGAATGTCTTGTAAAACCACAGATCCCGCGGCAATCCGGCTGCAATGCCCCACCGTGATATTCCCCAAAACTTTGGCACCGGCGCCAATTAGAACGCCATTTTCAATTTTTGGGTGACGGTCCCCGTCGGCCTTGCCGGTACCGCCGAGCGTTACGGCGTGCAGCATCGACACATCGTCACCAACAATCGCCGTTTCGCCAATCACAATTGAATGTGCATGGTCAATCATGATCCCTTTGCCCACTGTTGCGCCTGGGTGAATGTCCACGCCGTAAACCTCAGATGTGCGCATCTGCAAAAAATAGGCCATGGCCGGGCGCTTATTTAACCATAGCCAATGCGCCACACGATATGCCTGCACCGCTTGATAACCCTTAAAAAACAGCAGCGGCTGAATCATCCGGTGGCATGCTGGATCCCGCTCAAACACCGCCATAATATCCGCCCGTGCCGCCGCACCAAGCTCTTCGTCAGTGCGATACGCCTCATCCACCAGTTCGCGCAATATCTGCGACGGCATCTCGCTTGACGCCAACTTATGCGAAATCCGATAGCTCAATGCCTTTTCCAAAGTCCGGTGATGCAAAACGCCCGTATGGATCATGCCCCCCATATCCGGCTCTTCGTCCACCAAATCGCTTGCTTCGGCCCTAATTTGACTCCAAACTGGATCCACCGCCGCCAATTTCTGTTCCTGTTTTGCCATTGTCTCTACCTGCAAATCTTTAAAGTGTTGTTAAATAGGTAGTACATAATTGACAGGAACAAAACAATTTCTGAATAATGATGCGCATGATAACAGAAAATGATCGCAAACAATTCACAGCGCGCCTGCAAAAAATCATCACCGAGGCGCGCACCGAGGATCAAACAACCCGTAACAGCCGCGCAACTGTCACGCTTGATCAACAGTCCGTTGGGCGCCTCAGCCGCATGGACGCCCTCCAACAACAAGCCATGGCACAAGCCACCTATCAACGGCGACAGGCACAGGCCACCCGCGCAAAATCTGCCTTAAAGCGCATAGAAGACGGTGAATTTGGCGGATGCCTTGAATGTGGCGAGGAAATCGCCCCCAAACGCCTGCAACATGACCCAACCCTACCGCTTTGCATCACCTGCGCCAGCGGCTAAACGCGCCTCCAGAACCGCATAGATTGCCGTGATCCAACAGGCTGCATATTCCGGTTCATCCAGCGCGCCCTCCTTTGCGCGGGGCAAACCCAAACAGGCCGATTGCAATGTTCCATCGCCAAACAGCGGATGCGCGCGCCCAACTGCTCGCCGCCACATATCCCCCGCAAAGGCCACCTCGACGCACCGTGCCGCATAGGCCTTGCGGGTGCCCATGGGCACCCGCAACAAACAGCGCGCCAACGCCACGACATCTTGATGCAAAACCCGCTGCATCAGATCGCCAATCCGGCACTCCCAAACATGCCCGGCCCAAAACGATCCGAAATCTGCGACACCTCTACAGTGGCCGCCGCACCTGCCCCATCGGCCAGAATATCCGCCGCTAGGTAGCTCCATTCCGGCACATTCACAACGTCCTCACGCAACAAGACACCACTCTCGACCACACGCACCAAATAGCTCTCGGAACCTTCGCCCAAAGGCACCTCATACCCCTGCCAACTATCGCCATCAACGCGGGTTCGGCGCACCCAGGAAACAGATTTATCACCAGCGACATCCGCCACCGCCAAATGCACAGGCGCATAGGGCCGCAACCCAACCCCTTCAAATGCCGCCACCGAATGCGCAAAACTGCCATCAGAAACCGGACGCCCCACAGGTCCCACACGGTAATGGCGATCAAGGCCACGATCCGCATCCGACAGATCAATCTGCACCATCGTATCCCCCAAAAACACAACCTTGGTGCCAACGGGCCAAATATCAGCCATCACACCCTCAGTTCCCAATTGCCCGCGCAAGAACCCCGATAAGGTATAACTGCCGTCAGGCGCCAAAACCGCATCGCGAAACTGCAATATTTCCCAATCACCCAAGCCCCCAATCGCCAGCGCATTGGCCCCATTCAGCACTTCCAGCTCACTCCGGCTTTGCAACGCTCCCCCCGACAGGCGCACGCCAAAGCTATCCTCAGACCACAACCCAACATCCCCGCGCGCCAAATCCGTCAGCGTCACGCCAAACACCGTCGGCTGATCCGCAACCACATCCAGAACATAGCCCTCATCAGAGACCGCCGAATACACAGCAGCCCCCCCCGGCCAAGGCGCCCCCGCAGCCGCCACAAACGGCGCAGACGGGTTTTGGTTCTCCCGCAGCAATGGCAGATCCAGAAACGCCACGTGCAAAGGCAGCGCCGGACTCGCCCCCTTTCCAGAGGTTACAATCGAGGTAACATCCTTTAACTTAAAGGTTTTTTGCTCCATTCGAACCGCCTCAACCGTCCGCGCCCCCTGCTCCTCAATCCGCTCCACACGGTAGGTCGCATCCGTGGCACCATCCGCCAGCTTGATCACATCCCCTACCGTCACATGACGTACTGAGGGCGGCAATGTCAGCTTCAACTCATCGCGCGCCACCTCTGAATCCACTAACCAGCGGCTGGCAATATTACGCGCCGCACCGTCATTCAACACAATCGGTAATTCCAAGCTCGACGTCGAAACCGACGGATCATCCGCCATAATAAACTGCGCCGAACCCGTCTGATAATCACGACTCTTGTCCCAAAAACTGACCCGGACCCTTCCCGAAGTCTCCGCTTCCGGCTGCCGTGTCTTACCCACCACTGGCGTGTCCACACCACTGAAAACCAGATCAGCCTCAACCGCCGTAAACGCCACTTCCTCGCGTCGATTGTGGAACTTCAAAACCCCGTCCACCTCAAAAGCCGAGAAATCAAACGCCATCATCAATGGTTGCAAGCTTTGCCGCCCCGTTTCCGTCGCCCGCATGGCAAACCCCGTGGTGTTGCCGTACAACTCACTCACATCAATGTCCGTCAGCCCCGAAATCTCACATATCTCCGACACAATCGCAGCCAAAGATTGCTCGCCAAAACGCCCTGACAACCAATGCCCGCGCGCATGGTTCTCCCCGTCACTCCACACATCCAAACGGTTCGGAAACTCCGGCCAAGGCCGGGCATCCCAGGCCCAGACATGGCTTTGCGACAAGGCCAGCATTGGCCCGAAGTATATGCCCGACGTCGGGTTATTCGCCTTTTCCTGCCAATGGCCATAAACAGCCCGTAAATACTGCGCCTGCATAAAGGTATCATCGGAACCATTTGAATAATAAGGCAAAGCTGACTCTGAACTCTTCGGATCAAAAAACACATTTGGCCGATTGCACCCCTTATCCACCGCCGGACAACCCAATTCCGTAAACCGGATAGGTTTGCTCTCAGCCGCCCAAGACGTCGGCGTTACATCACGCACCCCGCCAATCCGGTTGTAATGCGGCTGCGACCACCAATTCACAATATCCTTATAGCGAAACACCCAAGCCTCGCCATAAGCACCATCTGTTATCGGCGTGCGGTTCTGCGCATCGCGGTCCTCCGCGCTGGCATAATACCAGTCAAACCCCTCGCCCCCCGCCACATTCGAGCGCAAGTAATCCTGCGCATAAATCGACCCATAGCCCTCATCCAAATGCCCCAAGCTATCACGCCAATCCGACAGCGGCATATAGTTATCAATACCGATATAATCGACCTCACTCTGCGCCCACAGCGGATCAAGATGAAAGAACACATCCCCCGATCCATTCTGCGGGTGATAGCCAAAATACTCCGACCAATCCGCCGCATAACCGATCTTCACATCAGGCCCCAAAACGCTGCGCACATCCTGCGCCAATTGTACCAAAGCAGCCACCGCCGGAAACGTCGCTGCCCCATCACGCACCTGCGTCAAGGACCGCATTTCCGAGCCGATATTAAACGCCTCAACATCCCCAGCAATCTGGCACAAATAGGCATAGTGCAGGATAAACCGCCGATACGACCACTCGACCGGACCCGAATAAACCACAGCCCCATCCACAACCGCAAAATCACTCGCCTGCGCGTTGCCAAAAAACGTCGCAACTTCCGTGCCGGCCGCACCCGTCTGATCTGTAGAGCCAGCACGCCCCGGTGCCTCCGCCGTAGTAATCCGCCCGCGCCAAGGCATCATAGGCTGATCTGCATTATCCGACCAAGGATCACCCAACCCGTTGCCTGCCTGAATATCCATCAAAATAAATGGATAAAAAACAACATCCTGCCCGTTGTCCTTAATCGCCTGTATACCCTCCAGAACCGCGGCATCACTCGGCGTTCCACCAAATACAGGCCGCCCCTCCAGCAAGCTGACCAGCGCCGCAGTCGCCCGATCAACCCCCGAAACCTGCCACGCCATCGGTGTACCATCCACCGCAATTTGCTCGACCTTGGGCTGCAACTGACAGCTGCCACACCGCAAATCATCGCCAAACCAGCTCACCACCAGCGACACCGACCCCACATTCGGCAGGTCCAGCGCCAAATCATCCAGCGCATGAACCACATCCGTATCCCCGCGCCCTGTGTTCACATTCGCCGAATGCCCATCGCCAAATTCACCCGCATAATGCACCGGCGTTGTCGCCAGAGAATACTCCCCCGTCCCCGGAATCAAACACACACCACCAATATCCTGCGCCGGATCATCCACCGTAAAATGCTCCGGCTGTGCCTTGCGAAATACCTCAAAGTTGAACTGCGGAATCCGGTTGCCAAACGACTCCAAATTCAAATCCTCAAACACCACATAACTCGTCCCGCGATAACTCGGCGCATTGCCAATCCCCTCAATCGCCGCAATCGTCGGATCAGGGTTTTGCACTTCATCGCCGGGATAAAACGCCATATTCACGGTCTCGCGTGCAATCTCGGTGCCATCCGCCCAGATACGCCCAACTTTACCGACCACACCTTCCCCAAGGGCAAATGCAATGTTGATAGAATAGGAATATTTATTCGTCGTCACCTTAGGACTGCCCGTCGCCTTGCCGCCGCCACTGCGCGTCGTACTCACGTTCTCGCGAAACTTGCTCGACCAAATCAACTGCCCCGCAATCCGCATCCGCCCCATGACACGCGGCACAGGAACCCCCTCAGCAACCCCTTGCAAGCGAAACGTCTCAATCCGCCCAGTGTCCACCACTCGCGACCCGGTCCCCATGATTTTCTGATCAATCAGGCCCCCAACAGAGGCCCCGATTGCCTTACCAATCACCGCCCCTGTCAGCCCCAAAACAGTGCCGCCAAAGGTGCCACCAATCGCCGCCCCCGCCGCAGAAAGTAAAATAGTCGCCATCAGTCAGACCCTCTTTTCCGGAAATCGAAATTGCGCCACAATACGGCGCGCCCAAGCATCCGACAGCGGTGTTTCCACCACCCCCGCACCACTATAGGCATGAATAATCGTTTGATACCCAAGGCTTAAATCCCCCAGTATCGCCACATGTTTCGCCACGGCAGCGCGCCGCATCCGAAACAAAACCACCTCGCCAGCGGCCTCCAAATCAGGCGGTGCTGTCAAAAGATGCCGCGCCGCACCCTCCCACATCCGCTCCAACCCAGACGCCTCAGACCAATCGGGCGTATAGGCCGGCATATCTTCCGGCTCAGCCCCCAAAACCTCGCGCCAAACCCCGCGCAGCAACCCCAAGCAATCCGCCCCCTGCCCGCGCACGGAACACTGATGCCGATAAGGCGTGCCAATCCAGCCCCGCGCCGCACTCAAAACCACATTCATGAGACCAGCGACCCACCATCCAGATCGCCACCCGCAATCGGATAAGACACACTCCAATCCTCACCCGGCATATGGGGAAACCCGCGAAAATTCGCAAAATTGCTAAACTTGTCACGACAGGTAAAATCCGCCTTGTCACACCCCGCATGAATCCGCAGCATATCGCCACTCTCAATCGCAAAATGGGTCTCTTGCCACAGCTCAACCACCCGCAGATTGCCACGCGTCTCATCCACGCGCACCAACCCGACAGCCCCCGCGTTCGCCCCCGTCAGCCACGTCACCGCGCCGCCCAGAAACCACTCCTCAGCAAAGCCGGTGATATTCTTCAGCTCAACAACCCGACGCCCCGAAGAAACATCCACAACAGCCTCAACCACAAACCCGACAGCATTAATATCAAAGCCACATTTGCCGTCACCCAAAACCCGATCACATTGCCGCAAATAGGATCGCCCCACAGGCCTGTTCAAAACCTCGGACAACCCGCGCAATTCCGCCTCAAACGCCCCTGCACCACGGCGGATTTCACCAAAAGACCCGCGAAACTGCAAAACCTTTTGCGCGCTATCCTGCCAATTCACCACCCAATGCCAAACCTCGGCCCCGTCAAATTTGCCCGTCTCCACATCCAAATCCGTGATCCCAGCCGAGGAAAGCGCCCCAACCGCCTGCGCATTGTCCACACTTAACCCCGTTGAACTTTCTAACGCTGAGGCATCCATCCCGCTCGCCGCCTCGCAAGTCACCCCGTCAACCTCCAGCGCCTTATCGTGATCCGTAAACCCGAACACCAAACCATCACGCCGACGCACCACCCAAGCCCGGCTCAGCGTCGTCGCACCCGTATCCAAATGGGCCTGAAACCCTGCATCAATATCCCGCATCAGACCCGCACCTCTACCACTGGAACATTGGGAATTTCGCCGGCGTGAAAACTCGCCACACTCATTTCCAACCGATCACTGTCAAAGCGCACAGGCACATCAAAATAGAATCCCGCGCTCACCCGCGCCGCTTCCGGCGGGGCCTCGTAAAACGTCAAAACCCCGTTTTCATAATCGCAATCAAAATGCTCGCCCTCAAACACTTCTACGCCTTCGATTCCCACCAAAACCGTGTGTAAAACCGGCTTGGAAACCGCTCGGCAATAGGTGACATCCCCCGAAGTATAGTTCTTGCACAGCTGAAACTCAGAGGCCAAACTATCGCCAACCCCAATTTCCTGATCATCAAACACAGGCTCTTGCGATGGCACCGAAGTCTTGAAATCCGACCAATCTTTCCAGCGAAACCCAAACAACTGCCCGCGCCGCGCCTCGTAAAACGCCAGCACCAAATCCAGATCATCCAAGGACCGCATCGCCACCCCCGCATCATACCTGCGCCGTGAATGTTCCCAGGGGCTATTGCGCTCCTCGAACCCGCTGTTCAACGTCACAATTTCCGTGCGCCGCTCTGGCCCACCAACGGAACCCAGCGACAGATTCGCCGGAAAACGTACCTCATGAAAATTCATATCAATCCCCTATTGATTGCGATTGCCGCGTGAAATTGCACGGCTAATTCCCGCCGCCACCTGCGTCTGTGATCGCCTGAAACTCTGCGCGTCCGGCGTAGAAATATTCATGTTAACAGTGATATGACCGCCACCGCCGCCCCGCACCCCCAATTTACCATCCACCCCACGCGACAGCGGCATGATCGCCTCCGGCCCCGCCTCACCCATCAGCCCTGTACCACCCCGCATCGGAAAAACCGTCGGCCCGTTCACAATCCCGCCACCCGCAAACGCCGTATTGCGCCCCCCCGCAAAAACATTGCCATTGGCCGAGCCAAACAAGCCGCCAAAAAGGCTGCCCAAACCACCCGTCACCACACCCGAAAGCGCGTCGGTGATCGGCGAAAGCGCCTGATTAAACGTGGTCCTGATCATCTTCTGTGCTACATTCCCCAGCACATCCGACAGCTTGGCCCCCTCAAGAACCAAATCGCCAAACGCCCCGCGCAGGCCTCGGCTCAAAGACCGCGAAAATCCCCGCGCCTCCTTCTCCGCCAGCGAAATGCTTGACTGCATCCCCAGCAACTCCTGCTGAAAACTCGCCGTCAGCGCCGTCGCCCCCGCCAAATTCCCCTCAAGCGAGGCCAATTGCAGATCCAACTGCTCCAGATCATCTTTAAACTCTGCCATTTTTCACTCCTAAATATCAGGAAATTCAGCGCATAACGCATCCAGCCGCGACCGTGTCACCACAGGAACAGCCCCCGCAACGCCCCCCGCCATGATGGTTAATTCCAGCGGCGTCAGCCCCCAGAAGACCTCAGGCGACAGCTTCAATTGATGCAATCCAAGCGCCATCAAAGCAGGCCAATCAAACAACTGCATCATTCCGGCAGGCTAAACGCCAGCTTCAACAACCGCCCTGCCGCCTTTGCCGCTTCAATCGCGCCACCGCCAATTTCGGCCGCGCCCAAATCCGCAGCCGTGCCCTGCCAGCCCGCACCACGCAAGCCCGCTACCAACAGAGCAATCAGATCACCCGCCCGAAACGCGCCGCTCTCGAACCGTTCCACCAAGGCCATCAGGTTATCCTCAACCAGCACCGTTTCCAGCTCAGCCAAAGCCCCCAGCGTCAGGCGCATGGGCAACTCGCACCCATCCACTTTCAGCACCACATCACCACGATAAGGGTTCCCCATCAAAGCGCAGTAAACGTCAAAGCACCGGCCGAGGCCATCGCCATCTCGTACGTCGCCTCACCATCATAATTCCCCGCATATTCAATGCTGGAAATCTGGAACGCGCCCTCAACCGTGCCGAAATCCGGAATAATCACCTGAAAATCCATCACCGTGCCGTCAAAAAACAACTGTCGCGCCCGCTCGTCTGAACTCGCATCAACAAACACACCAGACCCCGAAATCGCCGCCGATTTCACCCCGCCGCCCGACAGCAACTCACGCCACCCGCCAACGCTTTCCAGCGAGGTCACATCAACCGTTTCCGTATTGAATGAAATCCGCGTCGCGCGCAGGCCGGCCAAGGTCACAAACGACCCGGCCCCATCCATATCAATCTTGACCAACAGGTCTTTACCGCTTTGTGCAGCCATAATAATCTCTCCAAATCAAGTGTTTAAACATTTTCGACAAAGGCCCGAAACGTCAGATCAATCTGCCGCCCCTCTGGCCCTTTGCCACGCCGTGCGCGCGCTCTACGAAACCCAAGGCCGCTCATTCGACCGCGCGACAATACCAAACGAGCATCCACCAACACGTCACAAACCGCCCCCGCAACGCCCTTGGCCGCCGCAAAACCAGCGCCGTCAGACACCACTTTCACCACGAAATCATGCGCCGCCCCATCGCTGGTTTTACTCGACCGATCCCGCACAATCTCGGCTCCCAGCAGCACATACAACGCAGGTGGCGTGCCAATCGGCGGCGCATCAAAAATCGCGCTCCCGACCAAGCCAACCAAAACCACATCCGTGCTCAACTCCGCATAAACAGCTTCCTGCAACGCAAACGACATCCCATAACTCATGCCAAAATCTCCTCATGCGCCCAGCATTCCAGATACAAGCCAAGACGGTCAAATTCACTCACTGCGTCCACTAAAAACAGCCGCGCCCCCTCAACAAACCGCTGCCCGGGCTTTGGTCGCGCGCTCGAACCTTGCGGTGCCGCGCGCAGCAAAATCCGATAGCGAACACGGGATAAATCAGCCCCCGCCGTGTCGCCCCCCAGCACCGTTCGCGCATCAACAGACGCCCAAACATCACCCAGTTTTACCCAGCTTTCAGAAAACCCTCCCGCGCCGTCAGCTACCCGCTGGCTCTCTTCCAATGCCAGTAACCTGTTCAATTCCACCATCAAACACCCCCAAAAACACGAATAGGCCGGAACCGTTCCAACAACGCCAAAACCCCCGCAGGCAGGCTCGTCGCATCCTGCGTCGCCCTATTCTCGTAAAAATCTGCCGCCAGCATTATTGCCGCCCGTGCCAAATCCGGCGGCACATCCACCCAATCCGCCCCGTATCCGGCTGTAAATGAAATCTCCACCGAGCCGTTCACCGGAATACTTGGCAAAGCCAGCCCCGTGGCCGCAATCGCCGGCGCCAAATCATCCTTGCACAGTCGATACAAACCGCTGTCCAAAACCGTCTCCGCCCCCACAACATCCACCAGTTTCACCTCGGAAATCGCACTCACCTGTCGTACCGGCAACGCTTGGCGGTCAAAATGGCGCCACGCCGTCAGCCCCCAGCTGAAACCTTTTTCCAGCAGCACCACGCCGGTGCGCCCCTCGACTGACGAAATCGCCGCCCTCAAATACGCCTCCAACAGCGCATCTTGTGCAGCGTCCTCCGCAAATCCCGTGCCCAAACGCAAATGTTCGCGCAGCAACGAGACAGGCAATTGCGCAGTCAAAATTGTCGTCAATTCAGTCAAAATCATGGGTAGTCTCCGATGTTGAATATAATTAGGTGCCTCCCGCCCTGTTCGGACGGAGGGGAGCAGCTGGACAGCGCAGGAGGTCACCAAGGGGACAAGCCCCAAGCAAGGGCGCGGCTGTTACACCGCGCCCATCATCCACCCCAAAGGGGGATTCTTGTTGTATTTAAAGCAGCTTAAGAAACCGCGAACTTCAACAGTTTGATCGCTGCAAAGTCACTCACATCACCGCCTACACGTTTTGTCGCATAGAATAAAACATGTGGTTTAGCGCTAAACGGATCCCGCAAAATGCGCAGATCAGGGCGTTCCGCCACCGTATACCCCGCATTGAAATCACCAAAAGCAATCGCCAGCGCATCCGCGCCTATATCCGGCATGTCCTCGGCCACTAGCACCGGGTAGCCCATCAGTCGTGCAGGTTCACCCGCCGCTAGACCATCCGACCAAAGAAAACGACCATCCGCATCTTTCATCTTACGAACTGCCCCCGCCGTCTTGGAATTCATCACAAAAGACGCATTGGCGCGGTATTGCGCACCCAGCGCATAAACCAGATCGACAATCGCATCAGCCGGATCAACAGCCGCAAAATCAGCAACCGCACCCGTTGCCACATAACCCAAATTACCCCAGGCCCAGGCCCCATTCGTCACCGCTGTATAGTTCAGAAAACCCGTCGGCTTATCCACCCCATCGCCGGAAATAAACGCAGAACCCTCAGCGCGGGAAAACTTCTCCGCAATCCGCGCAGCCAACCAACCCTCGATGTCAAAGGCACTGTCATCCAACAGCCGTTGCGAGGCTTTCGGCAAGGCCGACAATTCATGCAACGGAATGGAAATCCGCTCCAAAGTCGGCGTCGAAGTTTCAACTGAAGGCGCCACTTCCGTCGCCCAACCCGCACCAACCTCGGTGGTATCCACCAAAACGTCATAAGCCGTGCTTTCCACAGCAACCACGCTTGAAATCGAGCGGATCGAGGCAGTGTTATACAAAACCCCCGCTATCTGCTCGGCTGTTTGCGGGTCAACCAAATAGCCACCATCCGCAGAAACGGCCGTACTCAGCGCCTTGCCTTCCAGATCCAGCGCGCGCATCGCATCATCATCGCCCGACCGCAGATAGGCTGAAAATGCCTTTTTATGGGGCACTTCAATTTCCGCCACAGCAGAGAGTGCAGGGCGATTTACACGGGTATTTTTACGTTCTAGCATGTTCAAACGGCTTTCCTGTTCGTGAATAGTAGTTTTCATTTCTCGGTTCAATTTGGTGAAATCTTGCAAGAATCCATCCATGGCAGCTTTCACTTCCACCGCAGAATTCCCTCCGCTCAAGCGCTGGCCTGAGCGATCCTTATTCTCTCGCATCGTCATAAAATCTTCCTCAAAGTGATAAAAAAGGGCCGCTCAAATTGGCCCACACAATCACTGGCAATCAGGCCAGCATCTCTTCTCTGGCGGCATTAATGCCCGCCAAAATATCGTTCGCCAGTTGGGTATCGCTGTCAACCGCCCCCTCAACCCGCGCCTCAGGCAGCATCGGGAATGTGACCAGTGAAACCTCCCAAATATCGATTTCGTGCAACAACCTCTGTCCTTTTTGGTCTTTTTCTGCCTGTATTGTTCGATACCCAATAGAAAGCCCATCAATAGCCCCCGCCGAAATCAACGCCAAAGCCTCCGATCCCGCTTGCACATCGATCAAAATTCGCCCCTTAACCCAAAGGCCTCTCGCATCCTCACGCACCTCATCCCAAACCCCGATCGGGCGCGCCGGATCATGCTGCCACAGCATTTTGACCGAACGCCCGCCCGTCGCCAGCGATTTCAAAGAAAGCCCATACGCCCCTTTAACCACCACATCACCGCCCTGATCCGCTGCACCAAAAACCGACGCGTAACCCGAAATCTCGCAAGTGCCTTTCAATCCGGTTTCCCCGTCGAAACGGGCAAACTTCGTCTCCAACCCCATGCCAATTTGATAATCCATAAATCAACCTCATCTCATTTCCAAAAGCGTCAAAACTCCGCGCGTCAGCACAAAACCAACCACGCCATAAACCGCCAGCCAAAGCCGCCGCTCGAGGCGTTCCAGCGCCCCGTCAATCGCCCCGAGTCGCCGCTCAAGCGAGCGCCAACGCTCGTCATTCACCGCCTCTTGGGTCTCAATACGCGCCACTGCCTCAAAGGGTTCGTATAGATAGCGCGAACCGCCGCTTTCCCGCTTAGGCATCCAGAACCGGCGGCAGGCCCAACATTTTCCGCTTCTCGCCGTCACTCAAAAACGCCGCGCTTGATACCCTGTTCCACTGCGCTTCCCGCTCCAAGGCCAAGGCCGGAACTCCGTCCAAATCAGCCGATAATTTCAAAACCGCGCCATAATAATCCGGCAACCAATTAGAAATCGCCGCCGCCAATTTACCCACCAAGGGCAAGACCGTCAGCCGATAGAATGCCCGGTTTGCCTCCGCATAATTGGCATAAGTCGCGTCCCCAAGCATCCCGATCAACATCGGCGGCACCCCGAACGCCAACGCAATTTCCCGCGCCGCACTCTCCTTGGTTTTCTGAAATTCCATGTCCGAGGGCGAAAACCCCATCGGTTTCCAATCCAAACCACCTTCCAGCAACATCGGCCGCCCTGCATTGCGCGCGCCCTGATGATTGGCCTCAATTTCCTCCACCAAGCGCTGATATTGATCGCTCTGCAACGTACCCTGCCCATCAACGCCGCGATACACAATCGCGCCGCTTGGCCTCGCTGCATTATCCAACAACGCTTTGGACCATTTATTCGCTGAATTATGCACATCAATCGCATTGCCCGCCGCCGACATAGGCGACCACCCATAGTGATCGTCTTGCGGGTGAAAGGATTTCACATGCAAAACAGGTGCAAAATCCCCGCGCATATCAAACCGCGCCTTACGCGCCCCCACCGAATATTCATAAGCCACCGGCCAGCCATCGCTGCCCGGCACAACCCGCATCCGATCCGACCGCAAAACATGCAACTCGCGCGGGGCACCCTCTTCAACGCCCGCCGCCTCAAGGTAACCATCGCCACTCAGCAACAATTGCCCGTAAAAACTCTCCAACAGATCCGCGCCGCCCTGCATCCCGTTGGGCCGCGCCAGCAGCGCCAACATCGGGTGCACATCAAAGCGCCGTTCCCTGTCTGACAATGTCAGCGGCACCGCCGCCGCCGCCTCTGCAATCATCTTCACACAGCGAAACCCAACCGGATTTCCCATAAAACCGCTGCGCGTCAAAGACACCACATCCCGCGCCGACCAGGCCGGCCGCCCCGCGCCATGAAACGCAAAAACCGCCCCCGCCGCCGAGGCCTTCTTCTCAGGTACATCCATAGCAGACGCCCCCCGCAAAAATCGCAGAACCATTTCATCGCTCCTAATTGTGTTTTTTCTTAACGGTCGCGTAACAACACAGCTCAAACCGTTTCTTTGTTCTTAAAATATCCCCGCCGGAGGCATAGAATCCTTACAACCCCCGAACCTGAGGCCGCTGATACGCCGCGCCCGGGTCAATCATTAAATCCGTCAACGCCCAAACCAACGCATCCACCCGGTCTGGGCTGCCCGACCCTTTGAACCCGGACAGCGACATCTCGCACATCTGATCTTCCAAATCCCGTAAACTGCCCACATGGGCCACACGTCCCTGTTCATACAGCGCCGCCACCGGCTCTGCCCGCGTCACCTTACCCCGCTTCGCTCGTACCGCACGGTAAGGCAGCAACGCCGATTGCTGGCGCAAAACCGCCTCGACCATCTCACCGCCTTGGTTAACCTCTGCCACCACACGGTCCGCCTCAAACCGTTGTGCCGCCGCCACAACCGCCGCCGCCCAAACATTCGGCGTCGCCCCCTGAACCGACACATCCGCCAGAATATACGCCCGCCAATCTTGCGGCGGCCCGTTCATCGACACGCCAGCCACCACAATGCCGCACGCATCCGATGTCTTTTTACTGGAACACGGCGGGTCAACCGCCACCACAATCCGGTCCATCTTGGCGGCCACCTCAACACGGTGCATATCAAACCCAGAGATCGCCCACAAAGCCCCCTCGATATCCCCCAACAACTCGCCATCCAACTCCTGACGCCCCAACCGCGAGCCGCCATAATCCGCATAGATCTTGTCCAGAAAACTCGCCGCCAAATTAACCTTATTGGCCGCCGTGGGTGCCGTCGTCACAACCGTATCTTTCGCCGCCAGTATTTCCCGCAGAACCGCCAGGTTTTTCGGCGTCGTCGTCACCATTTGTTGCGGCCTATCCCCCAACCTCAAGGCAAACTGCAACATATCCCAAGTCTCCCGCGCCCGTTTCCACTTGGCCAACTCATCGACCCAGGCACAATCAAATTGCGGCCCGCGCAGAGCCTCTGGATTGCTCGCCGACATTACCCAAGCTTCGGCCCCATTAGGCCAAACCAAAACTTTTCGCGATGCATGCCACTCCGGTTTTCGATCCGGTGGACAGCAGGCAATAATCCCGCTGTCGCCAAAAATCATCACCTCGCGCACCTGCTCGACCGTTTCGCCAACCAGCGCAACACGCCGACAAAGCCCCTTGTCACTCGGCAAGGCCCCTTCAACCTGCGCGCGAACCCATTCAGCACCGGCGCGGGTTTTACCGGCCCCACGCCCCCCCATCACAACCCAAGTCGCCCAATCGCCGCTTGGGGCCACTTGATGCGGTAAGGCCCAGAATTCGAACAACCACGGCAAAGCCGCCAAGGCGTTCTCGCTCAACCCGTCCAGAAAGGCCGCAACTTCATCCGCGCTCGCGGATGCGAGCAACACGCCCAAGGATTTCATTTCTGGCGGCTTCAAGATCGAGCGCGCCGCCTCGTAAGACGCCTCTGATACTCGTGCATTGTTTTTCAAGGTCTGCCTCTTGCTTTCCAATAATATTAAGCGCCTTAAGATACTCACCGCCAAATTGGGTCAGTTCTTTTACGCCTTTCAAAGGTTCCGGATGGTTGCTTAATGCCGCCCGCATTTTCAGATATAATTTCTTGGTTTCAGATAGTATTTTCTTTGCCTGATCCAGCTCACCTTCCAGATCAAACGCCCCTTGGGGTTTTTCAATTGTCATGTTTATTCAGCGCTCCGATGGATTGAACCATCCGATAGACACAGAAAAACGGCCTGCGCTTTTCAGCCCATGCCGTTTACCCACTTCTTCCAGCTTGCCACAAGGTGTACCCTAGAGCGTTCTCTAAGTCAATGAAAACATTACTAAACAAACGTTAACGCAGCGTGCGCTGGCCTCAATTTTTCTTCTTTTTTGCCTCTTTGCGCTTCTTGGCCTCGATCTTGCGCCATGCTGCCACATTGCGATTATGTGTCACCAAAGTTTCTGCAAAAGCATGGCCACCCGTGCCATCCGCCACAAAGAACAAGTTGTTAGATACATTCGGATGCAAGGCCGCATGAATAGCAGCGCGCCCCGGATTGGCAATTGGCGTCGGTGGCAAGGCCGGAATGATATAGGTGTTATACTTGGTTTTCTTCAGCAATTCGGAACGCCGCAATCCGCGCCCCAAAACACCTTTTCCCTCGGTCAAACCATAGATCACCGTCGGGTCGGTTTGCAACTTCATCCGTTTGTGCAGCCGGTTCACGAATACGGCCGCAACCTCTTCGCGCTCTGACGATACGCCAGTTTCCTTCTCCACAATCGACGCCAGCGTCAACGCCTCACCCATATTCGCGAGCGGCAACCCCGCTGCGCGAGCGTCCCACTCCTCCGCCAAAATACGCACCTGCGCTTTCAGCATCAAATCCAGAACCTCGTCCTGTGTCCTACCACGTTTAATATCATATGAATCCGGTGCCAGCGCACCTTCCGCAGGAACCGTAGCATCATCTCCGCTCAGAAAATCCGCTTGTTTCAGCGCCGAAACGATCTGCCAGCTGGTTACACCCTCAGCAACCGTAACGCGATAATTGATCGGCGTACGCGCTGCAATAAGGTCAGAATACGCCGCAGGAATATCGTCTCCAGCTTTAAACCGAGCCACCTCTTGCATCCCACCAGTATTCGCGGAGCGTTCAGCCAACACAAGTGTTGCACCATTAATATTGATCCGATAGCTAGCCACATATCGAAATACCGAGCGCCCACCTTTGGTTACAATTTCCAGAATCTCTTCCATCGAAGCGCCAGCGGGGATTTCGTAATTCCCAAACTTCAATTTATGCGCTTTTGCCGAGTATTTGGCCCCTAAGCGCATCACCATTGCATTGCTAATCGCGCCTTTTTGAGCAAGGTCCTCTGAAACACCGCGGATACTGCCCCCCCGCGGAATCTCAATAAAAATCGACGCTTCAAGAGGGCCAGTTTTACCAAATTCAGCCTGCCCCCAATAAATCGCCGCGCCTGCGCCCAGCAACATTAAGATCAAGAGGTTAACGAAATTCGCCGCAAAATGCCGTGCCATGGTTTAGGTATCCACCTTGCCCATAACCAAGCTGGCATTGGTGCCACCAAAGCCAAAGGAATTTGACAAAACATAGTTTATCTCACGTTTCACCGCTTTATTTGGCGCTAAATCCAGCTCAAATTCGCCATCTTGCGTGTCAAGATTGATCGTCGGCGGCGCAATTTGATCGCGCAAAGCCAAGATCGAGAATATCGCTTCAACCGCGCCCGCAGCGCCCAACAAATGCCCAATCGAGGATTTGGTCGATGACATAGTGGCACTTGAAGCCTTATCCCCCAGCAGCCTTGTCACGGCCCCCAGCTCAATTGTATCTGCCATCGTAGACGTGCCATGCGCGTTAATATAATCAATCGCGCTGGCGTCCAGTTTGGCCGATTTCAACGCGGCCTGCATGGCCCTGAAACCACCGTCCCCGTCCGCCGCAGGTGCCGTGATGTGGTAGGCATCGCCCGACATCCCATAGCCCAGAATCTCCGCGTAAATCTTGGCCCCACGCGCCTTAGCGTGTTCATATTCCTCCAGCACCACAATGCCGGCACCCTCGCCCATCACAAAGCCATCACGGTCCGTGTCATAGGGGCGCGAGGCAACCTTCGGGTCGTCCCGCCGCTTGGTGCTGAGTGCTTTACAGGCGTTAAATCCCGCAATGCCAATCTCGCAAATCGCACTTTCCGCGCCACCGGCAATCATCACATCGGCCTCATCCGCACGAATAATCCGCGCCGCGTCGCCAATCGCATGTGAACCGGTGGAACATGCCGTCACAACCGAATGGTTCGGCCCTTTAAAACCGTGCTGGATAGACACCTGCCCCGCCACCAAATTGATCAGCGCGCCCGGAATAAAGAACGGCGAGACCCGCCGTGGCCCCTTGTCGCGCAGGGTAATCGCCGTGGCGGCAATCGATTGCAACCCGCCAATACCAGAACCGATCAGAACCCCCGTGCGCAGGCGGCTTTCTTCGTCCTCGGGCTTCCAATCCGCATCACGCACAGCCATTTCCGCCGCCGCAATCCCGAACAGGATAAAATCATCAATCTTGCGCTGTTCTTTCTTGGACAGCCAGTCATCCGCATTAAACGTGCCATCCGTTCCATCGCCCAGCGGCACTTCACAGGCGTAATTTGTCGCCAGATGATCCGCAGGGAATTTAGTAATTGTGGCCGCAGCGGACTCCCCCGCCAACAGACGTTTCCAAGTTTCTTCAACCCCGCAAGCGAGAGGAGAAACCATACCAAGACCAGTAACAACGACACGACGCATTGCGCACCCCTTATCCGAAGAATTCAGTTCAAGAACTCTTTACAGTTAGACGCAACCCACGGCAAGTAAAGGGCGGCAATTTCAGCATTTTGGTGTTGTTGGGTGAATTGAGACCCCATTTCGCCTATCTTTTTGGCTTTACTGCCTTAAGGTTCTTTTTCAAACTCTCCACTGTCACATTGGAAGCCTTCAAAGTTTCATTTATCCATAACTGGTTAATTTTGATGGTCTCGGCGCACAGCTTTGTAAATGTCGCGTTCTTTTTTCGCAACCGCTGCATGCTCGCCCCAAGAGACCCCGCCAAGCCACTGTATTGAAGAGCGTTTTCAGACAGCCCCAGCATCTGCGCCTGCCGCGCAGAGGATCCCAAAGTCGGGTTTTTCGCCCAACTCAGGAAAAACTTACTCAGCAAGTCGCCATATGCGATCATTGCTTTCACTTGTTTTTGGCTGCGTTCCAGCTTCGGCCCAACGTCAACCGCGCTCTTGATCTGTAACTTCAACTTGCTATCAAAAACACGCAAGGCAGCAAGATAGCGCAACCGCGCTTTGTTACATTGCGGGCTTTGCGGGCCGTATTTTCGGGCGGCGGTAAACATGTCTACAAACAGCTTTTGCTTATCGCTCGCTGGCAGCTCCAGTTTAATTTTTTCCGCCTTTTCAGATACAGCCAATAACTGCCGCACCCCCAAAATCGCGGCATTCATCGTTTTGTCATTGAAATGCTTAACATCGTCCCAAGACAAATCTGACGGCTTCTTCTTTGAAACCTTCTTGGCGGCCTCTAACGGTGCCTTGACCTTTGAAACTTTGTCATCAAATCCTTTAGCATCCAAAATAAACCTGAGTATGCGCATCCAATCCATACAAACACCAATCCATCAAAACCACTATTAGTTGATTTTGGCATAGATTGGCGTCTGGTCAAGTATTTTGGGTCACAAAGTCGTTTTTGGCCGTGTTTCGCCTTCACGCCCTAGAGCGTGCCATCCTTTACCCCTTCGCACTGGTTTCAACCAAAAATCCGTCAATTCTGTTTCAATTGAGTGCAGACAGGGTTGCCCCTTTCAAGCGAAATTGGACCGAAGTGGCGGATTTTTGTGAAATCCCGAAGGGACGCGGCTCATTTTGCACCCCGCTTGCAACTTTTCGCTGTCGATTACGCAATCGCT
>JAJRPO010000067.1 GCA_024280735.1 Alphaproteobacteria bacterium | reverse complement strand
GCAATCTGGTCGAGCGTTGTTTTAACCGCATCAAAGATTGGCGATCCCTGTCATTACGAACCTTTCGCTGCCCTGAAACGTTCCTTGCTGCCGCCCACCTGGCTGCAATCGTAATTTGGTATTTATGAGTCTACGCCCTAGAGCGTTTCGACTTTTCTTTGACTCATCAAACAACGCAATTCCTATTCGAGCGTAAGCGAAAGGCCGAGAAATGCGTTTCAACGATAAGTCGAAACGCTTTAAAGCAACATCATTGCCGCCAACCCCAAAAAGGCAAAGAACCCGATCATATCCGTAACCGTGGTTACAAACGCCCCGGAGGCCAACGCCGGATCAACCCCCACCTTATCCAAGGCCAAGGGGATCAAAATCCCCGCCATACCTGCCACCAACAGATTGGCAATCATCGACAGGCCCAGCACCACGCCCAACATCGGGCTGCCATACCACAGCAGGCCAACCACTCCGATAATCAGCGCAAAGACACACCCGTTAAAGAACCCGACAGCGATTTCACGCCGGATCACCCGCCACGCATTCGCGGGCGTCAGGTCTTTGGTGGCCAGCGCGCGCACCGCTACAGTCAGCGTTTGGGTGCCCGCATTGCCCCCCATCGAGGCCACGATCGGCATTAACACCGCCAAAGCCACAATCGCCTCGATGGTCGCGGCAAATTGTGCGATCACCACAGAGGCCAGGATCGACGTCGCCAGATTTACGGCGAGCCACGGGAACCGCAACCGCGTGGTCTCCATAATACTGCCCGACAGGCTCTCGTCGCCCACGCCCGCCAGCAGCATGATGTCTTCCTCGGCCTCCTCGTCCAGCACCTCCATCGCATCATCAATGGTGATCACCCCCACAAGGCGACCCTCGTCATCGGTCACAGGCGCAGAAACCATGTGATATTGATTAAAAGCATAGGCGACATCTTCTTGGGTTTGCGTCGCGGGAATGGTGCGAAAATCTTCATCCATGATGGCGGATAATGACACCGAACGCGCCTCCGCCAGCAGGCTCGACAAGGCCACGGTGCCGATGGGCTGCAAAAACGGGTTCACAATCACCACATTATAAAAATTCTCCGGCAGGTCCTGCTCACCGCGCAAATGGTCAATCGCATCGCCTACTGTCCAATCGGCAGGCGCCATCACCAATTCCCGTTGCATCAAACGCCCGGCTGTTTCGTCCGGATATTGCAGCGATTGCTCAACCGCAACCCGGTCCGCATCCTCCAGCGCCTGCATCAGACGTTCGGTTTGCGGCGCATCCATATCCTCGACCAGATCAACCACATCGTCGG
Source organism: Alphaproteobacteria bacterium (assembly GCA_024280735.1). GTDB lineage: Bacteria > Pseudomonadota > Alphaproteobacteria > Rhodobacterales > Rhodobacteraceae > Amylibacter. Next base: position 3,553 of record JAJRPO010000067.1, on the reverse strand, counting down.
TTTCCAGCTCTCGCACCGCCTCGGTGATCGCCGTATCGGGCAGATGCTCAAACACCTCCGCGCGCAACCCCTCGTCCACCTCCGACAGAACTTCGCCGTCAATTTCATCGCCCCAAAGCGTCAGCAACGCCGCCCGTTCTTTGCCGGATATTTGTTCCAGCAAATCGGCAACGTCAGCCGAATGTTGCGCGTCCAACAGCGCCGTGAGCTGGTCCGCATCCCCCGCCTCAACCGCGTCCAAAACTGCCCCGACAGTCAGCGTGTTTATCTCATAGGCATGATCGGGATCGTCATTTTCCGTCAAGGTCATTTCAGTCATCGCCAACTCCTGCTTATACCTGCGTTATACCAGCTAGCCTGCGGGCAACAATGAAAATTGAGGGCGGTTGCGCGGTTTACTTGCGGGCGGCTGTTGGGTACGCTGGCAAGCAAAGCTTTAGGAAAACCTATCCCGTGATGACTGCGACACCCCAAAATACTCCTCAAAACCTCAAGATTAACACGCTGGCGGAATTGCGCGCGGCTGCCCTTGACCAGCATCAAAAAGGCAACCTAAAGGACGCCCGCAACCTCTATCGCCATTACCTGCAACGGGCGCCGGATGATGCGATGTTCTGGTCCAATCTGGGCGCAATGTTTCGCAGCGAGAAAAACTACGATATGGCGGCCGCCTGTCAGCGCCGCGCCTTGCAACTCGACAGTAAATCCCTGTCAATCATCAACAATGCGGCCAATGCTCTTTATGATGCAGGCGCGGCCGAGGAGGCGCTGGCACTGCGCCAGCGCGCGTTGAAAATAGAACCGGGCAAAGCCGAGAATTATGCAACTCTGGCGAAGTACTTGCGCGGGTTAGGCCGTCACGAGGAGGCCGAGGCGGAATTGAACAAGGCGCTCAGGGTACATCCGGATGACCCCGAATTGCACATCCAGCTGTCCTTTGCCCAATTGTCACAAGGGAAATACCCCGAAGGGTTCACAAGCTTTCATTGGCGCTGGCAGGGCGATGAAATCAGCCCGCCAGAATTTGACTTCCCCCAATGGCAGGGCGAGGATTTGACCGGCAAAACCATCCTGATCACGCCGGAACAGGGTTTTGGCGACACTGTGCTGATGGCGCGTTTTTTCAAACCCCTCAAGGCGCTGGGGGGAACCGTTAAATTCGCCTGCAAACCACCGCTGCGCCGCCTGTTTGACGCCACACCGGGCATTGATGTTTTTGCCGAACACCGCACCGATTTGCATGGCTGCGATTATTGGGCACCGATGATGGACCTGCCGCGCTATCTGGGCACAACGATAGACACTATTCCTGCCCCTGCGATCCTGAATGTGCCAGAAGATTCAATCGAACGCGCCCGCCAGATGACGGCCCCCTATGACAAAATGTTCAAGCTGGGGGTTTTGTGGTCCGGCTCCGTCACCTACCGCGCCAACCACAAACGCTCCTTTAGCCACACAAGCTTCCTGCGGCTGGCAGGCATTGCCGGATTGCAGATGTTTTCCCTCTATAAAGGCCCGCTCACCGAACCGTTCCACGCGGATGGCACCTCTTGCATCATCATCGATGCCGCCAGCGAAGATCGCGATTTTGCGGACAGCGCCGCCCTGATCCGCCAGTTGGACCTCGTCGTCACCATGGACAGCGCCATCGCCCATGTGGCAGGATCCCTTGGCGGCGAGGTCTGGGACCTGCTGCATTCAGAGGCATACTGGCTCTACGAACCCTTTGACGATCACACGCCTTGGTATCCCAACATGCGGCTGATCCGTCAACGCGAGGCGGGGAATTGGGATGCAGTGTTTGACCGGTTACACAAAGGCATCAGCACGCGCGTTCAGGAGAAACTGGGATGAAAGAAATTTCAACGCCAATCTCGCCCGGCGAGTTGCTGGACAAACTGACCATATTGCAAATCAAATGCGCGCAGATTACGGATCCGCAAAAACTGGCAAATGTGATGGCCGAACGGGATTTGTTGCAGGCAGTTGTAACGCAACATATTCCGGCGCGCGACGACATCGCAGCCTTAACCACGCAATTGCAGACAATAAACCAACAGCTGTGGGTGATCGAGGATGACTTGCGCGACCTTGAGCGCGCAGGTGAATTTGGCCACGAGTTTATCGAACTGGCCCGCTCGGTCTATTTCACCAATGACAAACGGGCCGCCTTAAAGAAACAAGTAAATCTGGCGCTCGGCTCTTTGATTGTCGAAGAAAAATCCTACGCAACTTATTAAGCCTCTTTTACCATTCTTTGTTCGATAAATATCCCCCGAGCGGAGCGGAACCCCCGCGCGTCAGCGCTCAAAAGGATTGGCGCGTCAGCGCCTCAATTTCACAGGGAAAACTACTCGCCCAGCATCCACTCGCCTTTTGGGTGGAACGCATGGAAAGCAAAAGCAAAAGCCACATCGTGGATCACATCTTTGCCGGAATTCACATCCCGAACCCTAATACTGCCCACATCCCGACTCTTGGCGATGCTGCGTTTATCCAGCGCCGAAGCCTGCCCTTTGACCCATGAAATTGTCACACCTTTTTCAGTAATTTCAGCCACATTAGCAAAGCGCGACAAAGGCCAAGCCCGATTGCCGATCACCACCACACGCTCCAGCGGCCCAATACCATGGGGCGGGTTTTCACCGCGATACAAGAAGGGCGTGCCACTGTCATAGCCGGTATAGGGGTTGGTGCCATAGGGGCGGCGCGCGTCAGGTTGATCCATCACCAACCCGTCTGGATTGCGGGCCTTGAACTCGGCCCAGCTTTCCATCCAGCTTGGCAGCTTCTTCAGCTTAACCCCTGTCATCTCGCCGACGATGCCTTTGCCCAGAAACTGTTGCCACCAACTCTCGGTTTCGCGGTCAAACATCACCATATCGGAATTTCGCAATTTGCCAGAAACACCGAACGTCAGGGTCTTGCCTTTAATGCGCCGATCAAAGGTTATACCGGAATTACACAGCGGGCAAAAAGTGACGGCCACGGGCGTGTCGCCAATCATGTCATTGGCAATCTCGTGAAACATCAGATAGCGGATTGGATAGGCGCGCGGCACCTGCCCTGCCAACTCCACAGTCATAACCGGTTCGCGCTCACCCAGACGGGTTTCTTTATTGACCGAAATCATGGTTGGATCATTAACCGCCGGAATACCGTCGCGCGGTGGTCCACCGCTCATGATCTCGTTGAAACTCACGGATTTTTTGGAAAAATCGGTGTTCGGCCATTCATACTGCCAAATATCCTGTTGTGCAAAGGCAGGCAGCGCCAGCAGCAGAACGGTTGTAACGATTGGTATAATACGCAACATGACAGGACTCCCGAAATTGTCGGGGCCAGTGTTGCACGGGTTTGGGTTTTCAAACAGCCCTGCTCACGCCCATGTGAAAAGGGCGGCCCTAAAGCCGCCCTTTAAACTTAGGGGCTGACCCAGATAACTACCTTAGATGATGTCTAACCCATTGTCTTAGCTGTAATAACTGATCTGAAGGGTCACTGTTGTTAAATCTCCACTCACACTCCTTCAAATATAACCCGAATTGAGCTT
>JAJRPO010000066.1 GCA_024280735.1 Alphaproteobacteria bacterium | reverse complement strand
TCGCTTACGCCATTTGGCCACTGTCTTGACGTTGATGCCCAATTCACGACTCAGCGCCGCGTTCGAAGCTTGCGATCGCTGTATGAGCGCTCGGATCGCGTGCGTAGTCGTGGCGCTGCCATGTAAAACTTGTCCCATAGTACCTCCTTCTGATGATCACATATCAATAGACCATCACAAGCTGGGACTATACAACTAGGGCTGCACAGCCATCCGCGCCAAAACCCCCTGATGATCTGATCCTAACAATCCCAACGACTCCACTGTGCCGGTAAATTGCGGCGGGGCCAATACGTGGTCGATCGGCATGTTAAACACTTGCTTGAGCCGGAATGTACCGTTGGTTTGGCCAATGCGGCGCGAGCTTGTCGCTTGCTCGATCACTGTCATGGTTTTGGACCACGGCACCATGTTGAAATCGCCGCCCAGAAAAACCGGCCCCTTTAGCCCTGCCAACACCGGCAGTAAACGCTGCACTTGCGCCGCTTGACCATAGGGATAAGGCCAATGCAAATGGATCGACACCAGCCAAACCGGCCCATCCGGTGTTGTTACCTGCATCGCCGCTAACCCGTCTTGTTCAACGCAAATTTTCGACCCTTCAACCAGCGGCCAGTGCGCGGCAACGGCCACGCCACCGACGCGGGCAAACTTGCAATAATGCCGGGTGGGATGGCTTTCTGCCAGTCCTTGCAAAACGATATTATTGCGCGCCGTCACTTCCTGCAAAGTCACAAAATCCGGTGCGTATTTTTGAATATCTGCGATCAGCGGGCCACTATCCCTCAGCCGATAAGACAGGTTCTTTTGATAATGCGAATACTGCACCGCCCCTTGTTGTAGCGGCATCATCGACATCAGTATCGCCCCCGCCGCCGCTGCCCCCAAAGCCAGCACCATTAGGCCTGCCTTGCCAGACCACAACCGCCAGATCACAATCCCCGACAACATTGTCAGCCCGCCTAACGGCAACCGAAATACCGCCAGTGAATCCGCCAACGGATGCAGTGCTGTCATGCCGCCAAATCCGAGCAAAAGAACAGGGATCGCGGCCAGCGCCGTCACCAAAACCTTAAACATTCCCTTATAACCCTGCCCTACTCCTGCCGACCCAATCGCTATACAACCCCTGCCCTGCAAAAACAGCCCCCATTTCCCGCACACCTACATATTGCGCCCAAGCCGCGCAAATGTTCTAATGCCACACAAATAGAGCCAACCCAGAATCGAGCACAAATGGCCGCCGACACCCTGTTTCCCGAAGATGAAACCCCAAAGCAGCCGCGCAAACCCGCGAGCAAGCCTAATGCTCTGCCTAAATCCGATGACAGTGATTACAATGCCTCCTCGATCGAGGTGTTGGAAGGCTTGGAACCCGTGCGCAAACGCCCCGGCATGTATATCGGCGGCACGGATGAGCGGGCCTTGCATCACCTTGTGGCCGAGGTGTTGGACAACTCGATGGACGAAGCGGTCGCAGGCCATGCCACCCGCATCGAAGTAGAGTTACACGCCGATTATTCCATCACCATCCGCGATAACGGGCGCGGCATTCCGATTGATCCACACCCTAAATTTCCCGATAAATCCGCGTTGGAGGTCATCCTGTGTACCCTGCATGCGGGCGGTAAATTTGGTGGCAATGCCTACCAGACATCCGGCGGCTTGCACGGGGTTGGGGCCTCTGTCGTTAACGCGTTAAGTGACAGCATGATTGTGCAAGTCGCCCGCAACAAAGAACTGTTTGAACAACGCTTTTCGCGCGGCCTGCCCCTTGGTCCGGTTGAAAGAATTGGCGCGGCTCCCAATCGGCGCGGCACCTCCGTGACCTTTCATGCGGATGAGCAAATCTTTGGGCGGCACCGCTTTAAACCGGCGCGCATGTTCAAATCCATCCGCTCCAAGGCCTATCTGTTTTCCGGCGTTGAAATCCGCTGGAAAACCGCGATTGATGATGGCGAAACCCCGACCGAGGCCACCTTTCATTTCCCCGGTGGTCTGGCCGATTACCTGAGCGAGACACTCGGCAAAGCCTCGACCTATTCCGACAATCCTTTTGCTGGAAAAGTCGAGTTCAAAGACAAGTTCAACGTGCCGGGATATGTGGAATGGGCAATCAACTGGACGCCGTCGCGCGACGGATTTATCCAGTCATATTGTAATACCGTGCCCACGCCAGAGGGCGGCACCCATGTGGCCGGTTTCTGGGCGGCAATCCTCAAGGGCATCCGCGCCTACGGCGAATTGGTCAGCAACAAAAAGGCCGCGCAGATCAACCGCGATGACCTGATGAATGGCGGCTGCGCGCTGGTTTCCTGTTTCATTTCCGAACCGGCCTTTGTCGGCCAGACCAAAGACCGCCTGTCCACCGAGGTCGCGCAGAAAATGACCGAGGCCTGTGTGCGTGACCATTTCGACAACTGGTTGGCGGCAGATACCAAAGCGGCGGGGGCAATCCTCGATTTTCTGGTGTTGCGCGCCGAGGAACGTCTGGCGCGGCGCAAGGAAAAGGAAACCCAGCGTAAATCCGCCACGAAGAAATTGCGCCTGCCGGGTAAACTGGTTGATTGCTCTGCCACCAACCGCGCGGGAACTGAACTGTTCATCGTGGAAGGCGACAGCGCGGGGGGCAGTGCCAAAATGGCGCGCGATCGCAAGAAACAGGCCCTTTTGCCCTTGCGTGGTAAAATCCTGAATGTGCTGGGGGCCGCCTCTGGTAAAATGATGCAGAACAACGAGATTAACGATCTGTGTCAGGCGCTTGGCGTGCAGATGGGCACTAAATTCAACGTGGAAGACTTGCGTTACGACAAAGTCATTATCATGACCGACGCGGATGTCGACGGGGCGCATATTGCGGCGCTGCTGATGACACTGTTCTTTACCCAAATGCGGCCGATGATCGATGCGGGGCATTTGTATCTGGCCTGCCCACCTTTGTTCCGCCTGAAACAAGGGACGCGCAGTGTGTATGTGCTGGACGAAGCCGAACGCGATGAATGGCTGGAAAAAGGCCTTGGAGGACGTGGCAAGATAGATGTGTCGCGCTTCAAAGGGCTGGGCGAAATGAACGCGGGGGATTTGAAAACCACCACGATGGATGTGACCACGCGCAAGTTGATCCGTGTGACGATTGATGATGATGAGCCGGGGGAAACTGCCGATCTGGTGGATCGGTTGATGGGGAAGAAGCCGGAGTTGCGGTTTGAGTATATTCAAGAAAACGCGCAGTTTGTGGATGAGCTGGACGTTTAGCCAAAAGGTGCCCTTTGCGGGGCGTCCCTCTTGAGCGCTGACGCGCGATTTTCCGCTCCGCTCAGAGCGTTTCTACTTTTGTCTAAATCATCAGGCAACGCAATCTCGAAACGCTTTAGGGGATATTTTTAACAAAGTAGAAATTGGTAGGAAGTGGTTTTTTTTGAACGTAAGGTGTCGTGCTTTGCACGCACCGCGGCTCACTTCACCGCAGCAGCCGGTCTGCCAGCCTCTGCCGGTACTCTTGCTCTAACCCGATTTCCTCCAGATAACCGTTTATCGATCTGTAGCGCCGCTGAATATGCGCCAATGCCGCGCGCATGGTGGCGGGGTTGCATTCCAACAGGGGGCGATAGCTTTCTATGTCTGTGCCGGTTTTCTCGGCCAGCGCCAGAAACTCTTTTACCAGCCCCACAATCAACGGTTTGGTCTGGGCGTAATCCGAGATGATTTCATCCGAGCCAACATTGGCCATCCCCAACAGCAACGCAGAAATTAACCCGGTGCGGTCTTTGCCTGCGGTGCAGTGGAACATCACGGCACCGGGCGCGGCGCTGGCGATGGCGGTCAGGACAGCGCGAATGGCGGGTTGGCGTTTTGCCAGGGTTGAGGTGTAGAATTCCAACAGCGGATCCGCAGAGTCAGACGCATGCGCCTTGCGCATTGCCTTGGGGTCAAGGTGATCAAACAGGCTGATATTGTGGTAACTGATCAGCCTATGTTCCTCAAAGGGATTGGCCGCTTGTGCCAGCTCGTTTTGCGAGCGCAAATCAATGACAGTTGTCAGCCCCAGTTTTAACAGCGACGCGATGGCTTGTTCTGTCAACCGATGCGGGGAATCGGCGCGCAGCAGTCTGCGCCATTTGGTTTGGTGCCCGGCTTGGGTTTGATAGCCGCCCAGATCGCGGAAATTATAGGCACCTGTCAGCGGGTAATGTCTGGGGTTTATCAAAGTCATTGGAATATCTATCTTAGTCAAAGGATTGCAGGCGCTCTTGGGTGATCTCACCCAGTGATTTGTGTTTTGGCAGCAGAGGAATGAATGTCGCCGACAGGCCGGTTTCGCGATAGGTGCAAAAGACAATGCCTATGCCCTCGTCTACTAACATATAGGGCCCCCGCAACACATCAAAACTGGCGTAAAGACCACAAGAAAACTGGATCGGAATGCCATGCCAATGGCAGGTTCGGTCCCGGTGGATGTGGCCGCAGATCATCCCCACGATAGGGTAGCCCTTCAAAGTGGCCATCAATCTGTTGCTGTCTTTTCGGCTCAGGCTTTCCCACGGAAGGGTATCCTCTTCGATCAGCGGCGGATGGTGCAAGACCAATAAGGTTGGTTGGTTCGGATGTTCCTGCAAGGCCTGCTCTAGAAACGCGAACTGAGCATCACACAGCCCGCCGCTGACCCGTCCGGGTTGCGAGGTATCCAGCGTGACAATCTGCAAACCGCCCTGCACTATCCGGTGAAAATACGGCGCATCATTCTCAGGCTCCGCAAGGAACACCTGCCGGAACTCGCGCCTTTTGTCGTGATTGCCGAGGGCATAAACAACTGGCAAGCCCAGCTCCTCCAGCATTTCCTTGACCAATTGATAACTTGCCACATCACCTTGATTAACCAAATCACCGCTGGCGATGACAAACTCTGGGCGCGGTAACAATTCAGAAATCCGTTCTATCGCCAGCTGCAGGTTTGCCACGGTATCCGCATGTTTATCCGGGTCATTCAAATCGGGGTGCGACAGGTGCATGTCGGTGATGTGAATGAAATTCAGCGGCTTAGCGGTCATATTTTCATGCTCCTGCCGCTGTCAAAAGCGAACGGGTGTAGTCGTGTTCTGGATTGCCCAGAACTTCGGCTGTCTTGCCGGTTTCCAATATCTGCCCCTTTTGTAACACCAAAATCCGGTCGCAGATATTGGCAACGACCGCCAGATCGTGGCTGATAAACAGGATGCCGAGGCCAAGGTTATCCTGCAAATCCATCAGCAGGTTGAGGATTTGCGCCTGCACAGAAACATCGAGCGCCGAGACCGCCTCATCTGCCACCAAAAGCGCGGGGCGGGTAATGATGGCGCGGGCGATGGCGATGCGTTGGCGTTGACCGCCGGAAAATTCATGGGGGTATTTATCGCCGTGGTTTGCCCGCAGCCCCACCTGCTCCAGCGCTTCGTCTACCCGTTTGGCCATCTGTGCAGGTGTTGCTTTGCCAATGGCGCGCATGGGTTCGGCGATTGACCAGCCAACGGTGCGGCGCGGGTTGAGCGAGCCATAGGGGTCTTGAAACACCATCTGAAAATCTTGCCGTGCCAGGCGCAATTCAGAGGCCGGCATCAGGTTAATGTCCTGCCCTTGAAACAATATCTGCCCCGTGTCCGGCCGCTCGAATGCCATCACCATCTTGGCCAATGTGGATTTGCCCGAGCCGCTCTCGCCGACAACACCAAGGGTTTCCCCGCGATCTATGTGAAAGCTGGCGTTTTGCACGGCGATTTGTACGGGGGCCGGTTTGAACAGGGCTTGTTTGGGCAGGCGGTAGTGGCGGGAAACGTCGGTCACGCTTAGCAGGTGGTTGCTCATTGCGCGGTGCCTCCTTCAAACAAATGGCACATGACGGTACTGCCTTGGTCAGTTGTCACAGCCCTTGGGCGCGTGGATGCACATTTTGCCAGTTCACGGGGACAACGGCCAGAAAAGCGGCAGCCTTTCGGCAGATTAATTAAGGCAGGTACAGAGCCAGCAATGGTGGGCAGGCGTTTGCGGCGCGTGGCAGTTTGGCTGATCTGCGGGCGGGCAGCAATCAGACCTTGGGTATAGGGATGGGCAGGTTCTTGCAGCACTTGTTGCGTGGTGCCCCGCTCGACTATGTCGCCGCCATACATCACCAGAATATCGCGGGTGGCACGGCTGACTGCGCCAAGGTCATGGCTGATGAACAGTAGCGCCATGTTGCGTTCCTGCGCCAATTCCACCAACAAATCAGTGATACGCAGCGCCACATTAGCGTCGAGCGCGGTTGTCGGTTCATCGGCGATCAGCAGCCTTGGGTTACAGGCCAGCGCGAGGGCGATCAGCACCCGCTGGCGTTGGCCGCCGGACAGCTCATGGGGGTATTGGCGCAGGCGCAGTTCGGGCTGCGGAATCCCCACTTCGGTGAACAAATCTATGACCCGCGCGCGCGCGGCAGATTTACCAAGGCCATCGTGTACAAGCAACGGTTCGGCCACAATATCGCCAATGCGGCGCAACGGGTTCAGGGCTGCCATTGGTTCCTGAAAGATCATCGACATGGTGCGGGCGCGGTGTGCCGTCCAGGTCGATTCAGGCGCATCGATCAATTCTTGACCATCGACAATCAGGCTACCTACGGTGGATAAGGCATCTGGCACCATGCCCATGATCGACAGGGCCAGCATGGATTTTCCGCAACCAGATTCGCCCACCACACCAATCCTGTCGCCCGGTTTAATAACCAGATCAACGCCGCGCACAGCCGAGAATATCCCGAGGTTTACCGACATGTTTTTCAGCTCAATCATCCTTAGCGCTCCCGTGCCAAACGCGGATCGGAAATATCGCGCAAACCGTCGCCCAGCAGTCCAAAGCCCAGCACCGCCGTAACTATCGCCAGACCGGGGTAAACCGCCAGTTGCGGTGCCAGATACATCAGGGTTTGCGCCTCTGACAGCATCCGCCCCCAACTGGGGGACGGCGGTTGCGCCCCAAGGCCGAGGTAGGACAATGCCGCCTCGATCAAGATCGCCAAGGCAAATTCGATGGTTGCCTGCACGATCACCGGTGCGGCGATGTTGGGCAGGATGTGGTCGCGGGAAATGGCGATTTTACCGAGGCCAGCAGCGCGGGCAGCAAAGACATATTCGCGGGTCCAGATTTGGTTGGCGGAGGCACGCGATACCCGCGCGAAAACCGGAATATTGATGAAGGCGATGGCAATCACCACATTGGGTAAAGATGGGCCAAAGGCCGCCGCCAGCATGATCGCGAACAGCAGCGCCGGAAAGGCAAAGCCAAGGTCGGACAGCCGCATCACCAGATCCTCGACCCAGCCACCCTTGGCACTGGCCAGCAGCCCCAGCATGGTACCAATTGTGCCGCCGATAAACACGGCTGTGACTGCCACCACCATCGAATTTCCCGCCGCGACCATCAGTTGGGACACCACATCGCGCCCCAGTTGATCAGTGCCGAGCAGATGGGCGAAACTTGGCCCCTGAAACTTGTTGGAAATGCTCAGGGCGGCGTGGTCATAAGGGGTCCAGATCGTCGAGAGCAGTGCGACGCCAAGCACCAAAATGACCAGAATTGCCCCGATAATCAGGTTCGCCGGAAGCTGTCGGAGGGTCAATTGCTGCGCCCCTTTAATCGCGGATCAATCAGCACGTAAGCGATATCCACAAGGAAATTGGCCAGTACCACGATGATGGCGAACATCATTACCAAAGCCTGCACGGTGAACAAATCCCGGTTTGAGATGGATTGAAAGATCAAACGCCCCAAGCCCGGCAGGTAAAACACATTTTCGATCACGATGGTGCCAGAAACAAGTGCAGCGAATTGCAGGCCGACGATTGTGACAATCGGGATCAGCGCGTTGGGCAATACATGGCGCCATAAAACGCGGCTCTTGGAAAAGCCGCTGGCCCGCGCAGTGCGCACAAAATCAAGGCGGATCACCTCAAGCGCGGAGGACCGTGTAACCCGCGCCAAAACTGCCGATTGCACCAGCGCAAGGGCAACCGTTGGCAAGATCAGCGAACGCATGGCAGACAGCGGTTCATCCCAGCCCGGAAACCCACCGGGCGGCAGCCAGCGCAGTTTGACCGCGAACAGCAGCACCAGCAACATTGACAACCAAAAGGCGGGAATGGCAATGCCCAGCTGGCTGAGTAACATCACCCCCCAATCCCCCGGTTTTTTGTGATAGGAGGCGGCACTGATGCCCAGAAACAACGCCAACGTGGTGGTCAGCGCCATGCCGGAAAACGCCAGCGACAGGGTCATGGGGATACGCTCGCCAATCAGTTCTGACACCGGCACGCCGTAGGAATAACTTACACCAAAGTCGCCTTGCAGTGCATTGAAAATCCACGCAAAATACTGGCCCAGCACAGGTTCATCCAAGCCAAGTTGCTCGCGCAATACTGCGCGCGCGTCCTCGGTCGATTCAATGCCCAGAATGGTGATTGCCGGATCGCCCGGCAATACATTCATCGAGGCAAACACCACAATGGACACCGCGAACAATGTCAGGAATAAACCGACAGTGCGCCGGAATAGGAAATAGCCCATAAATTGGCCTCAATACCAACGGGTTACTTAGCCCAGGAAACATCGGCCAGCGGTTGATACAGCACAGGCGAGGAGGTCCAGAAACCGTTCAACCCGTTGCGGTAAACACCCAGACGCGGCAGTTGGAACAGAAAGCCGTGGATGGCATTTTCTGCCAGATAACGCTGGCCCTGTTTAAGCATTTCATCGCGTTTCGCCGGATCGGTCTCGGTGCGGATACTGGCCCAAAGATCGGTGAACTCTTGTTCCTCAAAGCCGTAAAAATATTTCTTGCCGCGGGCAAAGTTCCCCATGTCGTTGGGGCTGGTGTGGGCAATGATGGTCATGTCATAGGCTTGCTTTTTGTAGATTTCAGAAATCCAGAAGCCCCATTCGACATTTTCAACCTTTGCATCAATACCCGCCGCCGCCAATTGCGCCTGAATGATTTCGCCAGAGCGTTTGGCGTATGGGAAAGGTGGAAGTCGCAGTGTCATGGTCATGCCCGCAACGCCCGCCTCCTCAAACAAGGCTTTGGCCTTGGCGGTGTCATGGGGATAGGTTCCCGTCAGATCGACATATGCTTTTCCGTGGGGGGGATAAAAACTGCCAATCGGGGTGGCGCGGCCATACATTGCCCCGTCGATGATTTCATCGCGGTTGATCGCATAGCTGACAGCGCGGCGCACGCGGATATCGTCAAACGGTGGTTTGGCGTTGTTCATCGCCAAAATAACCTCGCCCTCGGTGCTGCCGACCCGTACATCGAAACGGGGGTCCGCCTCAAATTGCGGTAACAATTCTGGCGCGGGGAACCCCGGGAAAGCATCCAACTCCTCAGACAGGATCGCCGCCGAGGCCGCCGCAGGATCAGAGATAAAGCGGAACTCTACTTTATCCAGCGAGATATTGGCCGCATCGCGGTAATCCATGTTTTTTGACAGGATCATCCGGTCGCCGCGTTTCCAGCTGGTGAAGGTGAACGGGCCGGTACCAATCGGGTTGGTTTTGTTGCCCTCCACCGATTCAGACCCCACAATACTGGCGTCGCCTTTGGCCATGTTGAACAGGAAAAACGCATCAACGCTCTTGAGCTTGATCTCGATTGTGTGGGGATCGACGACGGAAACGGAAGTAATTTTGCTAAATATTTTCTTGGACGGGTTAACGCTGTCCTCGCCCATGGCGCGGTCAAACGAGAATTTCACATCATCAGCGTTGAAATCGGTGCCATCGTGGTATTTCACCCCCTTGGCCAGCGAGAATGTGTAAGTCAGATTGTCGTCGGAAATTTTCCAGCTTTCGGCCAGATTGGGCAGCACTGCGCCGGTTTCCGTTACCGTGGTCAGGGATTCAAACACGTTATGGGTAAAAATACCATCAATCGAGGCGGTGGCATCGGCGGTCGGGTCTAGGGTCGTCGGCTCCTGTTGCAGTCCAATGACAATATTAGATTTCGCCGTGGCGATTGTGCCGCTCAACCCGATTGCCACGCCCAGCATGAAAGTGGTCGTTTTGGTGCCTAGAAACATCGTGATACTCCCTATAGAAACTTTAATTATTGCGGCCAAAAACAAAAACTTCTGAGTCTGGCGCGTCATTATTATCGAAGTTTGCAAGTCCGTTTGGGTTGAGTCAACCTAAACCTACTAACTTTTTAGAAGATCGGCGTTAACCTCTATGCGCAGGCACTAGGGTCAGGACCCCTTAATCCTGCACCTCTGGCGCTGTTTTCCCAAAATATCAGGGGCATGGAGCGCGCCGGACATAGCGGGCCTATATCCAAGCGCGCCATGCCCCTGAGGTGTAGGGAAAACAGCGTCCGTTGGATTTGACTAATTTCCTCCCTGAGTGCGTTGTAGGCCCTTGAATATATTCATATATCCGGCGCGCCTACGCCTGCTCAGAAAGGAAATTCGCTCAAACCAGAGGCGCAGGATTAAGGGGTCCCTGACCCTAACCCTTAACCGAGATAATCCAGTCTTTGGTTGCAATGGCATCGGTGGTTAAGACAGCGTTTTGTGACCAAACCAGATAGAATCCCAATCCGGTTTTCCAGCACCAATCATCTATCGGCGTCAATTGCCCCGTGGCGATCAGGTGTCGGGTTACGTGGCCCCAGCCAAAGGCCACCCCCTCACCTGCCAGTGCCGCCTGCAAAACCAAGGTATAATCATTTAGCCGCAATCCAGTGCCCTTGTCGGTGTAGCGCGCGCCAAAGGCGGCAAAAAAATCCTCCCATTTGGGACGATCCCGGTGCGGTTCTTCCAGGGTGATCAATTGCGCAGATTTGAGGTCATCCAATGTGGTGATCGGCGGGTTTTCTGCGATCCATTTGGGGCTGGCCAGTACCCGAATTGATTCGTCCGCCAGAAGTTCGCTTTCATAACCCCGCCATTGGCCATTCCCACGTCGCACGGCCAGGGATATTCCGCCCTCTGACAGGTCAATGTCCATATCGGTTTGCTGCATTCGTAAATCGATATCGGGGTTTATTTTGTGGAAATTCTGCAAGCGCGGCACCATCCAGTAATGGGCAAATGCCGAGGACACCAGCAGGGTGACGTGTTTGCTCTTACCCTGCCTTTGCAACATTTCGATTGTGGCAGATATCCGGTTAAGGCTTTGGGATACATCATCTTTTAGAACCTGCCCCTCATTTGTCAGGGAGATGATACGGTGATTGCGTTTAAACAACTTGATCCCGATCGCGGCCTCAAGGCGACGCACCGATTGGCTGACGGCGGGCTGGCTGATGCCCAACTCCGCAGCCGCCAAGGTGAAGGAACCGAGACGGGCCGAGGCCTCGAATACAGACAGGTGATTGAGCGACTCAAGGGTGCGTTGCAGATTTTTCATAAGCACAGGTTATGTTAAAGACAAGAAATCTCCAACAATACACTTAAAGTTTACGTATTTAGGGTGGTTCTAGGGAGGCTTAATGATGAGCACAGAAGTAACCACGAAAAGACGCCGTCGCGGGCGCGGTGCCAAGGGGCAATCGCCAGATGCGCCAGCCGTTCCTGCCGCCCCGTTTATCAAGCGGGCGCTGCCTTTCTTTGACGTGTTGGATGAGGAGGCGCTGGTAAAGCTGGAAACTCAGGTCGATTGGTTGATCGAGACTGTCGGGGTTGAGTTTCGCGAAGACCCCGAGGCATTGCGGATCTGGCAAGACGCTGGTGCAGATGTGCAAGGCACCCGCGTTAAGGCCAATGCGCAAATGATCCGGTCGCTCTGCGCGCTGGCCCCGCGTCAATTCACCCAACTGGCGCGTAACCGTGACCGCTCGGTGGTGATCGGCGGTACCAATCAGGTATTTGCGCCCGTCTATGGCGCGCCTTTTGTGCGCGATCTGGAGGGCGGACGGCGCTACGGTGACATGGACAGCTTTGAAAAGCTGGTGAAACTGGTGCAAATGTCGCCCAGCCTGCACCACGGCGGTTTTGTCACCTGCGAGCCTTGCGATATTCCGGTGAGCGAACGGCATCTGGACATGCTGTTCACCCATATGACCTGTGCCGACAAACCCCACCTTGGCGCGATCACCGAAATGAGCCGTGCGCAGGACAGCGTGGATATGGCGGAAATTGTGTTTGGCAAAGACGTGATGGCGCAAAACTGTGTCATCATGGGCAACGTGAACACCAATTCGCCGTTGCTGGTGGATAAGGTCGTGACCGAGGCCATTCGCACCTATTGCGGGCGGGGTCAGGGAATTGTCGTGGCGCCGTTCATTCTGTCTGGTGCCATGGGTCCGGTCAGCACCGCGGCCTCGATCACCCAAGCGCTGGCAGAGGCGATGATGTGTTGTGCTTTCGCCCAATGCGTGAAACCCGGCGCGCCGTTTGTGCTGGGGAATTTCCTGTCGTCGATGAGTTTGAAATCCGGCGCTCCAACCTTTGGGATGCCAGAGCCGGTGATCTCTAATTATGTTGTCGGTCAATTGGCGCGGCGGCTGGGCCTGCCTTTGCGCTGTGGCGGCTCGCTGACGGCATCCAAAACCGCAGATGCTCAGGCGGCCTACGAGAGTGCGGACTCCATGCACTCGACCATGATGACTGGTGCCAATTTTGTGCTGCACTCGGCGGGTTGGCTAGAGGGTGGTTTGGCCACCGGATTTGAAAAGCTGGTGATGGATGCGGATCGTTTGGGTGGTTATCAAAAGGTGCTGAATGGTTTGGATGTATCTGACAACGCCATGGCGCGGGATGCTTACGGCGAGGTTGAGCCGGGCGGGCATTTTCTGGGCTGTGGCAACACCATGGCGAATTACAAAACCGCGTTTTATGAATCGGCCCTGTCAGACAGTGAAAACGTCGAGAGTTGGGAGGAAAAAGGCGCCAAAGATATGGAACGCCGCGCCTATGAGCGGTGGAATTCTATGTTGGATCAATACACCTCCCCGCCGATGGACGTGGCCATACGCGAAGAATTGACGGCATTTGTGGAAAGGCGGAAATCAGAGCTTCCTGTTGCTTGGTATTGATGTCACTCATTCAGTACCACGAGCCAAAACGCAAAATAACAGGGGACATTGCAATGACCACCACTAAAACATTTGACCAACATATTCAGGCCCAGCTGGAGGAGGTGAAATCGCAAGGACTGTATAAATCCGAGCGGGTGATTACCAGCCCGCAAGGCGGCGCGGTTTCGCTGAAAGACAGGCCAGAGGTGATAAACCTTTGCGCCAATAATTATCTGGGTTTGGCGGACCATCCTGATTTGGTGGCTTGCGCCAAAGACGCGCTTGATCAGCACGGCTACGGCATGGCCTCGGTACGTTTTATTTGCGGCACCCAAGATGTACACACCCGGCTGGAAGACAAGCTGGCAGATTTTCTGGGGTTTGAGGCAGCAATCCTGTATTCGTCATGTTTTGATGCCAATGCCGGATTATTCGAGACCTTGCTAGGCCCCGAGGATGTGATTATTTCCGATGCGCTTAACCATGCGTCAATCATTGACGGCATTCGCCTGTGCAAAGCAAAACGACTGCGCTACGCCAATTCGGATATGGCGGAGCTGGAGACGTGTTTGCAAGATTCCAGGGGCGCGCGGCATCGCCTGATTGCCACGGACGGCGTTTTTTCAATGGATGGCTATATTGCGAAACTGCATGAAATTTGTGATTTGGCCGATCGCTATGATGCGCTGGTGATGGTCGATGACAGCCACGCGGTGGGCTTTGTGGGGCCGTCTGGGCGCGGCAGTATCGAACATTGCGATGTGATGGGGCGGGTCGATATCGTGACCGGCACCTTGGGCAAGGCGCTTGGCGGCGCGTCGGGGGGGTATACCGTGGCCTCGGCGCCGGTTGTCGATTGGCTGCGCCAACGCTCGCGCCCTTACCTGTTCTCGAACACGCTGGCCCCCGTCATCACGGCAACCACGTTGAAAGTGCTGGAAATGTTGCAAGAGGGCAGCGCCATGCAGGATAGATTATGGCGCAACGCTGCCTATTTTCGCGAGAAAATGACCGCGTTGGGGTTTGAGCTGCTGCCCGGTGAACATGCGATTATTCCGGTTATGTTGCGGGACCCGAAACTGGCGCAGAATCTGGCGGCCAAGCTGTTGGAAAAAGATGTGTATGTGACCGCCTTTTCCTTTCCTGTTGTACCGATGAAACAGGATCGTATCCGCACCCAGATGTCGGCGGCGCATTCCTTGGCGCAACTGGACCAGGCGATTGCAGCTTTTGCACAGGCCGGTCGTGAGTTGGGAGTGATCAAATGAGCAATCAAATGAAAGCCCTTGTAAAAGCCAAGCCGGAAACGGGCCTGTGGATGAGCCAAGTGCCAGTGCCGGAAATTGGCCCTCTTGATGTGCTGATAAAAGTAAAGCTGTCAGCGATTTGTGGCACCGATGTGCATATCTGGAATTGGGATAGCTGGAGCCAGAAAGCAGTTCCGGTGCCGCTGGTTACGGGGCATGAATTTGTCGGCCATATCGTAGAATTGGGCCGCGACGTCACCAATTATCATATTGGCCAGCGGGTTTCCGGCGAGGGTCATATCACCTGTGGCCATTGCCGCAATTGTCGTGCTGGACAGGGCCAACTGTGCCGCAATACCAAAGGTGTCGGGGTCAATCATCCCGGCAGCTTTGCCGAGTTTCTGGCCCTGCCAGCCAGCAATGTGATTGTCATCCCCGACGATGTTCCAGACGAGGTTGCGGCGATTTTTGATCCTTTTGGCAATGCGGTTCACACCGCACTTAGCTTTGATCTGGTGGGCGAAGATGTGCTGATTACCGGTGCCGGGCCGATTGGTATTATGGCCGCGGCCATTGCCCAAAAGGTCGGCGCGCGCAAGATTGCCATTACCGACATCAATCCGGCGCGCCTCGCCATGGCCCGTGATATGGGCATTGAGCATGTGATCAACCCGATGGAAGAAAGCCTGCAAGATCTAATGGCGCGCATCGGCATGAAAGAGGGGTTCGATGTGGGAATGGAAATGTCCGGTGCCCCCTCTGCGATGCGCGATATGATCGGCGCGATGAACCACGGCGGCAAGATAGCATTGCTCGGCATTGCGCCTGAAGGTTTTGACGTGGACTGGAATAAAGTGATCTTCAAAATGCTGACGATCAAAGGCGTTTACGGGCGCGAAATGTACGAGACCTGGTACAAAATGATCGCCTTGGTTCAAAGCGGCCTAGATGTCTCGCAGGTCATTACCCACAGGATTTCAATAGACGACTTTGAGGCAGGGTTTGGCGCGATGCTCGATGGTTCCGCCTGCAAAGTTATCATGGACTGGACATAAGGAAGCAAAAATGGCCACAGAAAACCCGATCCCTTCGCATGCCAAGGTTGTCATTATTGGCGGCGGCGTTGTTGGCTGCTCAATCCTGTTTCACCTCGCCAAATTCGGTTGGAAAGACGTGGTGTTGCTGGAGCGTGACGAACTGACAAGCGGTTCCAGCTGGCATGCGGCGGGGCAGATACATACCATCAGCAGTGACCCTAATATCAGCCGCCTGCAAAGCTATACCATTGATCTGTACAAAGAGATTGAGGCGTTGAGCGGACATTCTGTGGGCCTGCACATCACGGGCGGATTCTATCTGGCCTCGACACCGGAATGGTATGACTATCTGAAACGGGAACGCTCCAAGGCGCGTTATATGGGGCTTTCTCAGGAGTTTATCAGCCCAAAGGAAATGGCTGAACGCCACCCGCTGATTGACCCGAAGCACTATCATGCGGTGCTGTGGGACGATCAGGATGGCGATCTTGATCCCTCGGGCGCGACCTATGCTTTTGCCAAGGCGGCACGGGTCCACGGCGCGCAGTATTTCACCCATACGCCGGCCACTGCCACGGTGCAGCGCCCCGATGGCAGTTGGGATGTGACCACGCCCAAGGGTAATATCAACGCCGAAATCATCGTGAACTGTGCAGGGCTTTGGGCGCGGGAAACAGGCCATTTCAGCAATTTACATTTGCCCGTGCAACCGATGGAACACCACTATCTGATTACGGACAAAATTCAGGCAGTGATCGACCACCCCACCCGTCTGCCCGCGGGCATTGATTACGAGGCGAATATCTATTTCCGCCAGGAAGGTCAGGGCATGTTGTTGGGCACTTACGAGCCGACTTCGACCCCGTGGAAAATCAACGGCGTGCCATGGGGTTTTGGCCATGAATTGCTGCAACCTGATCTGGACCGGATCGCGGATCGTCTGGAAATGTCGTTTGAGCGGATTCCAGCAATTGGCGAGGCGGGCATCAAAGACATCATTAACGGCCCCTTTACTTTTGGCCCCGACGGCAACCCGATGATCGGCCCCGTGCCGGGGATGCGGAATTACTGGTGCGCTGTTGGGGTGATGGCGGGGTTCTGCCAAGGGGGTGGCGTTGGCCTGACCATGGCGGAATGGATGATTGACGGCGAACCGTCGATTGATGTTTGGGCGATGGATGTGGCACGCTTTGGCGATTGGGCCAGTCCCGATTGGGGAACCGTCAAGTCGGCAGAGAACTATGAACGCCGCTTTGTGATGACTTTCCCGAATGAAACCCTGCCCAAGGGCCGGATGCAGAAAACCACCGCGTTGTATGATCGTCTTGTCGCCAAAGGTGCCCGCATGGGGCAAAGTTTCGGCCTTGAGAATGCCCTGTGGTTTGCGGATGGGCCGGAAGATGCCTTTGAGGACCCAACATTTGAGCGCAACCGTTCCCACGATTACGTGGCACGCGAAGTCAAGGCCGTGCGCGAGGCCGTAGGCGGCATCGAGATTGCCAACTTTGCCAAACACGAATTTAAGGGCGCGGGTGCGCGGGCCTATCTGGATAGGGTTCTGGCGGGTTTTGTGCCTAAAGTGGGCCGCGTAACCTTGACCCCGATGCTGACACCAAAAGGGCGGCTCTATGGTGATTTAACCGTGGCCTGTCTGGGGGAAGAGCATTTCATGTTGTTTGGCTCTGGTGCCATGCAAGAAGCGCATCGCCGTTGGTTTGAGGCTGATTTGCCATCGGATGTGAGCTATCAAAATTTGTCTGACGACTGGCATGGCATTGCGATCTCAGGGCCAAACTCGCGCGAATTGCTGTCACGCATCACCCGCGATGATGTTGGCAGTGAGGCACTGAAATTCCGCGATATTCGCCAGACATTTGTTGGCGGAGTGCCGGTGATGTTGGTGCGGATCAGTTTCACCGGCGAGATCGGTTATGAAATTTATTGCAAGCCGCAGTATCTGTTACATCTGAGCGAAGCGATTGAAGAGGCGGGCGCTGATCTTGGCTATCGCTGGTACGGCGCGCGGGCCTTGATGTCGATGCGGTTGGAAAAATCATGGGGCGTCTGGACGCTCGATTTTCGCCCTGATTTCACCGCGGCGCAGAGTGGCATGGATGTGTTTATCAACTGGAAGAAGGATTTTGTTGGTAAAGACGTGGCACTGGCAGAGCGCGCGAGTGGCACGACGCGTAAATTGGTGACGCTGGTGATTGATGTTGATGGCATTGATGTTTCCGGGGATGAAGCGATCTTGCTGGACGGGGAGGCTGTCGGTTATGTGTCCTCGGGTGGCTATGCCCATCACACGCAGAAATCTGTGGCCATGGGCTATGTGGTGTCAGAGCAGGCGGTGGCGGGGGCTGGATTGCAGGTTGAGATCTTGGGGGTAAATTATGATGCGGTTGTGCAGGGAGTGCCGCTTTACGATGCAGACGGGGTAAATATGCACGGCTAGTGCTGCCTGTTTAGCGGCGCCCCTTGCGGGGCAATCCTATGAGCGCTGCGCGCGATTTTCGCTCCGCTGGGGGATATTTAAAAGAACAAAGAAATGTAGGGGTGTAGGGTGCGTGGTTCCCACGCACCGCGCTTGCAGAAAAGGTAAGATGGTGTCTTTTCAATCAGACTTTGGTTTGTGGGTCATAATGAGATTAAGCTTCGTCATTCGCCTCAAGAGAAATCGCTTTTACGCTAACCTCTTGAGCTGTCGGTTTTTCTTCACGTATTTTGGGGGCACCTTCTTTCCAAAGGGTTAAATGCTGACCAATGGACCGGTAAAATTGAGGCACTGCGATCTCAAGGTCGGTAATGAAATTCGCCTGTTGGGTGAAACGGGCCCCAATTCGCTTTGACATGAAGATGTAAAAACTATTGACTTGGAGATGTTCTTTTCCAGCTTCAAGGATTGAAGAATCCTCGAGTAACTCCGCTACACTGAACTGGGTTGCTTCACTTTTTCCGGGCCAATTCAGCCGAATATGACAATCTGCTGTATTCTTGCCTTTGAGCTGGCGAAGCAGCCAGTTCACCCGCGCTTTGGATGATTTCTTGTCCAACGGAGCCCGTAGAGACATTCCTACATCAAGGGAGCGCCTAGAAATAGCTGCGGTTACTTCAACCGGCGCGGCCGCATGTTCCATCTCAAATATTGCAATAAGCGAGCCTGTATCGCGCAAGCTTTCGGTTTCTGCCCGTAACCTTTCTGCAGGAGAGGACCGGTGCCTTCTGGACAACCTTTGTTCAACCTTCGTCTCGGTTAGCCGACTTAGGATAAGGGACAGGTCCCTCGTTTCCTGGTGCCAAGCCTCTAGAACGACAGAGACGATTTCACTTTTTGACGGTATACGTCCCCCAGCAGACACAAGCTTACACAGTTCGCCCCATTCTTTTGGCATTCGCTCAAAGCCCTTAACACCCGCACTTTCATGGCTTAAAAACCGCCGCAACTCATTTAACAATGTGGACTGATCGACATCGGCAACTTCATCATTACTCAGCAATAAATCCGAGGTGGTCAATATTGTCATCCATGACCAATGATACGCTGGAATCTTGGAGCGGCTTTTCCTGACCTGACGAATGGGATGAATTGTCGGGGAGGTTGTGAATTGATTGGAGATTGTTATCACCGCATCAATGCCATTCTCCTTGGCAATTTTGCGGTAATCCTCGATTTGGTCAATATCCAGATCAGTAGAACCAACCTTGGCTTCAACTAGTGCAGACCACTCACGTTTACCCGTGGTTAAAATAATCAATCCGTCGGGGCGCCGTTTCACCTCATCTTTTTTGGGTGAGAAGCAAACCTCGGTAAATGTTTCTATACTGGTGCGAACACCAATTTTTTGCCCAAGCGGTGTCAATAACGCCTTGGCCATTTCATCAACGCGCGCCATGCAGGCCAAGACAATTGACGTTGTTCGCCCTTCCTTTGAGGTATTGGAAAGAACCGGGAACAGGCGGGCAGGCTCCCCTTGTGTGATTTTATCTATTACTGTCATAAACTTCACCTCGATAATCAGGCTCATCATTAACGATATCCTGCAATAAATCAACCGATAGGTGAGTAACGCCGAGATACACCGCAACTTAAACGGAAAAAAGGGGGCTTATGCCCCCCTCCCCAATTTCAAATCTACATGCAATCAAGCGTTGTCAACGGCCCGCTTAGCCATCACGCCAACGAGGTGCGCGCGGTATTCGGATGAGCCGTGCATGTCGGACAGCATGTCATCAACATCTGTCACCACCCCGGCAAGGGCATCGCCGGACCAGCTGCCGCTCAAGGCTGATTCCATGGCTGCGTGGCGGAACACGCCGTCATTTCCCGCACCTGTCACCGCGACGCGGACACCACCGTCGGTTTGGGCCACCATGACGCCCGCCATGGCATAACGCGAGGCAGGGTTGGGGAATTTGGCGTAAGCGGCGCGCGCCGGCACAGGAAAGCGGATAGCGGTGATGATTTCGCCCTCCTCCAGCACTGTTTCAAACAACCCGTCAAAGAAATCATCCGCTGCCACTTCGCGGGTGTTGGTGACAATTGTGGCCCCCAATCCCAGGCATGCCGCCGGATAATCCGCCGCTGGATCGTTATTCGCAACGGAGCCGCCAAGCGTGCCTTTGGCGCGCACGGCGGGGTCTCCTATACTGCCAGCCAAGGCTGCGAGTGCAGGGATGGCTGCTTTGACATCGGCGGAACCCGCGACTTCTGCGTGGGTTGTGGCTGCGCCGATGGTCACTGTGCTGGCATCAGCGGTGATGCCTTTCATTTCGGCAATACCGCTGAGGTCCACCAGATCGCTGGGCGATGCCAGACGGTTTTTCATCGTCGGCAGCAGGGTTTGCCCGCCCCCCAGATAAGCCGCGTCGTCGGCGTCTTTTGCGGTTGATGCCGCGTCCGCTACGGACGCTGCGCGATGGTAAGTTGTGTCATACATATCTTGCGTCCTTATTCTGCTGCGGTTGCAGCGGTTACGGCCTGAAGTGCGGCCCAGACTTTGGAAGGTGTGGCCGGCATCGACAGATCATTGTTGCCAATCGCATTGGTGATTGCGTTGATTACCGCAGGTGGTGCGCCAATGGCCCCTGCCTCGCCGCAGCCTTTCAATCCGAGTGGATTGTTCGGGCTTGGGGTGCAATGGTGCTGCACTTTGAAGCTTGGCAGATCATCAGCACGTGGCATGGTGTAATCCATGTATGATCCGGTCAATAACTGCCCTGTATCATCATAGACCACATTTTCCAGCAGCGCCTGACCGATCCCTTGGGTCAGGCCGCCATGAACTTGGCCTTCAACAACCATCGGATTGATAATATTGCCAAAATCATCGCAAGCGGTGAATTGGACAATCTCGGTGGTGCCAGTTTCGGGATCAACCTCTACCTCGCAAATCAGCGCCGCTGATGGAAAAGAGAAGTTGACCGGGTCATAGAATGCGCCCTCTTTCAGCCCCGGTTCCATGCCTTCGGGCAGGTTGTGGGCCATATAGGCGGCAAGACCTACTTCGTGCCAGAGCATCTGTTTGTCTGTGCCAGCCACTTTGACGATGCCCGCCTCGATCACGATGTCATCCTCGGATGCCTCCAGCGTATGGGCGGCGATCTTCTTGACCTTGGCTTCCACTTTGTCCAGTGCCTTCACGATGGCATTCATCCCAACGGGGCCGGAACGCGAGC
Organism: Alphaproteobacteria bacterium; assembly: GCA_024280735.1. GTDB lineage: Bacteria > Pseudomonadota > Alphaproteobacteria > Rhodobacterales > Rhodobacteraceae > Amylibacter. Next base: position 1,053 of record JAJRPO010000066.1, on the reverse strand, counting down.
CATAGGTGCCCATGCCAAACTGAACCTTGTCGGTATCGCCGTGAACAACTTGCACATTGTCGATGGGCACCCCAAACCGATCCGATGCCAATTGGGCAAATGTTGTCTCGTGGCTTTGGCCATGGCTGTGGCTGCCTGTCAGGATTTCGATTGTGCCAACAGGATTAACCCGTACCTCAGCGCTTTCCCACAGGCCAACCCCGCAGCCAAGCGAACCAACGGCGGCTGAGGGGCCAAGGCCACAGGCCTCGATAAAGGTGGAATAACCGATCCCGCGAAGCATGCCACGCTTGGCGGCTTCGGCTTTGCGCCCCGCAAAGCCCGCTACATCGGCTGTTGCCTCTGCCTTGTCCATAATGGCTGGGAAATCACCGGCGTCATAATTCATGATAACCTGCGTTTGATACGGGAACTCTTTGATAAAGTTCCGACGCCGCAACTCGGCGGGATCAATTCCCATCTCGCCAGCCGCGGTGTCCATCATCCGCTCAACCACATAAGTTGCCTCGGGGCGACCCGCCCCTCGATAGGCGTCCACCGGTGCTGTATTAGTGTAAACCGTCCGAACATTTGCGTGAATGGCTGGCATATCATATTGGCCAGATAACAAAGTGGCATAGAAATAGGTCGGTGTTACGGCCGAAAACAGCGACATATAAGCGCCGAGATTGGCGATGGTATCCACTTTGAAGCCGACTATCTTACCATCCGCGTCAAAACCCATTTTTGCCTGGGTTACATGGTCACGACCATGCGCATCGGTCAGGAAAGCCTCGCTGCGATCCGATGTCCATTTAATAGATCGGCCCGTTTTCATCGAGGCCCAAAGGCATGTGATTTCCTCTGGATAAATGTATATTTTAGAGCCAAAACCACCGCCCACATCCGGTGCAATTACCCGAAGTTTATGTTCCGGTGCGACATTATAAAAAGCGGAGAGTACAAGCCGGGCCAGATGCGGGTTCTGACTTGTTGTATAGAGGGTGTAATGGTCCTCCGCCTCGTCATAAACCGTAATAGCTGACCTTGGTTCCAACGGATTGGGTGACAGGC
>JAJRPO010000065.1 GCA_024280735.1 Alphaproteobacteria bacterium | reverse complement strand
GTCGAGCGTTGTTTTAACCGCATCAAAGATTGGCGATCCCTGTCATTACGAACCTTTCGCTGCCCCGAAACGTTCCTTGCTGCCGCCCACCTGGCTGCAATCGTAATTTGGTATTTATGAGTCTACGCCCTAGAGCATATTGGCTTCTGGACATTGCAAATTTTTTCCCAAGTTGCTCTGGAAATAATGTGGCGAATTTCTTTTCGTCAAAACTAGGTGTATAGTCCCAGCTTGTGATGGGTTGGATTTAGAGTGAACCTTTCCGGTTCAGATGTCCAGATTTTGCAGATGTATTCAAATGGCGTGAGGCCGTTGAGGGTGGTTTTGCCAAGCGGATATTTGGCAGCTCGACTGTCAATCTGGTGATGAACGCCAGCATTCCTGTAACTGTTGTCGGATAAGGGGAAAGATATGAAAAACTATTTGAAACTTGGCGGGGGTGGCGTGGCCGCACTGATTGCCAATCCGGCCTTTGCGCAAGAAGCAATGGGTTTGGATGAAAAGGTTAATGCTGCATTTGCTGCATTTACCGGGCCGTTTGTAAGCATGATCTTTGCGCCGATTCCGGGAACATCCTTTCCGTGGATTGTTATGTGGCTGGTGATTGCCGCCAGTATTTTCACCCTCTACTTCGGGTTTGTGCAGTTCCGCTATTTCAAACACGCGATCCAGTTGGTGAAAGGCGATTATTCCGATCCCAATGATGCGGGTGAGGTGAGCCATTTTCAGGCGCTGGCGACGGCGCTGTCAGGCACTGTTGGTCTGGGGAATATCGCAGGCGTTGCCGTTGCCGTTGGCATCGGTGGGCCGGGGGCGACATTCTGGATGATCCTTGCGGGGTTGCTGGGCATGGCCTCTAAATTTACCGAGTGTACGCTGGGTGTTAAGTACCGCAATGAATACGAGGATGGCTCGGTTTCGGGTGGTCCAATGTATTACATCTCTAAGGGCTTCAAAGAACTGGGCCTGCCGGGCGGTAAACCCCTTGCGGTGTTGTTTTCGATATTCTGTATCTTGGGCGCACTTGGCGGCGGTAATATGTTCCAAGCCAATCAAGCACATGCGCAGATTTCGGGTATCGTTGGGGATTATCCGGGCTGGATCACAGGCGTTGTCTTTGCCGGTATCGTGTTCGCGGTTATCGTTGGCGGGATCAAATCCATTGCTAATGTAACCGAGAAGGTGGTGCCGATCATGGGCATCCTTTATGTTGGTGCGGCACTGATTATCCTGATCGTGAACTATGACAAAATCGGCTGGGCGTTTGGCCAGATTTATGCCGGTGCTTTCACGGATGTGGGTATCGCTGGTGGTATCGTCGGGGCCTTGATCCAAGGGTTCAAACGGGCAGCGTTCTCTAACGAGGCAGGCGTTGGGTCTGCGGCGATTGCCCACTCTGCGGTGAAAACCAAAGAGCCAATTACCGAGGGATTTGTATCTCTGCTAGAGCCACTGATCGACACGGTTGTGATCTGCACGATGACAGCTTTGGTGATCACCATCTCTGGTCAGTTGGTAATGGACGGCGACACAGGCAAGTTCTTGATGGACGGCGGACATATCACAACAATTGGCGATACGCGCGGCGTGGCACTGACTTCAGCAGCCTTTGGCAGCTCGATCAGCTGGTTCCCGTATGTTCTGGCCGTGGCGGTGGTGTTGTTTGCTTTCTCGACAATGATCTCCTGGTCATATTACGGTCTGAAAGCCTGGACCTATCTGTTTGGCGAAGGAAAAACTTCGGAACTGACGTTCAAGATTATCTTCTGCGTCTTCATTGTGATTGGTGCGGCAGCCAGCCTCGGCCCCGTGATCGATTTCTCGGACGCGGCGATCTTTGCCATGGCTGTTGTGAACATCACGGCGCTCTACTTCCTGATGAAAGTTGTGAAACAGGAGCTGACTTCTTACGTGTCGCGTTTGAAATCTGGCGAGATTAAGAAGTTTGAACACTAAACCCTTGTCCCGAGGCGGCGCTGTCGCCTCGGGAATTTTACAATTCATTTTTGAATTTACTGGGCCGTCCTTGGGGTGATCTTCTGGCGGATTTCTTCACCTAGTTTGTGGCGTGCCTGTTCCATATCGTGATCGAGCTGCAAGTGTACCCAGAAGTCCGGTGCAGTGCTGAAATAGCGGGCGAGGCGCAGGGACAGTTCGACGTTGACCGGGGCCTCACCTTTGAGCAGGGCGTCGGTGGCGTTTAAGGATATGCCGATGTTTTCGGACAGGTCGGCAGCAGAGATATTTAGTGGGATCAGGTATTCTTTGGCCAGAATGCTGCCCGGTGGTGGGCAGAGGAACACAGGCTGCGTGGGTTTTTTGACGGGGGGCAGAATTTGCACCTCGGTAGGGAAACCTGCGGCCTTCCACGCGTCCAGCCCGCCAGTTAGGTGGATCGCGCCGGGGTGGCCCTCGCCCAGCAGCATTTTACCGGCGGCCTCTGATCGTTTTCCGATGGCGCAGTGCAGCACCACCTTTTTGCCGGGAATTACGGGAAATATTTCCGGGTCGAATTTGGACATCGGCAGCAGCAATGCGCCCGCGATGTGTTCCAGTTCAAACTCGGATGTTTCCCGCACGTCCACCAGCAGGATTTCGTTGCGGTCATACCATTCCTTGACGGTTTTTGCATCTGCGCTTTGAACTGATTTGGCCATGGGAAGTCCTCGTTTATTGCTAAAGCCTTTCGACTTTTCGGTGTAACGCCTTTTCCCAGCCTTTCGCTAACGCTCTAATAACTTTGGCGGGGAATGTATGGGAGGGCAAGGGCTGCCCCCCGTTTTTATTGCACTAACCCGCTAGTTTGGGGGGCCGTGGCTTCAGGCTGTGGGCTTGGCGCGGTGAAGGGGTCTTCGGTGTCAAAGCCAGCCGCTTTCCACGCGTGCAATCCACCTTCCAGATTCAGTACGGCCGTATGCCCCTCGTTCAGCAGCATTTTTCCAACGGCCTCTGACCGCTTGCCGATGGCGCAGTGCAATACCAGTTTGGTGCCGGGGATCCGGGGGAATAACTCTGGATCAAAGGCGGACAGCGGCATCAATAATGCACCCGGAATATGTTCCTGTTCATATTCAGATGTTTCGCGCACGTCGATCAGCAAGATCTCTTTATTCTCGAGCCACGTGTTAACGGTTTTGGCATCGGCGGTTTGTACGATATGCTCCACGGCATTTCCTTTCCAAATCTTTGGGTTGATTGGAATGTATGATTAATACTGATAAATATCAATGTTATTAGGTGGTTAGCGCAGGTTTTCACGTGGATGGAATTCTATAAATTCAGCTAACCAGTGGAAAATACGACTTTGATTTCGCGGCGAAAAGGAATTTTTGGCCATGCGGGATGTGGCTTAAAGAATAGCGTTCTTATTCGGGGCCGTAATTCGGGCGTGACGGCGGCGAGTTTGCGCCGTAGCATCAGCCCAAACAAATTCAGGAGTCGCCCGTGCGATATGTTCATACAATGGTCCGCGTCACCGACATCGACGCATCCCTGCATTTCTGGTGCGCGTTGATGGGAATGGTACAGGTGCGCCGCAATGATTACGAGCAGGGCCAGTTTTCGCTGATATTCCTTGCGGCCCCCAGCGATTTACCTGCGTCCGAGGCTGCCCATGCGCCGGAGTTGGAGCTGACCTATAACTGGGGCAGCAAAGAGAAATACGACACAGGGCGCAGCTGGGGGCATCTGGCTTACCGCGTTGATGACATTTACGCGGCTTGTCAAAAACTGATGGACGGTGGCGTGACCATCAACCGACCGCCGCGCGACGGGCGCATGGCGTTTGTGAAATCACCGGACGGGGTGTCGATTGAATTGTTGCAAGAGGGTGAAAGCCTGCCAGCCGCAGAGCCTTGGGCGTCGATGGAAAATTCGGGCGACTGGTAGTGTCTGACCTCGTTTTAGATGTTTGGCACAGCGACGGCGTGGACACGGGTTCGCTGGTTGTTTTGCCAGATGGCTGTCGGGATGTGATCGTGCGGCACGAAGAAACCAGCCGCGCGGAAAATTGGTTCCTGAGTGATTTGTACAATGGCCCGTTTTGCTCGGTTGTCGGAACAACATCGGAAATGTCTGGTTTTCGGCTGCGCGCAGGCACGCAAGTTGATCTGGAAGCGTTGCTTCGTGCAATTTGCAATATTGATCCATTTGATCGCAAGGCGGTATTCGCCTGTATTCACCAGCACGCATATATTTCGCAGAATACCCGTGACGCGCTGCACAGCCTGTCGGAGGATTGTTTGACTGTTAATAGCTGTGCGCGCCAATTAGGCGTCAGTATGCGCAGCCTTCAAAGGTTGATAATGCGCGAAACGGGCCGCGCGCCCGGCTATTGGCGGCAACTGGCGCGGATTCGCCGGGCAGGGCGTCGGATCGAGTCGGATTCACCGCTGGCTGAATTCGCTTTTGAGCAGGGCTATAGCGATCAGGCCCACATGACGCGGGCTTTTTCAGCTTGGTTTGGCATGTCACCCAAGAAATTTTCTTTGCAGTCGGAATTGAAATCACAACTTGGGTACCCCGCCTATGGCTGAGGTTTCACCGGTGAACAAATCTCGACCAGAAAGCCATTCGGGTCGGAGACATAGGCCGTTATTTGCCCCCAGGGTTCTTGGCGGGCTTCCTGCACCAGGTTTGCACCCGCGGCCAGTGCGGTAGCGAGGTCGTCTGCGACGGTATCAGTTTCAAACGCGATTTCAAAAGTTGGGGCTTTTACTGTGGCTTGCGCGGGTGATTTTCCCAATCGTTGCATCAGCTCCAGCGAGCAGAACGACAAAGTTGTTGAACCTGTTTCCAATTCACCATAGTCGCCGCCGTCATGTAAAAAACGGGTTTTGAAACCAAAGGCAGAACCATAAAAAGCCAATGTTTTGGCAACGTCTGTCACATAGAGGATGGTATATTTCAATTTCATTTGGGGCTGACCCAGATAACCCAAAAAAGGGGTTATCATGGGCCATATGCGAAAGAGCCGACTCAGCCACTATAAGCAGAACCGTTTGACCGAGCATTTTGTTTCGGGTTCGACGGCCAGAACGGCTGCCAGCCTGTGT
>JAJRPO010000064.1 GCA_024280735.1 Alphaproteobacteria bacterium | reverse complement strand
GATCGCTGTATGAGCGCTCGGATCGCGTGCGTAGTCGTGGCGCTGCCATGTAAAACTTGTCCCATAGTGCTTCCTTCTGATGATCACATATCAATAGACCATCACAAGCTGGGACTATACACCTAGGGCGTATCATCCTTTCCCCCTTCGCACTGGCGCGCGCTCATTTTGCAGCCCGCGCCGTGACTTTGAGTGCAGCGATTGCGTAATCGACAGCGAAAAGTTGCAAGTGGGGTGCAAAATGAGCCGCGTCCCTTCGGGATTTCACAAAAATCCGCCACTTTAAGCGTTTCGACTTTATGTTGAAACGCCTTTTCCCGGTCTTTCGCTGACGCTCAAATAGGAATTGCGTTGTTTGATGAATTGACAAAAGTCGAAACGCTATAGGTCCAATTTCGCTTGAAAGGGGCAACCCTGTCCGCACTCAATTGAAACCAGTGCGAAGGGGTAAAGGATGACACGCCCTAGATAAAATCGAAATCACTGGCGTCGATATTGGCTATTTCAACGCCTTTGATGGTTATTTCGGTGCCGCTGGCCAGTGTTACAATGGTGTGTTGCCCCCTTGATCCACCGGAGGTAAGGGTGACATCGGCGAAATTTGCGCCGCTGATACGGATTAAATCGGATCCATCGCTAAAGTGTTTGATGCGGTCCATGCCTTCGTTTTGCGTGCCGTCAAAAACAAATACATCCGCATATCTGCCACCGGAATAGCCCCCGTCTAGCACATCGTTACCAAAGCCGCCGTTCAGGGTGTCATTGCTATAATCTCCAAACAACCGGTCGTCGCCGTCACCGCCGAATAAAATGTCGTCACCATAGCTGGCATAAATTCGATCATTGCCATCATTCCCGTTCAGGACATCGTTGCCTTTGCCCCCATTAATATAATCATCGTCATCACCGCCAGATAAGGTGTCATCGCCGTTCCCGCCATAAAGAGTATCTAAACCCGCATTGCCTTGCAGCGCATCATTGCCATCATCCCCATTCAGATAATCATCATCGGCCCCCCCGGCGAGTTTGTCATTTCCAGTGCCGCCGCTCAGATAATCATCATCGGCCCCCCCGGCGAGTTTGTCATTTCCAGTGCCGCCGCTTAGAAAATCATCACCGGCGTTGCCAAACACATCGTCCGCGCCAGCCCCCGCAAATAACAAGTCATCACCCAGCCCCCCCGAAAGAACATCGTCGCCGTCATCCCCGATTAACTTGTCATTCCCATCCAGACCCAAAATGGTGTCATCACCCGCCAGACCATAGATACTATCGCCGTGCAGAAAACCCGTCAAAGTATCAGCAAGGCTTGTACCTTCGGAATAAAGGCCGGCAAAATCGCTTGCATCAATTTGTGATATATCAATGCCCTTCAACAGGATCTCTGTGCCTTTGGGGAGGGCGATTTTCAGGTCGGTGCCGACTGTTGTGATTGTTAAATCGCTAAACTGGAGTTTCAAGTTGCGGGAAACATTAAACTTAATAAAGTCTTCGCCATCTGTAAAATCGGTAATGACATTCAACCCTTCGCTCTGGGCGGTGAACAGGAAGTTATCCGCGCCGCTGCCACCGGTAAATGTATCGTCGCCTTTGCCCCCGTTCAGGGTGTCATCACCGTCCCCCCCGCCCAGTATGTCCGCGCCGGTAGATCCGCTTAAATAATCATCGCCAGTGCTGCCGTTCAGCGTATCGTTACCGGCTCCGCCATCGATTCTGTCATTACCAGTGCCGCCGTCCAGGGTATCGCTACCGCCTTCGCCATAGAGTGTGTCATCGCCATCGCCGCCAAACAAGGTATCAGCGGCATCGCCAGCGGTCATATGGTCGTTGCCAGTACCGCCATAAATCAGATCTTTACCTTGATAGCCTAACAGGCGGTCGTGCCCGGCATCGCCAAATAAAATATCGTGGCCCTTACCGCCATTTACCGTGTCATTGCCAGTGCCGCCATACATCGTATCCGCACCACCACCGCCATAGTAATCTGACAGTAAATCATTCCCCGCGCCGCCGTAATACAGATCTGCGCCTTTTCCACCTTCGAGGCTGTCATTCCCGCGGCCGCCCGACAAAGTATCCGCCCCCGCTTTACCGTAAATGTAGTCTGACTGATCTCCTCCATAAAGGTCATCATTGCCGCCTTTGCCTAAAATGCGATCGGAGCCTAGGCCACCGCTCAGCATGTCATCGGCAGCGGTGCCGATGAGGGTCTCGTTTTGCGACATTGCAAATAACGGCAGCTGATAAATGCCGAAATCAGTTGCAGGCACCAAGGGGCCGCTGGTGATGGCCCCGAATGTTGCGGCGGTTTCAAAACTGGCCAGTTCGGTGGCCGTGTCAAGGAGGGGCAAAGCATCGCCACCCAGCCGGATCAGGCTATAACTGCCTTCACCCGGCGCGCTTAGGCGGAGAACCTGGGTGGTATTTCCGCCCCCCCAGGATATTTCACCGATGCGCATGTCCCAAGTGTCATTTACTTTGGTTCCGCCGATTGACAGTTGGGAAAACGGGTTCGCCGCAAGGCTGGTCAATGGCAACTCATTTGCGCCCGCCCCGGGGATCACTGCGTAACTCAGGTTTTTAATGGCGTCGGGCAGGGAGAATTTAAGGTATATTTCCTGGCTTTCGGTGAATTCTGCGGGGGCACCGTCACTGCTTTTGTAAATAAGCTTGGTGCCGACGAATGAATATGTGGTCATGCTGAATTTCCAATCTTGAAGTCCGTTAAATTATCCCGTCGTTTTTTCAAAGCCTGTAACGGCTGCCAAGCCCCCATCTTGGCAGCCGTTACAGGTGAGGGGCTAGATAAAGTCGAAATCACTGGCGTCGATATTGGCTATTTCAACGCCTTTGATGGTAATCTCGGTGCCGCTGGCCAGTGTTACAATGGTGTACTGGCCTTTGTTTCCACCTGCGACCAAAGTGAGATCGGCAAAATTTGCGCCGCTGATACGGATTAAATCCTGACCATCAACAAAGTTGGTTATTGTATCAACGCCTTCATCCTCGGTTCCGTTAAAGACAAAAATATTCTCGTCATAAGTATTATCGCCGCCCGCTAGCCGATCGTTGCCGATGCCACCGTTAAGGGTGTTATTGCCGGTATACCCATCCAGCCGATCATCGCCTGCGCCGCCAAATAGCGTGTCATCGTGATGCCCGCCATAGATTAGGTCGTTGCCATTACCGCCGAATAACACGTCGTTACCTCTGTCGCCCGTTATCCGGTCCTCACCGGCGTCACCGGTAATACTGTCATTCCCATCGCCGCCTGCAATTGAATCGTCGCCATCCCCGCCCGATAAATTGTCTTGCCCTTTGCCGCCGTATAGCCGGTCGTTGCCTTGATTTCCCGATAGGTCATCATTGTCATTACCGCCAGTCAAACTGTCACCATCGTCGCCGCCTGATAGGGTATCGTTACCATCGCCGCCGGAAATTGTATCCTTGCCAGCAGCGCCCTGTAGCAGGTCATCACCGCCCAGCCCGCTGATTTCGTCATCAGTGGCATTGCCGTTCAGGGTGTCCGCGTCGGCAGTTCCCTCAAACAGCAAACCATTGAAATCTGTCTCATCAATCAGGGCGGCATCTATACCGAGCAACGTGATTTCGGTACCGCTGGCAAGGGTGATCTTGGTGTCTGCCCCAACCGTTGCAATGGTCAGATCGCTGAATTTCTGCCCGTTTTGATAGTTGCGGTGGGTGAGCTGGATCTGGTCAACACCATTGGTAAAATCGGTGATGGTATTCATGCCCTCTTTGGCCGTCACAGCAAAAACAAATGTGTCGCCGCCGTCGCCGCCCGTCAGTGTGTCATTGTGCTTTCCGCCATTCAGAATATCGGCACCATCGCCACCAAAAAGAATATCCGCGCCGCCGCGTCCGGATAGAGTGTCATCGCCGGCGCCACCGAACAGCAAGTCTTTGCCCGAATAGCTGCCACCGTCCAATCGGTCATTTCCCTCGCCACCATACAATGTATCGCCAAACTTGCCGCCGTCCAGACGATCATCACCGTTACCACCGTACAACGTATCTTTGCCCTGGTCTCCGTTTAACCCGTCATTTCCGTCATCCCCGTACAGAACATCAGCACCGACACCACCTTCTATATAGTCTCGTCCGTTGCCGCCAAAAGCAATGTCAGCCCCTGTGTCGCCGTAGCCCTCATAGATCCTATCGTTGCCAGCGCCGCCGTAGTAGATATCGTTTCCCTTGTCGCCAATAAGATTGTCACCGCCTTTGCCACCAAATAAAGTGTCGCTCCCTGCGTCGCCATGAAGGTAGTCCTTCCCGTTTGCGCCAGACAAAGTATCATCCCCCACACCGCCACTTATTTCGTCACTTTGGCTGCCGCCATCAAGGTCGTCATTGCCGCTGTTGCCGTAGAGAGTATCCGAGCCCAAACCGCCGCTCAAAAGGTCGTCGGCCTTGGTGCCGTAAAGGGTTTCATTTTGGAGCATTTCGAAAACCGGCAGGTCGTACAGGTTGATATCGGTATCGGGGGCCAAGGGACCACTGGTAATCGCCCCCATTGTCAGGCCGTTTTCAAATGCAACTAACTGTTTAGGGTTTGCCAAAGACGGCAGCGCGTCTCCGCCAATACGGACCAAGTAATAGCTATCCGTTTCTGGCGCATCAAACCGCATCACCTGTGAGGTTTTACCCGCCCCCCAAGCGATTTCACCGATACGGATTTCCCAAGTATCTGGCACAATCCGATCTCCGATTGTCAGTTGGTTAATCGGATTGGCTGCCAGCGAAACCAAGGGTATTTCGTCGGTTTCTGCGCCGGGGGCGATTTCATAACTGATGGTTTTAGCCGCGTCCGGCAAACTGATCTCGAGGAAAACTTCCCTGCTCCGCGTAAACTCGGTTGGCGTGTTATTCGTTGGCGATTTGTAAATTAGCTTGGTGCTTGCGAATGTATAGGTGGTCATAATGATCTTCCAGATTGATGAAATTGTTTCCGGTGGGAGTGTCCTCAGGCCCTAGTTAGATAATTTACTATATCTAATTGGTTTCCTGCAAACAGTGACGGTTGCCACAAAAACCATTCTAGCAACCGTAGGGAGTTGTGAAGAGAGGCTTGGCCTTAGAAAAAGTTGAAATCATCCTCGGTGATCAGGCTGCTGTCGGTATTTTTCAACAGGATCTCGGTGCCACTGTCCAATATTATTTTGGTGTGTTTGCCGCCACTGCCAAAGGCTGCTATCGAACTGACGTTGGAAAAATCCGCCCCTTCAACGGCGATTTGGTCCACGCCGTCCTTAAAGCCGAAAACCGTGTCTTTGCCTTCATTTATGCTTATATCGAAAACAAAATTGTCAGGGCCGCCGTTGCCAAAAAGCCTGTCGTTGCCCGTGCCGCCGACCAACCAGTCGAATCCTTTGCCGCCTTTCAAAACATCGTTGCCTTCTTCGCCGTATAATTCATCGCTGCCACCTTTGCCAAACAGCTTATCATTGCCGCCACGGCCCTCCAATTTGTTGGCCGCACCATTGCCTTTTATGGTGTCATTGCCCTCGCGGGAGCCGCGAACATTCTCAATTTTGATCAAAGTATCACGATAAACCAGATCAAAATAGACAACAGAGGCACTTTTGGCCGCCAAATCAACTCTAACATTATTCACGCCACCATGGTCATAGCGGATGGTATCTACGCCGCCGCCGCCATTGATCACATTGCGGCCCATCTCAGAGATGAAATCTTCATCGCGGCTGCTGCCAATTATTTTGTCGTCGAAGTTTGTGCCACGAATTTGCAACCTTCCGTCACCGTCAGTAATGTTAATCAGGTCCCGATTGCCAAAGCCATCGTTAAAAGCTTTGCCCTTGGCGATGTTGATATTGACGCCTTGGGTTGGGCCGTCAGCCCCGTCCCATAAGTAATCGAGTCGGATAAAACCATCGAGTGTTAGATTAAAGGTGTCTTTACCAGCGCCACCGGATACCTGCATCCATGTTTCTTCACCGCCATTCAGCGTGAAAATGTCCTTGAACGCAGTGCCATGCAGACCAAACCCGCCTGTGGTCCAGCCGGATTCCAACGGGTTGGCGATGTCAATCAGCTTGTCAGTGCCAAGGGTGCCTTTCTTGACCGTCCCCGTGTTGGTCGCGCCATCAATGGTAATGTTGATGCGTTTGGACAGGCCGGAATAGTCCAATTTCTGATAGTTTATCAGACTGTCAGAATAGACAATCTTGTCGTTGCCAGCGGTCCCGCGCACCACATCATAACCTTGGCTTTCGCCCGGTGTGAGCCGGTCATTTTTTGTGCCACCAATTAATAGATCGTTAAAGCTAGTGCCCGTGACGGTCAAAGGGGTTGTAAAAGTAACGTCCTGTCCGTCCATAAGAACGCTGTTCGTCGCATTCGAGGCATCAAAGGTAATCGGATCGGCATTCCAAAAGGCATTGAGCGGTGCCAAGTTACCTTGCTCCGCCGCTTGCACTGCATTGTCGTATGCGTCCAAATTCCAGCTGAGACCCGTTATTGTTGCAACGACACTGCCGTCGCGTGAAAAGCTAATGTCAGAGATTGTGCCGCCGGTTGGGTCCGTGTCAGATGGCGAGACAAAGGTAAAGCCAGTACCGTTAACAGTCATCGTCGCCCCGGTGTCAGATTGCTGCAATACAGCCTGAGTGGAGGAAACCGACAATACGTCGATTTCCGATGCAGCTGAAGTGAAAAACTGAGCGCCGATAAAGTCGACTTCGCCGCCGAAATAGGTGATTAGCATTATTATATCTCCCGGAAATAGCCCCGGTTAAATTCAACAGGGGAAAATGAAATTTGGAATGCGAATTGAACTTTAAAAACATTCGCGTTGGTCGCGCGATTTATTCTGTGGCCAAATATCCCGCAAGTCAAGGGTGCTGACGCCTAATCGCCGCCTCACAAAAGATTGCTTTATGGTGGTAAGCTGTTGGTTTGTTTGGTTTAAGTACCCTATTTGCGATGGGATGAACATCCAAAGGCCCTGGCCAACACCATTTGAAGGGCATGAAAGTCGCGACAGAAAAAGGCCTGTTATGGCGGGGTAATCTAACGCGCTATACCTCTAGCAGCTGCCCGTCTTGTAAGCGCACCACCCGATCCATACGTTTGGCCAGCTCCATGTTGTGCGTGGCGATCAGCGCCGACATTCCCGTGCCCCGTACCAGCGCCATAAGGGCGGCAAAAACCGTATCCGACGTGGCGGGGTCAAGGTTGCCCGTCGGTTCATCCGCCAGCAAAATACGGGGTGAGTTGGCCAAAGCCCGACAAAAGGCAACGCGCTGTTGTTCGCCACCGGACAGCTCGGACGGGCGGTGATCTGCGCGGTTTGTCAGGCCAACGCTGGCCAGCAGATCTTCGGCGCGACTGGTGGCCTCATTGTTGGGGATACCATTGGCGAATTGGGGCAGGGTGATGTTTTCCAGCGCTGAAAACTCCGCCAGCAGATGGTGGAACTGATAGACAAACCCCACGTCTTGGCGCCGTGTGCGGGTGCGGATGCGATCTGATTTACCGCTCAGGTCTTGGCCGTCAATGGTCACGGTGCCGCTGTCCGGCGTGTCCAGCAATCCCGCGATGTGCAGCAAGGTTGACTTGCCCGCACCGGAAGGGGCCACAAGCCCGACAACCTCGCCTTTATTCAGGCTGAAACTGGCATCCGACAGAACCACAACTTCGCCGGGCTGGCCCTTTTTGTAGGTTTTGGACAGGCCGGTAAGACGTAAAATTTCACTCATCGCGCAAAGCCTCCACAGGGTTCAACCGCGCCGCACGCCGTGCCGGAAAGATGGTAACAATGAACGACAGACCAAGCGACAGCGACACCGCACTAAGCACGTCTGCCAGTTGCAATTTGGCGGGCAGATGCGAGAGCAGGCGCGTGGCCGGATCCCAGACACCGCCGCCGGCAATATTGTTAATCAGCGTAAAGATCGGATCAATATAGATCGCAAACAGACAGCCAAAAATCACCCCGACAAGGGTGCCAACCACGCCCACGGAGGCGCCACAGATGAAAAACACCCGCAGAATAGACCCCTCGGTCAGGCCCATGGTGCGCAATATGCCCACGTCGCGGGTTTTGTTTTTGACCAGCATAATCAGGCCGGAAATGATGTTCATCGAGGCAATGAGCACAAGAATCGACAGAATGATAAACATGATATTATCCTCCATCTTGAGTGCCTGCAAAAAACCGCCGTTGGCGTTTTTCCAGGTCCAGACCCAGGTGTTCGGGCCGCCGAGAAAAGTCAGCATATCCACCATATCCTCCACCGCATCCGGATCATCCAGCTGCACCTCGATTTCATCCACCACACCGTCGCGGTTGAAAAAACTTTGGGCGTCGGCCAGTGGCATGTAAATGCGGGTGTTGTCGATGTCGTAGCGGCCAACTTGAAACACATAGACCACCTCAAAGGTGCTGATACGGGGGCTGGTGCCAAAGGCGGTTTTAATGCCGTCCGGGGAAATCAGGGTGATAGTGTCGCCAAGGGTCACACCCAGCGTGCGAGCCACGCCAGAACCGATGGCCACCCCGTTGTGAAAGTTCTTCAACTTGCCGATTTTGACCTCCGGCTCGACGATGAGGGGAATGCCCAGCAGGTCCTTGTAACTCTCGCCAAAAACCTGAACGCCGGTATTGCGCCCATTGGCGGAAACCATGACTTGCCCGCGCACGACTGCGGCGGCCCGTTTCACACCGGGGGCGGCGGCAATGCGTTCGGCCAAATCCGCGTAATTGGAAAAGACGCGGACCACTTGGCCCGCTTCATTGCGGTGCGGCGCGACATTGATGCTGGCGTGGGCATTTGCGCCTAGAATGATGTTGGTGAATTCAATGCGAAAACCGCTGCGTACGGCCAGCGTGGCAATCAGCGCAAACACCGCCAGCGCCACACCAATCAGCGAAATCCAGGTCATCACCGAAACGCCACCCTCGCGGCGTTTGGCGCGCAGGTATCGCCAGGCAATCAGCCATTCAAACCTCGCAAAAGGGGCGGTTGTGTGGCCTGAACTGCTCATCTCTGTTTCCTCATAGGGCGTTCGGCACTTTTGTGCCCCGTTGATTGGGGGGTCGATCCCCCCGATCAGCGACATTAGATACCGGCATAGATTTCCGCACAACGCGCGATGGCGTCGGCTGGAGTCAACTCGGTGCTTTCGCCTGATTTGCGCGAGGTCAGTTCCACCACGCCGTTTTTCAGCCCGCGCGGCCCGACAGTGATGCGCCACGGGATACCGATGAGGTCCATCGTGGCGAATTTTGCACCGGCGCGTTCCTTGCGGTCGTCATAAATTGGGTCAAGGCCAAGGGCAACAAGGCTGGCGTAGAGGTTCTCGCAAGCGGCGTCGGCCTGCGCGTCGCCTTGTTTCAGATTGACGATGCCCACGCGGAACGGGGTGACGGATTCTGGCCAGATGATGCCTTTGTCGTCGTGGCTGGTCTCGATGATCGCGCCGATCAGACGGGAGACGCCGATGCCGTGGCTGCCCATATGCACCGGCACAAGGTTGCCGTCGCCATTGACGACTTTGGCATTCATCGCATCTGAATATTTGGTGCCGAAATAGAATATTTGTCCGACCTCAATCCCGCGCGAGGTTTTGCGCCGCTCCTCCGGGATGGCGTCAAACAGGGTGGCGTCATGGGTTTCGTCAGTGCGCGCGTAAGGGGTTGTCCATTCATCCATGATTTTGGCGCATTGCTCGACGCTGTCGAAATCAACCGCCCGCTCGCCTAGTTCCAGATCGAGGATATTGCTGTCGTAGAAAACCTCGCTCTCGCCGGTTTCGGCCAGCACCAGAAATTCATGCGTGTCATCGCCGCCAATCGGGCCACTATCCGCGCGCATCGGGATGGCCTTGAGACCCATGCGTTCATAGGTGCGCAGATAGCTGACAAGGTGACGGTTATAGGCGTGCATCGAGGCGTCTTTGTCCACATCAAAAGTATAGCCGTCTTTCATGAAAAACTCGCGGCCGCGCATCACACCGAAACGGGGGCGGCGCTCGTCGCGGAATTTCCACTGGATGTGGTAGAGGGTCATTGGCAGGTCTTTGTAAGACTGGACTGACGTGCGGAAGATGTCGGTGATGAGTTCTTCGTTAGTGGGACCATAGAGCATATCGCGGCCATGGCGGTCGGTGATGCGCAGCATTTCGTCGCCGTAGTCATCATAGCGGCCACTTTCGCGCCACAGGTCGGCTGATTGCAATGTGGGCATCAGCATCGGGTTGTGGCCGGCGCGAATTTGTTCTTCGTGAACGATGTTTTCCAAGCGGCGCAGTACTTTGAAGCCCATCGGTAGCCAGCTGTAGATACCCGCGCTCGATTGGCGGATCATGCCGGCGCGCAGCATCAGCCGGTGGCTGGCGATTGCGGCCTCTGACGGGGTTTCTTTGAGGATCGGCAGAAAGTATCGCGTCATACGCATGGGGGTTTGCTCCGGTTGGCATTGCTTGCGGCGTTCTTACGGTATGTGGGCAGTGGAGGGAACTGGGAAAATACGTGGGGTGAGGCAAAGGGGGCGCGTGCCGCGCCACTCTCCTTGAGCGCTTCGCGCGGGGTTCCGCTCCGCTCGGGGGATATTGTTTAGAACAAAGAAGGAGGGGCGCTAACGCGTTTTGACTTGTGGTGAAACGCAAATTCCGGCCTTTGGCTGGCGCTTAGATAATAATTGGGTTGTCTGAGGGTGTAAACAAAAGTCGAAACGCGTTATTTACAGCTTGTGGCGGCCTGTTTGCCGAATTCTTTGTAACGCTTCCAGAAGCGTTCTTTGGTAGAACTGTCGGATTGGCGGGTTTCTTGTGCCAGATGTGGTTCTTTAAAGAACTTGGCGGCAAGTTTTTGATCCGAGCGGGTTAGTTCGTTATTGGCGACCCGCTGGATACATTTGCATAAGCTGCGGCTGGCGGAGCGATCCGATTTGATGCAGGCGCGCTCGATCTTGCCAAAGGCCAGCGCCGGGCTGGCAAGGCTCAGGATCACAAGTGTTGTGGTGAGTAGTTTCATTTTAACCTCATTTACTGCCTTTGGCGTGTTGGCACGCTTCTGCGGCGTATTTGGCATGGGATGGGGGGGATTTGCAAGGATTTTGGGTTTTGGATTATTGATGTTTACGCAAAATTATCCAATCTGGCGCAAAAGGGCGAGATGATGAGCAACCACCTTTACTATGGCGAGAACTTGACCGTGCTGCGCGACAGCATTGCCGATGGTTCACGCGGCGCAAAAGCTTAGCCGCAATTGGATCGGCATCGACGGTACCCGCCTCGCCATTGGCCTGATTGAATGCCGCTTTTGAGGGCATCGAATTTGAAACCTACGGCACCCCCAAAGACATTGGCGACGCGCAGGTCTTTGCCGATGCCGACAAAAACGAATTCGAGAAATGGGCGCTGTCGATGATCGAGGCCCAGCCTTCAAAGGCAGCAAAAATGTCGGCGTCGCTATGGTGCGATTTGGTCGGGGTGCTGGACCGCGAAAAGGTGCAGATGGGCGCGCCCCCGTTTCGCGCGTGCAGATCGTAACGGTCGAGGATTTACGGGAACACGATGAGCGCGCCTTGAGGATGCCTTTGGCTGTGCAGGCGTTCAAAAAGGCCGCCAAGGAAAAAGACACAACGGCGCAGGGGAATCTCGACCGCTGACCATTGACCAATCACCCATTCCCCGCCATATCCCCTAACCATGACAGACCTATCAAAAATCCGCAATTTCTCCATCGTGGCGCATATTGACCACGGCAAATCCACCCTTGCGGATCGGTTGATCCAATCGACCGGCACCGTGGCCGAGCGGGACATGGAGGCGCAGCTGCTCGATACCATGGATATCGAGCGGGAACGCGGTATTACCATCAAGGCCAACTCGGTGCGCATCGAGTATAAGGCCAATGACGGCGAGACCTATGTCCTGAACCTGATCGACACCCCGGGCCACGTTGATTTCGCCTATGAGGTCAGCCGGTCCATGCGGGCGGTCGAGGGGTCCTTGCTGGTGGTGGACGCCAGCCAAGGGGTGGAAGCGCAGACGCTGGCCAATGTCTATCAAGCGATTGACGCGGGGCATGAAATCGTTCCGGTGCTGAACAAAATTGACCTGCCCGCGAGTGAGCCAGAGCGGGTTTGTCAGCAGATTGAGGATGTGATCGGTATTGATGCCTCTGACGCGATCATGGTTTCCGCCAAATCCGGCCTTGGTATTCCCGATGTGCTGGAGGCGATTGTCACCCGTTTGCCCGCGCCCATCGGCGACCCTGATGCGCCGCTGAAAGCCATGCTGGTGGACAGCTGGTATGACGCCTATTTGGGCGTTGTTGTGCTGG
Source organism: Alphaproteobacteria bacterium (assembly GCA_024280735.1). Taxonomy (GTDB): domain Bacteria; phylum Pseudomonadota; class Alphaproteobacteria; order Rhodobacterales; family Rhodobacteraceae; genus Amylibacter. The sequence goes on along the minus strand of JAJRPO010000064.1, from coordinate 20,392 downwards.
TGCGGATCATCGACGGCTTTATGAAAAAGGGCGACCGCGTGCGGATGATGGCCACGAATGCGGTCTATCAGCTGGACCGCGTTGGCGTATTCCGCCCGCAGATGGAAAATATCGACGTGTTGGGGCCGGGGGAAATGGGGTTTCTTACAGCCTCCATTAAACAGGTGCGTGATACCAAAGTGGGCGACACGATTACCTCCGAGAAAAAGGGCTGCGAGGTTGCGCTCCCGGGTTTTAAACCCAGCCAGCCGGTGGTGTTTTGTGGGCTGTTCCCCGTGGACAATGCGGAATTCGAGGATATGCGCGAGGCGATTTCCAAGCTGTCGCTGAATGACGCGAGCTTTTCCACCGAGATGGAAACCAGCGCCGCGCTGGGCTTTGGTTTTCGCTGTGGCTTCCTCGGGTTGCTGCATCTGGAGGTGATCCGCGACCGGATCGAGCGCGAATATGACATTGATTTGATTACCACTGCGCCATCGGTGATCTACCATGTTCACATGCGCGACGGCACGGTGCAGGAATTGCACAACCCCGCTGACATGCCCGACCTGACGCACGTGGAACACATCGAGGAGCCGCGCATCAAGGCGACCATTCTGGTGCCGGATGAATACCTCGGCGACGTGCTGAAACTCTGCCAAGACCGACGCGGGGTGCAGATTGATCTGACCTATGCGGGGACGCGCGCGATGGTGGTTTATGATCTGCCGCTGAACGAAGTGGTGTTCGATTTCTATGATCGCCTAAAATCCGTAACAAAAGGGTATGCCAGCTTTGATTATCAAATGTCCGGCTATCAGCAGGATTTTTTGGTGAAAATGCAAATTCTGGTGAATGACGAACCGGTGGATGCCCTCTCCACCATGGTACACCGCGACCGCGCCGAAATGCGGGGCCGTGCGATGGTGGAAAAGCTGAAAGAGCTGATCCCGCAACATATGTTCAAAATACCCATTCAGGCGGCCATTGGCGGGCGCATTATCGCGCGCGAAACCCTGTCAGCCCTGCGCAAAGACGTGACGGCGAAATGCTACGGCGGCGACGTGTCGCGCAAGCGGAAACTGCTGGACAAGCAGAAAAAGGGTAAGAAGAAGATGCGGGAATTTGGGCGGGTTCAGATTCCGCAGACGGCGTTTATTAGTGCGCTTAAGATGGATAGTTAGCTCTAGCCAATCGCCTTTTTGTACCTTTCAGTAAGCTGCTTAGCCAACATCCCTCCTAAAAGCTGCTCCATTTTTGGTACAGTTTGGTTGTTCAGCTCATTTTTTTCGGTGAAATGCCGGTCCCCGTCCTCTAACGCCTCATAATATGGTGTGCGATTTTCTACAATCTGTTCTGGAATTGTGTATTCACCGGGCAACAATAGTTGCTCTTTTGCACACAACACTAAATACGATGCAGCCCTTGATGTTCGGCCATTGCCTTCTGTGAATGGGTGAATCCAATTTATTCGCCACATAACCATCGATGCTAAGTGGACAGCGGATGAAGTCACCCAGGTCGTGTTGATGTAATCACACAGGTCTTCAATTAGTTCTGGAACCAAATGCCCATCAGGTGGCGAGTGATTGCTTTTGTTGATTTTTACACCACCCGGCCTCCAACTACCTGCATATGCATCCAAGTCTTGGATAGCACAGCGATTCAAGTCTAGTAAAACCGAGGGGCGCAATTTGAATTGACCGCCGCGGTCAATGCTTTGCATAATTAGTTCTTTTACTCTTTCAGCTTGTTTTAATGCGTTAGATGCTTCTAACCTAGCCTTTTCTTCAGAGTCAGTTACGACATTTGCTGATTCCGCTTCGCTATGCCTAACTCGATACTTTTCGTTCATTAAAATGCAAGCTTTCTAGCTTCACTTGCTACTATCTCTTTGGTGATGTCTGGGTTCTCAAAAGCTGAGTTTCCAAAGGCGAAGCTCATCCTTTGTTCGGCAATTTCTTCAGGCGACATTTCCACTTTTTTTGCTTCTTGGAGCAAATAGGCGAGCTGTTCGTTTAGTTCTTGTGTCACTGCTTTCTCCATTTTTTCTTATTAGTACCACTTTTTCGTGCCGGCTAAATAGAAAACTTTGTCTAGGGAATAATTTGTTGGGCGATTTTCGACTGCATTTAGTTAATAGGGCTAAACAAAAAACTGTAGTTGGTCTCAATAGAAAATACGCCCCCTCACCAAATCCCCACCACCCCATCAGTTTCTGATACTTCTGCAAGGCCTAGCGACCCGTCATTCCGGTGATGTAATCCGAAATTACCTGTATTTTTTATCCCTCATTTCCGAACATCCTAAAAATCCTCATCACGCCCCTTGCAGCCTCTGGCTTGCGGGCCTATTTCTATAGGACAAGGCTTGCACCCGACGTGCCTCTCTAGGGCGTCTTATTCCCGCAAGTGCTTTATAAAAGGAGAAGACTATGAACTTAGAGCAGTTCACAGAGCGGTCTCGGGGCGTTATTCAAAACGCACAGGCCATTGCGATGCGCGACGATCACCAGCGCTTCACCCCTGCACATTTGCTGAAAACCATGCTCGACGACGAGGAAGGTTTGGCGGCCAATCTGATCAATGCGGCGGGCGGCAATCCGGCGCGTGTGTTGCAGGATGTTGATGTGGTGCTGGGGAAAATGCCCAAAGTGACGGGCGACACGCAAGTGTACCTTGACGGGCAGACCAGCAAGGTTCTGATCGAGGCCGAGAAGCTGGCGAAAAAGGCCGGTGACAGTTTTGTACCGATTGAACGGATGTTAACCGCGCTTTGTGTGGTGAAATCGGATGCGCAAAAGGCGTTGAAAGAGGGCGGCGTTAGCGCGCAAAACCTGAACGCTGCGATCAATGACGTGCGCAAGGGGCGTACCGCTGACAGCGCCAGCGCCGAGGGTAATTACGATGCGCTGAAGAAATATGCGCAGGACCTGACGCAAAAGGCGCGGGACGGCAAAATTGACCCCATTATTGGCCGCGACGAGGAAATCCGCCGCACCATGCAGGTTCTTTCGCGCCGCACCAAGAATAACCCCGTGCTGATTGGCGAGCCGGGCGTGGGTAAAACCGCGATTGCCGAGGGCCTTGCCTTGCGCATTGTGAACGGCGATGTGCCCGAGAGTCTGCAAAATAAAAAGCTGATGTCGCTGGACATGGGCGCGCTGATTGCCGGTGCCAAGTATCGCGGTGAGTTTGAGGAACGCCTAAAGGCGGTTCTGAATGAAGTCACCGATGCGGCGGGTGAGATCATCCTGTTTATTGACGAAATGCACACGCTTGTTGGCGCGGGTAAAGGCGAGGGATCGATGGATGCCTCTAACCTGCTGAAACCGGCCTTGGCGCGCGGAGAATTGCATTGCGTTGGCGCGACCACGCTGGATGAATACCGCAAACATGTGGAAAAAGACGCGGCTTTGGCGCGGCGGTTTCAGCCCGTTCTGGTTGAGGAACCCACTGTCGAGGACACGATTTCCATTCTGCGCGGCATTAAGGAGAAATACGAGCTGCACCACGGCATTCGGATTTCAGACAGCTCTTTGGTTGCGGCGGCCACCTTGTCGCACCGCTATATTTCGGATCGTTTCCTGCCGGATAAAGCGATTGATCTGATGGATGAGGCCGCCAGCCGTTTGCGCATGGAAGTGGACAGCAAACCAGAGGAGTTGGACGCCATCGACCGCGAGTTGCTGCAAAAGCAGATCGAGGCGGAAGCGCTGAAGCTGGAAACTGATGAGGCGTCCAAGGATCGTTTGGCCACTTTGGAAAAAGACCTGTCCTATCTGCAAGAGAAATCCAGCGAGATGACGGCCAAATGGCAGTCAGAGCGCGATAAGCTGGCCTCGGCGCGGGACATCAAAGAGGAGTTGGACGGGGTAAGGATCACTTTTGAATCCGCGCGCCGTGCCGGTGATTTGGCCAAGATGGGCGAATTGCAATATGGCGTTATACCGGAGCTGGAGAAAAAGCTGGCAGCGGCGGAGAAGGTTGGCGAGGAGTTGATGGTTGAAGAGGCCGTCCGCCCTGAGCATATCGCCTCGGTTGTTGAGCGCTGGACCGGTATTCCGGTGGACAAGATGCTGGAAGGCGAGCGCGAGAAACTGCTGGCGATGGAAGATGAAATCGGCAAGCGGGTGATCGGGCAAAGGGATGCGGTAACAGCCGTGGCCAATGCCGTGCGCCGCGCGCGTGCCGGCCTGAACGATCCGGGGCGCCCGCAAGGGTCGTTCCTGTTCCTTGGGCCAACAGGCGTGGGTAAAACCGAGCTGACCAAAGCGCTGGCCGAATTCCTGTTTGACGACGACACCGCCATGGCGCGGATTGATATGTCGGAGTATATGGAGAAGCACTCCGTTGCCCGCCTGATCGGCGCGCCTCCGGGTTATGTGGGCTATGACGAGGGCGGTGTTTTGACCGAGGCCGTGCGGCGCAAACCTTATCAGGTGGTGCTGTTTGACGAGGTCGAAAAAGCGCATCCCGATGTGTTCAATGTGCTGTTACAGGTGCTGGATGACGGGGTTTTGACCGACGGGCAGGGGCGCAAGGTGGATTTCAAAAACACCCTGATTATCCTGACGTCTAACCTCGGCAGCCAAGCCCTTAGTCAATTGCCTGAAGGGGCCGACAGCGATTCAGCGCGGGCTGATGTGATGAACGCTGTACAGGCGCATTTCCGGCCAGAGTTCCTGAACCGTCTTGATGAAATCGTGCTGTTTGAACGCCTTAGCCGCGAGAATATGGACGGGATTGTCGATATTCAGCTGGATATTCTGGGCAAACGCCTGGCGGGTCGCAAGATCAGCCTGACGGTGGATGCGGCGGCCAAGACTTGGCTGGCGGATCAGGGCTATGATCCTGTTTACGGCGCGCGGCCCTTGAAACGGGTGATCCAGAAAACGCTGCAAGACCAATTGGCAGAGCTGCTGTTAAGCGGTGCTGTTCTGGATGGGGCTGAGGTCGTTGTCAGTGCTGGTGAGGATGGGCTGATTGTGACCAGCCCGACGGTGCATTAGTAAAAAATGGGCTGGCTTTAATAAAGGCTGGCCCATTCTGCTTGTCGAGTGAACTATTCTTGCGGACTCAGTTTTAGCCGGCACCGGCATCACAGAGTCCGCAAAATAGGTTGAAATATTAAGCTGACGAAGGCGCTGGCAAGTAAAGCCCCCAGATTATTAGGCAGATATGAACTATTGTCTTGAAATAGTCACATAATGTCCCTGTAAATATCCCATTCTAATTCTAATTTGGAAACAATGGCCAAGGAAAAGTGCTTGGGAAATGTTGCTCGGTGTAGTTAACAGATTACAGGAACAAAATTATGAAAATACTTGCTGTAGACGACGATCCAGTAGCACTTGAGATTTTAAGTGTTACTTTGACAAGGGCAAATTACCTTGATTTGACGCTGGCCGCTTCGGGAGCGGAGGCGTTGGAGGTGCTGCAAAATACCGAAGTTCCTTTTGACTGTTGTTTGCTGGACATTCTCATGCCGGGAATTGACGGGATTGAGTTATGCGCAAAAATCCGGGAAATGCCCGATTATAAACATGCGCCGATTGTAATGATCACGGCATTGACGGATCAAAATTCAATCGACCAAGCGTATTGCGCGGGGGCTACGGATTTTGTCAGTAAGCCCTTTAATGGATTGGATCTGGGTGCGCGTATCAGGGCCGCAGAAATATTAAGCAACCGTGTGCGCGAATATGCGCAAGTTGTGGAACAGATGAAACAGACCCAAGCCGCATTTCATAATTCGCTGGCAGAAAATGATGCACTTCTGAGGTTGGAAAATGCGGTTCTTCGAGCCTCGGAAAAAGGTTTTTCCAACTATGTTGTTGCATTGGAAATTACCGGGGTCGACTATGATGCGGTGAATTCAGAACTGTCAAAGGATATGTGCAAACTCATAACTGAAGTTGTCGGGTCTGCCGTCACCAAGATTGCTTATGACGGGGATAATCGTTTTTTACTGACCACGGCGCGCCCGACGAAATTGACCCAAAATTTGGAAAAAATCCTACTGAGTAGGGCGCTAGAGATGTTAGAAAATGGATTCGATACTGCCCTCACAGGGGAGATTGCGATTAGATCGGGGAATTCAATAAAGATTTCAACCTTTGATGTGTCGTCGCGTTTGGAGTGTATTTCGCAAGCGCGCGACAGTGTTCGGGAAAAAACGATGCAGGTGCAGGGCGATTTGGCGATACGTACCATGCGACCTTCTGTTTCCGACTTGAATGTTGGCGGGGATACAGGGGAAATGGCGGCCTCCGATGCGTTGATGACATTGAGCCGTCCTCGCGCAAAGGGGAGCAGGAATCCAATTAAAAGGCTCTGTCAGACTGCGCTTGCTGGCTTGCGCGCTTAGGTTGGGCCGGTTTTAAAAGAGCCTGTCCGAGGCTTTGTGTATCGGGTCTAAAGATCGGTTTCATCCCTTGTGGGTCCCGGAGGATAACGCCACCTGCCCGCATTTCCTTGATGAGGTGGGACAGGCCAGAGGCCGGAATGCGGCAGAATGTTTCAACCCCAGAATCCCCTTCGCCCCGCACAGCGCTAATTGCTGGCAGGGGAAGGCTTTTTCCAAAGTAGGAATAAGAAAGGCGGGCCCGCCGTTGCGGTTATATGCCGTTCAGGGGTTTTAAGCCTGCACCTAATGATCTTTCGGTGATTTTGGCGATTCCGGTCGGGATGTTAGTCCGATGGGTCCGGAACCTTGGGGGAACCTCCTTGCTAATAGGAGGAACACCCTTGAACCACTTGTGACGTCGAGGCAGGTTATAGCGCGCAAACCCTTGCGATCCCGTTAAGCATGCGTTCGCTGCCCCGCTACTCTGGCCGTTTCAGCGAGAACACCTCAGTCACAGACGCATAGTCGTGATAGCCAAGACGGGCCAATGGTTGATAGCTGGTGACGTCCAGCAATCCGTCTTTTATATGCGCGTCATCGATGTGAATGCCGACAACCTCGCCAATCACCATATGCTGGGAACCCGGCAGATCGATGACTTTATACAGGGTGCATTCCATCGTCACGGGGGCGGCGGTTACAAAGGGTACGTTGACCTCGCGCCCTGCGGTTTTGGCCAGACCGGCCTGTTCAAATTCATCCGTGCCATAGGGGAAATGGCCGCTGGTTTTGTTCATCGCGTCGGCGAGTTCCGTTGAAACGATGTTCACGCAAAACTGCTCGGTTTCCAGAATATTGGCCAGCGAGTCCTTGCGCTCGTCCAGCCCCAGTTTGTGGCTGCCGCTGGCAAACATTACCATCGGCGGGGCCTCGTTGATGCCGTTGAAAAACGAATAGGGGGCAAGGTTGGCGCGCCCGTCGGCGTCCACCGTGGAAATCCAGCCGATGGGGCGCGGCGCGATGATGGCTTTGAACGGGTTGTGGGGCAGGGGGTGGCCGTCTTTGGGGCGGTAGAACATTGTTGGATCACTCATACATTGAAGGTTTGCCCCTCCTCTAGCCCCATGTTATCGCGGGTTCCAGAGGTTTCGCCAAATGTGGCGCAACGAGGCCGAAGGGCACGCCGATATGTTCCATCTTGCCCCGGAAACGGACGCTGACTGGCACGAGGTGGAATTCCTCTATGATCTGGCCTTTGCGCCGGGGCGCGAGGCGTTGAGTTCTTACCGCTTGCGCGAGGGAGTGGCGGCGGTTGGTGCCCTGTGTCTGGTGGCGCGCGACAGCTACAACTGCGTCGCCGGGGCAATCCGCTATTGGCCGGTGCAGATCGGTCCGCAGCGCGACGCGGCGCTGCTGCTGGGGCCTGTGGCAGTCCACCCAACCCACCAAGGCGAAGGTGTGGGCGGCGTGTTGATCCGCGACAGCCTGACCAAAGCCCGAGAGTTGGGCTGGAACCGGGTCATTCTGGTAGGCGACGCGCCGTATTACAGCCGGTTCGGGTTTACCCGCACGCCTGCGCTGGAATTTCCGCCGCCGACAAATCCAGACAGGTTGCTGGCGTTAGAGTTGGTGGATGGGGCGCTGGACGGGGTTGCTGGGATGATTGGCAAGTGGGGGCGTTAGCGGTAAGAAGCATATTTGATTGCTGTTTCAAATTACCAGCTAGGCCCAAATAATTTAAGCCTATAAGAAAGTTATTGATAAATGCGTTTGATTAGGCGAAAGCGCTGCTTTCCTTGGTACCCTTGTATCGTGCCGTTCCCCGCATTCCCACGTTCATCCAAGGTTATTCTCCCGCCAAATAGAAACTTCCCTTCGTGGTCATACTCCTGAAAGCTGAAGCCTGTGCGGGTCACTTTGGTGACGCGGGTTCGGTTGTTGCGTTTTCCGTCTGAGTGGATTTCGGTGTATTTGCATCGCCCAATTGTTCTTGTACAGTCATGCGGTTTAAACCGAATTTCAAAACCGTCAGCGCGTACCCAACGTAAATAATTCCCGTTTTTATCTAAGTAAGTTGTGAAAACAGACACGCCTTGGGGCGAACGCCCTCGGAAGCTTTCTATGATAAATGCTCGTCCAGACTTCCCCTTAAACACATGATGAATGCGCCCACCTTGGCTTTGGTCGATCGTAACATAATCGCCGATCGTGGCCAATTCTGGCTTCCACCGAATATCCTTAGCGTAAGCGACGGGCGTCGAAGTTATTGCACAGGCAAATAGGACACTGAAAATACGTAATATTCTGGATGTTAAAAACAATAGATGTTCCTAATGTTAGCACTGATAGCCGCGAGTGGGGTTTTGTTTCAACAACTGTATTGATCCGCATCGTTTAAAGTCAATGGCCATGGGTTGAGTATTGCTAGTAATTCCTCACGCATTTGGAGAATCCATTTTAGCTTTTCCAAAATTTTGCATTTCAAATATTTTGGATCACTGAGATTGTACGGCAAACCGCTTAACCAGTATGTTTTCCCATCGCCAAAGCTGTCACTCCGTATCCAACCGATACTTCAGAAAACCAGCGCCCTCATAGTCAATATTTTCGACAAACTTCGCCCCAATCCGTTCCAGCGCCCCTAGCTTTTTGCGCGTCGGGGGCAACAGGAATGTAATGAAAGGTATGCGCGCGTCCGCAAAAGCAAACTCAATCGCCATTTTTGTGATCCGCGTGCCAAGGCCAAAATGATCCGGTTCCAGCACCAGACCAAAATCCCATTCGGTGCCCTCTTTTTGAAAGCCTCCCCAACCCACGTACTTGCCATCCTGCAAAAACGCCCAGTGCCCCAGACCATCGCGCTGCCAACAGGCTTCTTTGGCGGCGACAAACGCTGCGGCGGTTGGCCGGGTCCATTTGTCGGTCAAAAGCGGCATATGTTCGGCTACCCGTGGGTTCGACATATGGGCGACGATTTTATCAAGGAAGACATCCCGCAAGCGCGCAAATGTAATAGCTGTTTGTGAAGTTTTGTTCATGGTGAACTGCCCTTCAAGCCGCCTGTTTTTCCATCCGCAGAAACGTAAACATCCCCAGCGGCGGGTATTTCTTTTGTTCACGCAAGATCAGGTCAGCCTCGCCTTGGGTGCGGTGAAAGGCGAAATCACTGTGCCAGCCGATTTTACTGGCAAAGGGGGCCATGGCCTTCTCGGCCAATGACAAGGCACCTTGTTCGCGGGCAAAATGGTTGACCATCACCACCTCGCCGCCCGGCTTACAGACCCGCGCCATCTCGGAGATCACCTGCTCGGGGTCCGGCACCACCGAAATCAGATACATCGCCACAACCACATCAAAATGGTAGTCTGGGAATTCCATCGCGCGGGCGTCCATTTCATGAATGCCGGACACATGGGCCAGTTGTTTTTTATGCACTTTTTCGCGGGCTTTGCGGAGCATGTGGGTGGAAACATCGATCCCCGTCACATCCAGATGCGGTGCGTAGTGTTTCAGCGATAGACCCGTACCAACACCGACCTCCAAAACCCGCCCCTGAAGCCCGTTAATATACTGGATTGCCTGACGGCGGCCAACAGAAGTAATCGCCCCGAAAGTTTTGTCATAAATCGGTGCCCAGGCCCGATAAGAGCTTTTAACTGCAGAAAGGTCCAAAGTCTTGATGTCCCAAATGTTAAGTGGTGATTACGACGGCTTATGACGCAAACGCGACAGGCTCGCAAGCGGGGATTAGAGTGTTTAACCCTCGAGCTAATCCCCAAAAACGCGACGAGTGGCCAGCCTGCCACATCAGGGTCTTTGGGGTGTGAGATAGGAAAAATGGCGGTGGGGCGGTTCTGGGGCGAACGGTCTCTGAATAACCATCAAGAATCGCTGTGCTAAGTCGGGTTTCCGCTAGATTTCCCGATTAGGCCCCGCTCCAGATATAGTGACTGCCTTCCAACCCCAAGCTTGAGGCTTCTTGTTGTAGTTCAAAACTGCAACGCCTGTGGTCGTATCTTCATCATCGAAAGCATTAGCGGTGACCAGATCATGTGGGATGAAAATATTGTCGTCAGTAAATCCCATTCCATTGATGACGCGGATTCTTGAGCTGAATATTTTTGGGATATGCGTGCCGGGCTCGCTGTTTGTCGGGGCCGCAGAAACCGCATGGATTTCAGGCCCCTTTCGCGATCGAAAGGCCGCCAGTTTCAGGGAAATGCTATCTCCGACGGTTGCATCTCCATCGTAATCGGCCATCTGCAAGTCGTATTTCCGAGATCGGTACTGCGCTGTGATCGACCCTTCGCATGGGGTGCAGATTTTTGTTGCAACCAAACCTGTGGACTTCCGCAAAGGGCACGATGGTTTGGCGTCACTAGTTCAAAGCCAACTACAAAAGAAGCCATTTGACGGAGCTGTCTTTGTGTTCCGCGCCAAACGTGCTGGCCGACTCAAGATGATCTGGTGGGATGGGGCTGGCCCCGTCATGGCGTACAAGCGACTTGAGCAGAACGCGTTTAAATGGCCCGCCATGCGCGACGGTGTTTTGCGACTTGATCCGGCGCAGTTTGAAACGCTGTTCTCGGGTCTCGACTGGCGGCGTGTCACAGCGTTGGAGGTCCGTCCATCAGCTGTGGCAGAATGACTTGGAGAGGGTTTTACGCAGACGGTTAGGGCGAGATTATGGTAAAAATTACCATGGCTTTCCCTGCTGATCTTCCTGACGATATCGATGTGCTGAAGGCCATTATCATGGCCTCGCAGATGAAGATGATGGAGCAAGACAGTGTCATCAAGCGCAAGGAAGACCTCATCATCAGGCTTGAGAAGTTACTGGCGGACTTCAAACGCACCCTCTATGGCGCGAAGTCTGAGAAAAGCCATTCCGATCAATACCACCTCGCATTAGAAGACATTGAGACGGCCATGGCTGTCGCCCATGCCGAGGATGAAGCAATTGATCCGCCGTGCCTAGCGGGGGGACAGCAGAGCGTCATGAACGGGCTTCAGTTCATGGGCAGCCTTGTCGACCCAGAAGGCCAGAGTTGAGCGATCAATATCGACGCCTTGTCGGTCATAGATTTGTGATTGGCGGTAGCGGCAAGTGATCTGCATACTACGATACGATGACGCTGGCGATAGTGCTTTTGTTGGCATGACCAAGGGCAAGCACAAAGCGCTTATTTCCTGAGAGGTATTCCAACGCATCCAGCAACGGCTCAGCGAAAAGGCCTATGCTGCTTCACGCGCAGACGTTTCGGAAGATTTCCCGCTCAGAGGCTTTGTGACCTGCGATTGCTGTGGCAACCAACTCACCGCCTATTGGGCCAAAGGCCGTAACAAACACTATCCCTATTACGAGTGTTTCAACAAACAATGCGACGAGCATCGCAAAACCATCCGCAAAGATGTATTGGAAGGCGCATTCGAGGCCCTGATCAAACAGATGCGCCCCTCCGCAGGACTGATGTCCGCCGTCGCCGCCATGTTCCGCGATATCTGGGATCACCGCCTTCAGGGATACGAGGAAAAGCGTGGCGAACAAAAACGGGCAATGACCGGCATCAACACCACGATCAGCAAGCTGACAGACCGCCTTATTGAAACCACCAGCCCCTCGGCAATACAGGCTTATGAGGGTAAGCTGGAAAAACTGGAGGCCGAAAAAGCCCTGATTAACGAGAATATTACTCAAAAACAGGATGTAGGCCAAAGCTTTGACGAAAGTTTTCGAACCGCAATGAAATTCCTCGTAAACCCTTGGAATCTATGGTCATCACCAAACTCCGATACCCGCAAAACCCTACTAAAACTGGTCTTCGCAGCCCCATTACCATATGCGCGAAATCAAGGGTTTCGAACCGCAAAAACCACAAGCCCTTTCAAGGTCTTAGGTGCCTTGGGCGATGAAGAAAAAGAAATGGCGGAGAGACAGGGATTCGAACCCTGGGAAGGCTTGCGCCCTCAACGGTTTTCGAGACCGCCCCGTTCGACCACTCCGGCACCTCTCCGATGGGCCGCTAAATAGGCAGTCTTTGGCGGTGGTGCAAGGGGTAATTACGCGCAAGGACCCCGGCTCAAGGTTGCACGAAACTCAAAGGGGTTAAGACAAGCAGGGCTATTACGTTTATTGTTAAGATACGGCGTTCCTAGACGAAATTGAAATCATCCGCGTCGATCAGGCTGGCGTCTATGTCCTTTAGAACCACCTTACCCTTGGTCCAGCTGACGACTGTATTTGCGCCAACCATCTCGATTGCGAGATCGTCAAAATTAAGGCCGCCGCTGAATTTGATTGTGTCGATGCCGTCTTGAAAATCGGTGATTGTGTCTTTGCCACTTTTGATATTTTTGGCAAAGGCGAAAACATCCGCGCCTGCGCCGCCTGTCAGCCTGTCGTTTTTGGCGCCACCGTCCAGCAGGTCACTTTTGCCGCCGCCCAGCAGTATATCTTTGCCATTGCCGCCAAACAGCTTGTCTTTGCCCCCACCGCCGAGCAATTTGTCATCGCCATTTTTACCGACCAACCGGTCATTGCCGCCTTTGCCGACAATCTTGTCATCCCAAGCCACGCCGATCAGTTTATTTTTGCCACTGTCGCCACGGATCAGGTTAACATAGTCAGGGATTTCCACGTCCCAGTTTACCGTCATTTCCAGCTCGTCCAACCGAATGCGCACCATGTCTGTCGGGTCATAGGCGCGGGCGGAGATTGTGGCGAGGGTTCCAGGGGCCAGCCCCAGTTTCGTCAAGTTCAGCTTGGTGACGTCGCCAAATCCAAGCATTTCACCATCGAGCGACCATTCAATGTCGATCACTTCCACATCAATTGGCGTCACCGATAATTTCTTGACGCCGGTGACAAGGGTCACATCCGAGTGGCTCCAACTGTCGAGTGGGTCCACAAATTCGTAAAACTTCAGGATGAACTGCTCGATCGACACCACGTCAAAGGGCTGGCCGAGGTTGCGCATTTTTGAATTATCCGACGGGCGGTAAATCCCGCTATCGTAATACCGTCCACCCTCATAGGTGCCGATGACACCGATATCGGGTTGATTATAGCCGAGCCAATGTGCCCATTTGTCCCCGTCAACGTCCACTGTGACATTCGTTTCTGTGGGTTCCCCGCCCGGAAAGGGTGCGTTAAAGCCGCCGTATTCGTCCGCCAGCCCGGTGAATGAATGGGCTACCTCGTGCAGTGCCAATTCCAGTGCGCTGGTGTTGCCACCGGAATAAGTCGCAAAATAACCGCCCGCGCCGCCGTATTTGGCGCTGTTGACGGTGACAAACCGCATATCCGGCTCGATGTCTGTGCCGGCCAGTTCGGCGTCCATTACGGCTGTTGTTTTGGCGTTATCCACGGACAGCAGGCGATCAGTTACACCGTCAAACAGATAAGTTGAATCAAAGGCGGTATCGACAAACTGGTTGGTGGCAGGGTCGTCTGCGCCGCTTTCATTTGATTCCGTATAAATCAGATGTACGTTGAAAAAATTCGCGTAGCGTTCAAAAGGGTCAGACAGTTGGCCGCCGGTTTGAAACAGGTAATCCGTCAGGTTGTCTGCATGTTGTTCAAACAAATTAAATTCCGAGGCACGGTAGCCATCGCCCATAAAAACAATATCGACACGATTGTCAGAACTGCCGTTATCTATGCGGGTTTCCAATGTCATCTGAGTATTCCTCCGAGGGTATTGAGAAAATTCAAGAAAAGATGGGCTATTGTGATTGAATGACGTTGTGTTAGTCAATCACGGACTGAGCGAATTAGGGTAAAAGGCGATCACAATTCGTGCAAATGCACGGAATCCACCCTTGACTCGTGTGCCGATATTTTCAATACACACCCTTCCTGCCCGATTTCCGTCGTGCGGGTTGTTTTAATGTCGCCCAAAAGGGCGCGCTGTTCGAGGCGGGGCTTGCCCCAGAAACACCTTAGGGGCCAAAGAACGCGGTAATCAAAGGAAGTGAACAGATGTTCGCAGTTCTGAAAACCGGTGGTAAGCAATATAAAGTTGCAGCCGGAGACGTTTTGAAGCTGGAAAAGCTGCAAGGCGAGGCGGGTGACACCGTACAATTCAACGAAATTCTGATGCTCGGTGGCGACACCGTGACTGTTGGCGCGCCGATTGTGGCGGATGCCGGCGTTCAGGCGGAAATCCTTGAGCAGGCCAAAGGCCCCAAGGTTATCAACTACGTCAAACGTCGCCGGAAGCACTCGTCCCAACGTAAAAAGGGTCATCGTCAACAGCTGACCGTTGTGCGCATCACCGATATTTTGGTCTCTGGTGCCGGTAAATCCGGTATTGCCGCAGCCCTTGGTGGCACAGCCGCTGGTGCCGTTGCAGCCGTTGCAGCGCCAAAAAAGGCAGCTAAGAAAGCCGCCCCTAAGGCCGCAGCCCCAGTAGAGGCCGCCGCTGGCGCAGACGATCTGAAACGTCTGTCCGGTGTTGGACCCGCGCTCGAGAAAAAGCTGAACGCCGCTGGCGTGACAACTTTTGTACAAGTCGCCGGCTGGACTGAAGCAGACGTCGAAGAGTTTGGCGAGAAACTGTCATTCAAAGGTCGGATCGAGCGTGAAGGCTGGATCGAACAGGCCAAAGAATTGGCTAAAGGTTAAGGAGACCCGATATGGCACATAAAAAAGCAGGCGGTTCATCCCGCAACGGTCGTGACTCCGCTGGGCGTCGTCTTGGCGTTAAAAAATATGGCGGCGAGCTGGTGATTCCTGGCAATATCATTTGCCGTCAACGCGGCACCAAATGGTGGCCGGGTCAGAATGTCGGTATGGGTAAAGACCACACCATTTTTGCAACCGAAGAAGGCAATGTGAAATTTCACAAAGGCTTCAAAGGCCGTACATTTATTTCGGTTCTTCCGGTCGCGGAGGCAGCTGAATAAGCCGAACCAAAATCGAAACGCAAGTTTCAACGGGGGTCGGTGGCAACACCGGCCCTTTTTTTATTTCTCAACCATCAAAGCAGCCTGAAAGGAGGCGTTGACATGAAGGACCAGACACAGCGCCCAATCCTGACGGGGGACAATAATATTTTGGGCAAGCACAATCAGCGGATGCCAAAGCGCGGCTCGCTTGGGGGGGGGATATGTCTAAACTTCCTCAACTGATAAAAACCGAACGCCTGATGTTACGCCCCTACACCGCTGCGGATGCGCCCTATGTGGTGGCGTGCCTCAACAATTTTGACGTGTCGCGCTGGCTGTCATCGGTGCCTCATCCCTTTACGGCTGACGACCTGCGGCTGTTCACACTTAAGGGCGAAAGCCGCTGGCCAAATATGGCGGCGATTACCTTGTCAGGGGAGTTTATTGGCGCATTGGGTACCGGCGGTGGGTTGGGCTATTGGTTGAAACCGGAGTTCTGGGGCAGGGGGATTATCAGCGAGGCGGCGGCGGCTTTGGTGGATTTCTACTTTGAAAATACGTCGGAGGAACAGCTGAAAGCCGGCCATTTCATCGGCAATGCCGCCTCGGCACGGGTGCTGGCGAAACTGGGGTTTGTCGAGGTTGCACGCGATACGCAGCCCTGCGCCGCACAGGGGCGGGACCTGCCGCATGTGGCACTGGTTCTGACCCGACAAACCTGGAAGGCGGCATAGCCATGGGCATTGTAATCCCATCTTTCCTGATTTTTGCCGCCTGTCTATTCACCTGCCAAGTCATTCTGCACCCCTTGTGGTGCCGGGGCGGGCCGAAAATCGCCCGCACCGTTGCTGGCAAACCCCAAGAGCGAACCTTGATGATCGCTCTGGCAATTCTAACTGTATTAAGCGTCATCTACGTGTTGTCCAAAGGAGGTCAGCCATGAAACAAGAAAATATCACCGGCCAAGCCATTATCGAAACCGAGCGGTTCCACCTGCGCCCGGTGCGCAAGTCCGACCTTGGAGTGATTGAAATGTTTGCCGGCGACAAACGGGTGGCCTTGATGACCAACAATATTGCCCACCCGTTGCCGCCCGGTGCAATGGCGGCCTATTTGGAACGTGTCACCGCACAAGATCGCACCGAGGATGTTTGGGCGATTGATGGCAGTGTTGAAGGGGACCGCGAGTTGCTGGGGCTGATTTCACTGAAACATGTGATGGAATATCAATGCGAAGTTTGTTACTGGGTTGCGCCGCAATTCTGGAATTCCGGTTTGGCGTCACAATCCCTGAATGCGCTGGTGCAAGCGAATCCGCTGGGCAGCCGCTCTATGGTGGCCCGTGTGTTTCAAGATAATCCTGCCTCGGCGCGGGTTGTGACCAATGCCGGCTTTGCGCTGATCGGCGAGAGCGAAACCTTTAGCGTCGCGCGCGGTGTGAATGTGGATACATGGGACTATGTGCAGCGGCTGAAGGATTAGCGACAATGGTGGGTTAACACCTACCCTACGGCTGGTAGGGGGGGTGTTAACCCACCGCTACTGGACCCGCGCCAAATATTCCTCTATCGGTTGCCCACAAATACTTGAAAGTCAAAACAATGAAATTCCTCGATCTTGTCAAAGTCTATGTCCGTTCCGGTTCGGGCGGCAACGGCTGTGTTTCGTTCCGCCGCGAGGCCCATGTGGAATACGGCGGGCCGGATGGCGGCAATGGCGGTCATGGCGGTCAAGTCTGGGCCGAGGCGGTGGACGGACTGAACACCCTGATTGACTTCCGCTATCAGCAGCACTTCTTTGCCGATAATGGCCGCCCGGGCATGGGCAAGGCGCGCACTGGTAAAGACGGGGAAGATATTATCCTCAAGGTGCCGGTTGGCACTGAAATTCTGGAAGAGGACGAGGAGACCGTCATTTGCGACCTGACCGAAGTGGGGCAGCGGTTCATGCTGGCACAGGGCGGTAACGGCGGCTTTGGCAATATGCATTTCAAGTCCTCCACCAACCGCGCACCGCGCCGCGCTAACCCCGGCCAACCGGTGGTGGAGCGCACCGTTTGGCTGCGCCTGAAACTGATTGCCGATGCGGGGCTGCTGGGCTTGCCAAATGCGGGCAAGTCGACGTTTCTGGCGGCGACATCCAATGCGCGGCCCAAGATTGCCGATTACCCTTTCACCACGCTGCACCCCAACCTTGGGGTTGTTGGTGTGGATGGCTATGAATTTGTGATGGCGGATATTCCGGGTCTGATCGCTGGTGCCCATGAAGGCGTTGGCCTTGGCACGCGGTTTCTGGGCCATGTGGAACGCTGCGCGGTTCTGTTGCATCTGGTGGATGGCACATCAGAGGATGTGGTGGCGGATTACCAGACAATCGTAAACGAGCTGGTGCAATACGGCGGTGATTTGGCCTTTGTGCCACGGGTGACGGCACTCAATAAAATCGACGCGCTGGATGATGTGGAGCAGGCCGAAAAGCACAATGCACTGGTGGAAGCATCGGGCGGCGCTGTGTTGCAATTATCCAGTGTGGCGCGCCAAGGCTTAACCGAGGTATTACGCGCTGTGCGCCGTGAAATCGTTAAGCGTGACGGGGGGCTCACCGGCGATGAAACCGAGGGCGAGGCGCAAGAGAGTGACGGCGCATGGCGTCCTTAAAAAGCGCAAAACGGATCACGGTCAAGATCGGCTCTGCCTTGTTGGTGGATGCCGTTTCCGGTGACTTACGGCTAGATTGGTTGCGCTCGCTGGCGGCGGATATTGCAGTTCTGAAAGGGCAGGGCAAGGATGTTATCATCGTGTCCTCCGGTTCCATCGCGTTGGGGCGGCGTGTATTGGGGCTGGCGGCAGGGGATTTGTTGCTGGAACAGGCGCAGGCGGCGGCGGCGGTTGGGCAAATCCGGTTGGCGCGGGCCTATGAGGAGGTTTTGGGACCGCTTGGCATCAAAACCGCGCAGGTTTTATTGACGCTGGAGGATAGCGCGGATCGGCGGCGTTACCTGAATTCGCGGGCGACATTGAACACTCTGCTGGGCTTCGGTGTGGTACCGATTGTGAATGAAAACGACACGGTTGCCACCGACGAAATCCGTTTTGGTGACAATGATCGACTGGCGGCGCAGGTGGCAGGGATGGCGGGGGCCGATGTGTTGCTGCTGTTGTCCGATGTGGATGGCCTGTATACGGCGAACCCGCAGCGTGATCCGGCGGCGGTTCGATTGGATGTTGTCAAAGAAATCACGCCCCAGATCGAGGCCATGGCAGGGGATGCGGGCAGCATTGGGGCCAAGGGGGGCATGAAAACCAAAATCATGGCGGCCAAGGTTGCGATGTTGGCGGGCTGCGCCATGGCAATCACCCAAGGCGCGGTGTTGAACCCGTTGCAGGCCTTGATGGAGGGCGCCAATTGCACTTGGTTTGAGGCAAAGGACAACCCACATACCGCCCGTAAACGCTGGATTTCAGGCATGAAGCCGCAGGGCGAATTGCGGGTTGATGCGGGGGCGGCGGCGGCGCTGAAATGTGGAAAATCCTTGCTCGCAGCGGGCGTAACCCATGTGAGTGAAGATTTCTCACGCGGTGATCCGGTGTCGATTGTCGGGCCAGACGGGGCCGAGTTGGCCAAAGGGCTGGCGGGATATAATGCGGTCGAGATTGGTTTGGTTGCCGGCAAACAAAGCCACCAGATCGAGGCAATTCTGGGCTATGCGGGGCGCACGGCGCTGATACACCGCGATGATATGGTGATGTGAGGGACTATGGATATTCAAGCAGTAATGACCGAGATTGGCCAGAAAGCCAAAGCCGCGGCGGCCAGACTGGCGTTTGCCAGCGCGGAGTCCAAACGGCAAGCGCTGGAACTGGCGGCGGATGAAATTATCGCGCGAATGGCTGATATAATTGCAGCTAACGACAAGGATATGGCGTTTGGGCGTGACAAAGGCCTGTCGCCGGCAATGCTGGATCGTTTGATGCTGGACGGTGATCGGATTGCCGCGATGGCGGCGGGCTTGCGCTCGGTTGCTGCACAAGAAGATCCGGTGGGTAAGGTTCTGGCCGAATGGGATCAGCCAAATGGGCTGCACATTAAACGGGTGGCGACGCCACTGGGGGTGATTGGCGTGATTTACGAGAGCCGCCCGAATGTGACGGCGGATGCGGGCGCGCTGTGCCTGAAGGCAGGGAATGCCGCGATTTTGCGCGGCGGCTCCGAGAGTTTTCACTCGGCCGGTTTGATCCATGAATGTCTGGTCGCGGGGCTGGTTGGTGCGGGGTTGCCTGCGGATGCGGTGCAACTGGTGCCGACACGGGACCGCGCTGCTGTTGGTGAAATGTTAACCATGACCACCTATATCGACGTGATTGTACCGCGCGGTGGCAAGGGCCTTGTGGGCCGTGTACAAACAGAGGCACGGGTCCCTGTTTTTGCCCATCTTGAGGGAATTTGCCACATCTACATCGACGCGGCGGCGGATCTGGAGAAAACCCGTGCGGTGGTACTGAACGCCAAAACGCGGCGTACGGGGATTTGTGGCTCGGCAGAGTGTCTGTTGGTGGACGCCAAGTTTTTTGCGGCACACGGCGCGCCGTTTATCACAGATTTGGTTAACGCAGGTGTCGAGGTTCGCGGTGATGCTGCCTTGCAGTCCATAACGGGCGTTAACAAGGCCGAGGAGTCGGATTGGGGTCAGGAATATCTTGATATGATTATCGCGGCGCGGGTTGTGAACGGCGTTGAGGGGGCGATTGCACATATCGCAGAATACGGTTCCAACCACACGGATTGCATCATGACGCAGGATGATGCGGTGGCGGAGGTGTTTTTCCAACGGGTCGACAGCGCCATTGTGATGCGCAACGCCTCTACCCAATTTGCCGATGGTGGCGAGTTTGGTATGGGGGCGGAAATCGGCATTGCCACCGGAAAAATGCATGCGCGTGGTCCAGTGGGGGCGGCGCAATTGACCAGTTTCAAATATATCGTAGAGGGCGACGGGGCGGTTCGACCCTAAACGCTGCGCCCGATCCTAATTATGTTTGGGGCTGACCCAGATAACCCAAAAAAGGGGTTATCATGGGCCATATGCGAAAGAGCCGACTCAGCCACTATAAGCAGAACCGTTTGACCGAGCATTTTGTTTCGGGTTCGACGGCCAGAACGGCTGCCAGCCTGTGTG
>JAJRPO010000063.1 GCA_024280735.1 Alphaproteobacteria bacterium | reverse complement strand
CGGTATCCCAAAAGCTCAATTCGGGTTATATTTGAAGGAGTGTGAGTGGAGATTTAACAACAGTGACCCTTCAGATCAGTTATTACAGCTAAGACAATGGGTTAGACATCATCTAAGGTAGTTATCTGGGTCAGCCCCTAGCATTATTTGTGAAGAGAACGGAATATGACCGAAGAAATCTGGTGGGACGAGGAAGAAGAAGATGCCCCAAACCCACTTGACTACGCCAGAAGGTTAGACGTTCACTGTTGGTCTGATCACCCCGAAATTAACGGTTTCGTTGACAACATATTTCAGGAACTTTCCACTCAAGGGAATGCTGGCATCAGACGCAGACATTTGAAAGTGGTTCTTCTTGATTTGTATGTGGCTTGGAGCAGCGACCCCGCCTTGAAAATATCTTATTCGCGCAGCCCAAATGCTTATCACGCTGGAAGCATTTACAACGAACTCCACATTTCGAGAACCACTATTGATGTAGTAGATTGGTTAATTGCAGCCAATTTTGTGGAAAACCAAAATGGTTTCTTTGACCGAAGACCTACAGGGAGATCTCGCATTTCCAGAATGTGGCCCACTGAAGAACTAGTAAGTTTATTTCGAGAAGCAAGGTTCTCAGTATTCGATATAAGTTGGCAAGAAGATCGCTTGCTAATACAATTAAAGGATATGTCTAAAACCCTGATAGAATTTGAGATGTCTTCAGGGCTCGAAAATATGAGTGAGGTTCTTCAAGAATACAATAAAATTCTGAATAATACTTTCGTTTCAATTCCCCATCTTGAATCCCCACGGATTGAAAAAGAAGCAGACGAAAACAATCCATCCAAATTTGATTTAGTTACGCAGTCAAACAAATTTACTCGCCGCATCTTCAATAACTCCTCGTTTGAGGAGGGAGGAAGGTTCTATGGCGGATTCTGGCAAAACTGCCGCAAGCACCTACGCAATGATATCCTAATCAACGATCAAATAACGATTGAAATTGATTACTCAAGCCTTCATCCAACAATGCTCTACGCCATGGAAGGGATAGACTACTGGAGCAAGGAAGCAAACGACCCCTACTCTATTGAACCGGTAAGTTTTCTGTCCAATCCCGATGAACTGCGAAGCTTAGTGAAAGGTTTGTTTCTCATCTTATTGAATGCGGACTCCCTTGAAACCATACCTCAAGCTTTCAGGAATGGTGCAGCAAATGGCAGCCCTCAAAAGAAACTGACGAACGCTCAAATTCACGAGGTGGTTGATCAAATCAGGGCTCTTCATAACGAAATCGAAGGGCATTTTCACACTGGGATTGGGACACATCTTCAATATAGGGATTCGCAAATTACCAATGAAATCGTTCGCCACTTCAATAGCCACGACGAACCTATACTTTTAGTCCACGACAGCTACATTGTCCGGCAAGGTTGGGAAGAAGAACTCGAACTAATCATGCAACGCAGCTTTAGTGATATTATGGGCGAAGGTTTCTCCTCTCGGGAAAAATATGTGGGGCATACATATGATGATGTAATGAATGAACTATATGCTCGTTACAACTTCCGCCAATCAAGAGGCACCCAAGAAGAGGAAGACGAAGATTTAGCTCTTTACCGAGAGGTCGCGCCGAACAAAACAGAACGCTATTTATCAGAGCTGAGACTGTTTAATGAATGGGTGCAACAGGCGGATTGAATTTCAGACCAACTACACCTACCCATCTCTTAAAGACACACTACTAAAGAAAGAGAGAGTAGGGAGTATATATAGAGGTTATATCATTACTAATACATTTCTCACCTCATCCAATTCCTATTAAATTCTAACTCACCCCAGCAGAATTCTAAAAACTCAGGGAATTTGTACAGATATAGCAGCCTCAACTTTCAAGCTTACGTATTAAGGCGGTTGCAAATCAAGGAAGTATGGAAGAAACTCGTTGGTAGAACCAAAATCTTGCAACCTGCGAATTATAGGATTTTAATTTATGAGACATTTCATTTGCGCACTTCTTCTATTGGGAACTTCAGCTTGCGTAGCCGCATGGGGCGGCGCATACAATGTAGCTTTGGAAAATAGCAGATCAATTGTAATTGAATATGATCCCGCCATAATCAATATTCCTCAGATTCTTTCTGTTGCACAAACTCACTGTGACAAATTCAAACGGGACGCCCTGCTGTCCAACACTTCAAAGGGCAATATCGGCATTATAGTCAACACATATGAATGCGTAAGCCGCAACATTTAGACGCGGTCTATATATCAGTGGTATTGTGAACACTGGGCAATACTAACCAGTTGTCTGTAAGAACGAAAAGCGCTCTTGTGGTGAAAATAGAAAGCAATCAAAATAGCCGCCCGTGATCGTGTAGATATATACTGAGAGGAATAATGCTGTTTTTTCGCCAATATTTTTTATTCTTGATATGCATGTCGACTATGTTGTTTCCAACGCATGCAGGCGCATCCGAAAAACGTTTATCTTGTATTTTGGAGAAGACCTGCATTCAAGGCCAAGGTTGTTTTGAAGGTGCTACTCCGTGGCCCGTTGAATACATTTTAACATACGATGATAAAACCTTGGTAGCTGCAACGCGGACAGAGGCCATTTGCACATCAAACAGCCGTGTCAAAATAAGCAAACGTTACATTTCGTTCAGTTGCAACTCAGTCATAGAAGGCCAAGACCTTTGGCTCTGGAGTACCATTGATCGGTTTTCCGGTGCCTATGAAGATGGCCAACAAGAACCAGATGATCCCACAAAAAAAATATTCGAACAAGGGACCTGTTCAGAACGTAAGAGGAAATTTTGACCAAGGCACACCCTGTTAACTGCTGCTCAACTTCAATTCAAAAAATTGACCACGTCCTGCACATTCAAATGCGTATATCTCTGAACGCTCCTAATATCTTTATGACCACTCACCACCATAATTTGAGCCTGACTAAACCCCATCCTAGCAACAGCTGTAATGCGGGAATGTCGTAGCTGGTGGAACCTTACATCATTACTCATACCTAGTGCTTCTCGCGCCCTCCTGAGCGCCTGTGAGACACTGTAAGGGGCCATGTAAACAGCTTGGCACCTACACCTGCCTGAGTCAATAAAAGCGACTCCAAGAGACTCACAGCACGCCTTGTCAATGGCACATCACGAGACCCTTCTTTGCCATCAATGACGCAAAGATACCGTTGTTCTAGATGTAGGTTTTCAGGGGTGAGCTTTAGTAATTCAGAACGTCTCATTGCTGTTTCAAATGCCAGCTCTGTCACAACGGCCATTTCAGGTGACATTTTGGTTAGCAGCAAGTCTAGTTCAGTTTGGGAAATAACCTTGTCTCTTGGTTTGTTTGCTCGTGGTAAAGTCAGTACCTCACACGGATTTGAAAGTTCGACGCCCTTCTCGGCCAAAAGTTCACGGATATACCAACGAAACACACGTCTGATCATCAACAGTTCATCACGACAAGTGGTTGTTGAAACCTCTGCCAACCTTGCTTGTTTGTAGGAATTTACGTCTTGTAATGTTATCGCATCCATTGGTTTTTGCAGCCTCGGGTTTTTACAAATACGATCAATTCGATTGGATGAAAGATATTGTGAAGGCTTGCCGAAAAGCACGTTCTGACAATACTCATGGCCAATATCGATAAATAAGGCGTGAAGCCCCCCTAAATCACCTTCTTTTCGTTTCGACCACTTCTGAGCACCGTTAAAAGTGGCAAAAGTTTTGGACGCATATAACTTTCCTTTGGAACGAACTTGCGCGTTCCAGTTGCCAGATTTCAACTTTCGAATAGTAGCCATTTCTGCACACCTCAAAATTAGAGTTTTTAGGTGTAAGCAGTTGACTTTACTTAAATTAATCCCGCTTGCCAAGGTGATCGCCCCACCACCCCCACAACAGGTTGGAAACCAGCGCGCCGATTGTTTGCGCACCCAGTAACAGCGCCACGCGCTCCAGATCAAAACCGGCGCCATAGGCGCGCACCACATAAAACGGCATGGCCATCAACACCGCGCCGCCACACCACTGGGCAAAAACGAACAGGTGAAAGCGTTGATTGGTTTTAAACACCTCAATCCCGTCTTTCAGATATTGGAAAAAGCCGGGCTTGCTGGTTTTCTGCGCGGCGGTTTCCGGCTCTCCCATCGCGGTGAAAACACCCGAGGAAATGAACATCAAAACCGACGCCAGCGCGATGATACCGGCGTAGGAAACCGGAAAAGCCAGCCCTGCCACCATTTGGTCGGCAAGTGCCACAATCCCGAGTGCCAGCACTCCGCCGCCAAAAAACCGCGTTGCCAACAGGCGGCTGCGCAGATGCGGGGACACCGAACGCGCCACGATGTCATTATAAGGCACCGCCACAATGCCGCTGATAAAGGCATAGGCCACCCAAAGCACCATAACGCTGGCCGAGAGCCAAAATCGCGGCCACTCCGCCCCCCAAAACAACACCGCCGCCAGCAACGCCATGCAACTGGCGCGCCCAAAGGCACCAATCACATAATAGCGCATCGAAGACCCGTTTTGCTGCGCCAGAAATCCGACGATTAACTGGGGAAACAACCAGCCAAAGCGCAGGATCGCGGTGACTGCCCCCACCATCACTGTGCTGCCGGTCAACTGGAACACCAGCGCCGACATGATGGTGGCGGAATCTATCGCCGCAGATCCAGCCTGAAAGCTGATGCCGGCAATGGCGACCTTTTTGAAGCGGGATTTCTCAGTCATTGGCCGGACCAGTTGACCGGATTAACAAACAGACCAAACCAGATCGACCACAGCCCTAAAATCACAAAAACACAGCCAATCAGCAACCGCGCCGAGACCAGCCGCACTGCCAAGCGATCCATCCGCCCCGCCAAAGCCGGAATAAAGGCAAATAACGCCAGTGGTGCCGACAGGAAAAAACCAAACAGAAACATCATCACAAAACCCGAGGCAACAGTGCCACTTGTCGCCGCCATCCCCAGCAGCGCAAACAGAATTGGTGCCGCGCAGGCCGGAATATTAAGGCCAAAAGCCAAACCAAGCACAACCGGATTTCGCGCATTTTTCCAAGCCGAGGGGGCCAGCGCCAGCCGCCGTTTGAAACGGCCCGCCCGCCCGAGTAGAAACGCCGCTCCTAAAGCCAGATAAACCACCCCGAAAACCAGCCAAAGCCCCGTTTGCAGCGAAATCAAAATCCCGCCCAGCAGGGAAATCAACACCCCTACCAGCCCGGCAACCAAGGCGCGCACCAGTATAAAGACCAAAACCGCACGGGTTTTCTGCCGCGTATCGCGATTTTTCTGCGTGTCCAGAAACACCAAATGCGCCCCAATGGTGCATGGTTCTACAAAACCCAGCAGGCCCAGACCAATTGGCAACAATACCAACGTGGCAACTGAAATATCCATTTGCCTAAGGGAGGGCGCCTCACCCCGCTCTGTCAAGCCTTCCAGCGGGGCAATGCACGATAATTTGAGCATCCAGATCCGGCCATTTTATGAACCCGCTTGCGCATAGCCCGATCACCCCCTAAAACCTGCTCCTGAATACAGGAAAAACAGATAGGTTTGAGATGTCCACACCCCTCCGCTCCGATAAGAAAAACAGCAAATTCATGATGGTTATTATGGGGCTTTTGATGCTTGGTCTGACCGGCTTTGGCATTGGGGGATTTGGCGGTGGCAACCTGCAATCTATTGGCACTGTGGGCGCGGAAAGCATCCCCGTGGATACCTATGCCCGCGCCTATCGAAATGCGATCAACCAGTTGTCCAACCGCGCTGGGCGCAATCTGTCCCCCGTCGAGGTAGAGCAATACGGCATCGGCGACACGGTTCTGGATGCGGTCATCGGTCTGGCTGCAATTGACAACGAGGCCAATCAGCTGGGCCTGAGCGTTGGCGACGATATTGTGCGGGCGCAAATTCTGGCCAATCCAAATTTTCAGGGGCTAACCGGCAGCTTTGACAAAGCATCTTACGAGTTTTACCTGGACCGCCAATTGGGTATCACCCCCAAGGCATTTGATGACCTGCTGCGCAAAGAAAACGCGCGTGCCATTCTTGAGGGCAGCATTTCTGGCGGTATATCTTCCTCCGATGTAATCCCGAAATCCCTTGTGGCTTACGTGCAGGAAACCCGCGATTTTGACTGGGCTTGGGTCACAGAGCTGCAATTGGCCGCGCCAATCGAAAAGGGTACGGATGCGCAATTGAAAAGCTATTACGACAAAAACACCGAACAATATCAATCCCTTCGCAGTCATAACGTGACTTACGCATGGCTCAGCCCTGATATGTTGCTGGACCAAGTTGATGTGGACGACGCACAATTACGCGAATCCTATGAGTTGCAAAACGATCGTTTCAACAAGGCAGAACAGCGCGCCGTAGAGCGGATTGTTTTTGGCACCCTTGAGGAGGCGCAAGACGCCCGTGACAGCCTGGATGCCCTGACCATGACATTCGCGCAACTCGTCACAGAACGCGGCCTTGCACTGGCGGATGTCGATTTGGGCGATGTCGAGGCCAAGGACCTTTCCAGTGCCGCCGCCAAAGTGATCTTTGCCGAAGAGAAACTCGGTATTATGGGGCCGGTTGAATCGTCCCTTGGCCCAGCCCTGTTTCGCGTCAACGCCGTGCTGGCCGCAGATAACACCCCGTTTGAAGAGGCCCGTGACAGGCTGAAGACCGAACTCGCCGGCGAAGGCGCGCGGCGGTTGGTTTCCGATATGATTGCCGAAATCGATGATTTGCTGGTGGCGGGTGCAACCGTTTCCGACCTTGGCAAAGAATCCGCGATGCAGACCGGCACCATTGATTTCAACGCCGAAAGCACTGGCGGGTTGAACGGCTACAGCGCCTTTCGCAAAGCAATTCTGACCGCCAAGGAAAGCGACTTCCCAGAGATCGTTGATCTGGCAGATGGCGGCATTTTCGCGTTGAAAGTGAACAAGGTTACCGAACCCACAGCTATCCCCTTTGACGAGGTAAAAACCCGCGTGGCGACCGATTGGCGCCAAGCAGAAGTTTTGGCTCAACTGCAAAAGCTGGCAGCAGAGTATAAAATCAAGCTGGAAGAAGGCGCTGATTTTGCTGACTTCAGCCTTGCGCCCAACTCCGAAACAGAGGCCCGCCGTGACAGTTTCTTTGCCGGTATGCCGCAAACAACCATGATCGATGTGTTTGCCTTGGACATCGGCAAAGTTGCGGCGCTTGACTCGCCCAATGGCGTGCTATTGGCCCGTCTGACCGGAACCAATGCCTTTGATCCGGCAACCGAGCAGAACAAAACCCTGCTGACTCAACTGGGCAATTCGCTGGATGCGCAAATCGGTGCGGATATGCTGGCGCTCTACACGGTTGCCCTGCGCGATGCCGCTGGTGTTTCTTTGAACCAGACCGCGATTAACTCGATCAACGCACAGATTGCGACGCGCTGATGGCCCTGACGCCGGATTTCGCCAGCTTTGAATCGGCCTATAACGCCGGTCAAAATCAGGTGGTCTACAACCGTCTGGTGGCTGACCTTGATACGCCTGTATCCTTGATGCTGAAACTGGCTCAGGCGCAGAAAGACAGCTTTATGCTGGAATCTGTGACGGGTGGGGAAATTCGCGGGCGCTTTACCGTGATTGGTATGAAGCCCGACCTGATCTGGCAAAGTAACGGCGACACCGCCCGCATTAACCGTCAGGCCCGTTTTGACGCCGAGGCGTTTGAGCCGATGGCAGGCGATCCCTTAACCGCCCTGCGCGCCCTATTGGCCGAGAGCCGGATTGATCTGCCCGAAGGCCTGCCTGCGATTGCGGCGGGGCTGTTTGGCTTCCTTGGCTATGACATGATCCGCCATGTGGAACACCTGCCTGACGTGAACCCTGACCCCCTCAACCTGCCGGACGCGGTGATGATGCGCCCCTCGGTGGTTGTGGTGGTGGATGGGGTGAAAGACGAAATCACCGTTGTCTCCCCCGTTTATCAGCGCGGAGATCTGTCGGCGCGCGCCGCCTATAACATCGCGGCGGAACGGGTGATGGATGCGATCCGCGATCTGGACCGCCCCGCGCCCTCAAACCCGATGATCCCCGATGCCGCCAATTGTGTTGGCGAACCGGTGTCAAACACTACCAAACCCGAATATTTCGCCATGGTCGAGGCCGCCCGCGATTACATCCGCGCCGGTGATATCTTTCAGGTGGTGCCTTCGCAACGCTGGACGCAAGATTTCAAACTACCGCCCTTTGCACTCTACCGCGCGCTGCGCCGCACCAACCCTTCGCCCTATATGTTCTTTTTCAACTTTGGCGGCTTTCAGGTGATTGGGGCCAGCCCAGAAATTCTGGTGCGGGTCAAAGACGGCGAAGTTACCATTCGCCCGATCGCAGGCACCCGCCCGCGCGGCGAAACCACGGCGCAAGACAAGGCCTATGAGGTCGAGCTGCTGGCCGACCCCAAAGAACGCGCCGAGCATCTGATGCTGTTGGATCTAGGCCGCAACGACGTGGGCCGCGTCGCCAAAATCGGCACCGTGAACCCGAATGAGCAATTCATCATCGAACGGTACAGCCATGTGATGCACATCGTGTCCAACGTGATAGGCGAGCTGTCAGATAAGCATGACGCCCTGTCTGCCCTGCTGGCAGGTCTGCCCGCTGGCACCGTGTCAGGTGCGCCAAAGGTACGCGCCATGCAGATCATAGACGAGCTGGAAAAAGAAAAGCGCGGCGTTTATGGCGGCGGCGTCGGTTATTTCTCGGCCAACGGCGAAATGGACATCTGCATCGCCCTGCGCACCGCCGTTGTCCAAGATGAAAAACTGTATATTCAGGCCGGTGGCGGCGTGGTTTACGACAGCGATCCCGAGGCAGAGTTTCAGGAAACCGTCAATAAATCCAAAGCCTTGCGCATGGCCGCGCAAGAGGCAATCCACTTTGTGACCCCGCTGGGGAATGGCTGACGCGCAGGGCAGCGACCGCTAGGTTAACAGGATGTTAGCGCGGCGGGTCTATACCCTGTCCCCGACGTCATCAAAAAGTGGTTCACGGATGTTCCCTATTAGCAGAGGGTTCATCCAAGGTTTCGGAACCAATCGGATTATCAACCCGACCCGGAATCGCCGAAAACCGCAGAATTCACAGGTTTCAGGCCTCACACCCCTGATCGGCACGACAACCGCACTGGCGGGCCCGCCTTTCTTATTCACAGTAATACGGTTTCATCCTGCCAGCGAAATGCTGTAGCGGGATAAAACTGCTTACAAAATGAAATCATCCGCCGTCAGGGCATCAATCTCGGCACTGCTCAACCCGTCCAGAACAATCCGCGCATCGGCGGAACCATCGCCATCAACATCAATCTGCACAAGTGCTTTGCCGTTCAATTTCTTGACGATTTGCACCTCTGCACCCGTAGCGGAAAAATCAGCCGCGCCAATAAACACCATGGTTTCATCCGACATATTGGACAAATCAATCAGATCATCACCGCTGGTAAAATCGCTAATCACATCGCTTTTGCCAACCCGACTGTGCGCCGCCTTGTTAAAGATGAAAACATCCGCGCCCGCGCCGCCCTGCAACATGTCTTTGCCCAAGCCGCCCAGCAACCTGTCGTTGCCACCGCCGCCAAACAGGTTGTCGTTGCCGGCTTCACCGTGCAACAAATCACCGCCGCCGCCGCCAAACAACTGATCCTTTTGCTCGCCGCCAAACAGTCGATCCTTGCCAGCGCCGCCTTTCAGCAGGTCAGCGCCAACCGAGCCGCGCAACAGATCGCGCCCCGCCTGACCTTCCAGCGTATCATCGCCTTGGCCGCCAAACAGCCGGTCTTTCTTGCCACCGCCAAGCAAAACATCATCCCCCGCATCGCCTTGCAAAATGTCGTTGCCGCCCTGCCCAACCAGCAAATCATCGCCCAAGGCCCCAACCAGCATATCCGCGCCATTCGCGCCTTTGATGGTGTCGTCAAATCCGGTTCCCACCAGATCATCGGCCCGCGCTGTGCCTTGCAAATCGACCCCCGCAACGCGCGGATCGAATATTTGCCCCCGAATGGCCGAGCCAGAGGTATCACCCGTTATACCGCTGGCATCTGTCCAGACAATCGCCACGCGTCCGTCTGCCAGCTCGTTCATTGAAACGGCGTATTGATTTGATCCGACAGTGGAGTTGATCCGAAACTCGCCCCCCAAAGGCGTGCCCACCGCATCAAACATCTGCCCGCGCACCGCAGTACCAGAGTTATCATCACCGCTGCCGCTGAAATCCATCCACGCCACAATAAAACCGCCACCGGCAAGCGAGGTCACAAACGGCTCCGTTTGATAGGAGGCCGTGGTTGTGTTGACCTGAAATTCTGCCCCGAATTTGCTGCCGTCAGCATTAAATAATTGCGCGGAAACAGCGCTATTATCCGCGTCCACACCGGTGCCGCTTTCGTCGCGCCACGTGGCCACAAATCTGCCCCCCGCCAATCCGGTTAACGAAGATTCATACTGCGCGGCACTGGTAACTGTGTTCACCAGAAACTCGCTGTTCACCCTGCTGCCACTGGCGGTAAAAACCTGCGCCCTTACGGCCTGTTGCGACATGTCGTCGGCGCTGCCGCTCTCGCCGGTCCAGCTGATCACAAACCCGCCCCCTGACAGGGCCGCCACCACCGGGTCTGTTTGATGGTCATTTGTGGTCGTATTCACCAAAATCTCGCTGCCGACAGCCCCGCCGTTTTGATCATACAACTGGGCGCGCACATCCGCATCGGGATTCGCCACATCGGCAAAATTGTAATTGGTCCAGGTCACCACAAACCCGCCCCCCGCAAGCAGAGTAATTTCCGGGTCATATTGACTGTAATCGGTGGTGGTATTGACCAAAACCTCACCACTGGTGGCGCTGCCATCCGCCGCAAATAACCGCAGCCGGACCGCCGCACCATTGTCGTCTGGGCTGGCGGGGTCATCATCCCGCCAGACAACCGCAAACCCACCGTCTTTCAAGGCAGAAACACGGGCCTCACGTTGATAGGAATTGGTGGCGACATTGACTTGAAACTCATCGCCGTCGGGGCTGCCATCTGCATTGAAAACCTGCCCCAAGACTTCGTAACCATCAAAGATGGTGGCGATACCGCTTTTGTCCGTCCAGGTGACAACAAACCCGCCCCCCGCAAGGGCTGCAACCGAAGCATCGTCTTGATCCAGCATTGTGGTGGTATTGACCAGAAATTCGGTTCCAAACGGGACAAACTCACTATTTCCAACAGACATACCAACTCCTCCAAACAACAGCTATTTTTCCTAAACAACCGTAGTCACAGGTATTTTTTACGTCAACATATGTTTTGCAAGCAAGATTACTGCAAGCTGGCCTTCAAACTCGCTGAAACAGGGGCCAGCGCCACACCGCGCGCTTTGCTGCTGAGCGCCCAGTTTACAATCGTTGCCACGGTTTCCGGCGCGGTAGTTCCCAGCACAATTACCTGCCCGTTGCGCCGCGCATCCAACACCGCGCGGTCCAGATACCGCAGCATCACCGCAGCAGTTTCGCCTTTGCCGTCCAGATTGCGGTACACCGTGCCAGCGGCCACACCAGCCTCCCCTGCGGCGCGCGGCACAGGGTTCAGGCCCTCCGCATAAGTCACCAGACCATGCCCCGATTTGCGAAAACTGGACACTACAGATTTCGCCAATTTACGGTCTTTCTGTAGATCAGCACTGGTGCGATCAATCAGGCCAATGGCCTGCGGCATATCCGCAAAAATCTGACCAATAATTTCGTCGACTTGTGCTTGATCCAGCCCGCCCGACAGGCTCATCTCCACAGCGCGCGGCGACAGGGCCAGCACTTCGAATCCGGCACGGGCATAGCTTTGCGCCAAAACCCCGACGTCTTGTTGATCAGCAGGCAAAGCAAAGGCGGCTGGGATCGTCAGAGTTTGCAAGGTTTCCATCGGCAGGCCCTTGTCACCGATATCGATCAGAATGATCGACATCAGCGGTTTATCCGCCCCCGCAAAAGCAACAGCATTACGCACTAGCGCACCTGCAACCGCATTTGGGTCTGGCACGGCATCCGGTGCCAATCGGGCGCTCTTGGTGCCTATTGTTGGAAACTTACCGCCTGTATCATTCGATTTTCGGGAAACAAAACTGCCCCCCCCCGTGGTGGGCAACCGCGAAGAGCTGGTCGCAAAAGTTCCCGATTTATTAACCCGCCGTTTGGGTTCGGGAATTGTCGGTAAAGCCGCCAGCACATCCGGGGCAGTTTCGATTTTTTGCGGAACAGGGGCGGGTATCGCACGATTAGCCCCCCCGGGAGTAATAACCTCGGTCCCGCCATTAGCGGCAGGTTGCAAAGGCTGCGCACTGCCATTTGCCGTATCCACATTCGGCTCCGCAATGATCAGCGGCTTTGCTGGGGTTGTTGAAATATCCGGTGCAGCCTGCGTTGAAACCGCTGGCAAAACTTGCACGGCACCGCTTGGTGCTGCGCCACTGGGTTGGTTTGGCAGCGACACCCCATCCCCTTCTGTATTGGACATATCCGGATCAACCATGATGGCTACCCCGTCCGATTGAACCTTCGGCAAGGCCTGTCGCAGCGGTTTAACCACCACTTTACCCGCATTCGGCGGTACATCCAGCGTCATGTTTTTTGTCGCATTGCCGGTGATATTAGCCTTAGGCATGGTGACCGCAGATGTTTCACCAGACTGAATATCAAGCGGCGCAATCGGGCTATCTTCTCCGGTTTTAATCATGCTTTGCGGGGCGGGAACCTGCGCTGGCGCAGAATCGGCCGCAGATGTGACGGGCTTGTCACCTTGAACGACAGCTGGCTTAACCTCTGGCTGCGGGCCGCCCAAAACAGGGGCGTCTCCTTGCTGGGTCACAGCCGGTTGCACAGCATCCGGCGCGCCGGCCACCTGTGTTTTATCCGTATCCGGTATCAACGGGTTCATTACCGCCAGCAGCACGCCGCCGCCCAGCCCAATCGCCAAGCCTGTTACCATACCCGCCAATTTCGCGTATTTCGCCATAACCCTGCCTTATGTGCGGTCATTCTGCTCTTGACCAATGTGTAGCACTCTGGCCATGTATAACGCTAATTGTATCGGGGATCACCCCCGAAATGCACCTAATAATGGAACAGGCCACATGCTGCTGTTGATCGATAATTATGACAGTTTCACCTATAATCTGGTGCATTATATTGGCGAGTTGGGCATGGATGTGGTGGTCAAACGCAACGACGAAATTGACGTGCAGCAGGCCATGGGCATGGGGGCGCAGGCAATTTTGCTGTCACCCGGTCCGTGTGATCCCGATCAAGCAGGAATTTGCCTACCCCTGACGCTGGCGGCTGCCGAGGCACGGGTGCCGCTGCTCGGTGTCTGCCTTGGTCATCAAACCATCGGTCAGGCTTTCGGCGGCAAAGTTGTGCGCCATTCCGAAATCGTCCACGGCAAAATGGGCGATATGAACCATAACGGGAAATCCTTGTTCATGGGCTTGCCCTCGCCGTTCAAGGCCACGCGATACCACTCTCTGGTTGTGGATCGCGACAGCCTGCCGGATGAGCTGGAAATCACCGCTTGGCTGGAAGACGGCACCATCATGGGCCTGCAACATCGCGAATTGCCGATCCACGGCGTGCAATTCCACCCCGAAAGCATCGCTTCGGAACATGGCCATAAAATGATCCAGAACTTCCTAGATACCGTATTGGAACCCGCATGAGCGACGCCCTCAAATCCTTAATCGCCAAAGCCTGCGAGGCGCCCCTAACCCGCGCCGAGGCCGAAGCCGCCTTCACCATCATCATGGAAGGCGAGGCCACCCCCGCCCAGACCGGCGGCTTTTTAATGGCCTTGCGCACACGCGGCGAAACCGTCGATGAATACGCCGCCGCCGCCGCTGTGATGCGCGCCAAATGTCTTGCGGTGAAAGCACCGGTTGGCGCCATGGATATTGTTGGCACGGGCGGCGATGGCAAATCAACGCTGAACATCTCTACCGCCACGGCGCTCGTCACTGCGGGCGCTGGCGTGGTGATCGCCAAACACGGCAACCGCAACCTGTCCTCCAAATCCGGCACCGCTGACGCGCTCGGCGAATTGGGCATCAAGGTGATGGTCGGGCCAAAGGTGGTGGAACACGCAATCAAAACGGCAGGTATCGGCTTTATGATGGCCCCGATGCACCATCCGGCCACCAAACACGTCATGCCCGCGCGACAAGAACTCGGCACCCGCACCATTTTCAACATCCTTGGCCCGTTGACCAACCCCGCAGGCGTCAAACGGCAATTAACAGGCGCATTTTCGCGCGACATGATCCGCCCCATGGCCGAGGTGTTGTTGGAACTCGGTTCTGAAAAGGCGTGGCTGGTTCACGGGTCTGACGGCACCGACGAGATTTCCATTGCCGGCGTCAGCTGGGTTGCCAAGCTGGAAAACGGCACCGTGACCGACGGCGAAATCCACCCCCATGACGCGGGCCTGCCTGTGCATGATTTCAGCGAAATAATCGGTGGCAGCCCCGCCGAGAACGCCCAAGCCTTGCGCGAATTGCTGGATGGCAAACAATCCGCCTACCGCGACGCGGTGCTGCTGAACACCGCCGCCGCCTTGGTGATCGCGGATAAGGTTAGCGACCTGAAAGCCGGCGCAAAACTCGCCGCCGACAGCATCGATTCCGGCGCTGCCAAACGAAAATGCGCCGCCTTGGCCAAAGCAACAAACGAGGGTTAGAGCATGTCCGACATTCTGGAAAAAATCAAAACCTATAAACTGGAAGAAGTGGCCGCCGCCAAACTGGCCGTGCCCCTGTCAGACCTGCAAGCCCGCGCCGCAGAGGCCAGCCGCCCGCGTGGCTTTGCCGCCGCCTTAGAAAAGGCTTCTCGAGGCCGCGGCTATGGCCTGATCGCCGAAATCAAAAAGGCCAGCCCCTCCAAAGGCTTGATCCGCGAAGATTTCAACCCCGCCGAACTGGCAGAGGCCTACGCCGACGGCGGGGCCACCTGTCTGTCGGTTCTGACCGACGCACCGTCCTTTCAAGGCAGCCCTGAATTCCTCAGTGCGGCCCGCGATGCCTGCACCCTGCCGGTCCTGCGCAAAGACTTCATCTATGACACCTACCAAGTCACCGAGGCCCGCGCCTGGGGGGCCGATTGCATCCTGATCATCCTCGCTTCCGTTTCCGACGAACAAGCGTCCGAGTTGGAAACCGCCGCCTTCGAGCTGGGCATGGATGTGCTGCTAGAGGTCCACGACCTGCCCGAACTGGAACGCGCCGCCAAGCTGCGCTCACCGCTGATGGGCATCAACAACCGCAACCTCAAAACCTTCGAGGTAACCCTGGAAACCACCAAACAACTGGCCCGCGAAGTGCCAGCGGATCGGATGATTGTCGGCGAGAGCGGCATGTTCACCCGCCATGATCTGGCTGATCTGGCGCATTTTGGCGTGCGCAACTTCCTGATTGGCGAGGCCCTGATGCGCCAGACAGATGTTGAGGCCGCCACCCGCGAAATCCTTTCCTCCCCTTGGGCACCGCAGGCAATGTAATGGCAGAATTTTCCCACTTCGACAAAGACGGTGCCGCCCATATGGTGGACGTGTCCGACAAAGCCGTAACAAGCCGTATCGCCACCGCCAAAGGCCGCATTTACATGGGCGCAGAAACCCTCAAAATGGTCATGCAAGGCACCGCTAAAAAAGGCGACGTGCTAGGCGTGGCACGCCTTGCAGGCATCATGGGGGCCAAGAAAACACCGGAGTTGATACCGCTGTGCCACCCGCTGCCGATCACCAAAGTCGCCGTTGATCTGGTGCCAAATGCGGCTGAAAACTGCGTGGATATTGAGGCAACGGTCAAGACTACTGGACAGACTGGCGTTGAAATGGAAGCGCTGACGGCGGTGAATATCGCCGCGCTGACGGTGTTTGACATGGTCAAGGCTGTGGATAAAGCGATGATTATCAGTGAGATACGGGTGGTACTGAAAGACGGTGGTAAATCTGGATTGTATGAGGCGGAATAGATGACAGCTGGGCGTTCGCTACAATTATATTTTGTCGACGGCAAACCGGATGGGATGCTAACCGCAGAAGTGTTCGGCTGGACAGGTCATGTCCTGAAATTTGCGCGCTCGCAAACCAGCGCCGCCATGAAGCGCCCCGAAGCCACCAACACAGGCGTATATATCTTACTTGGTCCCATTAATGGCGTCGACACTGCCTATATTGGTGAAAGCGAAACCGTGAAAACGCGGATATTGGATCACATCAGCAAAAAAGAATGGTGGGAACAAGCCATTGTTATCACTTCGACAGGAAACGGATTGCATAAGGCTCATGTAAAATTCCTAGAATCCAGATTGATCAAAATAGCGCAGAGCATTGGTCACACTCCGCTAGAAAACAATACCGCTCCAACGCCACCCTCCTTATCAGAAGCCGATATTTCCAACATGGAAAGTTTCCTTGAGACCCTAAACATGGTTCTACCTGCTATTCGCGTTGATATGTTTATGGAGAAAAAGAGAGACGATACGAGAAAATTCCTTACAACAGAATCTGTCTCTATTCCTGAATTCGAGTTGCATGCCAAGAAAGCTGGGATAACAGCCAGTGCCTTGATTGATGGGAGCGAATTCATAGTGCAAAAGGGATCCGATTCGCAGATAAGCTGGGTAGGAAAACACTTAACCAACTATCAACCACTTCAAGCTGAACTAATCGCCAACGGCGTGATCGCACCCAAAGGTAAAATTGGCAGCTTCAGCAAAGGTTACGCTTTTTCAAGTCCAAGCGCAGCGGCCGCCGTTGTTCTAGGGCGTTCGGCGAATGGCCGCACAGAATGGAAAGTTAAAGGTACAAGCAAAACTTACAGCGAGTGGGAAATTGAAAACTTAAAAAGTGATGAGCATTTAACATGATCACCGTAGCCCAAGCCCTTTCCGGCGTCCTCGACCTGCTCACCCCCCTCTCAACCGAGGTCATCCCCCTCGCCCAAGCCGCAGGCCGCACCCTTGCACAAGACGCCATTGCCAAGCGTGAGCAGCCGCCCTTTGCCAGCTCCGCCATGGACGGCTATGCTGTGATCTCTGCCGACCTGCACACAGGGGCCAAATTGCAGGTGATCGGCGAGGCCGCTGCCGGAACCGCCTTTCAGGGAAGCATAACCTCCGGCCAATGCACCCGCATTTTCACCGGCGCGCCAGTGCCAGCAGGCGCGGACCGTATCTTGATCCAAGAGGACACGACGCGGGACGGTGACCAAATAACAGTCTCCGACAACATCGACCCAAAATCTTACATCCGCCCCGCAGGCGGTGACTTCACCGTTGGGGCGCGGATCAGCGCGCCGCGCGTGTTGCGCGCGTCTGATGTTGCCCTTTTGGCCTCGATGAACATCGCTGAAGTCACCGTCACCCGCAAACCGCAAATCGCGCTAGTGGCCACAGGCGACGAGTTGGTGATGCCCGGCGAGGACCCCAAAGCGTCGCAAATCATCTCCTCCAACAATTTCGGCCTGAAAGCCCTGGTCGAGGCTCACGGCGCGGTGGGCCGCATCCTACCGATTGCCCGCGATACCGAGGCCAGCCTAGCGGGCGTGATGGAACTCGCCGCCAGCGCTGATCTGATCGTCACGCTGGGCGGTGCCTCTGTTGGCGACCACGACTTGGTTTCAAAAGTGACCGGCCTAGACCTGTCTTTTTACAAAGTCGCCATGCGCCCCGGAAAGCCGTTAATGGCCGGAAAATTCGGCGACACGCCCATGTTGGGCTTGCCCGGAAACCCCGTGTCCTCGATGGTTTGCGGCCAGATATTCCTGATCCCCGCAATCAACGCCATGCTGGGCCTCGGCAAAGCCGCCCTGCCCCGCGAGGTCGCCAGCTTAGGGCGTGACCTGTCCCAAAACGGCCCGCGCAGCCATTTCATGCGTGCAGAACTGGCGGTGGTTGACGGCGTTCAAACCTGCACGCCCTTTCAGCGCCAAGACAGTTCCTTGCTTTCCGTTCTATCGCGCGCCAACTGCCTGATGGTGCGCGATCCCTTGGAACCCGCCAAAAAGGCAGGCGCATCTGTGGAATTTATTCGGATTTAGCACCTCCCTCGGTTAGCCTCCCTAAAAGGGAGAATAATATGGCGCAAAAAGATCCCGATTTCACCATTGGCCTGGAGGAAGAATACCTGCTGGTCGATCTGGAAACCTGCGATCTGGCGATTGCGCCGGACCATCGCGCGGATTGCGGGTAATTACGGGATGGCCCCGCTGGCGGATTTATGACCATTTCCTGATTTCCGAAAACCGCTGGCGGGCGCAGCGTTACGGGGTGAACGAGGGGCTGATTGATTTTGGCATGGGCAAGGTGGTGCCGTTTGCGGCGTTGGTTGAAGAGCTGATCGAGATGCTGCGTGAGGACGCCGAGGCACTGGGGTGTTTGACGGAATTGCACGCGGTGCGGCGAATACTGCAAAACGGCACAAGTGCCGACCATCAACGGGCCATTTATGCGAAAGCCTGTGCAGACGGGGCCAGCGAGCATGAGGCGTTGGTACAGGTTGTTAAATCCTTGGCCGCAGAATACTCTGAGGACCTGTAGCGCCCTTCCATCTTCTTTGTTCTGTTAAATATCCCCGCCGGAGGCATAAAAGTTTAATGCGCTTCGCGCGAGGATATTTAACAGAACAAAGAAGATGAAGGGCTTGCAAAACTCTCGAAACAATTGGAATTTAACAAGCGTTCAATTAAGAGTGTTGCATGCAGAGGATAGCCCCATGGATTTTGCCCTAACCGAAGAACAATCTGCCATTTTCGATATGGTCTATGCCTTCGGGCAGGAAAACATCGCCCCCTTTGCCCGCGACTGGGAAACGGCGGGCAGTATTCCCAAAGACCTGTGGCCCCGCATTGCGGAACTCGGTCTTGGGGGGATCTATGTATCTGAGGAGGCAGGCGGCACCGGCCTGTCGCGCCTTGATGCAACTTTGATATTTGAAGCGCTGGCGATGGCTTGTCCTGCTGTTGGCTCGTTTCTGTCGATCCACAACATGTGCGCCGCGATGATTGACCGCTTTGGCAGCCCAGAGCTGAAAGCCCAATGGTTGCCGGACATCTGTTCGATGCAAAAAGTGTTTTCCTATGCCTTGACCGAACCGGGTTCAGGTTCTGATGCGGCGGCGCTGAGGACAAAAGCCGTGCGCACAGACACGGGTTATTCTTTGAGTGGCACCAAGGCGTTTATCTCCGGTGGCGGCTATTCGGATGCCTATATTGTTATGGCGCGCAGTGGTGCGGAGGGTCCCAAGGGGATTTCGGCGTTTATTGTTGAGGATGGCAGCAAGGGCCTGTCCTTTGGCGCGCTAGAGGAAAAGATGGGTTGGCGGGCGCAGCCCACAGCACAGGTGCAAATGGATGATTGCGCGGTTCCGGCTGATCGGTTGATTGGCGAAGAGGGGCGCGGCTTTTCCTATGCTATGGCGAGCTTGGACGGCGGGCGTTTGAACATCGCGGCCTCGGCCCTTGGCGGGGCGCAGGCGGCGCTGGATGCCACGTTGATTTATATGGGCGAGCGCAAGGCCTTTGGCCGCCCGATTGACCAGTTTCAGGCACTGCAATTCAAGTTGGCCGAAATGGAAATTGCCTTGCAATCTGCCCGGGTGTTCTTGCGTCAGGCGGCGTGGAAATACGACACAGGCGCGCCGGATGCGACCAAGCATTGCGCCATGGC
Source organism: Alphaproteobacteria bacterium (assembly GCA_024280735.1). Taxonomy (GTDB): domain Bacteria; phylum Pseudomonadota; class Alphaproteobacteria; order Rhodobacterales; family Rhodobacteraceae; genus Amylibacter. The sequence goes on along the minus strand of JAJRPO010000063.1, from coordinate 16,832 downwards.
CAAGAAATATGTCACCGACGCGGCGTTTACGGTGGCCAATGACTGCCTGCAAATGCACGGCGGCTATGGCTACCTTGCGGATTACGGCATTGAAAAGATTGTGCGTGATTTGCGGGTGCATCAGATTTTGGAAGGCACCAATGAGATCATGAGCCTGATTGTCAGCCGCGCCCTGCTGGCAGAACGGGATAGATGATGACCGATATTCACATTCGCAAAGTGGGAAAATGTGGCCGGATCACGCTGAACCGCCCCAAGGCGCTGAACGCACTGACCTATGACATGTGCCTTGCGATTGAGGGGACGTTGGATGCTTGGCGGGATGACGACAGCGTCAAGTTGGTGGTGATTGATGCGGTGGGCGACAAAGCCTTTTGCGCAGGTGGCGATATTCAGGCGATGTATGATACAGCCTCAAAGGGTGACTTTGATTATGGTCGTAAATTCTGGCGGGATGAATACCGTTTGAACGCCAAAATATTTGACTACCCCAAGCCCTTCGTTGCCTTCATGCAAGGCTTTACTATGGGGGGCGGGGTTGGAATTTCTTGTCACGGCAGCCACCGGATTGTCTGTGAAAACAGCAAGATTGCCATGCCGGAAACGGGCATCGGCCTGATCCCCGATGTGGGCGGTTCGCTGTTGCTGGCGCGCGCGCCCGGGCGGCTGGGGGAATACCTTGGTTCTACGGGGGGCCGTATGGATGCAGGCAATGCGATTTATGCGGGGTTTGCGGATTATTTCATCCCGCGCGAGGCGTGGGATTCTGTGATTGAAGCGCTGGAGGAGACTGGCGACTGGACGATCATTGATTATACAGCGCAGATTGAACCGGAGGCGGGGTTTGAAGCCTTGCAGACAGAGATCAATGCACATTTTGCAGGGGAGACCATGGGGGATGTTTTGCGAAGTTTACGGCAAGACGCCGGGGAATTCGCGCAAAAGACACTCAAGTCATTGGGTCAGAAAAGCCCGCTTTCTGCTGCTTGCTCGATTGAAATAACCCACCGTGTGCGCGGGCGTGACACCATCATTGCCGCGCTGGAAGAGGAATTCAAATTCACCTTTCGCGCCGCAGAGCAGGGTGATTTTGTCGAGGGGATTCGTGCGCTGATCATCGACAAAGACAATCAACCAAAATGGCGCCACGCCGATCTGGATATGGTGCATGAGATAGACGTTACAAAAATGCTGATGCCGCTTGGGGCGGATATGTTGAAACTTTAGGAGCTACCACATGAAAATCGGATTTATCGGACTTGGCAATATGGGCGGGCCGATGGCGGCTAATTTGGCGGCGGCAGGGCATGAGGTGATCGGCTTTGATTTGGCGGCCCCTGCCCCCAATGGCGTTTCCATGGCAGACAGTGGTGCGGCGGCAGCAAACGGTGTTGAGGCGGTGATTACCATGCTGCCCAATGGCGCGATTCTGCGCAGTGTTGCCGATGAAATCATTCCGGCGATGGCGGCGGGGACGTTGTTTATTGATTGTTCAACTGTCGATGTAGAGAGTGCGCGCAGCGTGGCAGATCAGGCGGTTGGGGCAGGTCTTGCGCCTGTTGATGCACCGGTTTCCGGTGGCACCACGGGGGCCGCAGCGGGTACGCTAACCTTTATGGCGGGGGGGCCGGACGCGGCATTTAGAGGCGCAGAACCTTTGTTCGAGATCATGGGCCAGAAAGCGGTACATTGCGGACCATCGGGCAATGGTCAGGCGGCGAAAATTTGTAACAACATGATTTTGGGGGCGACGATGGTTGCCACCTGCGAGGCTTTTGCCTTGGCAGATAAACTGGGCTTGGAACGTCAGAGCATGTTTGATGTGGTCTCGACGTCATCGGGCTATAGCTGGACGATGAATGCCTATTGCCCCGCGCCCGGAATTGGGCCGCAGTCACCTGCGGATAACGACTATAAACCGGGGTTTGCGGCGGAGTTGATGCTGAAAGATTTGCGCCTGAGCCAGCAAGCGGCGGAAGCCGTGGATGCGGATACGCCGATGGGACAGCGCGCCACGGCGCTTTATGCGCAATTTGTGGAGGATGAGGACGGGCTGGGAATGGATTTCTCGGCGATGTTGCCACGGTTTGTTGCGAAGGGACGTGGTTGAAAAAAGTCTCTATGCGCTCCGCGCGGGGGATATTTAAAAGAACAAAGAAGTTGAAAAGAAAGAGGCCGCGTGATTAGCGCGGCCTCTTTGTAGTAACAGGATTGGTTAATTATCCCGGTGACAGGCCGCGCATTTTTTCCGAGCGGCGGCGCAGCAATTCAACCACTGTCAGCAGGCCGATCGAGACGATTACCAGGATGGTCGCAACGGCCAGAATGGTTGGGCTGATTTGTTCGCGGATGCCCGAGAACATTTGCCGCGGGATGGTGCGTTGGTTCACGTCGGCCATTTGCAGGGCGACCACCACTTCGTCGAACGAGGTGATAAAGGCGAAGAGTGCGCCGGACACCACGCCGGGCAAGATCAGCGGCATTTGCACCTTGAAAAAGGTACGTGCCGGGCTGGCCCCCATATTTGCGGCGGCGCGTGTTAAGCTGTTGTCGAAGCCCGACAGGGTGGCGGTTACCGTGATGATCACAAAGGGGATGCCCAGAACCGCGTGGGCGATGATCAGGCCGGCGTAGGTTTTGGCCAGACCTACGCTCGAGAAGGTGAAGAACATGCCCGACGCGATGATCACCAATGGTACAATCATTGGCGAAATCAGCAGCGCCATGATGGCGCGGCGGTATGGCATTTCGCTGCGGGACAGGCCGATGGCGGCGAGTGTTCCCATGCTGGTTGCCAGAATGGTGGCCATGGTGCCGATAAAGAACGAGTTGCGCACTGATTTGATCCACTGGGCATTGTTCCACATGTCAGACCACCAGCCAACAATGGCCTCTGGTGCGGTCATGCCGTTGTGCAGGATGTCGATATACCAACGCAGGGAATAAGCGTCCGGGTCCAGCGACAGCATACCGGTGGTAAAGCTGAAATACGGCTCTTGGTTAAAGCTGAGCGGGATCAGAATGATGATTGGCGCCATCAGGAACACAAACACAGCGCCACAAATGCAGCGGAATGTGTAGAACCACAGCACCTCTTTGGTGGTGACATAGGGCGGCTGGTTCAGGCGGTAATCGCCGGTGGAGAGCCAGATTGCCTGACGCCCGAAAATGTACCCAAGCACCCCAACCAGCAGTGCATAGGCAAAACCGGAAAACAGGAAGCCCAGCACAAAGAGCACAAGGAAGCCGAAGGGACCTGCCAGTTTGCGGGTTTTAAGGAAGGTCATCGACACATAGGCCAGCGCGGCGACGATGGCCCCGAAGACGATCATATAGGGGATCATCAGGCCAAAGTTGCCCTGTGCGGTCAAAAAGCCCAACAGCGCGCCAAAGCCCCCTGTCCAGGCCAGTGTAAACCACAGCGGCGGGCGCGGCGGGATATAGCGGAAGGATTGTGGTTGGTCGCTCATATCTCTATCCCAGCTTCATGTTGTCGATGCCCACGAGTTGGTCGTAGAGCCAATACAGGAACAGCACGATCACCAGCAGCACCAGCCCCATAGCGGCCGCAAGTGACCAGTTCAGGGATTTACGCATGTGGAAATCGATAAAGTTCGAAATCATCGTACCGTCTTCGCCGCCCACCAAGGCGGGGGTGATGTAGAAACTGATCGCGAGGATGAACACCAGAATGCCCCCTGCGCCGATGCCCGGAATGGTTTGCGGGAAATACACCCGCCAAAACGCTGTCCACTGGGTTGCCCCCATTGAGCGCGCGGCGCGCACATAGGTCGGCTGGATGGTTTTCATCACCGAATACAGCGGCAGGATCATAAACGGCAGCAGGATATGCGTCATCGCAATCAGCGTGCCGGTTTGGTTGTAGATCAGCGAAAAGCGGTCCTCGTCCGTGGCAAGGCCAAAGAGAACAAACAGATCGTTCAACACCCCCTGCCCTTGCAACATGGCAATCCACGCGGTTGTGCGTACCAGCAAGGATGTCCAAAACGGCAGCAACACCAGAATGAGCAGCATATTGGAGGAGCGCGCGGGTAAGGTTGAGAGCAAGAAAGCCACGGGGTAGCCCAGAATAACGCCTGCGAGAGTCACGATGACGGCAATTTTCAGGGTTCGCACGAACAGTTTAACATGCACGCGGCGCTCTTCGGCTTTCCGCTCGATGGCACCCTCGGCGGTGTATTTCAGGTCAACCGCGGCAGCAATATAGGCGGGGGTGAAGGATTTGGCGGAAATCTTCATCGCCTGCCAGACATCCCGTTGGCCCCATTTTTTCTTGACCCCAATCAGGGCCTCTTTGAAGGGTGCTTCCAATTTCTTGGCTTTACGCGCGGAGGAGGTGAACAGCGAGCGGGTACCGGAAAGTTCGCGGTTCACCCGCGTCGCCACTTTGCCGATGGTTTTATTTTTCTTGTTAATCACGAGGTCGGCAACAAGGGCCGCAAACATTTCCTCGGTCGGTTCGGTGCTGGTATCCCAAGCAGTCAACATGGGTGTCACATTGGGCATGTGGCGTTCGAATTTATCGTTGTAAACGGCCTGCGTCAGGAAGGAAACAACGGGCCATACAAAGGCCATCAGGATCAGCGCCAGCAAAGGGACGGTCAGGCCAAAGGCCCGCATACGGCTGCGAAATAATGCCTGTCCCAGTCTTTTCTTCAGCGGGGTGCCGTCGGCTGCCAGCAAGTTCCCTGATGCGTCTGTCGCGTCTGTCATGATATTGCTTCGCCTAACCTGCTGGAAATTCAAGGGGAAAGAGGGCCGGAACCGGCCCTCTTTCAATCTGTGTTACTTGATCAGCCAAGCGTTGAAACGCTCGTTCAGCTCATCTTGATTATCGGCCCAGAATTCAAAGTCGTTCTGGATCGCTGTGGTGAAGTTCTCAGGTGCTGTTGGCATCTCTGGACCCATCATCAGGTCTGGTTTGGTGTGATAAGCGCCAACCAAAGAGGAGGAGGATTTACGGGCTGGACCGTAAGAGATGTAGGACGCTTGCGCCGCCAACTGCTCTGTTGCGGTTGAGAAAGCCACAAATTCCATGGCCAGATCTTTGTTCGGTGCGCCTTTTGGGATCACCCAAAGGTCAAGGTCATAAATTTGGCTGTCCCAAACGATGGTGAACGGTTTGTCCTCAGCAGCTACTGCGTTGAAAATACGACCGTTGTAGGCAGTGGTCATCGCAACTTCGCCGTCAGCCAACAATTGTGGTGGCTGTGCGCCCGCTTCCCACCAAACAACGTCATCCCTGATGCTGGCGAGTTTTGCAAAGGCGCGATCTACGCCTTCCGCTGTGCCCAGAACGTCATAGATGTCAGCAGCGGCAACGCCGTCAGCGGCCAGAGCCATTTCAAGGTTGGCTTTCGGGCCTTTACGCATGCCGCGTTTGCCCGGGAATTTGGCGGTGTCGAAGAAATCGCCAATTGTTGTCGGGCCATTGGCCATTTTGCTGCTGTCATAGGCATAGATTGTCGACCAAACGATGTTGGCAACAGCACATTCATGCAGGGTGCCCGGCAGGAAATCATCCGTTGCAGATGTGCCGTCTGGCGCGTCCGGCAACATGGAGTGATCGATGGTTTCAAACAGGCCCTCGTCACAACCGCGCACCGCGTCGGACAGTTCTACATCAACCAGATCCCAAGTTACGTTACCCGCTTCTACTTGTGATTTTACCTCGGCCAGACCACCGGAGTAATCCTCAGAGATGACAGTGTTACCCGTCGCAGCGGCCCAAGGCTTGTGATAGGCCTCTACTTGGGATTTAGTGTAAGCACCGCCCCAAGATACAGCAACGATGGACCCCGCAGATGCGGACCCAGCGATCAGCGCGCCAGCAGCGGCACCCATTAGTAAAGTTTTGATGTTCATAAGAACTCTCCTTGTTCAGTTACCCGTGTTTTTGTTAATCTGTCGCCTTCGGGTACGGCCACAGACAATTCGCGATTGCGGCTAGCCGTCAAGCGCGCGGCAATCTTGCGTATCCCAACTGATGTTGGTTTTTGCGCCTTCTTGCAAAATCGAGTGGCCGGCCGCATTGGGCACTTTAACCACGAAATCCTTGTTGCCATGCACATCCATGCGGCAGCGAATGTGATCACCGAGGTAGATCAATTCAATCACTTCGGCATCGACGCCAATACCACTGCCAACCTCGTTCAGGATCACCCGCTCAGGGCGGATTGACAGGGTGGTGCGGTTACCCACATCACCACAGCTGACAGCCAAGGCTTGAGTTTTCTGGCCATTATCAAAGGTCACATCGGCGATGCCGTCATTCAGGCCCGTAACTGTGCCCATCAGGGTGTTATTCTCGCCGATGAACTGCGCCACAAAGGCATTTTCCGGGCGTTCATACAGATCGGTGGGCGGGGCCAACTGTTGGATGACACCATCGTTAAACACCGCAATCCGGTCTGACATGGTCAGGGCCTCGGATTGGTCATGGGTCACATAAACAACGGTGATGCCCAGATTTTCATGGATATGCTTGATTTCAAACTGCATATGTTCGCGCAACTGTTTGTCGAGCGCGCCGAGGGGTTCGTCCATCAGGACCAGTTCCGCGTCAAAAACCAAGGCCCGCGCCAGCGCGATACGTTGTTGTTGACCGCCCGAGAGTTGTGCCGGACGCCGTCCTGCGAAATCGCCCATCTGCACCATATCAAGGGCGCGCATTACCTTGGCCTCGCGTTCGCTTTTGCCAAGGCCGCGGACTTCCAAAGGAAAGGACAGGTTTTCACCAACCGTCATATGCGGGAATAAGGCGTAGTTTTGAAACACCATGCCGATGCCGCGTTTATGGGGCGGGATGTTGTTGATCGAGACGCCGCCCAGACGAATATCGCCGTGGGTCGCGGTTTCAAACCCCGCGAGCATCATCAGGCAAGTCGTCTTGCCCGACCCCGAGGGGCCAAGCATGGTGACAAACTCACCTTTGGCAATATTGAGATTTAAGTCCTTAACGACGAGGATCTCGCCATCATAACTTTTTTGCACGCGATCAAATACGACGAAGCCGTCGTCAGCTGAATTGGCAGTCATGCCTTCTCCCAGTACCCTGTTGATTGGAACCTGTAGCCGGTCCTTTAATTACTGTTATCCTAGACAAAGATGTAGCGGCATTGCAACAGTGCCGCGGTAATTTTATTTCGCGAACGGTGGCTTGACAGGCATATCGACGAAATTTGCCGCGATAAAGTCGAAATCTCGGTCAAAATCGTCGCTTTCACCGCCTTATTGGCCTTAAGTATTTTTGCCATTGGCATTAAGTTGTACGGTTTTCGCCCCAGTTCTGCCCCAATTCATCGGCAAAACTCAGTCAAGCGGCGGATAAAATGTACCAAAATATCCGCGACCTGAGTAATGAGTGTAAAATGCGAGAGTTCCCGTTTCAGTACAATCTGCCCGACAGCGTTGTTCCTTTTTCGATCGTAAAGGGGGGGATTTCCATGCTGCAATCAGATGTATGCGATCAATTACGCCCCGTGACGCCAGTGAATTCGGTTGGCGAAATCAATTGGCTGTTGAAAGACCATCATACGGATCAGGTATTTTCAGCCCGCCAAACCCATAATCATATCAGGGGGAATGTTATGCCCGCGCTGCATTCGCAGCAACGTCTGGTATCGGGCAATCGTTATGAAACGCTTAAGGTGACGTCGCCCGCCCCCCAAGTGAGCAATCTGCACAAGCCAGAGGAAACCAGCCTAGGGACGTCACCCTCTGTCGGTTTGGCCCAAGGCACCCATATCATGACCGAACACGGCGAGATTCCGATAGAGAACCTGCGCCCCGGTCTGCGCCTGATCACCCGCGACCATGGCATGAAAAAACTGCTGTGGGTTGGCGCAACACGCGACAAACAGCGGGCCAGCCCATTGGTTCGATTTCGCAAAGGCGCGATTAACAATTGTCGCGATCTGTTGGTTTGTGCAAATCAGCATATCGTTTTGAAAGGGGCCGAAGCCCTGATGCGTTTTGGCAAGCGTGAGGTTTTTGCCAAAGCGGAAACCTTTGTCGATCACGGCAGCATCGATTTTGAACCCAAGCAACAACAGACCTTTTATCAGTTGCTCATGGAGACACATGAAGTGATCTATGCCGAAGCCTCTGCCTGCGAGAGTTTCCTGCCATCTGCCAGCAATCTGACGGTGCTACCGCTCTCGGCGCGGTTGGACATTCATTTGATGTTGCCGGAATTGCAATCCAATCCCGCCAGCTTTGGGCCAATGGCCCGCAGCCATGTAAAAATAATGGCGCGTTAGGGCTACGCCTTAAGGATTAACTCGCAATGAATAAATTCCGCCACGTTCTCGTCGGTGTTTCTGGTCAGTGACAGCGCGCATTTATGGGGCAGCAATACGGCCTCGCGTCGGGCCAGAACCGGATCCTGCCCGTCAAAACAGATAAACGTGCCGTTTGAACTGGTATCGCGCACATAAGCGTTGTTGCGGCGAATTTCCACGACCGCGTGTTTGCGCGACACCCAAGGTTTGGGCACAATCATATCACAAGCAACCGAGCGCCCGATGACGAAATCCTGACCCTGCTCGCAAAAGTAATCAACCCCGCGAAATGTCAGCTTTAACCTTGGGGCGGTGGATTCCGGTTAGGCTTCTTCTTGCGGTTCGTTCCAGGATTGATCAGCTGCCGAGAATTGCGTCGCATGATCTGCCCCCTCGCCCGCATAGGCATATATCCGATCCCCCTCGGCCTTGCCTTTAAAACGCCATTTCTCCAGAAAACGCATTTTTGCCTGGTATTCGGGATTGAGTTGGGCATGAAACGCATGGCTGCACAGGAATTCACCAGAAATCGCATAGCCCGCCAGCCGCGCCGTGGTATTCACACAATCGCCAAACACATCGCCGCGCGCCCAGAGTACCTCGCCGTAATCCATGCCGGAGTGCAGGGACAACGGAGTACCGTCGGTTATCAGCATCATCTCCGCCGCCGCATCAAAGGCGTCTTGCGCCACCTCGAAGGTACACAGAACATCATCACCTTTAGAATGGATGAAAACCCCGTTATGGACCTCGGTAATTGCCCGCATTTTATCGAGGCAATCGGAAATCAGGTTAAAAGCAACCTCGTTCCCCTCTGCCTCATACAGCGCCGTCGAGCCGGAAATATCGGCAACCAACACCGCTACCTCCGTTCCAAACATCGCGTACTCCGAATCAAGGTGTGCTGTTGTAATTAACGTGGGCTTCTATCACGTAATGCTTTCGCACTGCTATAGATCATCTTTGGGTTGTTACAAAATTTAGCGTAAATCATTTTGGTTAATGAAATGGCGTTCGCCGGTGTCCTGATACATGTCATCAACTTGCTGCATGATCCAATCCAGAAAGGCCTGCACCTGTGGGCGAGTCTGTGCCCCTTGCGGGCAAATAAACCGATACCGCGGTGTCAGCCTGATCGCCAGCGGGAACGGAGCCACCAACTGCCCGTCCCGCAGGGCGCGTTCCGCCAGCGAAAAGCGCCCCAGAACCACACCACTGCCAGACATTGCCGCGTTAAGCGCGTGGTCTGATTGCGAAAACCGAGGGCCGCCCCGGGGGGCTGGTGCCAGATGAGAGAGCTTGAACCACGTAGACCAGTTGGACGTTTGCGCCATAAAGTTCAAATCGTCCTGATGCAGCAACGTGGCCTGTTGCAAGTCAGCGGGGGTTTTGATCTGCTCCGCCAGTTTGGGGCACATCATCGGGGTCATCCATTCATAGATCAAATCTTGGCTGAACATGCCTGCGTCGTCCCCCTCGCCAAAGCGAATGGCCAGATCGACTTCGTCGCGGTCAAAATCCAGCAGCCGCAGGGTGGCCGAAAACCGCACCTCTATATCGGGGTGTTTTTGCGCAAAATCAAACAGGCGCGGGGCCAGCCAATTGGCGGTAAAAGCGGGGCCTGCGGTGATGGTCAGGGATTTTGTGTCAACGCTGCGCCGCGCATTGCGCCACGCGGTGTTGATGGTCTGGAACCCTTCGCCGGTGCCAATCGCCAGTATCCGGCCGGTTTCCGTCAGCTCTACCGCGCGATTCAAGCGGCGAAACACCGGTTGGCCCAGATGCGCCTCCAGCGATTTAATTTGAAAGCTGAGCGCGGCGGGCGTGACATGCAATTCCGCTGCGCCCTGCGCGAAACTCAGGTGGCGGGCGGCGGCCTCAAAGGCACGCAGGGCAGTAAGGGGTGGCAGGCGTTCATTCATATTCAGTTAAGTATACCTTGTGTGAAGGAATAGAAAGTCTCGTTTGTAAAGGATATTTGCAAGTGTCACATTAGGGTAAGTTAACAGTAACCCGAAAGGAAGCCAGTATGATGATGATTTCGTCTGACCCCAATGTGGCCCACAAAATCGCCGATGCCAGAAAACAGCGCAGTCTTGGGTTTTATCAGGTCTTCAAAAGGGTTTCGTTTGCCGCTCGACCGACAAAGGTTTGGACTCTCCTAACGCAGCTGGAAAGTCAGATTACGCAGGCTTATCGGAGGCTGGCCGCGGCCCTTGCTCCGAAGCCCTGCGAAAACTGTTAGGTCGTTACGACATTTGAAAGGGGCAGCGCAAATGCGTTGCCCCATCTATTATGCTTCCAGCAGGTCAACAATATCCACCATGATTTTGTTCAACTCAAAATCTTTCGGCGTGTAAACCTTGGCGACGCCAAATGCGCGCAGCTTCACTGCGTCCTCCTCGGGGATAATACCGCCCACAACCACGGGGGTATCGGACAGGCCCGCATCGTTCATCCGCTGCATCACTTCCTCAATTAAGGGAACATGAGAGCCGGAGAGGATCGACAGGCCAACCACATGGGCTTGGTCCTCAACGGCACGCGCGACGATCTGTTCGGGGGTCAGGCGGATGCCTTCATAGGTGATGTCCATGCCGCAATCGCGCGCCCGCACGGCGATTTGTTCGGCACCGTTTGAATGACCGTCAAGGCCGGGTTTGCCAACCAGAAATTTCAGACGACGGCCCAGCTTGTCGGAAACGCGGTCCACAGATTCGCGGATTTCATCCAGCCCTTCGGTTTGGTTCGACATGGCTTTGCCAACACCGGTCGGCGCGCGGTATTCGCCAAACACGGCGCGCATAACGCCGCCCCATTCACCCGTGGTGACGCCAGCCTTGGCAGCCCGTATCGAGGCGGGCATGATATTTTCATTTGTCTGGGCCACACGGCGCAATTCAGCAATTGCTGCTTTCACCGCCTTGTCATCACGCGCGCCCTTCCAGGCGGCAAGGCGGTCTAGCTGATCTTTCTCCGCCGCCGGATCAACCACCATGATCGCCTCTTCGCCAGAGGTCAGCGGGCTTTCGGCTCCCTCGGTAAAACGGTTCACACCAATCACCGTGGTTTCGCCGGTTTCAATGCGCCCAAGGCGCGCCGAGTTGCTGTCAACCAGCCGCCCCTTCATATATTCAATTGCCGCCACCGCACCGCCCATGCTGTCGATCCGCGCCAGCTCATTGCGGGCACCCTCTTTCAGGGCCTCTACCTTGCGATCCACCGCGGGGTTTTCGTCGAACAGATCGTCGAATTCCAGCAGATCAGTCTCGTAAGCCATGATCTGTTGCATGCGCAGCGACCATTGTTGGTCCCAGGGGCGCGGCAGGCCCAAGGCCTCGTTCCAGGCGGGCAGTTGCACGGCGCGGGCGCGGGCCTTTTTAGACAGCGTCACGGCCAGCATTTCGATCAGGATGCGGTAGACGTTATTTTCTGGTTGCTGTTCGGTCAGGCCAAGCGAATTGACCTGAACACCATAGCGGAACCGGCGCATCTTGGGATCTTCGACACCGTAGCGACTTGCACATATCTCATCCCAAAGATCCACAAACGCCCGCATTTTGCACATTTCTGTCACAAATCGAATACCGGCGTTCACAAAGAAGGAAATGCGCCCGACGACAGTTGCGAAATCCTCGGCGGGTACTTTGCCCCGCACATCGTCCAGAACGGCGGTCGCTGTGGCCAGCGCAAAGGCCAGTTCCTGCTCGGGCGTGGCACCGGCCTCTTGCAGGTGATAAGAGCAAATATTCATTGGATTCCATTTGGGAACCTCTTGGTAACAATATGCTGCTACATCAGTAATCAGGCGCATACTTGGCTTAGGAGGACAGACATATGTACCGCGCGACAGGTATTCTTTGATGATGTCGTTTTGAACCGTGCCTTTAAGCTGGGAAATATCCGCGCCCTGCTCCTCTGCCACGGCAATATACAATGCCAACAGCCAAGGGGCGGTGGCGTTGATGGTCATGGAGGTGTTCATTTGTTCCAGCGGGATGTCTTTGAACAGCGCCATCATATCGCCAAGGTGGGAAATCGGAACCCCCACTTTGCCAACCTCGCCGCGCGCCAGAATGTGATCGCTGTCATAGCCTGTCTGCGTCGGCAAATCGAAGGCCACCGACAGGCCGGTTTGACCATTGGCAAGGTTGTTGCGGTAGAGCTCGTTGGAGGCCTGGGCAGTGGAATGGCCCGCATATGTGCGAAATAACCAAGGGCGGGTTTGTTTTTTTGTGGTCATGGTATCCACCTGTATACAATTGCGTCAGTCCGTTGTTGCTGATTTAGCGATCGTAATAAAATTACGCAACGGGAAAGTGTTGTGGAATAAAGTTGCGCGGGCGACAGATGTGCTTACAGTTAGGCGGACCGAATGGGAGGCAGGCAAATGACACGCCAAATAGACGCATTGCTGGCAGAATATGGCGAAAGCCATCAAAATCCGACGAATAAAGCCGTGCACTGGATTTGCGTGCCTGCAATATTCTGGTCTATTGCAGCGCTGGTTTGGGCGGTTCCCGCGCCCACGGATTGGGGCGATTTCAACTGGTTGATGCCGATAATGGCGGCAGTGATTGCCTATTACCTGCGCGCCTCGTGGCAATTGGCCATCGGGATTATTCTGTTTGTGGTGTTTTGCGTTTGGCTGATTGTGCTGTACGTCGCGCATATTTCTCTGCCCCTGTGGCAATTTGCGATTGGCGTGTTTGTTGTCGCTTGGATCGGGCAGTTTTGGGGCCATAAGGTTGAGGGTAAAAAGCCCTCGTTTTTTAAGGATGTGCAGTTTTTGCTGATTGGGCCTGCTTGGCTGCTGCATTTTCTGTATAAGAAAGCCGGTATAAAGTACTAGGGCCTGTGGACATTCATCACATCGCACTGGCGCTTGCTCATTTTGTGGTCAGCGTGATGCGGTTGACGGCAGCGCTATGGATAGCGGAAGGGAAACCGCGCAGGCTGAGCGCAAAATGAGCCGCGTCCCTTCGGGATTTCACAAAAATCCGCCACTTCGGTCCAATTTCGTTTGAAAGGGGCAACCCTGTCTGTACTCAATTGAAGCAGAATTGACGGATTTTTGGTTGAAACCAGTGTGATGTGATGGATGTCCACAGGCCCTAGGGCGGCGGCCAGCGCCACCCCAATTTGCTAGATCATCGCCATGCCGCCATTTACGTGCAGGGTTTGGCCCGTCACATAGCTGGCCTCGCTCGACGCAAGATACGCCACGGCAGAGGCAATTTCTTGCGCGCTGCCCATGCGTCCCGCCGGGATCGCGCTGACCATTTTTTCTTTCACGGCGTCGGGCAGTTCTGCGGTCATTGCGGTCTCGATAAATCCGGGGGCTACGCAATTGGCGGTGATGCCACGGGTGGCGATTTCTTGGGCGTAGGATTTGGTCATGCCGATCATCCCCGCCTTGGAGGCCGCGTAATTCACCTGCCCCGCATTGCCCGTCACGCCAACAATCGAGGTGATGTTGATGATCCGGCCATAACGCTGTTTCATCATCGGACGCATCACCGATTTCATCAGCCGCATGGTGGAGGTCAGGTTGATGTCAATCACCGTCTGCCACTGCTCGTCCGTCATGCGCATAAAGATATTGTCGCGGGTAACGCCAGCGTTGCACACCAGAATATCCAAGCCGCCCATGGCCTCGGATGCCTGCCCCGCAAGCGCCTTCACGGCGTCATTATCAGATAGGTTACAAGGGGTTACAAAGGCACGTTCACCCAGATCAGCGGCCAGTGCCTCGAGTGGCTCTACCCGCGTGCCGGACAGCGCCACTGTGGCACCCTGCGCATGCAACGCCTTGGCAATTGCGCCGCCGATGCCACCAGAAGCACCCGTTACCAATGCACATTTTCCTGTTAGATCAAACATATTCTGTTCCTTATCCGATTTTTTCTGCGGCGATTTTTGCGCCTGCGGGATCATTGACTGCCATACAGGCCAAGTCGCGGTTGATGCGACGGATCATGCCGGACAGGGCTTTGCCTGCGCCAATTTCATAGGCCTCTGTTACGCCTTGCGCGCTTGCCCAAAGCACGCTTTCGCGCCAGCGCACGGAGCCGGTGACTTGTTGCACTAGGAGGTCACGGATTTGGTCAGGATCGGTGGTGGCCTCGGCAATCACATTGGCGATCAGCGGCACCTTAGGTGCATTTATGGTCACTTCCGCAAGGGCCTCTGCCATCACGTCAGCGGCGGGTTGCATCAGGGCGCAGTGGAAGGGGGCGGAAACCGGCAGCAGCATGGCGCGTTTTGCGCCCGCCTCTTTGGCCAGAACACAGGCGCGTTCAACGGCGGCTTTGCTGCCAGAGACCACCACTTGCGAGGGGTCGTTATCGTTGGCGGCTTGGCAGACCTCGCCTTGGGCGGCCTGTTCGGCGACGGCTTTGGCGGCGGTAAAATCAAGACCCAGAAGCGCGGCCATTGCGCCCTGCCCCACGGGGACGGCCTCTTGCATGGCTTTGCCGCGAATACGCAGCAGGCGGGCGGTGTCGGCGAGGGTTAGGCTGCCAGCCGCGCATAATGCGGAATATTCGCCGAGGGAGTGGCCCGCGACGTAATCGGCAGCGTCCAGCGAAACACCCTCGGCATTCAACGCGGCCATTGCGGCCATAGAGGTGGCCATCAAGGCGGGTTGCGCGTTTTGGGTCAGGGTGAGTTCGTCTTTGTCGCCCTCCCAAATCAAGGTTGAAAGCTTTTCGCCCAAAGCCGCGTCGACTTCGTCGAAAACGGCCTTGGCAGCGGGGTATTCATCAGCCAAAGCCTTGCCCATACCGATTGCTTGCGCCCCTTGCCCGGGGAAAATGAAGATGCGTTTCATGTTGGCCTCGTTTTATTATATTTCATTGGTTTATAATGCGGCACTTGGCACGTCTAGCCCTTGCATTCCCCACCCCCTTGCCTATAAGCCACCCTACTTCCGCAAATCTATCAATCGCGGTTGCCTCTCGTATTTGGGCGCGGAAGTTTAGCCCTTATTTTGAAGCACGCTTAACAATGGTGATAAAATGGCGCTCTACGAGCACACATTTATTGCGCGTCAGGATATTTCCAACGCGCAGGCCGAAAGCTTGATCGAGCATTTCGGCGCAGTTCTGACCGACAACGGTGGTAAAGTTGTTGATTCAGAATATTGGGGTCTGAAAACAATGGCCTATAAAGTTAACAAAAATCGCAAGGGCCACTATGCCTTTCTGAAAACTGATGCGCCGGCACCCGCGGTTGCAGAAATGGAACGCCTGATGCGTTTGCACGACGATGTGATGCGTGTTTTGACCATCAAAGTTGACGCCCATGACGAAGGTCCATCCGTTGTAATTCAAGCCAAAAACTCGCGCGACGAACGTCGCCGCGATCGCTAGGAGGATTGTAAACCATGGCAAATAAACCATTTTTTCGCCGTCGCAAGTCTTGCCCGTTCTCGAGCGATAACTCGCCCAAGATCGACTATAAAGACACAAAATTGCTGCAACGCTATATTTCCGAACGGGGCAAAATTGTGCCCAGCCGGATCACCGCAGTATCGCAAAAGAAACAGCGCGAGCTGGCCCGTGCAATCAAACGCGCACGTTTCCTGGCCTTGCTGCCATACGCTGTGAAATAAGGAGAGCATCATGGACGTTATCCTTTTAGAACGGGTCGCAAAACTGGGTCAGATGGGCGATGTTGTGTCTGTCAAACAAGGTTTTGGCCGTAACTATCTGTTGCCACAAGGCAAAGCCTTGCGCGCCTCCAAGGCCAATCTGGCCTCCTTTGAAGGTCGCAAAGCCCAGTTGGAAGCCACCAACCTGGAAAGCAAAACCGAGGCGGAAGCCGTGGCTGCAAAACTCGATGGACAGCAGTTCATTGTGATTCGCTCCGCGTCTGATGCCGGTTCGCTGTACGGTTCTGTAACCACACGTGATGCGGCCGAGGCGGCAACTGCGGATGGTTTCAATGTTGACCGCAAGCAGTGCGTTCTGGACAAGCCGATCAAAGATCTGGGCTTGCACGAAATGAGCGTTGTTCTGCATCCGGAAGTGATTTGCACCATTCAATTGAATGTTGCGCGCTCTGCGGAAGAAGCAGAATTGCAGGCCACTGGCAAATCCATTCGGGAATTGGCCGCAGAAGCAGAAGCCGAAGCGGAATTCGAGATTGCTGAATTGTTCGACGATATTGGCAGCGCTGCCAATGACGACGACGATGAAGGCGGTTTGGTTGCGGTGCCGGAAGCGGCACCGGAAGACGAAGCCAAAAGCTAAATCTTGTCTCGGTGACTTTTTAAAGGCCTGCACCTGGTGCGGGCCTTTTTTAATGGCGCCCCTTGCGGGGCAATCCTTTTGAGCGCAAGCGCGATTTCCACTCCGTTTAGAGCGTTTCGACTTTTGGTTAAATCATCAGACAACGCAATTCTTATTTGAGCGTTAGAGAAAGGCCGAGAATTGCGTTTCAATAAAAAGTTGGGGGCTGCCCCAGATAACTACCTTAGATGATGTCTAACCCATTGTCTTAGCTGTAATAACTGATCTGAAGGGT
>JAJRPO010000062.1 GCA_024280735.1 Alphaproteobacteria bacterium | reverse complement strand
AGGGAAAAATACAGCACATTGTGCCCGGCTTTTGCAGCCTTGAGGCCAATGGAAACGGAAACCGCCGATTTACCCATGGAAGGACGACCGGCCAGCAGCGAAAATTCTCCCCGATAAAATCCGCCAATGCGCTCATCCAGCGATTTGAAGCCGGTGGTCACCGGCGGATCAGTATCAGGCGAAGTTGCCCGCTCCAACGCCTCTTTGGCAGCAGCGTCAATGGAGAAACTGGTTTTGCGTTGGATGCGATGGGCGGCGATAACATCGTCGAGCTGCGCGATGGCTTCGACTGCCAATTCGCCCGGGGCCACCCTACTCTCGCGCGCCATCTGTTCTGCGGTCATCGAAATGGCAATGATCTCTCTATACGCCGCCAGTTCTTTGATCTGCAGAGCGTATTCGGGAGTGTTTTTGACAGCGTCATAAGCCGCCGCAGTTTCCAGCCGCTCGAGATATTGCACGGCGGTTACCTGATCGCTGATCGGCTCTTCAGCGGCAAAGGCCGAGCGCAGCGTCACCGATGTCGCCAACCGCCCTTCGTTGATGCGTTCGGCAGACACCTCAAATATGCGGGCATGCAGAGGATCAAAAAAATGCCGAGGCTCAAGAGAAAATCCCGCAAGCACCTCATTGTCACAAAGGATGGCCCCAAGCAGGGCCTGTTCCAGATCAATATTGCAGGGAGGCTGGCCCCCAGAGGAAAATTCGCTCACAGGAACCCTCCCCTTGATCGTGATTTCTCATAACCAGATTTTTGCACAATATCCCCCGCGCCCGGCCCGCAAACATGCGGCCAGCTGTTGATTCTCTGTTCATTTTTGTTGTACGGAGGCGAAAATCGTGGTAGGAAACAAGAGAATGATTTTCGCGTTTCGGATCGAATTGCACATTAGGACCGCTCCGCGCTTTAGATAAACCGTCTGGCTGGATATCCGGCCGGGCGGTTTTGCTTTTTAGGCCGCTACGTCATCGCGCTTCTCCCTATCAAATAATGGCAGCCCCGGCAGAGTTGCCTGTTTTCGCTTTTTCCTTTGGCGGGGCCTGCGGTTCTCCAGCGGATCCCCTTCCCCGGCAAGAACGGCTTTGAGACGCAGTGCGGTGCGCCGGTCAATGCCATAGCCAACACCAGTGACAGCCTTGATCTCGATGGCATGGCTCACCAGCTTGCGGCGCATCCTCGCCACAGTCACTTTGATCACCTCTTCTGGCCGATCCGGCTCGTCGCGCATCCAGTAGACGGCCGTGATAATCGCCTCCATTGAGGCAGTACCGCCTTTTTGCGCCATGGCCGCCAGTATGCGTGTCTCGGTCAAGCCAAGATTCCAGTGCAGCGGAAATACCGCCTCATGGTCTGTCAGCGTTGAGATCACCCCATGACTATAGGCGAGCTCGGCTTCAAGCTCCTCGATCCGTTCACGCATCTGCGCTATGTTTTGACCCATGGTTCGCCCCGCTTTGTCTTCGTTCAAAACGCAACTCACCAACATGCGGCGGAGAGCCAAAGTGGCCTCACATTCAGCTCCCCCACCCCGCATTAACCCGATCTCATGCAGCCTGCTGAAATGACGGACACATGTCAGAAAACAAGGCCTGCTCGATCAGCTCAAGATGCTCAACGCCAAATTGCTCAAACCCCGGCTTGTCATAAATGATCCCTTGATAGGCATCAGCCAACTTGTCGGTCAAAGACTGAGAGGGGGACGTTTGAATAGACTCGATATCTTTCAACGAGATCTGTTTCGAGCCATTCCGCCCGACAATAGTAATCCGTGTACCACCATTGTCAGGCAGCACCTCGCGCGCAATAGTCCCCACCGCTTCCATTGAGTTCAGCAGCTTGGTCACCGCATAGATCGACCAGCCCCAGCTATTGGCAAGATGGCGTATGGTGACATCAAATGTCTGTCCAGATACCCCCTCTCCCCGATCATGTAGCCAGGCACGGGCCAACTCCTCACTCAGTTTTTCCTGCTCTGCGCTCTGATCACTCCGAGCTATTTTTACGATTTGCGCCGCCATGACGGTTCTCCTTCAATTCACCAATAAGTGTTACAACAAGCCTCATCATCGCGGCGCGTTTGAACACATGCTCCCTTGTTCGGGCAAACAGCCGAACGCCAAACAAAAAAACGAACGCTCAACCCCATATCCCCATGGCATGGGCGTTCGAACGCACAAAACACTTACCGGCGCAAGCACCGAGCACACTTCACCATCCTCCAAACACGCAAAAACAAACACCTAACCCGCTAATGCACGGGAAGGTGTTTGAACGGCGTTTGATTGTTTGCTCAATGCGCTTGACTGCTTCCGGTTAAGACGCAAACGTAGCAGCAACTCGAGCGTAATGCCGTCAAAACCCTTCTGATTGGCAGCCTCTACGGTTTCCAGCCAATGCTCTGGAGCGATGCTGTTACGTTTGTTCATTTGCGCGGAGGTGTGTTCGGACACGCCGATATCCTTGCCGAACGCCAATACCGTGGGCCAAAGGGCGATAATGTCTTTGTGTGAAGTAAATAACATCTCGCAACTGTACGCCACGTACTCACTCAATGTCAAGGCATTTTGCACTTGTGAATCACTGTACAAAAAACTATGATTGAAGAACCATCAGATAGATTAAGGCGAGCACGCAGCCATAAAGGCTTTCGCGGCCCCACAGAAGCGGCGCGTGCTTATGGCTGGAACATCAACACTTACCGCAGCCACGAAAACGGCATACGGGATCTGTCGAAAAAAGCAGCCGAACGCTACGCAAGTGCTCTGAGTGTCTCAATCGGATGGCTGTTGACCGGTGAAAACCCACCCAAATGGGAAGACGAACAGACACAGGATAAAGTAAAGCCGACCCGAAAAATTCCCAAATTAACCCATGCACAGGCCTACTCCTTGACACAAGGAACAAAATTAGAACAAATTAGAGGTATATTTGAATTTGTAGTTATTGGAGTAGATCCAGTGTTGGGTGGAGATGTGTTTGCCTTGGGCGTTAGCGACGAATCGATGTCTCCCGAATTTAATCCGGGCGCTGAAGTCGTGGTTGATCCTGATGCACACTGGAAACCCGGCGATTTCGTTGCTGTGAGCATCAATACCATGGAAACCGTGGTGTTGCGGCAGTACAGAATCAGCGGCTACGATAACGAAGAGGGAGAGATGGTCATCTTGGCTGCCCTTAACAATGCTTTCCCCAGCATTCCCTTCACTCCTGGAAAAACCGGCACGATCCTCGGTAAGGTCGTGGGTCAGTACAAGCGGTATCAATAGAACGAAACCGCACCAACCATTCCCCCTCAAATAAAGATCGCTTCGGATATCCATCAAACTGATACTCAGCGACGTTACAAGACGTACCACCTTCAATAAGTGATAATATGTATTGACTATGTGCTGTACTGTATGTACCTATTTAGCGCATAAAGGCTGAAACTCAGCCGCAAACTGTATCGCGTTCAATCATAAATGGGGGATTTTCAGTGAGCAATGCACGTATAATCAGATCCAGACGCGATGCCGAACAGGCGCTTGAGGAACTTGCCGAGCGCAAATTTTCCAGCGAACTGGCCGCAATTCGAAAAACCGCGCGAACCATGTCTTGCAGCAAGGCTGGTATCGCGGGTCGCGATCAGGCTGTTCGTGCCGTTCTCATTGGCTTTGCTGGCAATATCGAACCTCTGGAGCTGACCTCATGAGCGATGAAATCACAAAACCACTGGCCGCGCCGCGCAAAACGCCCGTTTCCTGCCCCGAAAACCGCGTGCCGGGGCAGATCGTCGAGAAACTGGCGACAGGTGTCGAATTTTTTGATCAATACCCGCCCACGGAACAAAAGGATTTTGTTCTCGAGGTCATTCGGGTGTGCGCCACGCAGGGGCTGATGTTTCTGACCTCCGAAATTGCTGAAGAACGCTTCAAGGCGGCGGATGGCAAGCAATATAACCGCTATGTCGTCGACATCTCCATTGCCACCCGCGCCGGATATATCTGGGGGCGGGCCTTCCGTCATTCCGTCACCGTGCTGTTTGCCGGTAACGACACCGCCT
>JAJRPO010000061.1 GCA_024280735.1 Alphaproteobacteria bacterium | reverse complement strand
GCCCCCACACGGCCCTTGATAAACGAACGCCGGACGAGGCATACTTTGAAGGTAAAGAACTGAAGAAAGCGGCATGACAACCAAACTGAATACACCTTAACTTAGCCGCAAACCTGTCCAGAAAAGCAGGACCACTTTAGTATTCACCTTGGGATTGCCAATCTGGGTGTATTTTGGCGTGATCTTTTGGCTTGGCCGCGCACTTTATCGCAGCTTCCTACGGCAATACTCAAGCCCGAAGAAGTAGCCAATCCGTAGGGTGAGTGCTCCGCACGCACCGCTCTCCGGCAATCTCGGTGCGTGCAGAGCACTCACCCAATGTTGACATTCCGTACGCAACCGCGTACATTCCCTCTCATGAAACACACCTCATCAACCAACCTGCGTGCCAATCTCTCCACTCTGCTCGATCAGGTCAACAACGACCACGAGCCGATCATGGTAACCCGCGCCAAAGGCCCGCCTGCTGTGTTAATCTCGCTTGAAGACTACGCAGCGATGGATGAAACCGCTTATCTCACCGCCAGCCCCGCCAACCGTGCGGCCTTACTTGCGGCGATCAACGAGGTTGATCCAAGTAAACACATCGTTAAAACTATGGCAGAATTGGAAATGATGGAAGACGGGTGAACATCACCTTCAAACCAACCGCATGGCAGCAATACATTTTCTGGCAAGCGAATGACAAAGCCGTTTTCAAAAAGCTGAACACCCTCATCAAAGAATGCCAACGCCACCCATTTGAGGGAACTGGCAAACCCGAACCCCTCAAAGGCGACTTATCGGGCTATTGGTCCCGCCGGATCACCCGCGAGCACCGACTGGTTTACAAGGCGAGTGATACAGAATTAGTCATCATCCAATGTCGCTACCACTATTAGAGCGTTTCGACTTTTCTTTGAACCCTCAAACAACGCAATTCCTATTTGAGAATTTGCGAAAAGCCGGGAATTGCGTTTCAACAATAAGTCGAAACGCCCTAAACCGCCCCTGCCGCAACCAACGGCACAAACCTGATCCGCTCCACCCGCGCCTGACCAAACACCCCCGGCTTGGTCAACCCCGACCAAGCCTTCAACTTGTCGTCTGCCGCCCAGATATTTGCAAACAACATCCCCGGTACTTGCGGCAAGGCCCCGTCCGCAGTCGTCCGTTCAAAAATCATCCGATCCCCCACATACCAGCGCAAACTGTCAGGCCCCCACTCAAAGGCATAAGTCCTCGGCGCATCCGCTGCATCAAAACCTAAATCAATGAATTTATTCCACAAAAAACCATCGACAAAATATGCCAAATGAATCCGCGTGGTGTCTTTGCCCAAAAATTCAATGTCAATTTCATCATGTCGCGTGCCGTAATACGGCCCCGTATAAGTGAAAAAACCCGTCACAATCCCCGCCCCGCGCGCTGGTTGCATGACCACCTCGTAACGACCAAAACCCGTCGCAACGTGGCGCCGGACCGAGGCCCCGGCAAAACGGTTTTCCAAACCCTTTTGCGGCACCAAACCCAACACCAATCCTTTGTCGATCTGCGCCAATTCCGCCCGCCAATCCGTGTCAAAACTCGGATGTTTGAACACATAATCCGCCACCGACCATTTGCTGCGATCCAGCTTAGCAAAGCCCTCTTCAAAGCCCGTATTAATGTCTTGTGCAAAACACACTTGTCCTGCCACCAAACCGGCAGCCAACGCCCCATAAAACTTCATTGTTATACCCCACAGTTTTGAATCAAACTTGACCCAAGATTAAGGTAAACAAAACATTAACGACTGGCGACAGGCAATCCGGCAAATGGTTAACAACGGTAAAAGGACAAGTCATGGCTGATAATCAAACGACATTCACTCTTCAGACTAGGGGACAGGGGCTTTATGAATTCACCCGCGAGGTCGCAGATTTCACGGCTAGGCAATCATTTGAGACTGGTCTGCTAACGCTCTTTGTGCAGCATACATCCTGTTCCTTATTGATACAGGAGAATGCCGACCCAGAGGTTCAAACCGACATGCGCAACTTCTTCGCCCGCCTGGTGCCCCCAAGCTGCGACAAATCTATGGCCTACTTGACCCATACCTACGAAGGGCCGGATGATATGCCCGCCCATATCAAGGCGGCGCTCATGCCTGTGTCTATCACAATTCCAATATCTAACCGCAGGTTATCGCTAGGAACTTGGCAAGGAATATACCTATTCGAACATCGTGACCATCCACACAGCCGCAACGTCGTCGGCCATATTTCCGGTTAAACCCTAACCTACGATGCCCAGATGCAGACCGGTTGTCTGCATCATCATCATATAAAAACGCCAACTAAAGCTAGAGGGAACAACAGTAGAAATTAATACTGCCTTTTCCTAATTGAACGTCTCTGACTTACTTATTAACGTCTTTTCTGTTTGGAAAACGGAGGCTTAAAATCACACTGCGGAAAGAAAGCACAACGACCGAGGCCTAAAACGCTATCCAAACGCCACCCTTCCACATGACCACTGCGGTGTTTGACAGGTCATCATTTGGACGGTGACATTTCCAGTCGCCGTCTGCTCCAAATCCAATAATACCACTCCGGCACACCTGGCAATCAGGCCATTCCCCTATGCCAAACACCGCGCAAACTGCGGCTCCAATCACAGCCGTTCTCGCCCCCTATTGATAGGCAAGTCCACAGCATCTAGCGGGCAAGATTTCCCCCTACCCAAAGCGTTGCGTTGCAGCTATAGTTATCCACAATGATAAATGCAGGCTTTGAGGTTCAAAATGAGATGTCCGTTTTGCGGCAATACCGAGACACAAGTCAAAGACAGTCGCCCCGCCGAGGATCACGTCGCCATTCGCAGACGGCGATTTTGCCCATCCTGCGGCGGGCGTTTCACCACTTATGAGCGGGTGCAATTGCGCGATTTAGTGGTGGTTAAGAAAAACAGCAAGCGCGAGGATTTTGACCGCGACAAGATGGAGCGTTCGATCCGCATCGCCCTACAAAAACGCCCGATTGACCCTGAACGTATTGACCAGATGATTTCCGGCATCGTTCGGCGTTTGGAAAGTACTGGCGAGAGCGATATTCAATCTGACAAGATCGGCGAGATCGTGATGGACGCATTGGCGCGGATCGACACCGTGGCATATGTGCGCTTCGCCTCGGTCTATAAAAACTTTCAAGCTGCTGATGATTTTGAGGATTTTGTCCATGAATTGCGCCCCCCAGAGCCGGACGAAGACTAAGCAATGAACAGCCAATCGCCAGATGCACGCTGGATGCAACTGGCCTTAACACTTGGCCAGCGAGGCCTTGGTCAGGTCTGGCCAAACCCGTCGGTCGGCTGCGTCCTGGTTCGCAACAACCGAGTGATCGGGCGCGGTTGCACCCAAAAGGGTGGCCGCCCCCACGGCGAGGTAGTGGCACTCGCGCAAGCAGGCGGAAAAGCCCGTGGCGCAACGGCTTACGTCACCTTGGAACCCTGCGCCCACCATGGCAAAACACCCCCCTGCGCACAGGCCCTGATTGACGCGGGCGTCACGCGTGTTGTGGGGGCCATTGCCGACCCAGACCCCCGTGTATCCGGCAAAGGTTACGAAATGCTAAAGGCAGCGGGCATTGCTGTGACGACCGGCACTCTCGCCGCCGAGGCCACCAAGGCCCACATCGGTTTCCTCACTCGCATCACCCAAAACCGCCCGGCTATAACACTCAAACTCGCCACCAGCCTGGATGGGCGCATCGCCACACGAACCGGCGATAGCCGCTGGATTACCGGCCCCGCCGCGCGCCGTGCTGTCCACATGATGCGTGCCACAAATGACGCAATCATGATCGGCAGCGGCACAGCCATTGCCGATGATCCAGACCTGACAGTGCGGGGGCTTGGCCTCGCAAACCGCTCTCCTGTGCGGGTGGTGATGGACAGTAAACTCAGGACAAAACCCACGGGCAGGCTTGGTAAAACCTCGGCAATTACAGATACTTGGATGTGCCACGGCTTTGACGCCAACACAGCAGAATGGCAAAAAACCGACGCCACACTCATTCCATGTATCCCCGACCAAAACGGACAGATCGATCTGCATGATGCCCTCGCAAAACTCGCAGCCAAAGGCATCACTCGCTTGTTTGTAGAAGGCGGCGGCCAACTCGCGGCCTCTCTTATCCGCCACAATCTGGTGGACCGACTGCACATTTTCACCGCGGGTGTTGCCATCGGTGGCGATGGTCGCCCTCAACTCGGCACCCTCAACATAGATACCTTGGCAAATGCCCCCCGGTTTACCCGAGGCACCAGCCGACAACTCGGCCCCGACATCCTAAACACTTGGTATCGCAGTTAATCCCCCTTCAATCTTCTACTTTGTGAAAAATATCCCCCGAGCGGAGCGGAAACCCGCGCGAAGCGCTCAAAAGGAACGCCCCGTTAGGGGCACATTCACCGCAACCCGCACCAGCAAGACACCCGGATAGGCATTATCTGACAAGCTGCGAAACCGGCGCATTAGCCATTCCTATTTGACTGCCCTAAAAGCACCATAACAGGCAGGCACATATCAATCCCGCTTCTTGCCCTCCCGTCCAACCTTAACTATACGCGGGGCATGTTAGATCGCTCCTCAAATCAGCCTGTCCTGCCACCGGAAATTGACCGCCGCCGGACCTTCGCCATCATCTCGCATCCTGATGCGGGGAAAACCACGTTGACGGAGAAATTCCTGTTGTTTGGCGGGGCGATCCAGATGGCGGGCCAAGTGCGGGCCAAGGGTGACGCGCGCCGCACCCGTTCCGATTTCATGCAGATGGAAAAAGACCGCGGTATTTCTGTGTCCGCCTCTGCAATGTCGTTTGAGTTCAAAGAGTTCTGGTTCAATCTGGTGGACACACCGGGCCACGCGGATTTTTCCGAGGACACGTTTCGCACCCTCACCGCCGTTGACGCCGCGATCATGGTGATTGACGGCGCCAAAGGCATCGAGAGCCAGACCCGAAAACTATTCGAGGTTTGCCGCCTGCGTGACATGCCGATCCTGACCTTCTGTAACAAGATGGACCGAGAGAGCCGCGACACCTTTGATATTATTGATGAAATTCAGGAAAACCTGGCGATAGACGTGGCCCCCGCCAGCTGGCCCATCGGCATGGGCAAGGATTTTGTTGGCTGCTATGACCTGCTGAATGATCGTCTGGAATTGATGGACCGCGCCGACCGAAATGTGGTGTCGGAAACCGTTGAAATCAATGGCTTGGATGACCCCAAGCTGGCAGAACATGTTCCTGCCGAGTTGTTGGCGCAGTTCTTGGAAGAGGTCGTAATGGCCCGTGAACTGCTGCCCCAAATGGACCATCAAGCCTTTCTTGACGGCACCCTGACACCGATCTGGTTTGGCTCTGCAATCAACTCCTTCGGGGTCAAGGAACTGATGGACGGTATCGCTCAATACGGCCCGAAACCACAAATCCGCCCCGCTGTGGAGCGACAAATTTCCCCCGCTGAAAAGAAGGTTTCCGGCTTTGTTTTCAAGGTACAAGCCAACATGGACCCCAAACACCGCGACCGCATTGCCTTTGTGCGATTGTGTTCCGGTCACTTCAAACGCGGCATGAAACTGACCCATGTGCGCAGCAAGAAAATCATGGCAATTTCCTCACCCATGTTGTTCCTGGCCTCTGATCGCGCCCTGACCGAAGAGGCTTGGGCTGGCGACATCATCGGCATCCCCAACCACGGCCAATTGCGCATCGGCGATGCCTTGACCGAGGGCGAAATGCTGCACTTCTCCGGCATCCCCTCCTTCGCCCCGGAGTTCTTGCAATCTGTGCGCCCCACTGATCCGATGAAGGCCAAGCATCTCGATAAGGCGCTAAACCAATTTGCCGAGGAAGGTGCCGCCAAACTGTTCAAGCCAATGATCGGTTCCGGTTGGATTATCGGCGTTGTTGGCCCGTTGCAATTTGAGGTTCTGGCCTCGCGGATTGAACTGGAATACGGCATTCCCGTGCGGTTTGAGCCGAGCCAGTTCTCCTCTGCCCGTTGGCTGACAGGGCCGCAGGACAAACTTGATGCCTTCATGAATGTGAACAAGGGGCATATGGCCTCCGATCACGACGGAGACCCGGTGTTTATGACACGAATTCAATGGGATATAGACCGTGTTGAACGTGACTTCCCTGACCTAAAACTCTCTGCTATCAAAGAAACCCTGACCTGAGGATCGCCCCGTGAGCCAAGCTGATGACCGCCTGATTGTTGCCCTTGATGTGCCGAATGTTCTAGACGGTATGAAAATAGCCGAGCAGCTGGGCGACAGCGTATCCTTTTACAAAATCGGCTTGGGAATGCTGACAGGCGGCGGTTTGGCATTGGCAAATGAGTTGAAACAGGAATTCGGCAAACGCATTTTTCTGGATATGAAATTCTTTGACATCGGCGCAACAGTGACCCGCGCAGTGGCGGGAATTACCCAGTTCGATCTGGATTTCCTGACCGTGCACGGCGACCCCCATGTGGTTCGCGCCGCCGTGGCAGGACGTGGCGACAGCAACCTAAAAATCCTTGCCGTGACCATCCTGACCTCATTGGATCGCAACGATCTTGACGACTGCCTGTTCCAATCCGGCGACATGCAGACCCTGGTGATTGAACGGGCACGCCGCGCCCTGCTTGCCGGCGCTGACGGGGTTATTGCCTCCCCGCATGAGGCCGCCTTGATCCGCGCCCTGCCAGAGGCCGCAGGCAAGCTGATCGTCACCCCCGGCGTGCGCCCAACCGGTGCCGATAGAGGCGATCAAAAACGTATTGCAACGCCGCGCGCGGCTATTGATGACGGGGCCGATCATATCGTGGTTGGCAGGCCGATTATTCTGGCGGCCAATCCACGTCAGGCAGTCGTTGATATATTGGCGGACCTTAAATCCGACCAATGATTCATTTTTTCTAAACTCCAAAAGAACCCTGCCCCGATGTTTCAGGTGTCAGCCAAGGACAAGCTACAAATTCTTCCTGCTGACAGGTCTTGTCCAAAACCGGCGTTCTCCTATTCCAGTCTGGCTGGTATCGGTGGGCATTTCCTGAAATAAGGCACCTATGCCGATGCCCACTTTCTGCCGTGACTGCCTTAAACAATGCCCCGCTGTGCGCCGCTGCCCCAACTGCGGCTCACCCAGAGTGTTGGCGCACGGCGAATTGTACGACCTGTCGATTGCCCATATGGATTGTGACGCCTTTTACGCCTCGGTCGAAAAACGCGACAATCCCGAATTGCGCGACAAAGCCGTAATCGTGGGCGGCGAAAAACGTGGCGTGGTCTCGACTTGTTGCTACATCGCCCGAATCAGCGGCGTCCATTCCGCCATGCCGATGTTTCAGGCTAAAAAACTATGCCCGGAGGCCGTAATTGTCCCGCCGCGCATGTCGGTCTATGTCGAGGTTTCCGCCGCCATCCGCGAAATGATGCACGCCCTGACCCCCGTAGTGGAACCGCTGTCATTGGACGAGGCATTCCTTGATCTGACCGGCACCGAAAAACTGCATGGCATGCCGCCTGCCCTGTTGCTGGCGCGTATGGTGAAACAAATGGAGGATGAGCTGGGCATCAGTGGTTCCGTCGGCCTGTCGCACAATAAATTCCTCGCTAAACTGGCCTCCGATATGGATAAACCGCGCGGGTTTTCGGTGATTGGCGCGGCGGAAACGGCTGATTATCTGGCCCCCCTGCCGATCAAGAAAATATGGGGTGTGGGGGCCGTGATGCAAAAGAAATTACACGGTGATGGCATCCGCACCTTTGCCGATCTGCGCCGCCGCGAACGCAAAGACCTGAGCGCGCGTTATGGCACCATGGGCGATCGCCTGTGGTATTTGTCACGCGGCGAAGATACCCGCCGGATCACCACCCGCGCGCCGGTCAAAAGCATTTCCAAAGAGACCACATTCCTAGAGGACATCACCGATATTGATAGGCTGGACGGGTATATCTGGCGGTTGGCCGAGCAGGTTTCAGACCGCGCCAAGGCCAAAAACTGGGCGGGGCGTGTGGTAACGCTCAAGGTCAAACAATCCAACCACCAGTCCCTGACGCGGCGTATCACCCAGCGCGAACCTACCCAGATTGCCGATCGGATATACACCGCTGCGCGCGCCATGCTGGAAACTGTGATCGACAAGGCCCCGTTCCGCCTGATTGGTGTCGGCATCAGCCATCTGGAGACCCCGGAAGGCGCCGACCAATTTATGGACTTGCTGGAACAAGACGCCGCAAAACGCGCCAAGGCCGAACGGGCAACTGACAAAATCCGCGAACGGTTTGGCAAAGATGCGATCTTAAAGGGGCGCTCTTTGAGGTAGGTTTATTGTGCGGCCACCTGCATTGGCCAGCGACCCAAATCGCAAATATTGCGAATCACACCTGACAGGCGCACCTGCACTGCGTCGAAATCATCCCGTTTGGTCACCCGCGCCTCGTTCATGTAAAGGCTGCGATCAATTTCGATTTGCATTACATATTGATTGGAACTGGGCCGCCCGTAATTCTGGGTGATATAGGCACCGGCAAAGGGTGTGTTGCGGGCGGTTCTAAACCCCGCCATTGCGAATATCGCCTCAACCTGATCAACAATCTCCGGATCACAAGAGGACCCGAAACGATCCCCCAGAATAACCTCTGGCGTGTTGCCAAAAATACGGCGGCAATTGGCCAGAGCCTCATGCGGCATCGAGTGGCAATCGATCAACAATACCTGCCCGAATGCCTTGCGCGAGGTTTCCAGCAATTCGCGCAATTGCGCATGGTAGGGGTAATAATACCGCTGCAAACGGTCCTCGGCCTCTCGTTTGCTGATCTTGCCTTGCCGGATCACCCGCCCCTCTGACACCACACGGGGAATGACGCCAAGGCCGGAATTCACCCGCGGGTTAAGGCCCACGGTGCGCACATCCTCGATCAAGGCTGGATCCAGCTCGCTCGCGCCACGGTTCAGGTCCACAAATGCACGCGGGGCCGAGGCCGCGAGCAAAGGCGCGCCGTGCGTGGTTGCAGCCATAAACAGCTCATCCACAAAGGCATCTTCGGAACTGCGCATATGTTCACGGCTCAACTCCGAGGCCAAAAACATCTCTGCCGGATAGTCCCGCCCGCTGTGCGGTGAGCTAAACACAACCCCTGTTGTGATCTCTTCGGGCAGATGCAAATAGAAGTCTTTGGGAATCATTGATTTTCTTTCCTTAAGAAAACAACATAGCGCGACATGTTAGGCGTTTCCAGTTTACTTTGACAAAGCACACACCAGAATTCAGCCGCCCTTAGGGTGAATTCCGGTTTCACAGGGGCCAGAGACGTTTTTGATTTGCAAAACCCCTTGAACACAACGCAGAACCCTTTTATACGACGCAAACACGAATACTGTCTAAACAACAGTAGCACTGAGATTCGGGCGTATAGCTCAGCGGGAGAGCACTTCGTTGACATCGAAGGGGTCACTGGTTCAATCCCAGTTACGCCCACCATTTCCTCGGAAGTGGGCCTGTAGAAACACTAGCTGGCGCAAACCTGCGGCGCCGCGTTAAAGGAGAAGGCCATGAAGGTCAAAAACTCACTCCGCTCCCTCAAAGGGCGCCACCGTGATTGCCGCATCGTTCGCCGTAAAGGCCGCGTATACGTGATCAACAAAACCCAGCCGCGTTTCAAGGCGCGTCAGGGTTAATTTCCTAAAGAACACAAAAAAGGCCGCGATTTCCATCGCGGCCTTTTTTGTGCCTTCTCGGTCTATTCCGCCATCAACTGAACCACCGTAGAGCGGGTCAGAAAGCCACTGACTTCCAATCCGCGCGATCGTTGGTAGCGCCGAATTGCCTTGCGGGTTTCCGGGTTAAAGATGCCATCCACATCCCCCGGCCCCAGTTTCAGCTTTTTCAATTGCTGTTCTAACAACAGTCGCATGCCCTGATTCAGCGGCAGTTTTCCTTCTTCAACTTTGGCCGCCTGCACAATGGCACGGCGCGCCTTACGCACTTCGATCTCTGCAATGCGGGCGCGGGCAACATCGGCAAACGTGCCATTCGGAAAGACCTCCAGATAGCTCAGATAAGCTTTCTTGGTGTTCGCAGTGTTCGCTGCATCCCATTTCGTTGTCTCGGAGGCCAAAGCTTTGGTGCG
Source organism: Alphaproteobacteria bacterium (assembly GCA_024280735.1). Classification (GTDB taxonomy): domain Bacteria; phylum Pseudomonadota; class Alphaproteobacteria; order Rhodobacterales; family Rhodobacteraceae; genus Amylibacter. The sequence goes on along the minus strand of JAJRPO010000061.1, from coordinate 16,803 downwards.
TTTTCGGGCGTCGATCTCTTTCAGGCCAGATTTAGCGGATTCCACATACAGCCCATTTGGGTACTTGCGCATATAGGCGAGCAGATCTGCCTCTTTGTTATTGGCACCTGTTGATTGCCAGAACGCCGCGTCGGCTGCCTCCTGAGCTTGCCGCAGGCTCTGGGCTTCCAGCGCCAACCGCTTGGCCCGCCGCTCGGCTTGCGCGCGCATTTTCCGCATGTCCTGGGCTGTCAAAAATCCAACCGCCTCTTGGTCATTCTGCGATTGCCAACGGGTCAGCGCGCCCCTTGTGGCGGGGCCAAACAGCCCGTCAATGCCATGGGTATCAAACCCCAAAAACGACAGTTGCTCTTGCACCCGACTGCGATCGTTGCGTGTCAGATTTAAATCAATCTCTACTTGCTCCTCAGGCGTATACTTGGGCCGTGCGTCCTCAATCGCTTGAATTCGCGCACTCGCCCCCTCGACAAATTCACCATTTGGGTAATGCTGTATATAGGCGTTAAAGCCACCGATTGTGCTCAACTCCAGAACCGCCTTCCAATAGGCGGCCTCCTCCAATATTTGCAATTCCGCCTCGGATAGCCCGGAAACAATCCCGTCTGTGGGCATCAAGGTGGATAGTTCCGAGACATAACCGAAAGCAGTAATGCTGCCCTCGGTCAAACGAACCGCATCCGCAGTCGAACGCCCGGGAACAAGAAACTGGTTGTTGATGGCTTCGGTGATTTCAGCGGGGGTGCCTTTGACAACCATAACGCCCTGAGGTGCCCTAATGGGACCAATACCTTTGGCAACCAACCCATCATGGCCGCGCGTACCGCTCGAGGCCAAGAATAACGCCGCCCCGCCAGGTTTTTGTGCCAGATACCCCAGTACCGCTTGAACCGAAAGCCCCTCAAACCCAACCGCTGACAAAGATGGCGAGCGCAGATCCATTGGCGCAAACCAGGTGGTTGTTCCGCTGTTCAAGAACCCACCGGACAAAACCACAACCACGCGGCCCGCGTCGCTCAGGGCGGTCTCCAACTCGGCAATTGCACCTTGCAAACCTGCAACCGTTGCATCCTGCACGGCAATCACCCGAAAGCCAGCCTTTTGAAAAGCATCGCTTGTCTTCAAAACCGTCTCGGCATCGACTAGATCAGCAAAGTTTCGATAGCTGGCTGTGCCGACAATCAGGGCAATATCCTCTGCCAGAACGACTTGGGTAGACAGGCCAAAAACAGCCGCCGTGCCCAGCAGCAATTTACGAAACCCCATAAAAATTCCTCCGCTATTGCCAGCGGTTACTCGTAACTCCGCTGGTCATCTATGACGATACCATCATTTGGCAGTGTGCCAAGCGAATTTAAAACCACTTTGCCCCTAAGTTTCAAGATTTCCCGGATGGAATTTTCCATTTCCGCAATATTTTCTGCATTTGTTTCAACCTGAACGGTCATTTCATCGGCTTCACCGACGCGTGAAGCAATGACACGGGCCTTGGCCACCTCTGGATGGCGCGCCACAAAGGCAGCGACTTGTTCGGGGCGCACAAACATCCCCTTGATTTTGGCAGTCTGGTCCGCACGCCCCATCCAACCCTTGATGCGTTGGTTTGTGCGGCCACACGGGCTGACACCTGGCATCACTGCTGACAGATCACCGGTCGCAAAGCGGATCAACGGGTAATCAGGGTTCAGCGTGGTTACAACAACCTCGCCAACATCCCCAACGGCAACGGGGTTTCCCGTGCCCGGTGTGACGATTTCAACAATCACGCCCTCATCAATAATCATGCCTTCCATCGCGTCCGATTCATAGGCGATATTGCCAAGATCGGCGGTGGCATAGCATTGCAGGCACGAAATTCCGCGATCCTTATACTCGGCCCGCAAACTGGGAAACAATGCCCCGCCGCCCACGGCTGCACGGGTGATTTTGCTCAAATCCAACCCCAACTCCGCGCCCTTGTCGAGGATCACTTTCAAATAGTCCGGCGTTCCCGCATAGGCAGTAATACCAATATCCGCTGCCGCACGCGCCTGCAATTCCGTCTGGCCTGTGCCCGCAGGGAAAACCGTGGCCCCCACTGCCGCGGCGCCATTTTCAAACATCAGGCCCGCAGGGGTGAAATGATAGGAAAAACAGTTCTGCACAATATCATCGCTGGTAATCCCCGCCGCATGCAGAAATCGCCCCATGCGCCACCAGTCATGGCTGGTTTGCCCCGGCTCATAGATCGGACCGGGCGATTGAAAAATATGGGCGGGTTTGGTCACGGCAAAGCCACCAAAGGGTGGATTTTCCTTTTGCCATTTGCCCAACTCGGATTTGCGCAGCACCGGATAACCCGCCAGATCTGCAAGGCTCCGCAACTCTGGTCCTTCCAGATTGCAGGCCCCTGCAACAGCACGGGCTTGCGTGATCTGCCTTTGCAAAGCGTCCAAAAAATCCGCCTCGCGCGCATCCGTTGAACGGGTCTCCAACGTGTCATAAAAACTTGCCATCTGTCGGCCCTTTCGGGGAAAATTTGGTTGCGGGTCTCAGGGCATTCACGCGAAAGCCTGTGAAATTATGGATAATTCAGATTGTTAGACTAACTCAGCCAACGTTTGCGGCGGCGGTAACTGCGCACATCGCGGAAAGATTTACGGCCTTCTTCGGAAACACCCAGATAGAATTCTTTCACATCGGGATTCTCGCGTAATTCGGCGGCAGGACCATCCATCACCACACGGCCACTTTCGAGAATATACCCATAGTGGGCATAGCGCAGAGCCACATTGGTGTTCTGTTCGGCCAGCAGGAACGACACGCCCTCTTTCTCGTTCAAAGCCTTCACAATCTGGAAGATTTCCTCAACCAATTGCGGGGCCAGTCCCATGGACGGCTCGTCCAACAAAACGGTTTCAGGACGTGCCATCAACGCGCGGCCAATGGCGATCATCTGTTGCTCGCCACCGGATGTATAACCCGCTTGGCTTTTGCGCCGCTCCCGCAGTCGTGGAAAGTAATTATAAACCATTTCAAGGTCTTGCGCCAGTTCCGCGCGGCTCGCCTTACGGGTATAAGACCCCGTCATCAGGTTTTCCTCAACCGTCAGATGCTCAAAACAATGGCGTCCCTCCATCACTTGAATAACCCCGCGCCGCACCAACTGGGCCGGTGAAAGGCCCGCAATTGCATCGCCTCGATAACGGATTGTGCCTTTGGTCACAACGCCCCGCTCAGACAGTAGCAAGTTAGAAATCGCTTTGAGCGTGGTGCTTTTACCCGCCCCATTGCCGCCCATTAACGCGATTATACCACCCTTTGGAAGCGACAGGCTAACACCCTTCAGCACCAGAATAACGTGATTGTAAATCACCTCGATGTTGTTGACTTCAAGCAATGTCTCGGTTTTGGCAGCGTCAAACATGGCGAATTCCTAAGGTTCTATCTTGCGGTTTGGGCCAGCGTTTGGCCCAAACCTTTTTCTTAGCAACGCTTAGTTGCAATTTGGTGTGATGTTGTTTTCTGCAGCATAAGCGGCAGAATCCGCATCGATCAAAGGCTGGATAACGCTCATGTCAGAGGATGCGAAATCTGTGATCAGGTTCCACTTTTTAGCGCCCGCATCCCATTGCGCAACCGCAGCAGTACCTGGACCACCGTGGTTTTCACAGGACACTTTGAACGTTGGGCCAAAGTTAGGCATGCCCAGCTCTGTCATACGTTCCTCGGTGATTTCCAGCGCTTCCATGCCATCACGCATATCTGACGCAACGATTTGCATTTTACCGGAGATTTCCTGCGCTTTACGCACAGCTTCCGCAGCAAGCATCGCCGCATAGAGACCACGGTTGTAGATCACTGTACCCAGTTGATTGCCGTCACCCGCAGCTTTGCCTGTATCCACAACATATTTCTGGATTTCCGCGTAGATCGGATAGTCAGCACCCACACCGGTAAAGGCCAAGGCTTTGTACCCATGGGAAGCATCGCCTGATGGCAGCACGTCAATTTCCGCACCGGACCACCAAACGCCAATGAAATTCTCCATCGGGAAACGGATGTTTGCAGCTTCTTGAATGGCGACTTGGTTCATAACACCCCAGCCCCACATCAGAACATAGTCAGGACGTTCACGGCGGATTTGCAACCATTGTGATTTCTGCTCTTGGCCCGGGTGATCCACGGCCAGTTCTGTCAATTCAAAGCTGTGCTTTTTCGCCAGTTCTTGCAACGTGCGGATTGGCTCTTTGCCGTAAGCAGAGTTGTGATAGATCAGTGCAACTTTCTTGCCTGAAATGTCACCACCGTTGATGTCCAACAGGTGGTTCACCGCGATGGATGCACCATTCCAATAATTCACTGGATAGTTGAACACATTGCGGAACACTTTGCCGTTAGCCGCAGACGTGCGGCCATAACCCATGGAGTGCACAGGAATGCCGTCAGCGGTTGCTTTCGGGATCAGCTGATAAGTGATGCCAGTGGACAGCGGTTGATAAACAAGCGCGCCTTCACCTTTGGTGGATTCGTAACACTCCACACCTTTTTCGGTGCTAAAGCCAGTTTCGCATTCAATGACCCTAGTCATAACACCACCGATACCGCCATCACGCTCGTTCAGCATTGTCATGTAATCCGCATAGCCATCAGCAAACGGAATACCACCCGCCGCATATGCGCCAGTACGATAGCTTAGTGATGGGAACACAAGGTCCGCCAGCACCGGGCTTGCCACGGTCATCGCGGCGGCAGCGATTGCTGCTATTTTAGTCAGTTTCATGTTAATTTTCCTCCCTAACATGTTTCGACAAGTTTTAGACTACCTCCCCCTAATGCGGGAAAGGCCATAGACGTAGTTTTTCCTTTACAACCCGCCAGATAGCGGCAAGGCCGTGAGGTTCCATGATCAGGAAGATCACGATCAATCCCCCAACAATCACAAATTCAAAATGGGCTGCAATATTCGTGGCCCAGCCCAATTGGCCCACCAGAACATTCTTCAGCAACACCGGAAACAGCACCATAAAGGCAGCGCCGGCAAAGGAACCAAAGATTGACCCCAACCCGCCAATGATCACCATAAACAACAGTAGGAATGATTTGGTAATCCCAAAGGCCTCGCCCACCTCAACCGCGCCAAGGTAGACTGTGAACATCAACGACCCCGCGACACCGATGTAGAATGAACTGACAGCAAAGGCACTCAATTTGGCTCCTAGCGGGTTCACCCCGATGATTTCCGCCGCAATATCCATATCGCGGATCGCCATCCAGCGGCGTCCTGTGTTGGAACGTGTCATATTGCGTGCCAGCCACGCCAGCCCAACCGCAAAAGCCAGACAGAACAGATAGGTCACAGCCGGTGCAGCGTTTGGCCCGGTTATTACAAAGCCCAATACAGTGCGCTCTGGCGCATTGATCTGGCCCGAGGCGGAATAGTTGTAGAACCACGCCACCTTGTTGAACAACCACACCAGAAAGAACTGCGAGGCCAGTGTGGCAACAGCAAGATAGAACCCCTTTATCCGCAGGCTTGGCAAGCCAAATGCCGCCCCAACCATTGCGGTAATCAACCCCGACAGCAGCACCACGATAATCATCGACATATCAGGGAACGAGGTCATCAGCTTATAACTCGCATAAGCCCCCACAGCCATAAAACCACCAGACCCAAGGCTGACCTGCCCACAATAGCCCACCAAAATATTCAGCCCGATGGCGGCAATTGCGTAGATCAGGAACGGCAAAAGCACAGCGCTGGCCCAATAGTCATTGATAAAGAACGGCACCACACAAAAGGCGACGATCATCGTTGCGTAATATCCCATCCGGTCCAGCCGGATCGGGAAAGTCTGGTTGTCTTCAGCATAGTTTGTGGTGAAGTCACCTGCTTCGCGGTAAAACATCTATTTGTCATCCTTCAATCGGTGTTCGAGCGCCGCAACAATTGCTGCAAGCCCTCCGAAAAAAAACAGCGGGTCGAAAGCACGAGCCGCACCTATATAGGACAGCATCCTAACCTCGTAACTGGTATCTCCAGCAAGCCATGCCTGGTTTCCAGTAATTCTGAGTTCAAGCATGCCGAAGAATGTCATTACCACTCCGTAGATTAGCAACAATGCGGGCATTATACGGTAAAGGGGGTATAGTTTGTCCATCAAACCCTCTCAATAATCTTCTCGCCGAACAGACCTTGTGGCCGAAAGACGAGAAACATAAGTGCCAGCATATAGGCAAACCAGTTTTCGGTGGCGCCGCCAAGGAATGGTGCACCAATCAGGAATTCGAACATCTTCTCGCCGACCCCGATAATCAGCCCACCGACGATTGCCCCGGGGATCGAGGTGAAGCCACCCAGAATAAGCACCGGTAGCGCTTTCAATGCAATCAGTGACAGCGAAAATTGCACGCCGGATTTGCTGCCCCACATGATGCCCGCAACCAGCGCCACAAAGCCCGCGATTGCCCAGACGATCACCCAAATGGCGCGCAGGCTGATGCCCACGGACAGGGCCGCTTGGTGGTCATCGGCAACCGCGCGCAGGGCACGGCCAGTTTTGGTGTATTTTGAGAACAGCACGAGGGATGTTACCAATATGGCAGCAATCACAGTAGCATAGATGTCGAGTGTATCAAGGTAGAATCCATAGAAGCCATCGCCGCCGAGGAATGCCGTGCTTTCCTCGATCCAGAGATTACCCCCTTGTGGGATGCCCACATCCAGCTTTTTGATCTCGGCCCCCCACATCAGATCGCCGAAACCCTCCATGAAGTAGGCCAGCCCAATCGTGGCCATGAACAGGATGATAGGCTCTTGATTTACAAGGTGTTTGAGTACGAATTTCTCCACCAGAACGGCGAAGAGAACCATCACCGCCAGCGCGATGAGCAAGGCAAAGAAGGTCGGTACCTCCCAGCCGAAGTGCTGCACATTGGTGCCAAACACAGCGTTGATCAGATGCGCAAAGGGCACCTGTCCGCTTTGCACACCCACCAGCGTCAGGGCGGCAAATAGTGCCATCACCCCTTGGGCATAATTGAAAACACCAGAGGCCTTGAAGATCAACACAAAGCCCAGTGCCACAAGCGAATACATCACCCCCGACATCAAGCCATTGAGGAAAACTTCGACCCCGAAATAGAAACCAGCGCTCATTGGTTTACCGCCTTCAGTTTTGTATCGGACTGAACCGACAAGTTGATATGCTTGAGAAATGGAACGATAACAGAAATGATAAATATCGGCTTCAAACCGGTTCCGCTGTTATCAAAGGCACGCATCGAAGTCTCACTATTACTCCCAGCGAGTTCCTTCACTTCTCTGAAATTCGTTGAATTACGATGCCAAGTTGTCAGGTAACGCTCTATCTCCTTAAGATTGGCATTGTGGTAAATAATCGTGCATTGCGTGTTTCGCCCATGGAAATCACCTTTTTCAATCACCAACTTAGGTTGGGTCAGGCCACCCCGAGAGTAAATAGTTGCTCGGCCGCCCTCTCTAAGTTCCTTGGCTTCTTTTTTGCTCATTTTGGTAAGCCCAGATACATCCACCTTGCCGCCATTTAGATGAGCAGCAACGCACCGTGCCTCAAAGAAATCTTTAAAGTCATTCATCTCGGACGCCTTGGCCACCGAGCCAAAAACCAGAAATGTAATACAAATACTCGCAGCCAACCACCCAATGAACCCCGAGACCATAGGGGCGGGCGGGTGGGAGATGGTTGAGGGGTTCATATCAGTCATGCGCCACCCCCAAATAGGCATCAATCACATCTTGATTGGCCAGCACTTCGGCAGGGGTGCCGTCGCCGATTTTCTTGCCGTAATCCATCACGACCACGCGGTCGGCGATGTCCATCACCACGCCCATGTCATGTTCGATTAGTGCTATTGTAGTGCCAAATTCGTCGTTAACATCAAGAATAAAGCGGGACATGTCCTCTTTTTCTTCGACGTTCATACCGGCCATCGGTTCATCCAGCAACAATAACGAAGGTTCTGCCGCCAGCGCGCGGCCCAGCTCTACCCGTTTTTGCAACCCGTAAGGCAGCCGCCCCACCGGGGTTTTGCGGATGGTTTGAATTTCCAGAAAATCGATGATCTTCTCAACCTTCTCGCGGTTGGCGCTTTCCTCAGCCTCGGCCTTGCCCTTCCACAAAAGATGGCTCAGGAATCTTGTCTTGGAATGGGTCAACCGCCCGCACATGATATTGTCCAGCGTGCTCATGCCCTTAAACAAAGCGATGTTCTGAAAGGTCCGCGCCACGCCCTGCTCCGCAATCTGATAAGGCCGCAACGGCCCGCGTTTCTTGCCGTGAAAAAACACTTCACCCTCTTGCGGATGATAAAACCCGTTCATCACATTCAGCATAGAGGATTTCCCCGCCCCATTCGGCCCAATAATCGCGCGAATTTCACCCTCGCGGATGTCAAAGGAAATGTCTTTAATCGCCACCACGCCGCCAAAGCGCAGGGTGATATTCTTCATCTCCATAACAGGCCCGCCAATGGTGCGCCCGTCGGGGGTGGTATATGTTTCCATCGTATTCATTTCGCTTTCCGCCCCAATCTTGCAACACTGCCACAAATGAGCACGCCCAACACGACAACGATCATAGATCTGACCGAGAGCGCATCTGTAAAGCCGAGGTGGAATTTCCACCCGTAGGCCGCCATGACACCCAAACCAGCAGCCACACCTGTGCTTATTCTCTCGTCCATCCGTCTGCCGATCAAATACGATCCGACAATTGCCGCCGCCGTAATCAGGATTGCCATCGTAAACGGGTTCATTCGGCAGCCATCCTAACATTCACCGGCACCACAGCCGCGTCGCGCAATTCCAATGTGGCCGAGATCGAGCCTTTGCGGCCATCCTCATAGGTCACTTCGGTCTCGATAAACACATTGTCCGAGCCGTCATAAAGGCCGTCAATCAGCACCTTGAATTTGTCCTCGATCACCACACGGCGCACTTTGCGCGTACGGGTCAATTCTCCGTCATCCGCGTCCAATTCCTTATGCAAGATCAAAAAACGGTGAATTTGGCAGCCCGACAACATTTCATCCATCGCCACCGATTTATTCACGGCCTCTACATGGCTTTGAATAGAATCCAAAACCTTGGGATGCCCCGCTAATTCCTGATAAGACGCATAAGCAATGTTGTTGCGTTCCGCCCAATTGCCCACCGCCGTAAGATCAATGTTGATAAAGGCGGTGCAATTGTCGCGACCATTGCCAAACACCACACATTCCAGAATATCGGGATAGAACTTCAGCTTATTCTCGACAAACTTGGGTGCAAACATCGCCCCACCTGCCATTTTACCCACGTCTTTGGCGCGGTCAATAATCCGCAAGTGACCAGTGTCCGTATCAAAGAAACCCGCGTCCCCCGTGGCAACCCAACCCTCTGCGTCCTTGGTATCCGCCGTACTCTCCGGGTTTTTGTAATATTCCTGAAATACGCCCGGTGAGCGGTAAAACACCTCGCCGCTGTCCGCTATCTGTACTTCAACGCCGGGGCTAGGGACGCCAACGGTATCGGCGCGCACTTCGCCATCCGGTTGCTGGGTGATGTAAACACAAGCCTCGGTCTGGCCATAAAGCTGTTTCAGGTTGATCCCGAGCGAGCGGTAAAACTCGAAAATCTCCGGCCCAATCGCCTCGCCCGCGGTATAGCCGACGCGCACCTTGGACATGCCTAACGTGTTAAGCAACGGGCCATAGACCAGTGCCTTGCCGATCAGGTATTGCAACCTATCGCTGCCTGACACAAGTTTGCCATCCAGCAATTCTGGACCCACCTTTTTCGCGTGGTCCATATATTTGTGGAACATCTTGCGCTTGAAATCACCGGCATCTTCCATGCGGATCATAACGCTGGTCAGCAACCCCTCAAAAAACCGAGGCGGCGCAAAGAAATACGTCGGGCCAATTTCGCGCAAGTCATGTTGCATGGTTTCGGGGCTTTCAGGGCATGCCACACAAAACCCCGTCCACATCGCTTGCGCCACTGAGAAAATGAAATCGCCGACCCACGCCATTGGCAAATAGGCCAGAACGGTGTCTGTCTCGTTCAGATTATCAAACTCGCAGGAGTTTTTGGCCGTCATCAGCATATTATAATTCGACATCACAACGCCCTTGGGGCGCCCCGTGGTGCCGGAAGTATAAAGCATCACACAAGTATCGTCCGGTGCCGCTGCTGCCACACGGCTGTCCAATTCCGGTTGGTATTCATCATGTTTCGCACGGCCGGTTTCCTGAATGGTGGCGAAAGCGTGCAGCGTGGTGTGGTCATATTTCCGCAAACCGCGACGGTCCACATAGATCACATGTTTCAAGCCTGGGACCTGCTCCTCGATCTCCAGAATTTTATCAACCTGTTCCTGATCTTCTACTATGGCGAATTTGGCGGAACAGTGATCCAGCACATAGGCCATCTCCTCGGCCACCGCGTCCTGATAGACAGGCACCGGAACCGCACCAACATATTGGGCGGCTAACATCGACCAATAGAAATGTGGCCGGTTGCGGCCCGCAATGGCCACATGGTCGCCCTTCTCCATGCCCAAACCCAGAAACCCCAGCGCCAGCGCCTCAACCTCGGCGCGCACCTCGGCCCAAGTCCAGGTCTGCCAGATGCCGTATTCTTTTTCACGATACGCAGGGCGGTTGCCGAATTTGGTGGCATTGCGCGCCAACAGTTTTGGAAACGAGTCTAAAGAAACGTCTAGCACTTCCATTTTGGCCACGCAGCAATCCTCCCAGTGTGTCGGCCCTCGCCAACATTCATCACGCATAAACGTGATTCCCTACGCCATTAGGTCGACTTGCACACTCGCCGTCAATTAATTCTCAAATTTTTCAAGAATGTATCGAATTGTAACAACATGTTTACCCCCTAGTCAGACCCGCCCAGACGGTGCTAGCGATAAGGAATGGACGATAAGACCACCCAGCTCATGATGCGCTCAGGCCTGAACCTGATCCAGCAAGCCCTGTCAATTTATGACAGCGATCTGCGCCTGACCGTGTCTAATCGCCGCTTTCAGGAAATGTTCACCCTGCCCGACCGGCTGGTTGCCCCAGGCGCGCCCTTTGATGAAACCATTCGTCATTTGGCGCAGAATGGTGAGTATGGTGACGTGGGGGATTTGGACGCGTTCGTGCAATCTAAAATTGACCAAGCACTTGATTTTGAGGCACATTATGTTGAGCGCCAGCGCGCCAACGGGTGCTGGATTTCAATCGAAGGCAGTCCTTTGCGCCAAGGGGGGTGGGTCACAGTTTACACCGACATCACCGACATAAAACAATCCGAGGCGTTGCTGCGCTCCCACTCTGCCAAATTATCCGGCCAATTGCTGCGACGTTCCGAACAACTGACCCAAACCAACCGCGAATTGGCCGCAACCATCAGCGCCTTGGAGGAGGCCAAACACCAGCTCACCGAATCCGAGGCCCGCACCCGCATGACGACGGAAATGACTCCGGCCCATATTGCCCATGTGGATCGGGACGAAGTTTACACCTATTCCAACCGCCGCCTACGCGAGGTGATTTCCAACCGACCCATCGACATCGTCGGATTGACGGCAAAACAGGCACTCGGGGCGGAGGCCTACGTCAAAATCAAACCGCACCTCGACAGGTCATTTGACGGCGACCCGTCGGTTTTCGAGTTCGATATGGATGGCGGCGCGCGGCGTGTCAGGGTGGCCTTTACCCCCGATATGGGACCGGAAGGCCGCGTCATCGGTGCCTATGTCCTGTCGATGGACATCACCGCAGAGGCACAGGCCCGCGCCGTGATTATGCAGACTCGTAAACGAGAACTGGCAGCCCAATTGGCCAGCGGTTTGGCGCATGATTTCTCTAACTTGCTGACCATTATTCTGGGCCTCCAAGGCCAGATTGAGCGCCTGCCCAACCTACCGGCAGCGGCGCTGGACATCATCACCACCACCAAAGCTGCCGCCTTGCGGGGGGGGGATCTTCTGGATCGCCTGTCCAACATTTCCGACCGTCGTAATTTGGCCATCAGCGCGGTTGAAATCGACACTCTCTTTGAAACGGTCCGCGCCTTAACTGCCGCGACTTTGCCCAAGGGTATCACGCTTGATTTGACCATCACCGGCATGACAAAACCCATCTTGCTCGATCACGGCTTTTTGCAGGACGCCTTGATAAACATGATCCTGAATGCGCGCGATGCCATTGTTATTAAAGGGGAAATTTTCATTACGGCCCGCAATCGAGGCGATACATGGCTTGAAATTCAGGTCGATGATACAGGGTCCGGCTTCACCACAGAGGCCCTTGATTGCGCGCTCGACCCGTTTTTCACCACCAAGAAGGGCGACGGCTCCGGCCTTGGCTTGACGATGATCTACGACTTTGCCCAGCTTTCCGGCGGGCGGGTTCGCATTGAAAACACCGCCAAAGGTGCCCGCGTGACCCTGCAACTGCCACTCAACTTTGCGGGTGATGAATTCGAGCCGGGCCTGATCCTGCTGGTCGAAGACATCCCTGAAATCCGCGACGCCGTGCGCAATATGTTGCGCGACATCGGTCATACAGTGCTAGAGGCTGACAACGTAACCGAGGCGCTGAAAATCGCTTTGGTCCCCGGCATCACCCACGTCCTGTCCGACATCATGCTCGAGGACGGCATCACCGGCGTCGAAATGATCGCGCAGATGCAGCAAAACGGCCTGCAAACCCCTGTCACCATGATGACCGGCTTGCCCAAATCCGACCCCAACCGTCAAGCGGCCGAAGCCCGCTTCAATATACTGACCAAACCTTTTTCTCAAGCTCAACTCAGTGCCACACTCAAGGCAGCCATCCCATGACCGCACCCCTCATCACCATCCTAGACGATGAACCCCAAATCCGCCTAATGCTGGCCAACGCCCTAGAGGACGCCGGATTTCGCACTGCCAGTTTTGGCCGTGCCACAGAATTCGAGGCGGCCCTGAAACGGATCAAACCGGATATCTGCCTCGTTGACCTTGGCCTGCCCGACAAAGACGGCCTTGCCCTTGTTCACCGCCTCGCGCTCGAGCAAGGGGCGGCAATTATCATCATTTCCGGGCGTTCACGGGTGCAGGATAAAATCACCGGACTGGAGTTGGGGGCGGATGATTACATCTCCAAGCCTTTTGACCCCGCCGAAGTGGTCGCCCGCGCCCGCGCCCTGCTGCGGCGCGGCAAACCAAACAGCAGCCCAAAGGCCAGCACCGCAAGTTTCGCCGGATGGCATGTGGATTTTGACTTGTTTCAAATGCAGGCCGAGGACGGAGAAACGACATCCCTTTCCCACGCTGAAGGCGAGGTTCTAAAGCTTTTTCTAAATGCCCCTAACCGATTGATAACCCGTCAATATATGCAAGAAACCCTTGGGGGTATGGCAGGCGAGAGCTTTGATCGTGCGATGGATGTGCGGGTGTCTCGCCTGCGTACAAAACTGCGCGAGGACCCGAAAAATCCGCGCCTTATCAAGACGATTTACGGTGCGGGGTATATTTTTCTGGGCGAAGTGAGCTGGGGTTAGCCGTTAGGTGCCGGTGACGTTTACCAACTTTTAACGAAACCCTGCAACAATTTGCCCTGTTGAACTGATTCTTCACCCCCTGTATAACCCGCAAAGGAACAACAAAATCGGAGAACCTTTTGTCTAGCAACCCAAGTATCGGACAGCGCATTTCTGAAGCCAGAGCACAAAAAGACTACAGCGTGGTTGAAACTGCTCGCCTGGTAGGGGTGACAACTAGAACAATTCGACGATGGGAATCCGGCAAAAGCACCCCGCGCGGCTACAAATTGCAACACCTCTCGGGTATTTTGGGCATCCCGCTCGGCTGGTTGCTCGAGGGTAGCACACAATTTGAACCACAAGACGATAGCGGCCGTCATCTCAAGATACTTGGCAATAAAATCGAACGGATTTCCAGATTGCAACAAGAACTGACCACTCTTAATAACGAGGTGGCGGTTAGCGTTGAAGAACTGCACAAATCCGAGGAAGATGCCGTAAGCTTGTAGCAGCGGCATTCCAGTTGTCCGCATTTTAGCGCGTTAACAAATTTACCACATTTTCGGCCATTTCACCGGCCATATTGCTGCGTCGCGTGACCGTCAAATATCGCGCCGCACCAACACGCCCGGCAAAAGGCGCGACCAATTCCCCCCGATCCAAATACCGCTGTACCAAAGACAAATGCCCCATCAAAATGCCGGCCCCGCCCAAGGCCTCTTGAACGGCAAGGCTATAGAGCGAAAATTCTGGCCCTTTCGGCGTAAACCGCGCGTTCGGCGGCAAGTGTTCTAACCACAATGCCCAATCTTGTGGCCAAGACAGATCAAACAAACAGGGCACCTGCGCCATGTCGCCAGGTTCTGCCAAACCCTGTGCCAAAGCTGGCGTGCAAACCGGCAGCAACAGATCCGCCGCAAACTGGTAATCGACGTCCTGCCGTGCTGTTTCCTCAAAAAATATTGCCAGATCATAGGGTTCGCGGGTCAGGTTCGGCGGTTCTTCCATCGCCGTTACTGAAATCGAAACCCCGGGCAAAGCCGCGCGAATTTCCGGCAATCGCGGTGCCAGCCACAATTGCGCGATGCTTGGCGAGGCCGCTATATTCACCTGTTTGGGCCGTGTTTTTGACCGTAAAGACTGCGTTGCCCGACTGAGCGCATCAAAAGCCGCAATGAATTCCGGCAGAACCGCCGCCCCCGTACCCGTCAGCCGCACACCCTTGGCATGGCGCTCAAACAACTGCTCCCCGCACCACTCCTCTAGATATTTGACATGTTGCGCCACCGCCCCCGCCGTCACATTCAGCTCGCTCGCGGCCATTTTGAATCCCCCCAACCGCGCCGCCGCCTCAAAAGCACGCAAAGCATTCAACGGGGGGCCAGAGGGGCGTGGCGGAATAATCGGCATAATAAGACTCAGTTTTTCTCGGCCTAGCATACAGTAAATCTGACTTGCCGCATCCTGTTTTCTATGTTTCCTTTGCGCAAAGACAGGAGATACCCCCATGACCAACCTGAAATCCCGCAATTGGGTCCCGCCCCACAGCGAAGCATTGATCCAAAGCTACGCTGCACAAACAGCTGCCCTTACCAGCGCCCAAACAACCGCGCGCTTGCAGGCTCTGGCCCTCAACAACCGCCAAATACACGAGGTGGATTGCTTTAACCTCAACCCCGCCACCAACGCCATAAACCCCGCCGCCGCCGCCTTCCTGAATGCGGGCCTCAGCGAACGCCCCTCCCTCGGTTACCCCGGCGAAAAATACGAAGTCGGGCTGGAAGCCATCGAGGAAATCGAGGTCATCACCGCAGAGTTATGCGCCGAAGTTTTCAACGCCAAATACGCCGAAATCCGCGTACCTTCCGGCGCTATCGCCAACCTCTTTGCTTTCATGGCGACGTGCAAACCGGGGGACGCGATCATCGTTCCCCCCGCCTCAATCGGCGGCCACGTCACCCACCATATGGCGGGCTGCGCCGGACTGTATGGGCTGGAAATTCACCTAGCCCCGGTAAACAGCGACGGCTACACTGTGGACCTAGAGGGCCTACGCACATTGGCCAGTCGCGTACGGCCCAAGCTGATTACCATCGGATGCAGCCTGAACCTGTTCCCGCATCCGGTCCGCGAAATTCGCGAAATCGCCGACGCAGTGGGGGCCAAACTCCTGTTCGACGCCGCCCATCAATGCGGCATCATCGCGGGTGGCGTCTGGCCGGATCCCTTGTCAGAGGGTGCACATCTGATGACCATGAGCACCTATAAATCACTCGGCGGCCCCGCAGGTGGCTTGATTGTCAGCAACGAGGCCGACATTGCCGAGCGTCTCGATGCCATCGCCTACCCCGGCATGACTGCCAATTTTGACGCGGGAAAATCCGCCGCTCTGGCCATGACAATGCTCGATTGGCGCGATCACGGAGCCGGCTATGCACAAATGATGCTGGATGTGGCGCAAACCTTCGCGGGCACCCTAGATACTCTCGGCGTGCCGATGTTCTCTGGCAGCGGCGGCTTCACCCAATCGCACCAATTCGCCATCAAGGCGGCCAAATACGGAGGCGGCCAAACCGCTGCCAAGAAACTGCGCCAAGCGGGCTTCCTAACCTGCGGCATCGGCCTGCCGATAGCCGAGGTCGAGGGCGACCTAAACGGCCTGCGCGTTGGCACCCCCGAAATTGTGCGTTTCGGCGTAACCGTGGAAAACATCGGCCCTATTGCCGAGCTGTTCGCCAAAGCATTGGCCTCTGATACCCCTCAAACACTGGCAACAGAAACCGCGGCTCTGCGCGCCAAATTCACCGACCTACACTACATCAATAAATAACTGCGGTGATTCTGCTGAGGGTCAACCCTCGGCCCCGCCGACCCGAGCTTGCTCGGGCTTGGGGTTGAGGCTCAGGAGAATCGCCATTTACACTTGCACTGGCGCATTTAGGGCAAACTGTCCCTAAAACGCCTCTCAGCAAATAAAATCCCCTCAAAGCCAGCGCCGCCAGCGCAATTCAAAACACAGCCCCCGCCCCCAACCCACCGAGCGCAGCGAGGCCACCGAACAGGCGCGCGTTAACAATTAGCACCGAACCATTTGCACACCCAAATTCAGGCCCCGTTTTCCAATCAGACCAGCAAATACTGAACGACTACCGGCTGATGCCGGTAGGTTCCCGTTTGGAATGTAATTCCAGATACTGAAGTATCACATCGTCCGTGACATTCCCGCTGGTGGTCGAGAAATATCCTCGCGCCTGTCACCTGGCAGGGCATGTTTTCAT
>JAJRPO010000060.1 GCA_024280735.1 Alphaproteobacteria bacterium | reverse complement strand
GTGGTTTCCTCGTTTTGTGGTTGGTGTGCACCACCATCAAAACGGTAACCATCGCCCTTATCAATGGGCGTGCCGCTCCCAATTCAGTTCGCTGAAATGGGAGCGGTGTCAGATGAAGTCTGAACTAATACATTTTAGAAGCGTTGCAAACCTATCTCGTAGGTTTGAATCGCCCTCATTGGTGATAAATGTTAGATCGTTTTGCATAGTATTGTGTCTACTATAGTTTTTTCCACAATTCTAGCTAACCCTTTGAAAATAGAAAACCTCTCCACTTGGAGAACTTCTCGCGCCTTCTCGATCACCGCTCAATTTCGGGGATCCAAGGGCTCTCCCTTGGCAAGTTGTATGTCGCATCAAATCACTTCGGTTCGCTCTGCGACCGGGGTGTTTGTGCAGACATGCAAACTTGCGGGGGCAATGCCCCCTGTTTCAGCTTTGCTGTTTAGCGCTGCGCTCCGCTATGAGGAGAAGGTCTGGCTTTGCCGGGTAAACGCGGCGGGTTCGGGCTGTGCCCGCTAAAATTCCGACCACTCCCCCACTCTGCACAAAGCGCCATAAGATTTGGCAAGGTTTTGGACCCATGTACCCTCAGGGATGATCTAAGCGAAACTCCGTCCCTGCCAAGGATAGGGCGACCTATGCCAATCAACTCTCATGAACAAACTTGCCCCCGATGCCGTTCGGTTGACGCCGGAACACCTAGACGAGATTCGCGCTTCTGTGGATTGGCAGGCGATGTTTGGTGGGCTGGGGCTGCGCAAGGCTGAAGGCAAGAGCAAACCAAACGACTGGTGGGCATTTTCGCCGTTCCATGTCGAAAAGACGCCCAGTTTTCACATGGGGCCGGGCGGGCTGTGGTATGATTTCTCGATTGGGGAGGGCGGTGGCGCGATTGAACTGATCCAGAAACTTGAGGGCGGCAATTGTTTTGAAGCCGGACGGTTTATTCTGGAGAATGGCTGGGCACATGCCTCGATTGACTTGTCACAACCCGTCACAGGGCAGCGTGACAAGGTGCGCCGGTCTGTCACAAAGGCTGTGACAGAGAAAACAGAGGCCGTTTCAGCGCCCTCCAATGCACCAATCCGCCAAGACCTGATTGCCATGTGCGACACGCACCCTCGATTGGAAGAGCGCGGAATTTCAGAGGAAACCTGTGCGGCCTTGGGGATCGGGTATCTGGCGCAGGGGCGCTCGCCTCTCAAAGGCCGGATCGTGTTCCAGGTGGCCGATGCGCGAGAAACTAGCAAATCCGGTGGCCAAAAGGTTCGAGTGGTCTTGTCACATGTGGGTCGGGCCACCACCGATGACGCGGACGCGAAATACCTTTTTTATCCAGGGTTTCGAAAATCGGACGAACTCTACGCTCAAGAAATACCGTGGTTGCATGAAGATGCCTTTGAGCAGACTGCCAAGACCGGTTTCATCGTCCTGACCGAAGGTCCGTTTGACGTGGCCAAAGCCTACGAGGCCGGTCTGCGTAACGTGGTTGGCAGTTTCGGCGCAGCACTTTCAGAGGTCCAAGCCCATAAGCTGGCCGATCTGGCACACTTTCACAACGTGCAGGAAATCCGCCTGGTGTTTGACCGTGACAAAGCTGGGCGCGAGGGGGCGGTGCGCGCCACCAAACTCCTGTCAGACATCGGTTTGAACGCCCAGATTTTCGATTGGAACGCGCCCGTGGCCAATACCGCCAAGGGCCCGGTTCACATCCCGCCCGAGATCCAGGATCTCGCCGATCTTTCAACCCAACAAATTGTCTGGCTCCGCCAGCAACAGCTTTTGTAGCAGGAGGTACAAGCAATGCCACAAACACTAGAAACCCAAATCAAGGGGATTACCATCCCGCACGCCGTTGTCGAAACCACGCTGATTGCCCTGCCTCAGACCGGCTATAGCAAGACTGAATTTGCGGCTGCTCTATCACAGGCTGGTCTGTCCGAGGCCAATGATGGCGATCTAGTGCGCCGCCTGATGCAATTCCTCAAACGCCAAGGCGTGATTGATTATAATGACGCGAATGCGCTCTGGTCGCTGACCGATCTAGGACGGATGCGCATGCCACACCAAACGTTGCCTTTGCTGAACATGCCACAGGTTGCCGCCTTACCTATTTCTGCGCCAACGCTTTGGGATACAATTTCTGACCGGTTTCAACTTTCATTGCGTCATCTGGCCTGTCTCGGAATTATTGCAGCCTTGATTTCCCTGAACGCCAGCTTTGCCTGGGAATTAGGGAGTGAGCGTTGGCAATTCCAGATTGCGTTAGTGGTGGCCCTGATGGCGCTTGATTTAATGCGCCCGTTCTTAGTAGCGGCTGGTTTTGCTTTCTTCAATCGCGGCAAAAATCTGTTAGCGGGGGCTTCAATTGCCATCGCCTTACTGCTTTCGCCAGTTTCAATCTTGTCATCCACCTCCATCCTCTCGGCGTCATTCCAGCTCGGCGCAGAAATGAACAGTGACGCCGCCACCCAGACAGAAACTCGTATGGCCTTGCAAGCTGAACATGCCCGACTGCTTGATCGCGCGGCGCAAGATGAGGTTGCTTGGCGGCTGGAATGTGCGCGTGGCGGCTGTGGCCCAGTGGCGGCGAATCTGGAACAACAATTCCAGACCACCATCACGCAAGCAAAATCGGTTCTGAATCAAATCGTGCGGATGAGTGATGCAGAACAGGGCAACTCGGCCCTGCTAGCCCGCATGGTCACCACCTTTGAAGGATTGGGATTATTCGGGGCCGGTCGCCAGATTTTGTTGCCGCTGTTACTGGCGATATCTCTGGAGATCGCCGCTCTGTTTGGACCGGCTTTGTTGTTGGGGCGCAAAACCCATACTCTGACCTCATGAGCGATGGAAAGCCTTGTTATCGCTCACAAAATAGGTATAATGTGAGCGATATATCGGAAAGTTATCGCTCATGACACCACAAACACCCTGGAACTGGCAAGACGCAGATTGGCCAAACTGGCGCTTTGACCCTACAAAACTGCGTGTGCTTGAGGAAAAATTCCTTCTCAATTCGGGTCGCCTGCTGGGCGCGTGGCAGCATCTGGCCCCACAAACACAAGAACAACTCAAAATCGACCTGCTCAGTGATGAGGCCCTGAAAACCTCAGAAATTGAGGGCGAATATCTGGATCGTGCCTCGGTTCAATCCTCTGTCCGTCGCCAATTTGGTTTGCAAGTAGACCGACAAGCGGGCCCGTCCGAGGCAGGAATTGCCGAATTAATGGTGTCGTGTTTCAACGGTTTCGGTGATGCGCTGACCGATGATGTGATGTTTCAATGGCACCGGTTGGTCTGTGCTGGCCGCACCGATCTTACAGTTATCGGCGGTTACCGAGATCATACCACCCCCATGCAGGTGGTTTCCGGGCCTATTCAAAAATTGGTCGTTCATTTTGAGGCCCCACCGTCAAAACTGATGCACTCGGAAATGACCCGCTTTATCACCTGGTTTGAGGCCAGCGATTTACCCGCGCTGACCAAGGCCGCGCTGGCACATCTGTATTTTGTCACAATCCACCCGTTTGAGGACGGGAATGGGCGGATCGCACGCGCACTCAGCGAAAAAGTAATGGCGCAAGCTTTGGGACAACCCAGCTTGCTGGCCCTGTCGCGTCAGATTGAATCGCAGCGAAAAGGTTATTACGCGGCTCTGCATGCGAACAACAAATCACTGGACGCGACCGAGTGGCTGCTGTGGTTCGCCCAAACAGCGTTGGACGCCCAGGCCTATTCGATCAGCTTGATCGATCACCTGATTGCCAAAACCAAAATGATGGATCGTTTGCGCGGGCAGCTCAATCCACGTCAGGAAAAAGCCCTGATCCGCCTGTTTGATGCTGGCCCAGAAGGTTTCCTGGGTGGGCTGAGCGCCAAAAACTATATGACGATTACCGATACGGCTCCTGCCACGGCGCGGCGCGATCTGGGGGGGCTGGTCGCCAAAGGCGCTTTGACCCGCACCGGCGAGCGGCGCGGAACGCGATATTGGCTGAACCTCTAGGGCGTAGACCTATAAACGGCATTGTGATTCAAGGTATGAAACAGGGAGAATTTCATGTCTGGGACATTTTGGTTAACGCAAGAACAATTCAATAACATCAAGCCACTACTGCCGAACAAACCGCGTGGTGTGCCACG
>JAJRPO010000001.1 GCA_024280735.1 Alphaproteobacteria bacterium | reverse complement strand
GGCAATATTTCAACTTGAAAACAAGGTGAAATCACCACATATATCAACGCTAATATCAAAATGAACAAGGGATGGCGGCACATTGGATTTGAAGGCAGTATTAAAATCGTATCGGGCCTGGGCACCGATTTATGACAAAACTTTCGGTGCTGTTTCCTCTGTGGGTCGGCGCCGCACAATTGGCTATCTCAATACCTTGCAGGGGCGGGTGCTGGAAGTAGGCATTGGCACGGGCTTGTCGCTCGAACATTACGCACCGCATTTGGATGTGACCGGCATAGATGTTTCACCGGATATGTTGCGCAAAGCACAGTCCAAAGTGGATGGTCAAAAACTCGACCATGTCACCGGTATTCACCAGATGGATGCCCGCGCATTGGATTTCCCCGACGATCATTTTGACGCCGTTGTTGCCATGTTCCTGATATCTGTGGTGCCGGAACCGGAAAAGGTTATCTCTGAAATGGCGCGGGTTTGCAAAAAGGGTGGCGAGGTGGTTCTTGTCAATCATTTTGCCCGCGACAAAGGCGCTTTGTCTTTGGCGGAAAAGGCCATGGCCCCGTTTGCAACCACTCTGGGCTGGCATAGCGATTTCGAGTTTCATCGCACACAAGGACAGGATAATCTGGTGATCCGCGAGCAGTCACAATTCCCGCCAATGGGGTTGTTTACCTTTCTGCGCATGGAAAAACAGGCGGCATAAAGCGGCGAAATTTCTGCTGAATTTAACGCAAATATTAAAATCTAACCGCGCCAAACACGCGCGGTTAGTTCGTCCGTTTGTTGCCCCAAGGCAGCGGCGCGACATCAATACCCTCGTCGATCAAGGCCTTGGCCTCTTCGGGCTTGGCTTGACCATAGATTGAGCGTTTTGGCGCGTCGCCATCGTGAATGGCGCGGGCTTCGCTGGCAAAACTGTCACCGACATTTTCAGAGGTTGCTTCAACCATCTTGCGCATCTGGCTCAGGGCTTGTTCCGCCGGCGACGCGGGGGCGCTCAAAGGACCGGCAGCTTTTTCCTTGGCCGATTTTGTGCGTACTTGCGGGGCCATCACAGCCTTTTCAACACCCAATGCACCACAGACCGAACAGGTAACCATTCCCGCCGCCATTAGTTTGTCATAGGCAGCAGCAGATTGAAACCAGCTGTCAAAACTGTGGTTATCCGAACATTTAAGGGTGTAACAAATCATGGTGTAATCCTATTTAACCACAAAGGATTAAACAAGTGTTTCAGCGACATCCCTGTGCTAACGACGCCGATCCCGCCGAGCCGACATCGGTTGAAATGCCACCGCGTTATGGGCTTCGCAATAGGGTTTGCCCTGCTGAACACCCAAACCGCAGAACCAAAAATCCTCGGTTGCCGGATCGCCAATGGGCCATTTGCAGGTCCGTTCGGTCAACTCCATCAACGACAATTTTTTGGCTTTCTTCTCGACAACAGCAACATTGGCCAAGGCTTCTTGGCTGATTTCGTTAAGCGAAGGTTGCGGCGGCAAGGGTTTGCCCGCTGTGATGATCGGTTTGCGCGGCGGAATCGTCAGTGCCTTGACCACAGCATTTGTGTTGGACATCGGCTCGTTTGATTTTGGGGCCGGTGGCGGGGGGGCCTTGGGCTTGGGTTTGGCCACGACCTCTTTGGCTTGCGCTTTTTCCTTGGTGGCTTTGGCCGGGGTCGCGCGGTTGGACAGGCCTAAACGGTGGACTTTGCCAATCACAGCATTGCGGGTTACCCCGCCCAGTTCCTTGGCGATCTGGCTGGCGCTGCGGCCCTCGCCCCACATGTTTTTCAACAGCTCGACACGCTCATCAGTCCACGACATCTGTTTGCTCCTGGCATTTTTCCGGCGGTTCGCCAGACCGGGTGTTTGCAACCGGGTATTAATTTGAATTGACCAGCGTCTATTGTAACCGCTGCACGGCGGGTGGCAAGGCGACAATGCGTGCGATTGTTGGTTTTTTTACCCCCGAAGCGGCAAACGCACCCGAAACAAAGCGCCTCGGGTTCCAACCACATAGCGCAGGCTGCCCTTGAGATTGCGCATGATTTCCCGGCTGATCGGCAGGCCAAGTCCGGCACTCCCCGATGAAAAACCACCGGATAGTTTGGAAAATTTCTCGAAAATCAGCTCCACATCACTCTCTGCAACTCCTGTGCCATTATCCGCCACGTCAATTTCAACGGCATTTCGCGATTGCCGACAAGTGATTGTGATTTCGGGGTATTTTGCATCGCAATATTTTGCGGCGTTAGACACCAGATTGATCATAACCTGCGCCAACCTGTCCGGGTCCGTGTGCAGGCGGATTGTCTCACCTTGCGGGTCGCGGATCAGGCGGATTTTCCGCTCAACAAGCTGGTTTTCCGTGGTGGTGACAGCCTGGTCGATGATATGGGCCAGATCCACATTTGCCATGTGTAACTGTACCCGCCCGTTTTCCATAAAGCTGAGGTCGAGAATATCATCCAGAAGGCGGGTCAGGCGGATGCTTTCGGTGTGAATAACCGAGGAAAAATGTTTGAGCTTCTCCGGGTCCAGCTGGTCGCTGTCACGCAGGATTTCCGAAAACGCCCGAATAGAGGTCATGGGCGTGCGCAGCTCGTGGCTGACCTGACTGAGGAAAGTATCTTTCTGAGCGCCCAGTTCCAACAGCTTTTCATTGGCTGCCCGCAGTTTTTGCGCGGTTTGCTGCAATTCTTCGGACTGGGTTTTGAGCCGGGAAGAATATTCCATAATCTGCGCGGTTTCATCGGCCATGGCGATCATGTCCTCAACCGAAATTGCCGCGCCGCCGGTGACTTGTTCCAGCATGGCATGGGCAGTGGCCGCCCCGACCGAACCGGCAAAATCGCGCTCCAGTTTTTCCATAAAGCTGTCGGTGGGATCCGGCAACCCCCGTTGTTTACCCTGTTCCGTTGCCGTTTTATTAAAGAGGTTCATGGCAACTTCCCTACCCAAAATCCGCTGTGCCAGCACCAGCAAATCTTCGGGTGCCGCACTGTGGCTTTGGCCGCTGCGGGGGGAGAACTGCCCATACACGTTAACGAATTGAACACTTTGGCGCCGCTCGATCGGGCGCGGGGTTGTCAGCAAAGACACCAGAATAAACACCAGTGAATTCAGCCCGATAGACCAGCTCACTGCATGGACCAACGGGTCGCTCACATCCAACCCCAACAGCCCATAGGGGCGCAGGGCGGCGATGCCAAACAACCCGTTGGCGATGGTGGACTGATCCAGGATGAACGCACCGTCAAAGCTGGGCAGAAACAAGGTATAAGCCCAAAGAACAAAGCCGGTAATGATCCCGGCAATGGCGGCCTTGCGCGTAGCCCCCTGCCAGAATATTCCGCCCAACAAGGCTGGCATCACCTGCGCCACCCCCAAAAAGGCAATCAAACCAATCGAGGCCAGCGCCTCGGTGCCGCCGGTGAATTGATAATAAAAATACCCAAGCGCCAAAATACCGCCAATCGACAGGCGGCGCGAGCGCAGCAAAAGTGTGCGCACATCGTCGCTTTCGGGGTTTCGCGCCTGATTAAGCCACAGCCAGATAGGCAAAACAATGTGGTTTGACATCATGGTCGACAGGGCAATCGCCGCCACAATCACCATGGATGTGGCCGAGGAAAACCCCCCTAAAAAGGCCAGCGCCGCCAGCGAGGTTTGTTCTTTGGCCAAGGGCACGGTCATCACAAACAGATCCGGATTGGCACCGGGGGGCAATTCGCTCTGCCCGGCAATGGCAATGGGCAGCACAAACAGGCTCATCAAAAACAGATACAGCGGAAAGGCCCAACTTGCCGTTGCCAGATGCTTTTCGTTGGAGTTTTCCACGACAACCACTTGAAACATGCGCGGCAGGCAAATAATGGCAGTGGCCGACAGGAACATCAGCGTCACCCAGCGTGGCGTAAAAATCTGCCCGCCTTTCAGCAACTCCGGATCCATGCGCGAAAAAATATCCGACGGGCCGGAACCAACTCCCCAAACCACAAATATGCCCACCGACAACAGGGCCACCAGCTTGACAATGGCCTCAACCGCAATGGCCGTAACAACACCGTGGTGGCGCTCGTTTGCATCCAGATTTCGGGTGCCGAAAATAATGGTAAACACCGCCAGCCCGGCCGCCACCCAAAAGGCGGTAAATTCCGGCGGCGGTGTGGTTTGGCTACTGCCGGCGGTGAAGGCGGAAAAACTCAGGGTCAGGGATTGCAATTGCAGCGCAATATAAGGCGTGGTGCCGACCACGGCCAACAGCGTCACAATCACCGCCAGCACGTTGGATTTGCCATAGCGCGACGAAATCAAATCAGCAATCGAGGTAATCCGTTGCGTGCGCCCGATGCGCACCAGTTTGCGCAGCAGCCACCACCAGCCCATGAAAACCAGGGTCGGACCAAGATAGATAGGCACAAAATCAAGCCCGTTGCGGGCCGCAGAGCCAACCGCGCCGTAAAACGTCCAGGCCGTGCAATAGACCGACAACGACAGGGTATAAACCGCTGGCGAGCGCAAAAACTTGAGCTTGCCTTCGGCAGCGCCTTTTTCGGCCACATAGGCAATGATGAAAAGGCCGCTTACATAGATCAGACAGATCGTGACGAGC
>JAJRPO010000059.1 GCA_024280735.1 Alphaproteobacteria bacterium | reverse complement strand
CTCGCGTGGGTCAAGATGCCAGACAACAGCTTTGAAAAGCGGATCTATGTCGATGGTGTTGTGATCCACAGTTCCGCCTCGGCCAACACCACAATTCAAGCAATAGCTGGCCCGCCTGATTACCCCGCGCTTGGTGATGGGGCCAACACCGGGCTTAACGGCTTTTGGCTTGGCTCAGTTTACCGCGCGTGGGGCGACGATCTGGGCGTGTCCGGCGCGGATGTTGCCAAGTTGTTGGCGACTGATCTGGCCGAGAATGCCGGGCGGTTTAGCTAGGCTAGCAGGCGGTCACAGGCTGTATCAGCAGCCTGCAACACGGGGGATAGATTGACGTCAACACCCCGCCGACCAGAAAATACATATGGCCGCACCCAGTGGCATCATGAAATGATTCTGATTAATGAAACGTAAACCCGTAAACCCAACCAACCCCGTCGCCCCCTACCTTGGCGGCAAGCGCAACCTTGCGAAGCGCATTTGTGCGATCATAGATGCGCAACCCCACACCACATACGCCGAACCGTTTGTGGGCATGGGCGGCATATTTCTGCGCCGCAGAATCCGGCCTCGCGCCGAGTTTATCAACGATGCCGGGCGTGATGTTTACAACCTATTTCGCATTCTTCAGGAACATTATGTAGCGTTTCTTGACCTGTTGCGGTTCCAGCTGACCACACAGGAAAACTTCAAGCGGCTGGTGAAACTCAATCCCGATAGCCTGACAGATATGCAGCGCGCCGCGCGGTTCCTGTATCTGCAAAGAACGGCCTTTGGTGGCAAAATATCGGGGCGGAATTTCGGGGTGTCCGCTGATCGTCCGGCCCGCTTTAATCTCACCACGCTGGAACCTGATCTGGAAGCGCTGCATGAGCGGTTGGCCGGCGTCACCATCCTGTGTCAGGACTACAGCGAGTTTATCCGTCGCGTTGATCGCAAAGGGGCGTTGTTCTATCTCGATCCGCCTTATTTCGGCTGTGAAAACGACTATGGCAAACAGATGTTCGAGCGCGCCGATTTCGTGCGTTTGGCGGCGCAGCTGGGATCAATCAAAGGCAAATTCCTGCTGTCGATCAATGATGTGCCAGAGATTCGCGAGACATTTGCCGCCTTCAATATCGCACCGGTGCAGACTTCATATTCTATCGGACTATCAAATGATGCGCGCGGCGGCCGTAGCGAGCTGCTGATTGGGAATTTCAAGTGGGAGATGCCATGAACCTGCTATCGCGAGTCGCAAAAAAGATCAGGCGGCGGTTCCGAATTAAAGGGGCGCTGCGTGTAGAGGTGGACAGAAAAGGTCGTAACTACCTACCAACTACTGCTGTTGACCTTTGGCAGCGCACATATCGTTTTAAAGAAAAGCCTGCGGCGCGGGCGGGTACAAAGCGCCGGATTGCCAGAGAAAAACCAGCAGATAAGAAGTGGTTCAATCTGTCTCGGTACGCCCTATGACCGCCTATTACAACGAAAACGAACCCTATGCGGCCCAGTGGCTGCGCAACCTGATTGACGCTGGGCAGATTGCCCGAGGACACGTTGACGAAAGGGACATCCGCGATGTTACACCAAACGACGTTTCAGGCTACACCCAGTGCCATTTCTTTGCCGGTGTTGGCGTCTGGTCGCTGGCTCTTAAAAATGCGGGATGGCCGGATAGTCGCCCGGTCTGGACAGGAAGTTGTCCCTGCCAACCTTTCAGATCGGCAGGCAAAGGTGTTGGATTTGATGACGAGCGGCACCTTTGGCCCGACTGGCACCACCTCATTGCAAAGTGCCAGCCTTCAGTCGTCTTTGGTGAACAGGTTGCAAGCAAAGACGGCCTCGCTTGGTTCGACCTTGTATCGGCTGACATGGAAGGAACGGGCTACGCCGTCGGGGCGGTCGATCTCTGTGCTGCGGGCGTGGGTGCCCCGCACATCCGCCAAAGATTGTGGTTCGTTGCCGAGGGGATGGCAGACGGCAGCGGCAACAGACGGGCGGCGTGGCGGCAGCGGGATCACGGCGGGAATGACAGGGGCAAGTTTATCGCAACAGGCCAAGATGGCGGGTTGGTCAACATGCTTGGCCAGCGACAAGCGCGGTTCAGCGGGCAAGGGAAAACGGGAATTGCCGAACCTTGCGCGGTTGGCAGGTTGGCCAACAGCGGTGGTCCGCGACATCAAGGGTCAGAGCGGTGCGGGGCGGCAAAAGAGGCGGGGCAACCCAGCAGACAACCTGCCGAATGCGGTGGTGCTGGCGGGATATCCATCCTGTCGCCGATCAGATGCGACAGCGGGGCCGGATTTTCAAACCAAGAACCGACCGAACACGGGCGGGATATCCCTGCCAACCGCCGTGGCATTGGCGGCAACACTTCCCCCGCTGACCCCGGCCCGACTAACGGTTTTTGGGCAGATGCTGACTGGCTCTTGTGCCGGGATGGCAAGTGGCGGCCCGTTGAACCCGGAACATTCCCGCTGGCTTATGGGATTACCAACCGCGTGGGCCAACTGCGCGCCTACGGAAACGCCATTGTTTCTGAAGCGGCGCAAACTGTTATAGTGGCGTACCTAGGGAGCAATATGGGATAAACCCGAACTAAACTGAAGTTCGAGCGAAGAGGAATAAGAAAATGAATGATGTTCAAAGCCTTCTGGCTTTACCGCTTGAAACGATTGCAATCCTTGGTTCTGGATACATTGGCTACCGTATCGCCTACACTGGCCTTGATAGTCATCATAGGGCTGTCGATATTACGTTTCTCAGCTTGGCATTTGGCCTCGTCAGTAAGATAGCTATCGGGCTGATGGCGGGGTATTTCAACCATGATTATGTAACGGTTTTGGTCGCTTTGTTTTGCACAATCCTAGCAGCTGGCTTTTGGCGTAGATGGGGCGTGCTCGCGTTCTCAAAATTACTCAGAGTAACGAATGTTTCGTTTTCTGACGGCTCTTTGACTGCGTGGGACCAGATGCGCACGTCAACAACTGATAGGCCAACGCAAATCATCGTGCGCAAAACCGATGGTTCTGCAGTCATGTGTGACTATTTGAAAACCTATGAACATCTTCCACATGGACCGTGTTGTTATGGGCAAGATGGGTCAGTTTCTTTATACATTACACATTTTCGCGCACCAGATGGCGATAAATGGGACAAGGCGGATGTTAAAGATGAATTTTACGGCGTCGCCTTGACTTATATCCCCGCGTCTCAAATAACTGAAATAGAGCTCAGGTTGTTGATCTAACGTTTGGGTTTGGGCGGGGGCTTTTGTTTTGCCATAATAACCTTGCCGGACTTGGGCTGTTCAGCATGTGTCGAGGTAATACTGGTTAATGCCTTGAGAGCGCCCGCTTTTGGGTTGTCCACGAAATCAGCAAATCTGCCTTTGTCTTTTTTTTCAGTCATGGAAATCTCCGAATCAAATGCCTCAATATCTACACGTTATAGTTAAGCCATCATTTGTCCAGATTTTATCTATTTCGGCTGGCCAACTGCGCGCCTACGGAAACGCCATTGTTTCTGAAGCGGCGACGGCTGTTGTAGAGGCGCATTTGGAGAGCAATGCCATTGCGCATTCAGGGCAAACAACGCAAGCTTCGAGCGCTTCATAAATGGCGCTCAATCCTTATCTATATATAGAAACATAAGGAAATAGGGCATGGAAATTCACATCACTAAGGATGATTACATTGGCCAGCTGGGTAATATGGGCTACAGGTATCAGCAACCGGAAATAATTGCACAAGCAGTGGGCGATTGGGATAGTCTTACAAATAGCGCTCAAAGCGCAACCCTATTCATTAGAGGCTACAACGATGCCTTCGACTGCCATATGGCTTCAGCTCAAGAAACAGGGTTCTTTAACACCTACCTGCCAATCAGTGATGGTTTTCTGTCCAGAAAGTAATTCACAACAGTCCAAAATCCAGCGCCGCGCTACACTATAGGGCCCAGTGTAGCTCGACACGAATATTTGCAGTGAATGACAAGGATATTTGCAGCAGAGCTGTTTTTGTTAATTGTGCTTATAAGGTTGTTTTAAGCAACCAACCCTCTTTTGAAGCCCACGTTAACATTTCAAAGCCCAGCAGGCCTTACGCTCAGTGTCAGATTTATACTTTAGCTGAAATAGGTAAGCAGGATTTACAAAAACTTTTACTACAATAGCCCGCAAGCCTCGGCGAGACGTTTTCCGAAATCGGTAAGTTGAATCTCAAATTGCATTTGTGATGCAGCCGGGATCGAGGTAAAAATCTGTTTTGGCTCTGTAGAGTTGCGCTTTGCATCTTGCTCAATCTGCTCAAACTTATTGTCAAGTTTCCGGATGGCACCAGCCAAGTTCTCTTCAACCTTGTCGAACCAAGTCTGGCTTTCATTCCAAAAATGTTTAATGGGGGGGCGTTCAATAATACCTTGTCTCATGAGATTTTCCGCCCAACTCGGCTGAGAAATCGACGTAAGGTCGAGTTTTTCTGCCCTACGATGGATAGCTTCGAATGCCTCCTGCCGAAGAGCTGTATTCGTTTCTATAACCGAATTCATAAGCTCCTTCTCCTCAGGAGTGACCTTCGCATAGCTCTTTGGCTCAAACTTTACAAAACTCTCCTTTAACCCGCTTTCAGTTTTTTGATAGAATGCTAGTAAGTCAATCACTTTCGCATCCATGGGAGAGAGGCTTTCCAGAACGCTGATAAAAGGGCGTTCGGCTGTCACCTCAGAATTCGGTTCAAGTGCCTTTGCGAAGAGGCCAGCCCACATTTTTCGCACGTTCCAATCATCGGTTAACGATAAGCCATTCATCAGAAGATACAATTCTTCCTCCTTAGGCGGTGTAATATCTTTCATATCGACATTGTCATCTTCGAGCGTGTTTCGGACACTGCCCATACCAAGTTCGAAGTTCTTTTCCCTCTTACGGCGCATCTTGTCACTTAGTATGCCAATACCATCTGAAAACAGGTTTCCTGCTTCTTTGGCAGGTTTTATTAGCAAACCACGGATTACGTCGCCGAGGGCAGCATCAATTCCCCTGCCATTTTTTATTTCAAGGGAATTCTTCCTTTTTTCGTCGCCATCGTTCATCATTTTAACCTAACAATTTTTTATACTCTGGCAGATAGGTTAGTGCATTTAAAACAGGTAGGCCAGAACTGAACCGATACTAGTTGGCAGTGCAGAAATCTACCGCCACCCGCCCTTGGTGTGAAAAGCAGAAAGTAGTAGCGCACTTGATACCCGAAAAATGTTGTCCTAAACCACCCCCCTCAACTCGCGCCACGCCCTTGCCGCAGCCATTGGGACCACCCCGTTACCGGCTGCCGCGTTTCGGTCCACCCCACTGGCCAGCCCATTATCTATGCGCAAAAGGCAGGGTTTAAGCTCGGGCCAAGTTTCGAGTGTTTCTCGCCATTCAGCAACACTACTCGGCATGGGTGGGAAGAGCGGAAGGTTGTTCCGGTCCAACCCGTCGCCACCAGCAGGTCCCAGAGCAATGTCCAAGCTTGCGCCTGTGGCTTGAGGCCGATCTGCTTGCCCGTCTGATTCATGTCGCTCTTGAAGGCCAACCCCTGCGGGCTCAGCACCACGCAAGCGCGGTTGCCGCCCATCTTGCAGGTTGGCGTGGCCCAGAATGAACAGCCGCTCACGGGTGTGCGATGCGCCAACTTCCGCCGCTGATACGACGCGCGCTGCAACCCCATAGCCCATTTCCTGAAGGTCTCGGGCGACGTCTTGGAAGCCGAGGGACAGATGTCCGGGGACGTTTTCAAAGAAGACGTATTCGGGGGCGATTTCGCGGGTGATCCTTGCGACGTCTGGCCAGAGGTGGCGCGGATCGGCGTTGCCTTTCCTGACGCCCGACAAAGTGAACGGCTGACAGGGATAAGGGCCAACGGCTGCCCGTGAAGGCGGTTCTGTCGCCGGTGTTCTGGATGATTCGCTGGATGACATCGATCCGCTGGAGGGTGCGGTTGCACCGTTGACAGTGGCGCTGGCGAAAAAAAATGTGGCGCGGTCAAAAGGCGGCGCGTGCTGATGATATTTCCAATCTTCTAGCCCGTGTATCTGCGCACAAAATTGCGCAGCAGCAACTCCGGTGCGAACACGTCTGCCGCTTGGCACATGCCGATCAAACGCTCCGCGTCTTGTGGTGCAAAATAGCCTTTGTCTTTGTAATAGCGGATACGCAACTCAAAGCCAGCTCCGTCGGCCTCCGGGTGAAACTGGGTGGCATAGATGTTTTGCTTGTAGCGTATCATCTGCATGGGGCAGCTTTCGGAGGACACGATATGAGTACAGCCCTTAGGTAAATGCTGCGCAGCTTCCTTGTGGCCAACGAAGGCGTAGAACTGTTGTGGCAGGTCGGCGAGCAATGGATCATCTGTTTCTTGGCGGCACAGTACTGCCCCAACGGGTTCGCTGTAGTTCTCTTTGCTCACCACTGCGCCCAGATGATGTGCCAAAATGCCAATGCCATAACAGCACCCCAGAAACGGAATATCGTGTTCGGTGATTTGGGGCATCAAACCCAGGCAAGCCATCTCGATCTGCGCTTCTTGCGGGGATTTCTGCGCTGGTGTGTCGCTGATACACCCCGGCCCGCCGCCAACAATAACGCCGGAGTAGCTGGACAAATCCAGATCAGCAGGGATTTCCTGCTGGTCCAGCCGAATGCGGTGGGTTTGATCGGCGGACAGGCCCCCCTTGCGCAAGAACGCCTGATATTCGTCGTCAGAAACCGGCGTTTCCGGGCGGAGTTGCAGGATCAGAAAGGGTTTCATCGGGCTGCCTTTGGTTGTGCTGCAACTTAAGCCCGAGGCGCTAGCTCTGCAAGCTGTGTTGATTGAAAACACAGCCCTGCCGTGGTAATTCTTGCTCTAATCCAGGGGGCGGAATGAAATATACGGCAGTGATTTTTGATATGGACGGGTTGCTGTTGGATACAGAGCGCTTGTCTCAAGACAGTTTTGTGGAGGCGTGTGATTTTTTCGCCATGAAATTTGACCCCGCGTTCTATCCCCAATTGATTGGATTGGACGCGAAACGAGGTCGCATACTGCTGGCAGATTTTCTGAATGGGCGGCTGGTCCTGGAAGTATTTGAGCGAAAATGGCAACAGCTTTACGATGGTAAATTACAGCAGGATATTCCGGTCAAGACAGGAGTTGTTGAGTTGCTGACCCATCTGAAACAAATCGGCTTGCCGCGCGCGGTGGCGACTTCGACCCATAGCAGTTTAGCGTTGAAAAAATTGCAAAGGACGGGATTGTTGGCGCTGTTTGATGCGGTTGTGGCGGGCGATCAAGTGACCAACGGCAAACCATCCCCTGATATTTTCAAGGCGGCAGCCAAGGCGTTGGGGGCCGCGCCACAACATTGCATCGCGTTTGAGGATTCGGAGAACGGTGTGCCAGCTGGGGTTGCGGCGGGTATGACCGTCGTGCAGGTGCCAGATTTGGTGCCCCCAAGTGGTGAATTGCGGCGGTTGGGGCATTTTGTGGCTGATGATATTTTGATGGGGGCACGGCATTTTGGCTTGTGGGATGCATTATGAGCCTTGAAACCGATCTTGCCAATTGGGATATGAAATCCACCAATGTCATTGCGGGTATGTACCAGCAGTATTGTGACGACCCAGAGTTCCAATCGCGGATTGTCGAATTGGCAGCGGGGGAGTTTGAACGCGGCGCGACTTGGTTGCTGAAACGCGATCTGGAGGTCCGAAAGACGCTGCTTGCGACGGAATTGGCGGACAAGATTTTCACCAAAGCCTCCAAAACCCGACATTGGGAGGCCAAGCTGCATATCCTGCAAATTATGGCTTGGATGCCCGTGTCGCCAACACATTTACCCGCCGCGCTGGATTTTGTGCGGGGCTGTATGACAAGTGACAGAAAATTTCTGCGGGCTTGGGCCTATAGCGGTTTTTACGAAATCGCGCGGCAATATCCAGATTATCAGGTTGAGGCCAAGCAGTTGTTCCTGCACGCGCTGGATCATGAAGCCGCTGGATCTGTGCTTGCAAGGGTGCGACGGGTTGCGGCGCAAGGGTTTTAGCTTTGGCCCCTTGCCCCATACCCTAATCACACTTAAATAAACTGCATGAAAAGTCTTATTAACCGTTTTCGGTCCCGCCCCACTGTTTCTGTAGTCCGTCTGTCAGGGGTGATCGCCTCTGGCGGCTCTTTTGGCAGCAGCCCCCTGAATGACGCGGGCCTTGCACCGTTGCTGGAGCGAGCGTTTCGCAAGGGCAAGCCCAAGGCGGTGGCGCTGGCGATTAATTCGCCCGGCGGCTCGCCTGTGCAATCGTCTTTGATTGGCGCGCGTATTCGGCGCTTGTCCGAGGAGACCGAGGTGCCGGTCTATGCGTTTTGCGAGGATGTGGCGGCCTCGGGCGGTTATTGGTTGGCCAGTGCGGCGGATAAGATTTTTGTCGATGCCAGTTCGGTTGTCGGCTCCATCGGGGTGATTTCCGCGTCTTTCGGTTTTCATGAATTGCTGGAAAAGCACGGGATAGAGCGCCGCGTTCATACTCAAGGTGAAAACAAGAGCCTGATGGACCCGTTTAGGCCGGAAAAACCGGAAGAGGTGGCGCGTTTGCTGGCGCTGCAAAAGGTTATTCACCAGAATTTCAAAGACCAGATTGAAAGCCGCCGTATGGGCCGACTGGCAACACGCGACTTGTTCACAGGCGAAATCTGGGTAGGGCAGGACGCGATTGATGTGGGGCTTGCGGATGGCGTGGCGCATCTGGTTCCCAAGATGAAAGAGATGTTTGGCGATAAGGTTAATCTGGTGGTGCATGGGCAAAAACGCTCGATGTTTTCGCGGTTGGGGATTGGCACGGCAAGCGATGTGTTGACCGGCATAGAGGACCGCGCGCATTGGGCGCGGTTTGGGTTGTAGATCATGGTTAAAATTATCACCCTGTTTCTGATTTTTATTCTGGTGCTGGGGATGTTCGGTAAGCTGCGGTTTCCCAAGATGCCAAAGATGCCCAAGATGAAATCGCGCAAAAAGGTGCAAGCAACCGAGAAATGCCCCAAATGCGGGCGTTTCAATCTGGCGGGTGAGAAATGTAATTGCAAGGGGCGCGGATGAAGTATCATGCGGCGCTGATCACGGGAGCGGCAACCCGATTGGGGCGCGCGATGGCGCTGGCGCTGGGCGCGCGCGGGGTTGATGTGGCGGTGCATTATGCCGGCAGTGCGCAGGCGGCCGCCGCGACGGTCGCGGAGATAAAGGCGCTGGGCGTAAATGCGGTGGCTTTGCAGGCAGATTTACTGGTTGAGGGTGACATGGCGGCGCTGGTTCCTGCGGCTGCCAAGGCGCTGGGTAAACCGCTGGATGTGTTGATCAACAATGCTTCGGTGTTTGACTATGACCGCTTGGATACCGCAACACAGGAGAGTTGGGAGCGCCATCATAACAGCAACCTGCGCGCGCCGTTTGTGTTGATGCAGGCTTTTGCGGATCAGGCGGCGGCGGCGGGCGTTGACGCGGCGGGAGAACCGATTTCGACCGGCTGCATTATCAACATGGTGGATCAACGTCTGCGCAAGCTGACGCCGGAATTCATGACCTATACGCTGGCCAAGGCGGGGCTTTGGACGTTGACCCAAACCGCAGCGCGCGCGCTGGCTCCGCGTATCCGAGTGAACGCGATCGGGCCGGGGCCGACATTGATCGGCGCGCGTCAAAGCGCGAAACATTTTGCGCACCAACGGGCCAACACTGTATTAGGACGCGGCAGTAATCCGGCAGATATTGTTGGGGCCATGAGCTACTTCCTGGATGCGCCATCAGTGACGGGGCAGCTGCTTTGTGTGGACGGCGGGCAGCATTTGGGTTGGCAAACACCAGATATTCAGGGAATTGAATAGTCATAAAACAAGGTTGAGTTGCGCGCCTTCATGGGCAGGTTGTCCACTGCGCGGAATATTACACAAATCCGTTACAATTTTCCTAATGATTTCAGCGTTCTGGTCCGGCAGAAAGTTTTTATCCAATGAAAACAGTGCAGTTAAATGATGCCTAAAAATTGGGCATTTCATCGAAATCAGCCAAAACAAAGGGAAAAACCTGAACGGCGTTTATTTAACCACAGACTTATCCACAGAAATCGGGGATAGAATAATCCTTGAGTTGCGATAAGTTTCAGTGCAGCACCCACAGAATCAGGCAAATTACCGCTTATGGCTTATAACCGACAACATGGCAGCATTATCGAGGAAGGGCAGGGCAGTGGCGCAGCTGATGCCCCGACCGGCCATGGCGTTATTGACGGCTATCTGAAAACCATCGACGGCAGCCCCGGTGTGTACCGGATGCTGGATGTCAAAGGCGCTGTTCTGTATGTCGGCAAAGCGCGCAATTTGAAAAAGCGGGTCAGCAATTACGCCAAACCCACGGGCCATTCGGCGCGCATTGGGCGGATGATCTCGGCGACGGCCTCGATGATGTTTTTGACCACCACGACAGAGACCGAGGCGCTGTTGCTGGAGCAGAACCTGATTAAGCAGTTGAAGCCGCGCTATAATGTGCTGCTGCGGGATGATAAAAGTTTTCCCAATATTCTGGTGACCAAGGATCACGATTATCCGCAGATCAAAAAACATCGTGGTAAGCGCACGGAGGCGGGGGAATACTTTGGCCCGTTCGCCTCGGCTGGCGCGGTGAACCGGACTTTGAACCAGTTGCAGCGGGTATTTTTGCTGCGCGATTGCACGGATTCGGTTTTTGCGGCCCGCACGCGGCCTTGCTTGCAGCATCAGATAGCGCGCTGTTGTGCGCCTTGTGTGGGCAAAGTCAGCCAAGAAGAATACGGCGTGCTGGTGGATACTGCCAGCAAGTTTCTAAAGGGGCAATCCCGCGAGGTGCAGGAAAACCTAGTGGCGGAAATGACCAAGGCCAGCGCCGCGCTGGAATTTGAGCGGGCGGGTGCCTTGCGCGACCGGATCAATGCGTTGACGCAAGTGCAGGTGACGCAGGGGATTAATCCACGCACGGTGAGCGAGGCAGATGTGATTGCCCTGCACATGGAGGGCGGTCAGGCCTGTGTGCAGGTGTTTTTCATCCGTGCCCATCAAAATTGGGGCAACCGCGCCTATTTCCCACGAACCTCTGGCGCCGAAGCTGCTGAGGTGTTGGAAGGTTTCATCGGCCAGTTTTACGACAACAAACCGCCGCCGCGCCAGTTGCTGTTGTCCCATGACATCGAGAACCGCGATCTGATGGAGGAAGCACTGGGCCTGAAAATTGGCCGCAAAGTACAGTTGTTGATCCCGCTCAGAGGCGAGAAAAAGGAACTGGTGAGCGGGGCAGAGCGTAACGCACGGGAATCACTGGCGCGGCAAATGGCAGAGACCGCATCACAAGCACGACTGTTGACAGGAATTGCCAAAGCCTTTGATCTGGCAGCCCCGCCCAAGCGGATCGAGGTTTACGACAACAGCCATATCCAAGGCACCAACGCGGTGGGCGCCATGATTGTGGCGGGGCCGGACGGGTTTATGAAATCCAGTTACCGCAAGTTCAACATCAAGTCGGAGGACATTACCCCGGGCGATGATTTTGGCATGATGAAAGAAGTTCTGATGCGGCGCCTGAAACGGTTGCTAAAAGAAGACCCGGAGCGCAAATCTGACAATTGGCCCGACCTGTTATTGATCGACGGCGGGCTTGGCCAAATTTCCGCCGTGCGTCAAATCATGGAGGAGTTGGGCGTTACCGATATTCCCTATATCGGTGTTGCCAAAGGCACCGATCGCGATGCGGGAAAAGAGGAGTTTTACCGGCCCGGCCAGCGGGTCTTTGCCTTGCCATTCAACGATCCGGTGTTGTATTTCATCCAGCGTCTGCGCGACGAAGCGCACCGTTTTGCCATCGGCACCCACCGCGCCAAACGCAAAAAAGCCGCCTTTGCCAACCCGCTGGACGAAGTAGCTGGTGTGGGGGCAGGCCGCAAGCGGGCGCTGTTGGCGCATTTTGGCTCTGCCAAGGCGGTCGGGCGTGCCGGGCTGGCCGACCTCAAGGCGGTTGATGGCATTTCAAGCGCATTAGCACAGGTGATATATGACTTCTTTCATGACAAGGGCTAAAGGATCGGTTAATTGGGTGGTCAAACGATGAAGAACGAGACTTGAATGCGCTGGAATCTGCCCAATATCCTGACAATCCTACGGCTGATTGCCGCCCCTGGCGTTGCAATCATGTTCCTGTATTTTGCAAGGCCCTGGGCTGACTGGTTCGCGCTGGTGCTGTTTGTCGGCGCGGCCGTGACCGATTTCTTTGACGGTTATCTGGCGCGCCTGTGGAAGCAAGAAAGCAACTTTGGCCGCATGCTGGACCCGATTGCCGATAAGGCGATGGTGGTGATTGCGCTGCTGGTGATTACGGGCGTGTCTGGGCTGAACCCGTGGGTGCTGCTGCCGGCCACACTGATCCTGTTTCGCGAAGTGTTTGTATCTGGCCTGCGCGAGTTTCTGGGGAATGATGCGTCCAAGCTGCAAGTGACCAAATTGGCGAAATGGAAAACCACGGCGCAGATGGTGGCGATTTCGGTGTTGTTTGCCCAAGGCATCTTTGAGCATTACTTTTTCATGCGCTCCTATGGCATGGACGACCAGATTATCGCGGGGATTTTCGCCGGAGAGATTGAGGATATACACAGCCTGAATTACCTGTGGAACATGGCCAACGGGTCTTGGGTTGCCGGCTTAAGCCTGCTGTGGATTGCGGCCATTCTGACCTTGGTGACAGGGTTTGACTATTTCATCAAGGCGCTGCCCTTTCTAAAGGAGCCAGAGGCATGAAGCTGGATGTGGTTTATTTCGCCTGGGTGCGTGAGCGCATCGGAGTCCCGCGCGAGGTTGTTGAAACCGAGGCAGTAAACGTGGCGGATTTGGTTGCGGAATTATGCACCCGCGAGGAGCGTTATGCGGCTGCCTTTGTCGATATGTCCGTGGTCAAAGTCGCGCTGGATCAGACACTTGTGGCGCTGGATGCCCCGCTGGCAGATGCCCGCGAGGTTGCGTTTTTTCCACCAATGACGGGGGGCTGAATTGTGACGGTTCGGGTTCAGGCGACAGATTTTGATTTGGGGGCCGAACTGGCAGCCCTGAGCAAGGGGCGTGTCGATATTGGCGCGGTGGTCAGTTTCACCGGATTGGTACGCGATCTGACGGGGGATCTGCAAGCCTTGGAGCTGGAACATTACCCCGCAATGACGCAGGCCGCGCTGGAAGAAATCGAGGCCGAGGCCGTGAAACGCTGGGATTTAGATGCCAGCCTGATCATTCACCGCTATGGTCGCCTGCAACCCGGCGCGCAAATCATGATGGTGGCAACCGCCAGCAAGCACCGCAAGGCGGCGTTTGAATCTGCTGATTTCCTGATGGACTTTCTGAAATCCCGCGCGCCGTTCTGGAAAAAGGAACACGGGCTTGCGGGGGCTGCATGGGTCGATGCAAAAGAGGCGGATGAAACCGCCTTGAAGCGCTGGTAGATGGGTATGTTCAGACGCCAGCCAAAAGTTCTGATCGAGGCGGAATTCGTGACCCTGCGGATGCCGGTAATGGCGGATCACAAAGACTGGGTTGAGCTGCGCCGCGAAGGCACGGAATTTCTGAAGCAATGGGAACCGGACTGGTCGCCGGATCATTTCTCCAAGAAGGCCTTTAGCAATCGGGTGTTCTGGGCGCGTAAAACGGTTGAGTCCGGCAAAGGCCTGCCCTTGTTTATCATTCGTCGCCATGACCAACGGATGCTGGGGGCGATCACGCTGGATAATATCCGGCGCGGGCCTGCACAGGCGGCGACGCTGGGGTATTGGATCGGGCCGGAATTCGCCCGTATGGGTTATATGAGCGATGCGCTGGCAGCGGTGGTGCATTATGCGTTTACCACCCTTGACCTGAGCCGGATCGAGGCCGCCACTTTGCCGGAAAATGCCGCCTCTCGCGGGTTGTTGGAAAAGCAAGAGTTCAAATTTGAAAATGTCGCACAAAGCTATTTGCAAATTGCCGGCCGCTGGCGGACCCATGTGCTCTACGCCAAATTGCGCTTTGACCGGCGCGGCAAAACGGATGTGGGGTGATGTTTAGGGCCGCGGAAATCGGGTTGTTTTCGGGTCTGTCAGGCGATGTGTTCAGCGATGCCCCAGCGGGGTATCTGGAAGAACCGCGCCGATTGTTCACCTGCTCAAGCGCATTGTTGGCGCGGCCTCGTACTGTTGAACAGGTCTCGCAAATATTGGCTGTTTGTAACCGTGAACAGGTGGCGGTGGTGCCCTATTCGGGCGGCACTGGATTGGTTGGCGGGCAGGTGATGCCGGATGGTCCTGCGCCGCTGGTGCTGTCGCTGGAGCGGATGAAAGCCGTGCGCGATGTGGATGTGGCGGGTAATGTGATGGTGGTTGAGGCAGGGGCTATTCTGGCCGATGTTCAGGACGCGGCATTGGCCGTGGACCGGCTGTTCCCCCTGTCGCTGGCCTCGGAAGGGTCGTGCCGTATCGGCGGTAATCTGGCCACAAACGCAGGCGGCGTGCAGGTGCTGCGCTATGGCAACATGCGCGATTTGTGTTTGGGGCTGGAGGTGGTGCTGGCAGACGGATCGGTGATGCACGGGTTAAAGCGCCTGCGCAAGGATAACACCGGGTACGATCTGCGCAACCTGATGATCGGGTCCGAGGGCACGCTGGGGGTGATCACGGCGGCGACGCTGAAACTGTTCCCGCGACCACGCGAGGTGGCGACGGCATTTCTGGCAGTTAAGTCGCCAGCAGCGGCGGTGGCGCTGTTGGGGCAGATGCAGGACAGCCTTGATGGGTTGGTCTCGGCGTTCGAGCTGATCGACCGCACGGGGCTGGCGTTTTTGTCCGAGACCATGCCGCAAGTACGCTTGCCGTTTGATCCGGTGCCGGAATGGATGGTTTTGGCGGAGGTCGGCGGCGGTGTCGGGGCAAATGTCGAGGCGCGTCTTATGGCGGTGCTGGAAGATGCGTTCGAGACCGGTTTGGCCAGCGACGCCCTGCTGGCGCAAAACGTGGCGCAACGCTCTGAATTTTGGGAAGTGCGCGAGAGCATCCCGCTGGCCAACGCGCTGGTTGGCTCGATTGCCTCGCATGATATTTCGGTGCCAACGCATCGTTTGCCGGAATTTATCGCGGAAGGGCAGGGTTTGATTGCCGGCTTTGGCGACCTGCGCCTGAATTGCTTTGGCCATCTAGGGGACGGCAACCTGCATTACAACGTCTTCCCCCCCAAAGGTGCCGTCAAGCAGGATTTCAAACATCTGGCAGCGGATGTGAGCCGCGCAATTTATGATCTGGTGGCAGCGTACGATGGCTCGTTTTCCGCAGAACACGGAGTAGGGCGATTGAAAACGGCGGATTTGGAACGCTACGGCGATCCAGTGAAACTGGCCGCCATGCGCGCGGTGAAAATGGCGCTTGATCCAAATGGCGTACTGAACCCGAGGGCGGTTGTTTGAAGTGGATTATGCGGTTTGTGGTGTTTTTGACGGTGAAGCTGGCGGTGCTGTTTTGGCCTGTGGTACTGATTGTGGGTGGGTGGTTTTGGCTGGTGGGGTGAGTGGTTAAGCTAGGGCAATGCAAGTAATCATCGCGGCTCAGCATATAAATCAACGAGTGATATTAACTTGAAATTTACAATATTCCGTCTATATATAGTGCAAAGGTTCCCCCCCGATGACAAGAACCCAAGGGGTTCTCCTCCGGGTAGTTGGGGGGGTCAAATACTTAGTAGTAATGCCGCGTCCCGGACCTGAATATATCAAATTCACTACGGACGAGATGTTTTATTTTCTCGTACGATTCCAGATCATTGCGTTCCCATTTTCTGTAGACAGCCCAATTCAAGTAGTCTGCCATCTGCAATCCGTAGTGGGCTTTCGACGCGTGGTGCATTAACCGATAAGGCACATTTTCTGGGAGCATTTTAACAAGCACTGTTTTCAGGGCTTTTTCTACGGCCTTTCGTTTTTTATTAATTGGAATTAAATCTGTAATAATTACTAACTCACCAAAACCTCTTGGCGCATTTTCCATAACGTACCGTAATAGGTATCCAAGCATCTGGGGGTAGAACCTTTCAGGAGCTTGTAATGCGGGGCCTGTTTTTGTTTTTTCGACTATGACAGTATCAACGGAGTTATCTGGTATATGTTTTGCTAGTAGGTCAAACATCCGGCGCTTGATATGTCGATTGTCTTCGGTGCAATGAAAGTGTTCAATATTGATGCGTGGTAGCTTCCTATATTCAATTAGGTCATACTTGAATGTATCTAATTCAGTATGCAAACTGAAGGGGCGATGCATGCTAACACAGGTTAAAGTGAAAAACTTGGAGCCGTTTCTTGAGAAGTCAAAATTACCTCCTTCATCAAGGAAAATGTACAGAGTAGGCAAGTAGGTCAAGTTATTCACACTCCAAAGCTAACACTTCCAGATGGTAACACTTTGTAGTTTATACGAAAGTGCAAGATGGATTGGAAGACGGTCATAAATTTATAGCTCGCCAAGCCTTGTGTCAGCACATGTCACCACTAATCCCCTTGACCTCCCCCCCATTCCCCCTTACAGCACACCTTCCGACAGGAATCAGCTTATTCACAGGGTATTAACCCGAATCAGCCCGATCTGCCGGAGAATAGGCCCGATGCCGTGCTGGTGTTGGGTTTTCGTTGTGAAAAAAGGTTCCGGAGATACGGAACCGCGACCAAAGGATAAAGCGACTTGGCACGTATTGCTGGCGTTAACTTGCCCACACACAAAAGGGTTCCAATTGCCCTGACTTATATTACCGGTATCGGTAATACTTCTGCGGAAAAAATTTGCGAGGGCGTTGGCATTGACCGCGCGCGTCGCATTAATGAGCTGTCCGACGGGGATGTTCTAAAAATCCGCGAATTCATCGACGCCAATTTTGACGTTGAAGGCGATCTGCGCCGCGAAACCTCGATGAATATCAAACGTTTGATGGATCTGGGGTGCTACCGTGGCCTGCGTCACCGTCGCGGCCTGCCTGTACGCGGCCAGCGTACCCACACAAATGCACGTACTCGCAAAGGCCCAGCCCGCGCGATTGCCGGCAAGAAGAAATAGGGGGACTGACCAATGGCACGTGAAAAAGTCAAAGTTAAACGCAAAGTCAAAAAGAATATCTCCACCGGTGTGGCGCATATTAATTCCAGCTTTAACAACACCAAGATCCTGATTGCAGATGCCCAAGGCAATGCAATTGCCTGGTCTTCGGCTGGCACAATGGGTTTTAAAGGCTCTCGGAAATCTACCCCTTATGCGGCGCAAATGGCTGCAGAAGACGCGGGTAAAAAAGCCCAAGAACACGGCGTTAAAACGCTGGAAGTGGAAGTTCAAGGCCCCGGTGGCGGACGTGAAAGTGCCTTGCGCGCTTTGGCAGCTATTGGCTTGAACGTCACATCCATCCGTGATGTGACGCCGATGGCCCACAATGGGTGTCGTCCTCCAAAACGCCGCCGCGTCTAAGCGCAATATAGATTTTTGGCCGCTCCTGTCTGGGGCGGCTTACCGTTTGAAATACCCTCGGGCGTTCCCGACCAACCGGATCCGGTCGCGAACAAGAATGGAGGCACTATGATCCATAAAAATTGGCAAGAACTCATCCGCCCAACACAGTTGGAAATCAAACCGGGTAACGATCCTTTGCGTCAAGCGACTTGTATCGCTGAACCGCTGGAGCGTGGCTTTGGTCTGACACTCGGCAACGCGCTGCGCCGTGTATTGCTGTCGTCCCTACAGGGCGCGGCGATTACTTCTGTGCAGATTGATAATGTGTTGCACGAATTTTCCTCTGTTGCCGGTGTGCGTGAAGACGTGACCGACATTGTGCTGAACCTGAAAGGCGTTGCGGTAAATTGCGAAGCTGAAGGCGTGAAGCGCGTGTCGCTGGCTGCCAAAGGCCCGGGCGTTGTGACCGCTGGTGACATCGCAGAAACTGCCGACATTCAAATCCTGAACAAAGAACATGTGATCTGTCACCTTGATGACGGCGCGTCCTTGTTCATGGAAATGACTGTGGAAACCGGCAAAGGTTACCTCGCCGCCGACAAAAATCGCCCGGAAGATGCGCCTATCGGCCTGATCCCGATTGATGCGTTGTTTTCGCCGGTGGTTAAGGTTTCCTATGACGTTCAGCCCACCCGTGAAGGCCAAGTGCTGGATTACGATAAGCTGACGCTGAAACTGGAAACTGACGGCTCGATCTCGCCAGAAGATGCGGTTGCTTTTGCGGCGCGTATTTTGCAAGACCAGATGTCAGTCTTCGTGAATTTCGACGAGCCGGAAGCGGCAAGCCGTCAAGACGAAGAAGACGAGCTGGAATTCAACCCGCTGCTGCTGAAGAAAGTGGACGAGTTGGAATTGTCGGTGCGTTCTGCAAATTGCCTAAAAAACGACAACATCGTTTACATTGGCGATCTGATCCAGAAAACCGAGGCAGAAATGCTGCGCACGCCAAACTTTGGCCGCAAATCCTTGAACGAAATCAAGGAAGTGCTGACAGGGATGGGCTTGCACCTGGGGATGGATATCATCGATTGGCCACCCGATAACATCGAAGATCTGGCGAAGAAATTCGAAGACCAGTTCTAAAGGTGCGTGCAAAGCACGTCACCCTACGGGGTGAGAATTGAAATGTAGGGTGCGTGGTTTTCCACGCACCGTTAACAAAATGCCCG
Source organism: Alphaproteobacteria bacterium (assembly GCA_024280735.1). GTDB lineage: Bacteria > Pseudomonadota > Alphaproteobacteria > Rhodobacterales > Rhodobacteraceae > Amylibacter. The sequence continues at coordinate 937 of JAJRPO010000059.1, read as the reverse complement.
AAATTATCGGGGAAGAAATGGCAATAATGCCCAAGGAGCGCGACACCCACGCAGGGTCGCCGGACAAAGTATAATCAAAGGACTATCATCATGCGCCACGCCCGTGGATACCGCCGCCTAAATCGCACCCATGAACACCGCAAAGCGTTGTTCTGCAATATGGCCGGCTCGCTCATCGAACATGAGCAAATCAAAACAACTCTGCCTAAAGCTAAAGAACTGCGCCCGATCATGGAGAAAATGATCACGCTGGCAAAACGGGGTGATCTGCACGCCCGCCGCCAGGCATCCGCCAAGCTGAAAGAAGAGCAATACGTTTCCAAATTGTTTGAAATCCTCGGCCCACGCTACAAAGACCGCCAAGGTGGTTACGTGCGTGTGATGAAAGCTGGCTTTCGCTACGGTGACATGGCGCCAATGGCGATCATCGAATTTGTCGATCGCGATGTGGATGCCAAAGGTGCTGGCGACAAAGCCCGCGTAGCAGCTGCCGCTGAAGAATAAGAATAACCGATTTTTCGGTACAGTTTCAAACCCCGCGAGGCGCTGGCCTTTGCGGGGTTTTCCTTGTTTTGGGGCATGTGATGACGCCGCCTAGGTGTATGGTCCCAGCATGTGGTGGTCTATTGATATGTAGCCATCAGAAGGAAACACTATGGGGCAAGTTTTACATGGCAGCGCCACGACTACGCACGCGATCCGAGCGCTCATACAGCGATCGCAAGCTTCGAACGCGGCGCTGAGTCGTGAATTGGGCATCAACGTCAAGACCGTGGCCAAATGGCGTAAGCGGAACCGTGTAGAGGATACGCGAATGGGGCCAAAAGAAGCTCGTTCCACGGTTTTGAGCATTGAGGAGGAAGCGATAATTGTGACATTCCGCCGCCACACATTGCTGCCGCTGGATGATTGCCTTTATGCGCTGCAATCGACCATT
>JAJRPO010000005.1 GCA_024280735.1 Alphaproteobacteria bacterium | reverse complement strand
CGGAGCAGGGATCGTGACACCTTCGATGCCACGACCCTCTGCCTTGCCAAAGACAACCTCGGTTGTCCAGACAATGCCCACATCAGCCGTCCCCTCCTCGATACGCTGGGGAGTCTCGCGGTGGTGACGGCTGGTGAACCAGGTTTTACCCTCGACCGCCCAGCAGCTTTTGCATTCCTTGCCGCCGGTTACTTTTTCAAACAGGCCCATGTCCTTGAGCATTTGCGAGCCGTAAAATTTGAAAATTCCCTCGGTCAGGGGGTTGGGATGGGATTGAACCAGATCGTCGCGTCCCAAATCCTGTGGCCCTTTGATGCCTTTGGGATTACCTGCGGCGACCATCAGTTCCAGTTTGTTGTGCGTATAGATCATGTAATCGGTCATGATCCCCTTGGCCTGAAGTTTTTTCAGATGACCCAGATTGACGCTGGCATAAAGGTCGGGATTCATGGCGGTATTTTCGCCGTTGATTTGCCCCTGCTTAAGGATTTGTCCCTTCAAAATTTGGCCCGGAGGAATGGTTTCCACATAGATGCTGGCAATATCGGGGTTTTTGGCTTGGAAATCCTTGATGATTTCCTCCATGACCATAAACTGGTTGCCGGCCAGATACATTACCAAATCACTGGAGTAACTGTCGGCGATTTTGCCATAGGCGACCCCGTCGCTGCTAAAGGTGCGATAGTCTTTGTTGCGTTCGTCATGCTCGCCGCTAAATGCCGCTCCCGCAATGGACAAGGCGGTGACGGTCAGGCAAATCACTTTGCTAAATTGTTTCATATTTTCCTCCCAGAAATATTTTTGTTTTGCCGGAAAGAATGACGCTTCCGAACCCTTAAAGGTTCCCACAGGGCAGGCTGGTTGAATACTCGGATTTACCTGTGTATTTGGCGAATTTCCCCTAGGGTTTTCCCTAGGAAGGCCGCCATTCGCCCTCTATTCGGGTGGCGAGCTGTACCAGATGCGCGGTGGTTCCGGCCTTGGTTTTTTGCAAAAGATTGGCGCGGTGATATTCAACGGTTTTGGGGCTAATACCCAGGTTTTGCGCAATGGTCTTGGACAGTTCACCTTTGCAAATCATCACCAGCACCTCGCATTCGCGTTTGGTCAGGCTTTGGAAGCGCGCTTTTTCCTGAGCTGAAACGGCGCTGTTTTCGAGGGGAACCGCTGCTGGTACGGCGGGTTCCGTTTGCACCATACCGTTTTTAACCATCCGCAATAAAATTGCTGCCCCTGTCGCCACCAAGATCAGCATGGCAACATAGAAATAGCGGCCATCTGTTTGGGCGGCGGTGTCATTGTTGCGGGTTTGATAGGCCAACACCAGCTGGCGCACATCCTCATAGGCTAAAGGGGCCGACCAAAGATCGCGCAGGGAATAGCGGCTCTGTATCCCGGCCCCCTGCGTGGCCAGAAGGGCAAGCGTAATGTTTTCGCGCAGGCTTTTGTCAATTCCGGGCAAAGCAGTAAAAGGCCATTCCGGATATAAGGCACCGCTGACCTGATAGGGGTATTCCGGTTGCGAGTTGTTTTGAAATACCACAAAATCCGCCAGATCAATCCGGCCCTCCTGTGCGAGGTTTTCCAGCAAGCCGCTGCGTACAACACCTGCATCCACATCCCCGGATTTCACCGCTGCGACAATGGCATCTTGGGGAAAACCCATAAACTTTATGGCTTGGAAATCGGAATACAGATCAATATTGACCTGCCGGAATTCATGCCAAGCCAATTGAAACCCGCCAAAAGCATCCGGGCTTACCGCGGCCAATCGTTTGCCCTTGAGATCATCCAATGACCCAAAACCATTGGTGCGGGCCGAAAAGATTGCCACACCATATTCCAGCAACCCTTGCCCGTCTGCCAGTCTTTCACGGGTGGCAAGCGCGCCGAGGCCATAATCTTGTGCCAATTCAACATAATGCCCGGGATTAGTGATCAGGAAATCAATCTTTTGCTGGCTAATTTTTTCTGGTGCAGATACCAGCGTTACCGGCACCAGCTCAAATTGCCATTCGGGCACCGAAGTATTCAGGTAATCTATCAAGGGTTGCCACCGAATATTTGCCTGCATCGCCCCACGAAAAGCCAACACACCAACCCGCGCAATGTTACCCCGCGCCGTTGTCTGGGCGAAAACCGGCGCAACAAGAATACTGGCGCTAAGAGCCAATAATACTGCCGTTCGGATCAGCAATTTAATTCTGTGCATTCTCAGTTTTCCAATGGACCCGCAAAATACGGCAACGTTCCGAACCCAACCACAATGCGAAGCGTAATTTGTGTAGAGCAGGGGGTGTTTTTTTAGATACTTATATCATACTTCACGGCTTTCTTGCCAATTTATTGACATGACGAAATCATCGTCATGTTATTTTGTAATAATCCTCGGAATATCGTTGACGGGTCGCAACGGGACAGCTAAATCACCCAAGCGTTGCCCGAGTGGCGGAATTGGTAGACGCAGGGGATTCAAAATCCCCCGCCGCAAGGCTTGCCGGTTCGAGTCCGGCCTCGGGTACCAATCCATTTTCAAGACTGTGTTGGGGGCATATTGCCCCCTTTTACACCCCGCCGCCGCGCGGGGTCAGTTTTAGGTGGATACCGTCTTTGGCGCGCAGGGTCAGATGGGCCACGGGCACCGGATCGCGGCCCTCTACCAATTCAAACCGAAACTCCCGCACCATCATCGCCAGCAACAAAGGCCCCTCAATCATGGCAAATCCGGATCCGGTACAGACGCGCGGGCCGGCGGAAAACGGGATATAGGCTTCGCGCATACATTTTTTGCCGTTGGCTGTGGTCCAGCGGTCCGGGTCAAACCCGTGCGGATTGTCCCACAGCCGTTCATGGCGGTGCAAATGCCAGGGCGACAGCAAAACCTGACAGCCCGGCGGCAGATCACGGTCGCGGAATTTTTCCGGCTTCAGGTTTGAACGGATCATACCGGGCACCGGCGGGTAGAGCCGCATGGTTTCGCGAAACACCGCCTTGGTGAATTTCAACTGGTTCACTTGGGGGAATGTGGGGCTGCCCTTGCCAAAAACCTTGGCGACCTCTTGGAACATACGTTCCTGCACCGCCGGATCAAATGCCAGCAAATACAAGGACCAAGCCAAGGCAGAGGCGCTGGTTTCATGGCCCGCCAGAAAAAAGATCGCTACTTGGTCGATCATTTCCTCGGTGTCAAAAACATCGCCGGTAACCGGATCCGGGGTGGTCATAATCTTGGTGGCCAGATCATCGGGCGCGGTGCCTGCCGCAATTTCTTGCATGCGTTGCTCAGTAATTTTCCCGATCAACGCCCGAATGGCGGCGCTGGTTTTGGTGGTTTGCCGGTTGCGAAACCGGGGCATCCATTTGGGCAGGGGAATGAAGCTGGCCAGATTTAGCAGGGGTTGCGTGCGCTGGTATTCGCGGAATTGAGAAAATACCTCGGTGGCCACATCATCGGTGATCGGCATGGAAAACAGGGTGCGAAAAATCACATCGGCGGCGGCATGGGCGGTATGGGCTTCCATTTCCACGATTTGGCCGCTGCCCACCTCGGTGCGTAACCGTTCTAGGGCGGCTTGGCCGCAAACCAGCATCGGGCCAAAGGTTTCCTTGAGCCGCCCGCCCTCGAATGCCGGATCAATAATGCGGCGTTGACGCTTCCAGACCTCGCCATTGGTGACAAAAACCGAATTGCCCAACAGGGTTTCAAGGCTTTCCTGAACCACCTTGGATTTTGGGAAATCATCGGGCCGGTCCTTGAGCACTTTTTTAATCAGATCGGGCTGGTTAATCATAAAGGAGCGGAAAAACGGGGTGCGAAACTCTGCCATCCACGCGCGATATAATTTGGCCGGTTGCGAGGAAAAAATATCCTCGCGGAACATGCGCATATGGCGCCACATAGAGACTTTATCCGGGCGCGATGCGGGTTTGGCGGGGATTTTATCCGGGGTCATGGCTGTTTCTCTAGTTTGTTTTGGCACATCAATTCCCCTTGAGACATGCATGCCATTGTTTTGTGTGCCAGACAAGAGAAAGGCCGAGTCTAGCGCCCCAACCGGTCGCGCATGGCATACCAGCTCATGGCCAATACCAACCCCGGCCAGCGTAACAAGGTACCACCGGGAAAACGCGGGGCGGGCAGGCGGGCCAAGACATCAAATTCTTCGGCCTGTCCGGCAATGGCCTTGGCGGTAAGTTTACCCGCCAAGGTGGCCAAGGCAACCCCGTGGCCGGAATACCCCGAGGCGTTCAGGACATTGGGGGCCAGTCGTGCGAATACCGGCATCCGGCTCATAGTAATGGCCAAGGTGCCGCCCCAGGCATAGTCCAGCGCCACATCGGCCAGTTGTGGATAGACCGACAACATCGGTTTGCGCACCAAGGCGCGAATGTCGCTGGGAAATTTCCAGCCATAGCTTTCACCGCCGCCCCACAACAGCCGGTGATCGGCGGAGCGGCGGAAATAATTGACCACAAATTTACTGTCCGCAACGGCCACATCGCGCGCAATCAGGGCTTCGGCCCGTTCCTTGCCCAAGGGTTCCGTGGCAACAATGAAATTGTTGATCGGCATTACCCGCGCGGCGACCTTGCTGTTCAACCCTCCGAGATAGCCGTTGCAGCCAAGCACCAGAAAATTCGCCTCGACCCGCCCGCGTTTTGTTACCACGTTAACAGGGTCGCCATGGGTGATTTTGCTGACTTCACTTAGTTCATGGATTTGCACGCCTGCAGCAATCGCCGCGCGCGCCAGCCCCAAGGCAAAATTCAGCGGGTGGATATGGGCGGCGCCCATGTCCAGCGTGCCGCCCTGATATACATCCGTGCCCATCAAATCATCGGTGGCCTGTTTGTCCAGCATTTCCATTTGCCCGTAGCCATAAGCATCGTGCAGATGGCGCGCGCTGGCATGGCTGCCTGCAACATCCTTGGCATGCCAATCCAGATGGGCTACACCATCGCGCAAATCACAATCAATGGCATATTTTGCCGCAAGATCGCGCACCGATGTTACTGAATCCCGCGCGATTTCAAACAGCTTGCGGGCGTCATCCATGCCTTGGGATTTCTCCAGATCTTTCTGGTCTTTGTTCCAGCCCCCTGCAACCTGCCCGCCATTGCGCCCCGATGCCCCCCAGCCCACGCGCTGGGCTTCCAGCAGGATCACCTTATAGCCGCGCTCTGCTAAATGCAGCGCGCTGGAAAGGCCGGTAAATCCGCCACCTACAACGCATACATCCGCCTTATGGCTGCCTTTGAGCGGGGGTAAAGGAGGCAGGATTTGTGCAGTGGCCGCATACCAGCTATTGGGATACTCACCGCGTTTATCGTTTGTATACAGCAGGTTCATATCAGGTGTTCATCAATAGGTGTTCCCGCTCCCAAGGTGAAATCACCTCTTGGAATTCGTCATACTCAAGGCGCTTGGCTGCTTTGTAAATCATGCTGAATTCCGGTCCCATCATTTCCTCCAGTTCGGCACAGGCGTCTAGTTTGGCCAGTGCATCATAGAGCGAGGGCGGAATATCGCGGTCGGCGTCATAGGCCTCTCCACTGGCGGAATCGCGCGGGGTCAGGCGGTTTTTCATGCCCAGAAACCCGCAGGCCAGACTGGCGGCAATGCCGATATAAGGGTTGCAATCCATGCCCGCGACCCGGTTTTCCACGCGCCGGGCCTCGGGCGAAGAAATCGGCACGCGGATGCCGGTGGTGCGGTTGTCCTCGGCCCATTCCAGATTCACCGGCGCGGAATAATTCGCCACAAAGCGGCGGTAGGAATTGACATAAGGGGCAATGAAAGGCGTGGCCGCTGGCAGATAGGTTTGCATGCCCGCAATGAACTGGGTGAAGCGTTCTGTGGGCTTTCCTTGCGCATCGTTAAAGATGTTTTTGCCGGTTTTGCTGTCCAGAATGGAATGGTGGATGTGCATGGCAGACCCCGGCTGATCCGCCATTGGTTTGGCCATGAAAGTGGCAAAACAATTATGGCGCAAAGCGGCCTCTTTGATCAGACGTTTGAAATAGAACACCTGATCCGCCAGCGTGATCGCATCGCCATGTTGCAGGTTTATTTCCACCTGACCGGCGCCGCCCTCCTGGATGATGGTGTCGATTTCAAAGCCCTGTGCTTCGGCGAAATCGTAAATATCGTCAATTACCGGACCATATTCATCAATGGCCGACATGGAATAGGCCTGACGGCTCATCACCTTGCGACCGGTGCGCCCGATCGGCGGTTCAATCGGATGGTTGGGGTTGGTATTGGGGGCCACCAGATAAAATTCCATCTCAGGGGCCACAACCGGTGTCCAGCCTTCGGCTTCGTAATATCCGAGTACCCGTTTCAACACATTGCGCGGCACGGACTGGATTGGTTTACCCTGCAAATCGGTAACATTGTGGATGATTTGCAAGGTTATGTCACCGGCCCAAGGGGCGGCGGTGGCGCTGTCAAAATCCGGCGTAAGCACCATATCGCGTTCGGCATATTGGTTTTCAATATCGTCAATTTCAACGTAACTACCGGTGATGGTTTGATAAAATATGGAGTCTGACAGATACATCTGATCCATCTTGCCAAATTTCCGTGCCGGCATACATTTGCCGCGACTGGTGCCGGCGGTATCGGAAATAATACATTCGACTTCTTCCAGCCGCCGCCCGTGCAAATATTCCTGCGCCGCTTGCGGCAGTTTGGTGAACCAATCGGCAGAGCTAGTCATTTTGTCTCTCCTGTTTGAAATGCTTTTCAAAAACATCCGCCACAGCGGTTTGATCGACCGGCGTGCCAAGCTTGGCCGTGGCCTGTTTCAGCAAGGTTTCGGGAACCACGCCTTTGCCGCGCGTTTTAATCAAGGCGGCCACAAACGCGGCATTCATTTCCGGATGTGGCTGCAGGGTCAAAACCGAATTGCCATAGGCCAGAACCGCAAATTCGCAAAATTCCGTGCTCCCCAAAACGCGCGCCTGCGCCGGTTTTTCGACAACCTGATCTTGGTGCCAGGCATGCAAGGGCAGGGTGGTGCCGTCCTGCATTTGGTATTCCACGCGGCCAACGGACCAGCCGCCGGAATATTTTTCAACCTTGCCCCCCAAGGCTTGCGCGATGATCTGATGACCGAAACACACCCCGATCAGGGGGATTTGCGCCGCGTATATTTCGCGGATCAGGGTTTCCAGTGGTTTGATCCAAGGGTGATCTTCATAGGCGCCAAAGCGTGAACCGGTTACCAGCCAGCCATCGGCATCTGTGATATGGGCCGGAAATTCATTGTCCAACACGGCAAAAGTCTCGAATTCAAAACCCCGCCCTGATAACATTTTGATAAACATTTGGTCATAGTCGCCAAATTCATCCATAAATGTTTCCGGGGATCTGCCTGTTTGCAGAATACCTATTTTCATTGGCCACCTGTTAGAATGTGTGGTTACAGGGCTATCACCGTTACGGGGCGGGGTGCAAGAATAATTTGATCAAATTATTCTTGCGGCTTGTAAGGGCGCGCGCTGCGTGCTTTAAGCTTAAAGTGAACAGTCATTCAGTTATGCGAGGTTTTCCATGTCTACTCCCTCCCTCAAAGCCAAAGACAAGCCCGATCTGGGCCGTTTTCAGTGGGATGACCCCTTTTTGCTGGAGGGGCAACTGGAAGAAGATGAACGCATGTTGCGCGATGCGGCGCGGGCATATGCGCAGGAAAAACTGCAACCCCGCATTATTGATGCCTATGAAACCGGCGCGACTGATCCGGAAATTTTCCGTGAAATGGGTGAAATGGGTTTGCTGGGCATTACGGTTCCCGAGGAATACGGCGGTCTTGGCGCGGGTTATGTCAGCTATGGTCTGGTGGCGCGCGAAGTGGAGCGGGTGGATTCTGGCTATCGCTCGATGATGTCGGTGCAAAGCTCTCTGGTGATGTATCCGATTTATGCGTATGGCTCCGAGGAACAGCGGCAGAAATACCTCCCCAAACTGGCCAGCGGCGAATGGATTGGCTGTTTTGGCCTGACGGAACCGGATGCAGGCTCCGATCCCGGCGCCATGAAAACCGTGGCACGCAAAACCGAGGGTGGCTATGTGCTGAACGGTTCCAAAATGTGGATTTCCAACAGCCCGATTGCCGATGTGTTTGTGGTATGGGCCAAATCAGAGGCCCACGGCGGCAAAATTCGTGGGTTTGTGCTGGACAAAGGCACCAAGGGGCTGAGTACACCAAAAATCGACGGCAAGCTGTCGTTGCGTGCCTCGATCACCGGCGAAATCGTTTTGCAAGACGTAGAAGTCGGCGAAGACGCGCTATTGCCGCATGTAGAAGGACTAAAAGGCCCGTTCGGCTGTTTGAACCGTGCCCGCTACGGCATCAGCTGGGGCGTGTTGGGGGCGGCTGAGTTCTGTTGGCATGCAGCGCGCCAATACGGGCTGGACCGCAAACAATTCGGGCGGCCACTGGCGCAGACACAGCTGTTCCAGAAAAAATTGGCGGATATGCAGACGGAAATCACCTTGGGCCTGCAAGGCTCCCTGCGCATTGGCCGTTTGCTGGACGCCGCCAACGCCGCACCGGAAATGATTTCGCTGATGAAACGTAACAACTGCGGCAAAGCCCTGGACATCGCCCGCATGTCACGCGACATGCACGGCGGCAACGGCATTAGTCAGGAATTCCAGATCATGCGCCACATGTGCAATCTGGAAACCGTGAATACCTATGAAGGTGCCCACGATGTGCACGCGCTGATATTGGG
>JAJRPO010000058.1 GCA_024280735.1 Alphaproteobacteria bacterium | reverse complement strand
CGTGGCACACCACGCGGTTTGTTCGGCAGTAGTGGCTTGATGTTATTGAATTGTTCTTGCGTTAACCAAAATGTCCCAGATATGAAATTCTCCCTGTTTCATACCTTGAATCACAATGCCGTTTATAGGTCTACGCCCTAGGAGACAAAATATCCAAACTCCCCGGCGTGCGCCAAACTAATTCTTTCGCCGTCATGGAGGTGGTCAAGGAAACCCGCGACATTGCGATTGAGAACTTGGGTTAAGAAAGTTAGCTGATTGGGGACTGTTGAAACCTCATACCCCTGAGTTGCAAACAATATCGTGACACTACTCCAAACTTTATGGTAGCCAGCCTGCATGAGAAAACCACAGTTTCTAATGGCCGTTATTCTCCTCGGCTTTATCACGGGCTGTTTGGCCAGCGCCGCATGGATAAACCCGCCAAACCGCGCGCTCGCGGCGATTGAATTATTTGAAACTTATTGCGTCAAGTTTGCAAAACACCACCCCATACCCTCAACCCAGCACCTAACCAGAATGGAACTTATCCCTGGCACCGTCGAATGGGTCGATCCAAAAAGCAAGATCGTTCTTGAATTTGACAAAAGGCGTTGTCGCGTTTCGGATGGGTTGCTTCATTTTAACGAGGAGGAGCGAAAGCAGTTTGCGACTGAGACCTTCTCAATGGTTAAAGAATCTTTCCCCATGCTTGAACCGAGCGATCCGCAAGGTTTAAACGGCTGGGAATCGTTCCTACTTTGGTCACAATATTCCAAACGCGACCCACGTTATTGGGCCTTGATTCTTACCCGTCATTCCTTTGTCTGGCAGGATGCCACCACCAGCCTCTCTGTCAGCATTTCTGCAAACTAATGCCTTACACTCCCCCTTGCCCCTATCCGCCCAACCCCCTAAAACACCGCCAACAGCACTTTGCGCGGATATCCTCATGTTAGACCTCACCTTCACAGAGCCGAAACCAAAAACCATCGCAGGCGCGACGGGAGATTGGGAGTTAGTAATCGGGCTAGAGGTCCACGCGCAGGTGTCCAGCAACGCCAAGCTGTTCTCCGGTGCCTCGACAAAATTCGGCGCGGAACCAAATTCCAACGTGTCTTTCGTTGATGCGGCCATGCCCGGCATGCTGCCCGTCATCAACGAATACTGCGTTGAACAGGCGGTGCGCACGGGCCTCGGCCTGAACGCTGAAATCAACCTATTCTCGGCCTTTGACCGCAAAAACTACTTCTACCCTGACCTACCGCAGGGCTATCAAATCAGCCAACTGTACCACCCTATCGTGGGCGAAGGCGAAGTGCTGGTTGAGCTGGAGCAAGGCGTCGCGCGCGTGGTGCGCATTGAACGCATCCACCTTGAGCAAGACGCCGGAAAATCCGTGCATGACATGGACCCGAACATGTCTTTCGTTGACCTGAACCGCACCGGCGTCGCCTTGATGGAAATCGTATCGCGCCCGGATATTCGAGGACCAGAGGAGGCGGCCGCCTTTGTCACCAAGCTGCGCCAAATTCTGCGCTACCTCGGCACCTGTGATGGCAATATGCAAAACGGCTCGATGCGCGCGGATGTGAACGTGTCGATCTGTCGGCCCGGCGATTATGAACGTTATCAGGAATCCCAAGATTTCGACCACCTCGGCACCCGTTGCGAAATCAAAAACATGAACAGCCTGCGCTTTATGCAAATGGCCATCGATGTCGAGGCCAAGCGTCAAATCGCCATATTAGAAGACGGCGGCAAAGTTGCCCAAGAAACCCGTCTTTATGATCCAGACAAAAACGAAACCCGCTCCATGCGCAGCAAAGAAGAAGCGCAGGACTATCGTTATTTCCCCTGCCCCGATTTGCTGCCTTTGGAAATCGAACAGGACTGGGTTGATGACATTGCCAAAACCCTGCCAGAACTGCCTGACGCCAAGAAATCCCGCTTTGTGGCGGATTACGGCATGACGGAATATGATGCGGGTGTGTTGACCGCCGACGCCAAAGATGCCGACTATTTTGAATCCGTGGCATCTGGCCGCAACGGCAAACTCGCCGCCAACTGGGTGATCAATGAGTTGTTTGGCCGCTTGAACAAGGCCGAGTTAACCATTACCGACAGCCCGATTTCCGCCGATCAACTCGGTGGCATTCTGGACCTGATGGCCTCTGACGCCATCTCAGGCAAAATCGCCAAAGACCTGTTTGAAATCGTCTGGACCGAGGGCGGCACCCCCGCCGAGATCGTCGAGGCGCGGGGCATGAAGCAAGTCACCGACACAGGTGCCATCGAGTCCGCGCTCGACCAGATCATTGCCGACAATCCGGCGCAGGTCGAAAAGGCCAAAGCCAACCCAAAACTAGCGGGCTGGTTTGTCGGGCAAGTGATGAAGGCGACAGGCGGCAAGGCCAACCCCAAGGCGGTGAACCAGTTGGTGGCTAAGAAACTGGGCAACTAGAGCCCAAAGGTTAACGCGCCCCACGGGGCGCGTAAGCCGCAGGTGATCCCTCTTGCCCTTGCCCCCTCAATCGGGCAAAACGGGCGCTACGGTAGACAGGGGTTTTAGCCAGATGCAAACTTACGAATACAAGGCCATTGCCGCCCCGACACGGGCGCGCAAATTCAAAGGGGTCAAAGGGACCGCGGATCAATTCGCCATGGTGATGAGCGAAGTGATGAACGATATGGCCTCTGACGGTTGGGAATATCTGCGTTCTGACAGCCTGCCGGTGGATGAAAAGGCCGGCCTGCTAAAAGCCCGTATCGAGACCTATCACACCTTGCTGATTTTTCGCCGCCCAAAGGCAGGCGCACCTGAAATGGCGGGCTATATCGAGGACCATTCAAAGGCCCCCGAACCTGTTGTTGCTCCTGCCCCCATAATGGCCGAACCCGTGGCCCCTGCGCCCGTAAACACCGAAAATGATTACGGTTTTCCCAAAGACCCACCGATGACATCAGATGCGCGCCACGCAGAAGAGCTGGCGGATAATGGCGGGCCTTTTGGCGAAGATAACCAGCGTTAAGCTATAATATAACGCCGGGGTTTCGCCCCATATCAAGGCCCGGAAAAACGCTGGTTTCCAGCCCGCTCTGCTCCAACCCATACAGGTCGCGCACCATCCAAGCGACGTATTTGCGCACGTCATTTGTCGGCATCAAATCCCGCTCGGCAAACAGGTTCTCAGGCGCTAACCCCGGCCAATCGCCATAGACTTTGCCGCCGCGAATTGCGCCGCCAGCCAGAACCATCGCGCCGCCGGTGCCGTGATCTGTTCCCGCTGAGCCGTTTTCGCGAACTGTGCGGCCAAACTCTGTCATACAGACCACGGCGGTTTTCTGCCAAACCGGCCCAAGCTCTTGTTTTAAGGTCAAAATAGCGCCCTGCAACTGACGCAAGGCCTTACGGATATTGCGGGTCTGCTTCAGGTGCGTATCCCAGCCGCCAATGGAAAAGGCCGCAATTCGGGTGTCTTCCCGCAGGCGGTTTGCCGCAAAGGCTGCCAGCCCCTCAGCGCGCTGTGATTTGTTGGACCTTGCCATATTTTGCATGATATTCTGCATGTCCACTTCCTCCCCCATCGCCTCGCCGCTGCTGACATTCAACTGCCCCGCCAAGGTCAACGCCACCTGCCCTGCCTCCGCGAACAACGGATCTTTGGAATAGATCACATCCAGCAGTAATTTTGCTTGCGGAGACAGATCAATGCGCCCCTCCGGCGACCAGCTCGACACCGGCTTATCCCCCCGCATCAACAGCATGTTTTCCCGCCCGACCGAGAACGCCAGCTCCTTACGCGCGCCGGGTATCAGTGCCAACATCCGGTTAATCCAACCACTCTCGCGCACGTCGCTTCCGGCAGTAATATCGCCAGCCTCCAGAATATCCTGTCCGTCAAAATGACTGCGTTTATTGCGGTAAGGCGTTGAAACCGCGTGGGTAAAGGCCAGATCACCGCCGTGCCACAGGGGCATCAAATCAGCCAATTGTGGGTGCAGCGCGAAATACCCGTCAAGGTCGCTGTGCTGCCCGTCCAACATACTTGGGCGATAGCCGGCCAGCAGCGGGTCGCCAACGGGGCTGACCACATCCAGCCCGTCCATAGCACCGCGCAAGATGATAACCACCAGCCGCTTGTCCGTGGGGGCCGAGGCAAAGGTGACAGGTGTCAGCAGCGGGCTGGCCGCCGCTGAACAGCCCAAGGCCAGAGTATTGGCCAGAAATTTACGGCGTGTATGTGCCATTGCCAACTACCTCCTGTTGAATTCTGGGGAGGACAGCACCAGCGCCAACCCCTCGGCTTTTTTCTCGGAGCCGGATACCGCGAATTTCAGGGTTTCCCCCGCCACCTCGCGCAGCGTCGTGTCGACAAAATCGCGCGGATCAGTTTCGCCGCCAAAGGCCGTACTGGCAACCAACGCCCACTGCACCCTAGCTGCCAACCCTTGCGGAGTGATCCAAGCCTCCGCCTCCTCTGGCCAACCGTTCGGGCCGGGTGCCTTTAGGATCGATTGCCCCATCGTCACCATCGGCAGGCCATACATCTGTTTCAGCTCCCTAGGGCCGAGGTCAGCGACCCCGCTGGCGGGCACATTCAACGCCCGTAGGCCCGACACGATAAAGCCAAAAGGTTGCTTGACCTTCTGCCCTAAATCGACCCAAGCCGCCGGATGTTCCAGCATTGCCGCATAGACCGTGGGCAGATCGCCACCGCTACGCAGAAACGCCTGTTCTATATGGGTTATTAGCGCTGGGTCTGGATTATCCGCCACAAAATGTACGGCCAGTTTTCGGGCGATATGGCGCGCGGTTTCCGGATGAATCGCGATGTCTTGCAAAAAGGCAAGTATGTCCCCGATGACAGCATTCTCACCGCCATAAGAACGCCCCAGAATAACCTCCACACCCGGCTCTGCCATGTTTTGCTTGAACTCCGTGCCGTGGTCGGTGTTTGCCAATCCGGTCAGTAATTCGGCCAACTGCCGCACATCCTTTTGCACATAACTCGCGCCCACGCCCATGGTGTGCAACTCCAACACCTCGCGCGCCAGATTTTCGTTCAACCCCCTGTCACGGTTAAGTCCGGCCTTTGAATTTGGCCCCACGGAGCGCCCCTGATCCAGAAATGTAATCATGCTGGGATGCAGGGTCGAAGCCGTCAGAATATCGCCAAAACTGCCGGAAATATTTGGCCTGATCGCCCGATCCATAAAATCACCATAGGCGATGATTTGCCCCTGACCTTTGGGCACGACGGTAAAATGATCCGCCCAAAAGGTTGCCAGCCTTTCCCGAAATCCATTAGGGCTGAGGATGGCGCGGGCGAAGCGTTTGTTGATGTCCTCTGACACCAAAACACGCCGCGCCCGTTTGGTGACCTTCAAGTCGTCCTTGGCGATGTCACCGAGTTCTTTAACGCGGTTCACCTGAATGCGGTACTGTTTGAGTATGTCAAGCCGTTCCATAAATCCGGGCGTTGGAAAGCGTAGCATCGCCCGGTCCGGACCTTGTAATTGCGCCAGCAATTGACCTGCATCGCGAATATCCGGTTCTCCGGCGCGGAACCCATAACCAAAGCGGATGGCAGCCACGGTTTCAAAAGTTTGTGTCATTCGCTTGCTCGCCTATTTTTAATGCTGCGTGCATATACTACACGCTCCCGCTACAAATATCCGGTTGTTTCTTTCCTGATAGGCAAATTACGGCTGGTTTAATTCCGTGACTCCTAGGGCGCTCAAATTCCACCTGCTCCCCTGCCTTTTGACGTTTTTGACACCCAGCCCTAAATCCCCCTTTGAACCCATCCGGTTTCCCCTTAAGGTGCCGATTATGGCCAAGCTCTACTTTCATTATTCCACCATGAACGCAGGTAAATCGACGGCGCTTTTGCAGGCGTCGCACAATTATCGCGAACGGGGTATGGAAACCTATCTGGTGACTGCGCAGTTTGACAATCGGGCCGGTAGCGGGTCGATTTCGTCCCGTATCGGGATTGAGGCCAAGGCCGACGGGTTTGATGCAAATAGCAATCTGTTTGAGATGATTGAGACGCGACTGCGCTCGACCACCCTCACTTGTGTTTTCATTGATGAAGCGCAATTCCTGTCTGGCGATCAGGTCTGGCAACTGGCCTGCGCGGTGGATGATCTGGGTGTCCCAATCATGTGCTACGGGTTGCGGGTTGATTTTCTGGGCAAGTTGTTCCCGGGGTCTGCTGCCCTGCTGGCCACAGCTGACGAAATGCGTGAGGTTCGGACCATCTGTTTTTGCGGTAAAAAGGCGACCATGGTGGTGCGGCAAAATAGCCAAGGCGACGTTGTGCATGATGGCGCACAAGTGCAAATTGGCGGGAATGAGACCTATGTGTCCCTGTGTCGGCGCCACTGGCGCGCGGCAATGAAGGATGAAGTTTAGCGGGGAGGCTGTTACAGCGGCAAACGCCTGCAAGGCTAGCGCCCTAAATCAACCGGTACTGTCAAAATCACATCGCCTGCCTGCTCAAACGTCAGTGTCAAAGTGATTTCATCCCCTTGCGACATAGCGCGGTTCAGCCCCATCAACATCACATGATCCCCGCCGCGCTTCAGCTTTGCGTTACGCCCCGCCGGTAGCGCAAAACCACCGTCAACAGGGCGCATTTGCACCACACTGTTTCCAGCATCAATATGGGTGTGTAAATGCGCCTTACGGGCAGCAGGCGTTGCAGCCCCGATCAGCCTGTCATCAATCCTAGTGCCATTACTGATGACCATGAACACCGCACCGGATTTTGATGCAGAACTGCTGACGCGCATGTAGGCATCGGTTATTACAATTCTGTCGGTGTTAGAGATCGACCCCAGATAGATTGCGAAGCCTGCCCAGCCCAGCGAAAATAACACCGCTATCACTTTGGCTGATTTCAATAAAACACGCATTACGCCTCCGGGCAGCTTACTCACCCCATATGGGATGTCGTTCATGCGTGATTGTATGCGCAGTTAAGCCAAATGAAAGCAGGACAAAAGGAAGCGGCCCCGAAGATGCTTCGAGGCCGCTAAACGCATTTCCAAAAAACGGTGAATCAGCTTGCATTAATGTAAACTAGAAACGCCGATTACTGGGTCAAAGAGGTTAGGCTGCTGCCTGAGCCTTTGCAATTTCTTTCTTCACTTTCAGAGCTGCGTCTGAGAGTTCAGCGTCTTTGGATTTCGCCATGAAAGCATCAAAACCACCGCGGTGATCGATTGTGCGCAGGGCAGCCGCAGAAATGCGGAACTTGAACGAGCGGCCCAGCGATTCACTGGCCAAAGTCACATCATTCAGATTCGGCAAAAACCGACGCCGAGTTCTGTTTTTAGCGTGGCTGACATTATTGCCGGACATAGGCGATTTGCCTGTTAATTCGCAACGACGGGACATGCGATCATTCCTTACGGTTCTGCCAGCCGGTCCGATGCCCATTTAGCAATTGAATTTCGAGCCGCTTATTAGGACTGATTCAACGCCGCGTCAAGGGTAAGGCGCGGTTTGTTCGCCTTTTTGGCTGTATATGCTACCGGCCATCCCCCAGTCAGCAAAGCGAAGGGAAGCACAGAACAAAAATGCGCTCCCAATTGCACTCTTTCTTCAGGCCACGCACGATTAGATAGTATCTAAATGTTGTATTAACTATTTATAATAGTTACTCTTGGGGCGTTGGCGGGATTACTTGTAAATCCTGCAAAATGCAAACCGAAACGGGAGCACTACACGTGATTGAATGCTGTATAATTGGGTCAGGGCCTGCCGGCCTGCAATTGGGATATTTGTTGCAACAAAAGGGCATTGATTTCCGAATCCTCGAAAAATACGGTGCCGTCAGTGACTCCTTTCGCCGTTTTCCACGGCATCGCACGCTGATTTCGATCAACAAGCCAAACACGGGCCATTCCAATCCTGAAACCTGTTTGCGGTATGACTGGAACAGTTTGATTAACGCCGAGGGCGCCCTGTTCGGCGACAAATCCGAAAGCTATTTTCCCAATGCAGACGATTACGTTGCCTATTTAGATGATTTTGCAAGGCAGTTGTCCGAAAATATTCTGCTGAATCACGATGTGATTGAGATTTCCAAAGAAGGCGGTACTTTCAAACTGCGCTGTGCTGACGGAACTGACCTGCGGGCCAAGCGGGTAATCGTGGCAACCGGATTTGGCAAGTCTTGGGTGCCAGACATCGAAGGCATCGAAACCATCGACAATTATTACGATTTCGATGCAGATCCGGCGCGGTACAAAAACAAACGTGTTTTGATTATCGGCAAAGGGAACTCTGCCTTTGAAACGGCAGATTCGCTGGTAGAAACCGCACAGGCCATCCATGTGGTCAGCCCCGACCCCGTGTCTTTTGCCTGGCAAACCCATTACGTCGGTGACTTGCGGGCGGTGAATAACAACTTCCTTGATACCTATCAATTGAAGACCCAAAATGCGATGTTGGACGGCGAGATAGACAAAATCGAGCTGAAGGACGGTGTTTACACCGTGACCATTAAAATGGGGGCAGCCGCGGATCACACGATTATTTTGCAATACGATCATGTGATTGCCTGCACCGGCTTTCGCTTTGACAACAGCATCCTTGCACCGGAAATCCGCCCCGATATGTGTAAAATGGATAAACTCCCGTTGATGAGTTGCGAATGGGAGAGCACCAAGACTGACAACCTGTTTTACGCGGGCACCATCACTCATTCGCGTGATTACCGTAAAACAATGTCCGGATTTGTGCATGGGTTCCGCCATAACGTCGTCTGTTTGGCAGAATTCATTGACACCCGCGTAACGGGCCGCAAATACCCAAGTACGGCGCTGGAACTGGATAGATCAACAGTCACCAAACACATCATAGACCGGATCAGCCTGTCGGCAGGCTTGTTCCTGCAACCCGGGTTTCTAGGCGACGTTATTGTGCTGTCCGGCACGGATAAAGGGCAGGTATTTCAGGAAATCCCCGTCGATTGGGCGCAAACAACGGCAGATTTCGCCGATCAGGAGTATTTGCAAATCACGCTTGAATTCGGTGATTTCGGGGCCAACTCCTTCCATGTCAAACGTCAACACACCATTTACGGCGGCGCCCCCGACCCGTTCATCCATCCGGTCATCCGCCATTATAAAAACGGCGAAATGCAAAGCATGACCCACCTGACCGACCATCTGGATTCCGACTGGCGCCCAGAAGCGGAAAAGGATGCCGGTGTCGGCACAGTGACCCATATTACCTTTGTAGATGCAGGCGAACCATTGCCGCCGTCAGAGGTTGCGGTTCAACAATTGCACACGTTTTTCGCGCAGGCCGCCCTATTTCCGCAAGAGGAACAGATTGCCGAACTGTCCCGCGCGAGCTGACCTGCTTTGCGCCCCTGAGGAGCAGCCCCGGGGGCGCAAAGCTACATCAACTCATCGTCATTTCAAGGACTTGTGAATTTATTTCAAATAGCAAGGCTGTTAAGAGAGCCGGGAAATCACTGGAGTAACACCCGATGTTACGGACCCTGATAATAGCCCTTGGGGCCATTCTGATAACACTGGCCTTTGCATGGCTTGGCGGCACCGCGGCCCTTGGTGCGCACCCAAAGGCCTGGCCTGTTCAGGTGGCCGTGATTGGTGCCCCGATAGGGGTTATCGTTGCTCTGATATTGGGGGCTGTGGTGCCGTCCAAATTACCGCGAGTCATTTTGTTCGCTATCCTGCTGGGGATCGCCTATTTCCTCGCCGAAAACGGCCACAAAGATTTCGCCGCCTCCTACGCCGAGGATCAGACAGCGGGCAAATTCTGGTTCTTTGGCTGGATCGCCACCTGTGCAGCGGCGACAGCATTAATGAATGCTGTCGCAGGTCGGTAGGGTGGGTGCCAACCCACCATTAACGGCGGTTCATCCGGTTCTCGATCAGATTCTCCACCACGCTTGGGTCAGCCAATGTGGATGTATCCCCCAGCGCACCAAAATCATCTTCGGCAATTTTGCGCAAAATGCGACGCATAATTTTGCCGGAGCGGGTTTTGGGCAGGCCAGGTGCCCATTGCACCAGATCAGGCGCGGCTATCGGGCCGATTTCCTTGCGCACCCAACTGCGTAATTCTGCGCGTAATTCGTCGGTGTATTCTTCACCATCCATCAGCGTGACATAGCAATAGATACCCTGCCCCTTGATCGCATGTGGATAGCCGACAACCGCCGCCTCGGACACTTTGGGATGTGCCACAAGCGCGCTTTCTACTTCTGCCGTTCCCATGCGGTGGCCAGAGACGTTGATGACATCGTCCACCCGTCCTGTGATCCAATAATGCCCGTCCGCATCCCGTTTGCAGCCATCATCCGAGAAGTAATAGCCTTTGTAATTCGAAAAGTAGGTTTTCACGAAACGCTCGTGATCACCAAAAACCGTGCGCATCTGGCCGGGCCAGCTGGCCCGAATACACAGCACGCCTTCGGCTTCTGTGGTGTGGATTTCCTCGCCGGTTGACGGATCCAGAACAACCGGCTCAATGCCAAAGAACGGCACCATACAGGAACCGGGTTTGGCCGAATGGGCGCCGGGCAACGGCGTCATCATATGGCCACCTGTTTCAGTCTGCCACCAGGTATCCACAATCGGGCAATTACCTTTGCCGACTTTTTCATTATACCAATGCCATGCCTCGGGATTAATCGGCTCCCCTACGCTGCCCAGCACTTTGATACTGCTCAGGTCACATTTCGCGACCCACTCGTCCCCCCGCGCCATCAACGCGCGGATCGCCGTGGGGGCCGTGTAGAACTGGTTCACCTTGTGTTTTTCGCAAACCTGCCAGAAACGGCTGGCGTCGGGATAGGTTGGAATCCCCTCAAACATCAGAGTTGTCCCACCATTGGCCAATGGGCCGTAAACGATATAGCTGTGGCCAGTGACCCAGCCCACATCCGCCGTACACCAATAAATATCGCCATCGTGGTAATCAAAGGTATATTGATGGGTCAAAGCGGCATAAACCAGATAACCGCCTGTCGTATGCACCACGCCCTTGGGGGTGCCGGTGGAACCGGAGGTATAAAGGATGAACAACGGGTCTTCGGCCGCCATAGGTTCAGGCGCGCAATCGGCAGAGGCCTCGGCCATCAGTGCTTCATAAGAATGATCGCGGCCTTCTTTCATACCCGGCCCACCGCCCGTGCGGCTGACAACCAGCAATGGTGTGTCGCCGACCATATCCATCGCCGCATCGACATTTTCTTTCAGCGGTGTCGCTTTGCCACCACGAGGTGCCTGGTCGGCCGTAACCACGAGTTTGGCACCACTATCTTTGATCCGGCTGCCCAATGCTTCCGGCGAAAAACCCGCGAAAACAATGGAATGCACTGCGCCGATGCGAGTACAGGCCAACATGGCATAGGCCGCCTCGGGGATCATCGGCATGTATAGAATAACACGGTCGCCCTTGCTCACGCCGAGGGATTTATAGACGTTGGCCAGTTTGCAAACCTGCTCGTGTAACTGGTTGTATGTGATCTTTTTATCAACATTCGGATCATCGGATTCCCAGATAATCGCCACTTGATCACCGCGCTTTTCAAGGTGTCGATCTACGCAGTTGGCACAAACATTCAGAACGCCGTCCTCATACCATTTAATCGAAATATCCGGGTGTTCAAAACTGAAATTGCGCACTTTGGTATAGGGTTTGATCCAGTCAATCCGTTTGCCCTGCTCGCCCCAGAACGCATCAGGATCATCGATTGAAGCTTTGTACATCGCCTCGTATTTCGCTAGATCCGCATGGGAGTTGGCTGCGAATTCTTTTGATGGGGGGAAAGTCTCTTGGCTCATGGCGTCCTCATGGGGTCAGAATTGGGAATGGCAGTATGAAAGTAGTATTCCGGCACATTTACAAGGAAAAGTGCCGGAATTTTTGGATTTAGATGGCCAGATAATCGTGGCGCAGCTGTTCGTTTTCCAGAACCTCTTGGGCAGTGCCGTCAAACACAACTTTGCCCGTATCCAGAATAACGGCTCGATCCGCCAGTTTTAACGCCGCAATTGCGTTTTGTTCAACAATGATTGTGGTCATACCCTGTTCACGGATGTGTTTCAGGGTTTTTTCGATTTCCTGCACAATCACGGGGGCGAGGCCCTCATAGGGTTCATCCAGCAACAGCAGTTTGATATCACGCGCCAACGCGCGGCCAATCGCCAGCATTTGCTGTTCACCACCTGACAACGTGGTGCCCTCCTGTTTGCGACGCTCACCAAGACGCGGAAACAATTCGTAGATACGATCAATCGACCAGCCAATCGGTTTTTCGATCTGCGCCAGTTGCAGGTTTTCCTCAACGGTCAGGCCTTGGATAATACGCCGGTCCTCTGGCACCAGTTGCATCCCGAGCTGGGCTGCCTGGTATGCCTTCATGGTGTGCAGCGGTTGGTGATCCAGCCAAACTTCACCCTTGACCAACATTGGGTCGGCCAGCCGTGCAATCGCCCGCAAGGTCGAGGTTTTACCCGCCCCGTTACGGCCCAGCAACGCCAGAATTTCACCCTCTGCCACTTTAAAGCTGACGCCCTGCACGATATAACTTTCGCCGTAATACGCGTGGATGTCATGGGCGGAAAAATATGCGGGTTCAGCGCGTGGCTTATCAACACTTCCGGTGTTTATATCTAATCCAAGCGTCATTCTGCGGCCTCCCCAAGATAGGCTTCTTTGACCTTTGGATGGCCTTTGATGTTTTCCGGCAAATCTTCAACAATCACCGTGCCCTGTGCAAGGACTGAAATCTTCTGAGCAAGAGAGAACACAACATGCATGTCGTGTTCAATGATCGCCATGGTGATGTGGCGACGTTCCTGAATGCGGGCCAACAACCCGATCGTGTTGTTGGTATCCGCCCGCGCCATGCCTGCTGTCGGTTCATCCAGCAACAACAATTGCGGATCTTGCGACAGACACATGGCCATTTCCAGGCGCCGTTTATCACCGCGCGACAGGCTGCTGGCGGTCATCTGCATGTTGTCGGCCATATCTACGTCGATCAGCATCTTTTCCGCCTTTTCGCGAATATCTACCTCGTCCTCAACCGTTTCAATCGCGTGCATGCGAAAGGTACCGTCGCGTTTGGCGAAACAGGGGATGAGTACGTTTTCAAGTACAGTCAGGTCGCCAAATATTTCCGGCGTCTGAAACACCCGACTGACGCCCATTTGGTTGATGTCGTAGGGCTTTTTACCCAGCAGGGATTGCCCATTGAACAAAACCGAACCCGTGTCGGGCATCAACTTGCCAACAAAACAGTTCAGCAAGGTTGATTTACCGGCCCCGTTGGGACCGATGATCGCGTGAATTGTGCCTTCTTCGACGGACAGGTTGACGTTTTGCAACGCCTTCAACCCGCCAAAGCTTTTGTTCACATTCTGGACTTCAAGAATTCCCATTATGTGTCTCCTTATTCAGCAGGGTTTGAGGGTGAATTGTCATCTGACTTGCGACCAAAGCGCTTGCGGATACGGTCCGCGCCTTCCATCAGGCCACCTGGCAGGAATATCACTACCATCATAAACAACAAACCAAGGGTAAGATGCCAGCCATCGCCAGTGAATCTTGCGAACAACCAGACGAAGAAATTCTCCATACCTTCGGGCAAGAAATCAAACCAACCGTGCAGGATGTTCTCGTTGATCTTGGAAAAGATGTTTTCCAGATACTTGATTGCACCCGCGCCCAATACCGGGCCCAGCAAGGTGCCCGCGCCGCCAAGAATGGTCATCACAACCACCTCGCCGCCAACAGTCCACTGCATCCGCTCGGCACCCGCCAAAGGATCCATGCTGGCCAATAGTCCACCCGCCAAACCCGCATACATGCCGGAAATAACAAACGCTGCCAGCGTATAGGGCCGTGGGTTCAGGCCGGTATAGCTCATCCGGTTCTGGTTGGATTTCACCGCCCGCAACATCAGCCCAAAAGGAGAGCGGAAAATACGCAAGGACAGGTAAAAGGCACAGATCGCGATAAAGGCACAGACGTAGAAGCCAACGTTAAAGGTAAACAAATGGCCCCAGACCTCCCACTTATAAGAGGTACTCATCGTCCACCCAAATAGGTTGGGGTAATCAGGTGCATTCGCCCCGTCGAGCAAACGAACATCGCTCGGACGTACTTGCAAACCAGTTTCACCATTGGTGATCGGTGTCAGCACCGAATAGGCAAGATTATAGGACATCTGCGCAAATGCCAGTGTCAGGATCGAGAAGTAAATCCCCGAGCGCCGCAAACTGACATAGCCAATCAGCAAAGCAAAGATGCCTGACATGATCACCGCCAGAACGATGCCGGGGATGATGTTCATCGACAGCAGTTTGAACATCCAGACGGCGGAATAGCTGCCGACACCCAAGAAGGCCGCGTGACCAAAGGACAGGTAGCCCGTCAGGCC
Organism: Alphaproteobacteria bacterium; assembly: GCA_024280735.1. GTDB lineage: Bacteria > Pseudomonadota > Alphaproteobacteria > Rhodobacterales > Rhodobacteraceae > Amylibacter. The sequence continues at coordinate 81,758 of JAJRPO010000058.1, read as the reverse complement.
GAACAGAATGTTGAAACCAATGGCAAAGATGCCAAAGATTGCAACACGCTGCATCAAGTCAGGATAGCCACCGTTAAACTGTGACAAGGCGCTGGCCTCTGAGAACGGTTGCATCACGAAGGGTGTACTTAGCGTCAGCAGGATCACGATGATCAGGAACTTGCTGTCTTTTTTGTTTAATCCTAGCATGGTCTAATCCTCCATCACGCCTTTTTTACCCATCAGACCGCGCGGACGGGTCAAAAGGATGATGATTGCAACAAGGTAGATGATGATTTGGTCAATGCCCGGAAGGATCGATTTGATCTCGTTCATCGAGGCAAAGCTTTCCAGAATACCCAGCATGAACCCTGCCAGAACGGCACCGGGCAAGCTGCCCATGCCACCGACAACCACCACCACGAAACTCAGTACCAGGAAATCCATTCCCATGTGAAAGTTCGGGCTGTTGATCGGCGCGTACATCACACCTGCAAGGCCCGCGACCGACGCCGCGACACCGAACATGATGGTAAACCGCTTGTCGATATTAATGCCCAGCAAGCCAACGGTTTCGCGGTCCACCATGCCTGCGCGCACAACCATACCAAAGGTGGTAAAGCGCAAGAAGGAGAACACGCCGGAGATGATAATCGCCGAAAAGATGAAGTAGATGATCCGCCAGTAAGGATAGATGATTTTATTGACCTCAAAGCCGATAAACTGGCCAAAGTCGAACGAGCCTTTAAAGAAATCCGGTGCCGGCGTCGGGATCGGGTTAGCCCCGAAGAATTGTTTGATAATTTCCTGCATCACAATCGCCAAACCAAAGGTCACAAGGATCTGGTCAGCATGCGGGCGGTTGTAGAAATGCTTGATCAGCCCGCGTTCCATCGCCCAGCCAATGAACAGCATGATCGGGATCGAGAAAATAATCGCCAAGGGTACAGACCAGTCAATGATCATTTGCCCGGTTGCCTCGCCAAACCATATCTCGACATAAGGCGTTTTCACCTTCAGCGCATTGCCAAGGAAATCCACCTTGGTTTCATCAATGCTGATCTGGGATATTTTCAGGATCTTTTGCAGCGTCACTGCGCAAAAAGATCCAATCATAAACAGCGCCCCGTGAGCAAAGTTCACCACACCTAGCGTGCCGAAAATCAGTGTTAAACCCAAAGCAATCAACGCATATGCGCTGCCTTTGTCCAAGCCATTCAACAGTTGTAGAATTATCTGGTCCATCATCCCCGCCCGATGTGAAAAAATGAGATCTGGCCGCGCAAATGCGCGGCCAGAATAGTTAGTGTGTAGAGAACTTAAGCGCCCGGGTTACATTTGCCTAGTTCGCCACCAGCAAACATTGGGTGATCCGGTGCGTACTCAACTTGTGCGCGCGGGGTCACTTCAACAACTTCCAGAACGTCAAATTCGGATGTCGGGTTCTCTTTACCCTTCACAACCAAAACGTCCTTAAAGCACTGGTGGTCATCGGCACGGTATTCAACGTCGCCGTTGCCCAAGCCGCTGAACTTAAAGCCTTCAAGCGCTTCGCCAACACCACAAGGATTGTGGGTGCCCGCACGTTCACACGCATCTGCATAAAGCAGCGTCTGACAGTAAACAGTGTGTGCCGCCTGCGAAGGAGGGAAGCCGTATTTGGTACCAAAGGATTTAACGAAAGCTTTAGAGCCTTCATCTTGCAGGGACCAATGCCAGTTGGTGGACCCGAAGATGCCTTTGACGTTTTCGCCAGCACCTTTGGCCATCAAACGCGAGTACAATGGCACAACGATTTCAAACTGCTTGCCGTTGACCATCTTGTCGCGCAGACCAAACTGAACCGCAGCCGTCAGAGAGTTGATCATGTTGCCGCCGTAGTGGTTCAGAACCAGAATATCGGCACCAGAGTTCAACACAGGCGCAACATAAGACGAGAAGTCAGTAGTCGCCAGCGGGGTCAGAACATTGTTTACTGTGGTCCAACCTTTGGCTTCTGTCGCAGCCTGGATGGATTCTTGCTGTGTCCAGCCCCAAGTATAGTCAGCTGTCAGGTGATAGGCACGGCGATCAGAGCCATACATTTTCTCCAACACAGGTGCCAAGGCAGCCGCAGACATGTACCCGTTAAAGAAGTGACGGAAGCCGTTGGCTTTCTTATCTTTACCAGTTGTGTCATTAGAGTGGGTCAGACCCGCCATAAAGATAACGCCAGCTTCTTGGCACAGACCTTGAACAGCAATCGCAACACCAGAAGAAGACCCGCCACTGATCATCACAGCGCCGTCTTTTTCAATCATGGATTTTGCAGACGCACGCGCCGCATCCGATTTGGTTTGCGTGTCACCGGTAACATATTCAACCTTGTTGCCAAGGATGCCGTTACCTTTCAGCGCGTTAGAGCTGAATGTGTTCATCATGCCGCCGTCGCCGCCACCGTTCAGGTGTTCAACAGCCAGCTCGTATGCGCGCAGCTCATCGCCACCCTCGTCGGCATAAGGACCGGTTTGGGGAACGTTAAAGCCCAGCGTTACACTGCCGCCCGAAGGGGCATTTGTGTAAGCGTTTGCTTGTGATGTGAAAAACGTCGGTGCAGCCAATGCAGCGCCGGCAAAGGCACCGCCTTTTAGCAAGCCGCGACGGGTTGGTTTAATTAGAGACATAGATTTCCTCCCAATCATCTCATGAACTGGTCTTGCAATAGTTGAGCGCAAGCCCAGTGGTGTCTAGTTAGACACGTGCATTCTTGTCTTTTTTGTGAAAAAATCAATAAATACTTGCTTTCTTTAAATTTTTTTGTAAATCTATTTACTCTATGCGCCCCTAAAGTGTAAATTACTTGACAATATCATCTCAAGTCAAGGCAAACAAAGGGATTTTTCGATGGTTCGCACGTTGGTCGGCACCCGTATCCGCGAACGCAGACGCGCAATCAAGCGCACGCAAAGCGGGCTTGCCAAGTCCGTGGGCATTTCGGCCTCCTACTTGAACCTGATTGAACACAACCGAAGGGGAATCGCTGGCCGGACTTTGATCGCCCTGGCTGCTGAACTTGACGTGGACGTCAGCGAGCTTGCAGACGGGGCCGACAGCGTTCTGGTCAATCACCTGACCGAGCTGGCAAAATCGCTAAAGGAAACACCGGAACTGGACCGCACCGAGGAGTTTATCGGTCGTTACCCCGGTTGGGCGCGGCTGCTGGCCAGCCTTGGAAAGACCGCGCAGGCACAGCGCGAAAACCTGTCGGCCCTGACTGACCGGATGAACCACGACCCGTTCCTGTCCGAAACCATGCACCAGATACTGTCAAACATTACCGTGATCCGCTCTACCGCCGGAATTCTGGACACCACACCCGATATTTCCGATATGCACCGAAGACGGTTCTTGAAAAACATCCGTACAGAAAGCCAACGCCTGTCCACCACCGCGCAGGCGATGGTTGATTTCTTTGACGCCCCCGAAACCATCGAGAACCCGCAATCAACGCAGAGCCGGGACGACGAGTTCTGGACCCGGAACAAACACCACCTGCCAGAGCTGGAAACGGGTAAAGTAACGGTCGAGGCTCTGCTTGCCCAACAGCCAAAGCAAAGCGCCACCAGTGCAGGCGCGTTGCAACACTCGCTTCGACGGTACAAAACTGCGGCGCGCTCCCTTCCGCTGGACAGCCTTCAGGCCGCCCTGAAAACCCACTGCGACCCCCTGCAACTGGCACAAATATTCAACGTTCCGGTGGCAACCGTCCTGCTCCGGCTCGCCCATATGCCTCCCTCCCCCGACATTCCACAATTCGGCCTGATAGAGGTTGATATGTCCGGCGCCGTGCTGCTGCGAAAAGAAATTCCAGAATTCGCCTTGCCGCAATATTCCTCTGCCTGCTCGCTCTGGCCGCTTTATCGCGCCTTCGGGGCACCTGGCCAAATAATCCGCGCCGTGTTGGAAATGCCGACAGGTGTACAAGTCACCACTTTTACAATCGCCGGGGCCAGCACAACAGACCACTATGACATTCCGGCCCTCTTACGTTCTACCATGATTTTCACCACTGACCCCCGTGCCGTTTTGCCCACCACGCCGACACCCATTCTCGTTGGTCTGCATTGTTCCGTTTGCCCGCGCAAACACTGTATTGAGCGACGGGTGGATTACATTCTTTCATAAGCCTTGCAACAGCGTGGCCAATCCCTCTATGTTAAAAGAACAGCCGCCATATCGGGAGGGAATGATGGCCGGAACTGTCCTTCTTATAGAAGATGAGCCTCATATCGTAGAGGCCCTGTCTTTCCTGCTAGAGCGGGAGGGCTGGACTGTTGTGGCCCATTCCAATGGTGCGGATGCGGCGGAGCGGGCGGTGCAACTGCAACCGAAAGTGATCATCCTCGACGTGATGCTGCCCAACAAGAGCGGCATTGAAATTCTGACCGAAATCCGCAGCAATGCCGCCACAAAAGACAAACCGGTCCTGATGCTCACAGCCAAAGGTCAGGCCCGCGATCGCGCGGCCGCGCAGGAGGCGGGCGTCAGCGTGTTCATGACCAAGCCATTTTCCAACCAAGCTATCATCGACACAGTTCGAGAGCTGGCCCAATGAGCGATAATGCCCCGTCATTTATGGAACGTGACCAGCAAGCCCAGCGCCGGCGCAAAACCCGCGAGGCAGCGGCGTTCCTGCCAATTCTTGGCGTGATCTTACTCCTCACGCCGCTGATTTCCGTATTTACCCAAAACACCCGCATCGGCGGCATTCCCAATGCGGTATATTATGTCTTTGGCATCTGGCTGCTGCTGATCGGCCTGACCCGCCTACTTGCCCCCCGCCTGCAACAGGACAGCACCCCCTAATGCAGCCGCTAAACCTGCTCGTCACCATTTGTCTGATCTACGTTATCGGCCTGTTTACCGTCGCCTATATCGCCGAGCGCGGTGCCGCAGAGGGCAAGCTGAAATTCCTGCGCTCGCCAGTCGTTTATACCCTGTCCCTTTCGGTCTACTGTACCGCATGGACATTCTACGGCGCTGTCGGCTCTGCCGCGCGCAATGGGCTTGAGTTCGTCGCGATTTATCTTGGCCCTACCCTTGTTTTTATGGGCTGGTGGTGGCTGCTGCGTAAACTTATACGCATCGGGCGCACCCAGCGGATTACCTCGATTGCCGATCTGATCTCTTCGCGCTACGGCAAATCCAACACGCTGGCAGTGATCGTCACGTTGATGGCCGTGATCGGCACCACGCCTTATATAGCCCTGCAACTGCAATCCCTCACTCTCAGCTTTGCTGCCTTTACCGCTGACAGCGGCCAAACCCCCTCCCCCGCTGTCACCGCCTTTTGGGTGGCCGTGGGCCTTGCTGTATTCACCATCGTTTTCGGCACCCGCAATCTTGATGCAAACGAGCGTCACCACGGCGTTGTAACCGCCATCGCGGTGGAGGCCGTGGTCAAACTGGTAGCATTGTTGTCGGTGGGCATCTTCGTGGTTTGGGGGGTGGCGGACGGCCCGAACGACATCTTTGCACGGATGGACCCTGAACTAATAAAGGGAGGCCAAATCTTCACCCCGCGCTGGGTGACGCTGATGTTCCTGTCCTCCACCGCAATCATCTGCCTGCCACGCATGTTTCAGGTGGTCGTCGTCGAAAACGCCCAAGAAAAGCATCTGGCCACCGCCAGTTGGGCCTTCCCCCTATACCTGTTCCTGATGAGCCTGTTTGTGTTGCCCATCGCCATTGCAGGCCAAAGCGTGTTGCCGCCCGGCTCCAACCCTGACCTGTTCGTGATGACCGTCCCCTTGGCACAAGAGCAAACCGGCCTCGCAGCACTTGCCTTCCTTGGCGGGTTTTCCTCGGCCACCAGCATGGTGATTGTCGCGGCAATTGCCCTCTCGACCATGATGTCCAACCACATCGTCCTGCCCCTGTGGCTGACCCTGAACAAAGCCCGCAATCCCCAAAGCGACGACGTGCGCACGTTGCTGCTGCGCGCGCGCCGCATCAGCATCGGCGGCATTCTGGCACTGGGATATTTCTATTACCAATTGACGGGCGGCACCGACGCGCTGGCCTCTATCGGGCTGATCGCGTTTCTTGGTGTGGCGCAGGTGATGCCGGCCCTTCTGGGGGGGATTTTCTGGCAAGGGGCCACACGAAAAGCGGCTATCGCCGGCATCACATCCGGGTTCGCTCTTTGGGCCTATACTTTGTTCCTGCCTAGTTTTGGCGGCGCCTTCATCCTCAGCCAGTCGTTGATCGACAACGGCCCGTTGGGCCTGTCAATCCTGCGGCCCTACGGTTTGCTCGGCCTACAAATAGACGACCCGTTGGTCCACGCCGTTAGCTGGTCAATTGGCGTCAATACCTTGGTGTTTATAACAGTTTCCTTGCTCACCACACCACGCCCGATTGAGCGACGCCAAAGCGTGCAATTTGTCAATGTATTTGGCCGATTCTCCCCGCGCAGTGGCCAAAGCCACAGTGCCGAACCCGAGGAATTGCTGGTGCTGGCCCAACGTATCTTAGGGCGCGATGTGGCGATAAAGCTGTTCAACAAAACCGCAGCCGAGCAAGGCAAGGCCCGTGGCCTGCCGGACCCGACTGACAATTTTATGGAAAAACTGGAACGCGATTTCGCCGGTTCCGTCGGGGCGGCAACAGCCCACGCGATGCTGGGCCAAATCACCGGCGGCGCGGCCTTGTCAGTCGAGGACATGATCGCCGTGGCCGATGAAACCGCCGAAATCATGGAATATTCCGCCCGCCTGAAAACCCAATCCGAGGAATTGACCAAAACCGCTGAACAACTGCGGGCCGCCAATCTCAAGCTGACAGAATTGAGCGAGCAGAAAGACACCTTTCTCAGCCAGGTCAGCCACGAATTGCGCACCCCTATGACGTCGATCCGCGCCTTTTCTGAAATCCTGCGGGACAGCGACCAGTTGGAACCGGACAAACTGAAACACTTCTCCTCGGTGATCCATACCGAAAGCATCCGTCTAACCCGCTTGTTGGACGACATCCTGGACCTCAGTTTTATGGAAAATGGCCAGATCAAACTCAACCTTGAAGACATCGCCCTTGATAAGCTCATTACGCGCGCTGTGATCACTTCCGAGGCGCGTTTGCGAGAGGGGGAGACAAAACTTAACCATCATGACGATTGCAAGGAAATCACCCTGCACACCGATCCTGATCGCTTGGCACAAGTTCTGATTAACCTGATCTCTAACGCTGCGAAATATTGCGATGCGGCGAATCCGGAAATCACTATCAATTGTCGCAGAAACGCCAATCAAGTTGAGATAGATGTCTCTGATAATGGTAGCGGCATTGCAAAAAGTGATATTAACCTGATTTTCCAGAAATTTTCCAAACTAAGCGGGGACTTTTCGTCTGGCAGCGCAGGGTTGGGCCTGCCTATCAGCCGCGAAATCATGCGCAATCTAAATGGCTCGCTGACCTATATCCCCGCGGAAAAAGGCGCGCTTTTCCGGATAATCCTGCCGGTCTGACAAATCGCCTGTGATATTTAACCCCGTAGTAAGATAAAAACGGCTAATGCCTGCTTGTCACCACCGACGCAGCAGTTACAATGGTTACTGGTCAAGAGAAAATCCCTCCGGTGGGGAATACCCGGGTTCGGCAGTTTGCCGTAAATACTAGGAGAATTCGGATGTCGTGGACAGATGAGCGTGTAGAGCTGCTGAAAAACATGTGGGGCGAGGGCCGGAGTGCCAGCCAGATCGCCAAGGAATTGGGCGGCGTGACGCGAAATGCCGTCATTGGCAAGGTGCATCGTTTAGGCCTGTCCAATCGTGCGACCCCCGCCAAAGCAACCAAAGAAAAAGCCGCCGCCAAAGAGGCCGTAAAGCCTAAGGCAAAATCCAAGGTAGTGGCCGCTGCGCCAAAGACGATCGAACCGATATCAAATACCACGGCTGTTGCACGCGCGCTCAGCATTCCGCCACGCAAGCCAATTATTACCGCGGGCAAACCTTTGCCGCCACAGCCGTCCACCAATGAAATCAGCCAGGAAGCCCTGGCCAATGTTGCTGTGATCGAAAAAAAGGCCAAGAAACTGACCTTGATGGAATTGACCGAACGGACATGCAAGTGGCCAATTGGCGATCCGGCGACGGATGAATTCTGGTTCTGCGGTCTTGGCGTGATGCAAGGTAAACCCTATTGCGAGGCCCACAATGCGGTAGCCTTTCAACCTATGTCTGCACGGCGTGATCGTCGGCGTTAGGTGAAATACCGAAATGCTTGTTTAATCTAAAGCACCTCGCCTAAAACCTGCATCATCAAATCCTTGCCGCGCCCTTGGCGCTCTCAGGTTTTTGGTGATATACTAGCTCATGTTAAAGGCGAGATGCTCTATTGCGGTTAAATAGGATTGCACAATGATTTGCTACACCCTCAAATGTGCAGACGGCCACAGTTTCGACAGTTGGTTCCAATCGGCAGATGCTTACGACAAGCTAATGGCTGCTGGATTGGTAACCTGTTCCGTCTGTGGCGCATTGGGTGTGGAAAAGGCAATCATGGCCCCGCAAGTGCGCACGGCACGCAAGTCGGACAAGGCAGGGCCATTGTCCGCCCCCGCATCCCCGGCGGAACAAGCCCTGACCGAAATACGCAAACAAATAGAAGAAAACTCTGAAAACGTCGGCGATAATTTCGCCGTTGAGGCCCGTGCCATCCACGACGGAGATGCACCGGAACGCTCGATCTACGGGCAGGCCAAGCCGGAGGAGGCCAAGGCGCTGATTGAAGACGGGATCGATGTGGCCCCCCTGCCCTGGGGAAACAAGCGGACGCATTAGACTGTTTCCCAAAAAATGGCTATACTAGCGCTATAGTAGAATCATTTTGACAGGAGGCAATTATGGCCAAACACATCATTTTAATCCACGGCAGGAACACCAAACCAGCACAAGCGCCCTATCAGGACTTACAAAAGGTATCGCTACTACAGGGCCTTAACCGGATAGACAGCACCAAGGCCAAACTGATTGAAACTGGCGATGTCAAACTGACTTTTGCCTATTATGGCGATGTTAACAATGATATTTTAGGCGGAGATAAGCTATCGGCGAACGACCCGACAACGGGAACTCTGCTTGTCTGCCCAATCTAGGGTATAAAGAGGCCATAGAGAGATTGGCGCAAATGCCGAATTTCTCCAAGCAGGCTTACAGCAAAATAATACGGAAATACAAAGACTCTCGTTTTTTGGACGATGCTTTACGAATGGTCTCGACCATTGCGTCGCTGGTCAGCGCTCGGACCCTTAACGAGGCTGTAATCAAAAAGGGAACACGCGATATGGGGCTGTATTTGATGACCCACACAACAGGCTCAAAGATTCGAACCCGCCTGCAAACCCCATTAACACAAGCCTTCAAAGACCAGGACGATATCTGCCTGATCTGCCATTCCATGGGGGCAATCGTGGCCTATGATGTATTATGGAAGTTTTCCCACATGAGCGAATATGCCCATGTCCGCGCCTATGATCCGATGGTCAATCTATGGCTGACAATTGGCTCCCCTTTAGGCGAGGCCGGGGTGCGAGAAAACCTTTTCGATCGCAAAGAAAGAGGCAAAGATAAACACCCAAAAGGAATTGTCAGGGACTGGGTTAATATTTCGGCCAAAGATGATTTCATTGCCCATGACGCCACTGCCGCAGATGATTTCAAGGCGATGAAATCGGATTTCCACGGCAATGTCGCAATCAAGGACATCTATCGCGGTGTCTACAATTGCTATGTGCAAGACGGCAAAAGTGATCCACATAAAATCTTTGGCTATCTTGCACACCCAAAAACGGCACAGCAAATATGTGATTGGATAGACCAGTAATCGCGCCTATCACTTGCCCCGCCGCCCATTCATCGCTAAGAGGTTGCCGAACTGAAAATGTGACTTGAAGGCGATATAATGCCCCGCTTGGTAATGAAATTTGGTGGTACTTCCGTGGCCGATCTGGACCGGATCAAAAATGCCGCCCATAAAGTAAAGCAAGAGGTCGACAACGGCTTTGAGGTGATTGTCATCGTCTCAGCCATGTCCGGCAAAACCAATGAAATGGTTGGCTGGGTGCAGGAAACTGCACCGCTGTACGATGCGCGTGAATATGATGCCGTTGTCTCATCTGGCGAAAATGTCACTGCTGGACTGATGGCGCTGACCTTGCAGCAAATCGGCGTGCCCGCGCGCAGTTGGCAAGGCTGGCAAGTGCCGTTGAAAACCACCTCCGCCCACGGAGCCGCGCGGATTGAGGAAATTCCAACCGAAAATCTCGATGCCAAATTTGCTGAGGGCATGAAAGTTGCTGTCGTTGCCGGCTTTCAAGGGATTGCCGATGATGGCCGCATCACTACTTTGGGGCGCGGTGGCTCTGATACTACGGCTGTGGCCTTTGCTGCTGCTTTCGACGCTGTGCGCTGCGATATTTATACCGATGTGGACGGTATTTACACCACCGATCCACGCATCGTTTCCAACGCCTCCAAGCTGAAAAAGATCTCTTACGAAGAAATGCTGGAACTGGCCTCGCTGGGGGCCAAGGTTTTGCAAACCCGCTCAGTTGAACTGGCAATGCGCTTTAAGGTACCCTTGCGCGTGCTCAGCTCTTTTGACGATGACATATCAATGAACGCCGGAACACTGGTGTGCGACGAGGAAGAAATCATGGAAAACAACGTTGTAAACGGAGTCGCTTTTGTCCGCGACGAGGCAAAAATGACCCTTGTATCGGTTGCCGACCGCCCCGGTATTGCTGCCGCCATTTTCGGGCCTCTGGCCGATGCGGGCATCAACGTGGATATGATTGTGCAGAATATTTCCGAGGAAGGGCGCACCGATATGACCTTCTCTTGCCCTGTTGATCAGGTGCTGCGCGCCGAAAAGGCGTTGAATGGTGCCAAGGACAGCGGCGAAATTAATTATCATGGTTTGGTCTCTGACAAAGACGTGGCCAAAGTGTCCGTTGTCGGTATCGGCATGCGTTCCCATGTAGGTGTGGCCAAACAAATGTTCGATGTTTTGTCCCGCGAGGGCGTCAACATTAAGGTCATCACAACATCAGAAATCAAAATATCTGTGCTGGTGGACCGGAAATATATGGAATTGGCGGTCAGGGCGTTGCATGATGAGTTCGAACTGGAACATGCAACCTAGACGGACCACATGGCACAACTGACTGGACAAGACAGTAGAAAGCTCCTGACGAACCTGCGTGATACGCTGGCAGAGGATGGCGATGGACAGGCGCGACTGGATCACATTACCCAGTTGGTTTCCGAGAGTCTGGGCACGCAAGTTTGCTCAATCTATTTGCGCCGCGATCGCCAAACGCTGGAACTCTGCGCCACGGAAGGGCTGGAAAAGGCCTCGGTTCACCAAACCCGCATGCGCTACGGCGAGGGGCTGGTGGGTCGTGTTGCAAAAGAAGCCACGCCAATCAACGCCGAAGATGCCCCCAACACCAAGGGCTTTCGTTACATGCCGGAAACCGGCGAGGAACGCTATTCTTCGCTGCTTGGTGTGCCGATTCAACGGCTGGGCGAGGTACTGGGCGTCTTGGTTGTGCAGAGCCTTGAGAAACGCAAGTTTTCCGAGGATGAGGTTTACGCGCTGGAAATCGTCGCGATGCTGATCGCCGAGATGAAAGAACTCGGGGCTTTCATCGGTGACGGCGAGGCGATGACCGCGCCACACAAACGCGCATTGATGTTCAAAGGCGGCGCAGTTCAAGAGGGTGCGGCCCAAGGCGTTGTGCTGCTGCATGACCCGCAAATCGTTATCACAAACCCCGTTGCAGATGATCCTGAAGCTGAAAAAACCCGCTTGAATACAGCAATGGACCAATTGCGCATTTCGATCAACGATCTGCTGTCCGCCAATAAGGCAGCCCCTGCAAATGACGAGCAGCGCGATGTGATGGAAGCCTACCGGATGTTCGCCAATTCCAAGGGCTGGATGCGGCGATTGGAGGCGAACATCGACAGCGGCTTGGCAGCCGAGGTTGCCGTCGAAAAAGAACAATCCGCCACCCGTGCCCGCATGGCCCGTGTGCCTGATCCCTACTTGCGCGAACGACTGCACGACCTTGATGATCTGTCAAACCGCCTGTTGCGCCAACTGACAGGGCAAGGGCGGCAGGCAGGCGAGGCGTTGCCCGAAAATGCAGTGCTGGTGGCGCGCAACATCGGGCCGGGTGAATTGTTGGAATATGGCAAAGGGCTGGCCGGTATTGTGCTGGAACAAGGCTCCGTCGGGTCACACGCGGCAATCATTGCCCGCGCTTGGGCGATCCCGATGGTGGTCCACGCGGAAAAGATTACCGTAGAATCCCTGAACGGGGATATTATTTTGGTGGACGGCGATCAGGGGATTGCCCATTTGCGCCCGGACGACTCCGTCGCCGCCGCCTACCGCGAAAAAATCGCCATGGCGAATCAAGCCAAAGAGCGCTTTGCTACCATCAAAGATAAACCGGCCCAAACCCGCGACGGTGTCCGCATCGAAATGCTGATGAACGCCGGGCTGATGGCGGATTTGCCCAGTTTGGGCAATTCCGGTGCCGAAGGTGTTGGCCTGTTTCGCACCGAGTTGCAGTTCCTCGTGCGCAACAAAATGCCCACACGGGATGAATTGGCAGAACTGTACGAGCGCGTTTTTGATGCGGCTGACGGCAAGCCTGTTACCTTTCGCACGCTTGATATCGGCTCTGACAAAGTGCTGCCCTACCTGCGCCCTGAGGACGAACCGAACCCCGCCATGGGGTGGCGCGCCATTCGGGTCGGACTCGAGCGTAAAGGCGTCATGACGATGCAATTACAAGCGCTGCTGCGCGCCTCCAAGGGCCGGCCAATGCGGATTATGTTCCCGTTTGTGGCCCAGTTCGAAGAATTCCAGCAGGCCAAGGCGATGCTCGACAAAGTTTACGCAAACGAGCAACGACTGGGCCACCGTGTGCCCTCCGAGTTAAAGGTCGGGGCCATGTTGGAAACCCCTTCCCTTGCCTTTGCGCCAAACCAGTTCTTTGAAATGACTGATTTTATTTCCATTGGCGGCAACGACCTAAAACAGTTTTTCTTTGCGGCCGACCGGGAAAATGAACGGGTGCGTAGCCGCTATGACACCCTGAACGTCAGCTTTCTGACCTTTCTGGAATTGATCTGCAAACGCTGTTTTGAATTGGGCACCCCCGTCAGTTTTTGCGGCGAGGATGCGGGTAAACCGCTAGAGGCCCTGTGTTTCGCCGCCATGGGCCTGCGCACCATGTCGATGCGCCCCTCCTCCATTGGTCCCGTCAAAAACGCCCTGCGCTCGATTGATCTGTCAGAGGCGCGCGTTGTTATTGATGCGGCAAGGGTCTCTGGCGACCAATCGGTACGCAAAACCATGCAGGCATGGCTCGACAAGCAGGGTTAGGGACGATTATTCAACTGCGCCTTCGTCAAATTGCAAGGCGTGGGCAGCAGCGTTCGCATATTCACGCGCCAGTTCCGGCGCTTGACGGGCCAAACGATCCACGGCCTCAATGATAAAATCCGCCGTCTCGTCACTCATTAGATAGTTAAAGTTCAGGCGCACCCAGCCCGGTTTCGCAACCTCTTGTCCTGCCAGAACCTTGGCGCGGATTTCCTCGGATTGCGCACGGTCCACCTGCAACAGCCGATGCCCGTAAGGCCCCGCACACACACAGCCGCCGCGCACCTGAACCCCTGTGTGATCGCTGAGCATACGGGTGAACAACTGGTGATGGATAAAGCCGCCTTTCGCATCCCGCACCAAAAACGAGAAGATCGGAAGGCGGTTCGCGATACCATCCCCCAGTAATTGAATCCGTGGATTTTTCCGCCAAACCTGCTCGGCCCGCGCACTCAACACCGCATCGCGCTGCAAGATGGCTTTTGTGCCCACAGCGTCCTGAATCAGCATCACCAAGGCGGCCCGAATATCGCCGATGATATTGGGAGTTCCCGCTTCCTCGCGCTCAATCAAACTGTCCAGATAGTCATGCGCCCAAGGCGACACATAAGACACCGAACCACCGCCCGGCCAAGTCGGCTTTTGCACGCGCACCATTGAATCCCGCAGGATCAACAGGCCAGACGCCCCCGGCCCGCCGGGAAATTTATGCGGTGACAGAAATACGGCGTCCTTTTCCAAACCCGCACCGGGGTTCATATCAATCGACAGATAGGGCGCGCCACCGGCATAATCCCAAAACGCCAGTGCATTGTTGTTCTTGAGGATCGCCGTCACCGCATCCGTATCCGTCACAATCCCCGTCACATTAGACGCCGCAGAAAATGCCCCGATCAACAGCGGATGATCTGCGAACTTGGTTAACTGCGCCAATAAATCATCCAGATCAGGGCCACCCGCTGCCGCCTCGTCAATCTCTATCACCAAGGCCCCACTCTCGCGCCATGGCAGGATATTCGAGTGATGCTCATACGGCCCAACAAAGACCACAGGAGGCTTGGGCCTGCCCACAAACTCGGCAATGCCGCTTAGCGCCACCAGCCGGTTGATCGCGGATGTTGCGCCCGAACCAGAGAAAATGACCGTGCAACCCTCCCCTGCATTGGTCAAATCCGCAACAACGCCTCGGGCTTCCTCCCGCAAGCCCGTCATATATGCCCCACAAAATGATGCCTCTGTGTGGCTGTTGGCATAATAGGGCAAGACTTTCTCGCTGACAAAATCCTCCACTTGCTGCAAAGCCCGCCCTGATGCCGTATAATCCGCATAGACCAGTTTTTGCGGGCCTTTGGCCGTCTGGATTTCCATTCCTTCGCCGATTAATCCCTTGGCGAGAAATTCAGTAATATCGCCGATTTTCAGGGCTTGCTGGAACTGTTGCAGGATCATGACGCGCCTCGTTTAATTGGTTGTGACCGCGCCTTTAACCTAGGTTGACGGCCTTTTCATCTGCTGTATTAATTTTCACCCCTTGACTTGCAAGTTATTCCGTACAAAATTATCAGTTGCTGAATTTATTTGGGATTATTTCCCATATGAGGTTAATTTTGGACAAAATTACCAAAAAAATACTGCGGGCCATGCAATTGGACGGAACCTTGTCACAACGCCAATTGGCAGAGCAGGTGCATCTCTCGATCAATGCCTGCTGGAGTCGCGTGCAAAACCTGAAAAAGCAAGGGATAATTACCGGCCAGACCGTTGCACTGGACCGTGAAAAGCTGGGCTTGGGCATGGTGGTATTTGTCATGCTGCGCACACGGCACCATTCCGCCGCCTGGCTGGAGGGGTTTCGCAAACATGTGTCCAGCATCCCCGAAGTCATCGATTTTTACCGCATTGGTGGCGATTACGATTACATGCTTAAGGTCATCACCGAGGACATGAAGAGTTATGACTTGGTTTATCAGCGCCTGATTGCCGAAGTGGAGCTTGATTCCGTCACCTCCTATTTCGCCATGGAAGCGATCGAAGAACAACGCCCGTTGCCAATCAACATTGACGGCGAAACCGGGTAAAAAAATCATTCAATCAACAAAGATTCAGCATTGACATCCTACCCGCTAAATCATTTTGTAGCGGTGTTCTCCTGTTGAATGGAGTCACTTTTTTGGGGCCAGATCATGCCGCAACACCGCAAAATCCTCTTCATCGTTATCGATCAACTCAGGGCCGATTGTATCGTCGGGGCCTTGGCTAAACATACGCCAATGCCCAACATTGCCGCCCTGCGCCAAGATGCTGTGACCTTCACCCAGCATTACTCCGTGACCAACCCTTGCGGACCATCGCGCGCCAGTCTGCTGACCGGGCGTTATGCAATGAACCACCGGTCAGTCCGCAACGGCACGCCGCTGGCAGATCACATCCCCAACATTGCCCGCGAGCTGCGTAAATCAGGTTTTAATCCGATGCTGTTTGGCTATTCCGATACCAGCATCGATCCGCGCACGCGGCATCCTAAAGACCCTGACCTGAAATCAGAGGAGCGGGTTTTGCCCGGCCTGACAGAGATGTTGGAAATGCGCTTTGGCGAAGCCTACCCGTGGCGCGCCCATCTAAAGGCAAAGGGGTACACCCTGCCCGACTATGCGCATTTCTACGATTCCATCTCGCCTGATGGCAGCAGACCAGCGCGCCCCGATGACCCGCCTTTTTATCGTGCCGAGGATAGCGACACCGCCTTTATGACCGACGCAGTTCTGCGCGACCTGTCGGTACGGGTCGATCAGGATTGGTTTGCGCTGGTAACCTACCTGCGCCCGCACCCACCGTTGGTTGCCCCCGCTCCCTATAATACGCTGGTTGATCCGGCGACGCTGCCCTTGCCAGAGCGGATGCAAACCCGCGCGCAAGAAGCAAAAGTCCATCCCTTTATGGACGCCGCACAAAAATCGCCCGATATGAATGCAATTGTACGGGGCTGTGGCAGACTTGACCCGGACAGCAACGAAGATGTGCAACAGTTACGGGCGATTTATCTGGGTTTGGCGGCAGAGGTCGACACACATATTGGGCGCCTGATAAACCTCCTGAAAGACAGCGGCCAATACGACGATACGGTGATTGTGCTGACGGCAGACCACGGTGAAATGCTTGGCGATCACCACATGTGGGGTAAACAAAATCCCTATGATCCGGCTTACCGCGTGCCTCTGATTATTCGCGACCCAGCGCAAGCAGAGCAACATGGTAGCACAATCGAGGCCTTTAGTGAATCCATCGATCTTATGCCTACTCTTCTGGACTTGATTGGGCAGGATGCCCCAGCTGGGCTGGACGGCCATTCTCTGCGCCCTTTCCTTTGCGGGGATACCCCCCCGGATTGGCGTGATTGTGTTCATATGGAGCTGGATTTTAGCGAGCCTAATCACCGAACCAAATGGCAAGAGGCCACCGAAGTAGATCAAAACGAAGCCAATCTAGCCATACTGCGCGAAGAACGCTTCAAGCTGGTGCATTTCAACGGTGATCTGGCACCCTTGTTGTTCGACGTAGTGGAAGACCCGTTTGAATTGACAGATTTGGCGGGTGATCCGGCACATGCTGCAACGCTTTTACGCCTAACACGCAAATTGCTCAGCCACCGGATGGCAAATGCAGAAAGCACCTACTCAGGTGTAAAAATCACCTCAAACGGGGCGTTTGGTTTCAAGCCGTAGGGTGGGCGCCAACCCACCACGCGTTAATCCATCAACTCTTCCCAACGGTGGCAAGCAACCTCGTGGCCCGTGCTGGAATGCTCCAGCATCGGCTCATCCACGCGGCATTTGTCGATGGCATTCGGGCAACGGGTCTGGAATTTACAGCCCGGAGGCGGGTTGGTGGGTGACGGAATCTCGCCCTCCAGTTTTTGCGCCTTGCCCCGATCATCTGGGTCCAGTGACGGGATCGCAGACAACAGCGCCTTGGTATAGGGATGGCGCGGTGCGGCAAACAGCTCGCGGGTTGGTGCAGTTTCCACAAGGCGGCCAAGGTACATCACCGCGATGTGGTCGCACACATGGGCAACAACCGACAGGTCGTGGCTGATAAACAGGAAGGTCACGCCCATTTCCTGTTGAATTTCTTTCAACAGGTTCAGCACATCCGCTTGAATAGACACATCCAGTGCCGCCACTGATTCGTCAGCCACCACAAATTGTGGCCGTGAAACCAGCGCGCGGGCAATTGATATGCGCTGCCGCTGCCCCCCGGAAAACGCATGTGGAAAACGGCGCAGGTGCTCGAGGTTCAGGCGGCATTTCTGCGCTATTTCCCGCACACGTTCATCGGTTTCTTCGCGCGATGAGGTCAAGCCCATCACTTCCAGCGGCTCGGCAATAATATCGCGCACGGTCATCCGCGGGGACAGGGCCGCATAGGGGTCCTGAAAGATCAACTGGCTGCGCGAACGGTAATCCTTTAGCTGTTTAGCATCCAGTTTAGAGACATCATAAGCCGCCTCGCCGTCGTTATATTCAATCGTGCCGCGGGTGATTGGCGCGGCCTTAAGAAGCGCACGGCCAAGGGTGGTTTTGCCGGAACCGGATTCACCAACCAGCCCGAAAAAGCTGCCCTTTTCGATGTCGATGTTGACACCTTCGGTGGCCTTCACCACCGGTTTGGGGCCAAACAGGCCGCCACCAGACAGCGGATAATGCACAGACAGGTCGCGGGCTTTGATCAGGATATCGCTGCTCATGAGGCTGCTCCCTTATTGTGCAGATGGCAGGCGGCGGAATGCCCGTCAGAGACGTTAAAGAAATCCGGTATTTGCGCCATGCAAATATCACCAACCTTCTCCGTGCAGCGGGTGTTGAACACACAACCAGCCGGCCGTTCCAGCGGTGACGGAATGTCGCCAGGGATCGCCTGCAAGGGCGTGTCGAGGTCATCGAGCGACGGCAGCGCCGCCAGCAAACCACGGGTATAGGGATGCGCCGGATTGCGGATCACATCGCGCACCTTGCCTTTTTCAATGATACGCCCCAGATACATCACCGCCACCGTATCGGCAGTTTGGGCGATCACGCCCAGATCGTGGGTAATAAAAACAATACCCATGCCAAACTCGGTCACAAGATCTTTCATTAGGTCAATCACCTGCGCCTGAATTGTCACATCCAGCGCGGTTGTAGGTTCGTCTGCAATCAGCAATTTCGGCTTGGTCGACAAGGCCATGGCAATCATCGCCCGTTGACGCATGCCACCCGACAGCTCAAACGCATATTGTTTGAAACGGCTGCTCGGATCGGAAATACCCACACGGTCCAGCATTTCAATCGACAGTTCTTTGCTTTGCTTGGCGTTCATGGATGTGTGGATCATCAACTGTTCCACCATCTGGTCACCAATTGTAATCGCAGGCGCAAAACTGGCCATCGGCTCCTGAAAGATCAGTGAAATGGCCCCGCCGCGTATTACTTGCAGCTCTTTGGGTTTCTTCAGTGACATGATGTCGACTGTACCATCCTCAAGATGCAACTTGATCTTGGTTTTCTCGCCGTAATGGGCATTTGAGGGGTTCAATTTCATCACAGACTTGGCAGTCACCGATTTCCCCGAACCGCTCTCGCCCACAAGACCCATGACCTCCCCCGCCTCCAGCGTGAAAGAAACATCGTCAACTGCGGTGATCCGACCCTCGTCCGTATCGAACTGGAGGGTCAGGTTTTCTACATCAAGAAGGCGCGCCATTAGTGAGAATCCGAATAAGGGTCAGCCGCGTCTCGTAATCCGTCACCGACGAACACAAAAGCCAACACAAGTACAATAAAGAAGATGACTGGAATGAAATACCATTGGTAGTTCAGCAGCACATCCGCCGACGTGACGTTTTGCAACATCACCCCGAGCGAGTTAACGGGGTCTTTCAACCCCAAGCCGATAAACGACAAGGCCGTTTCAGACAGCACCATATAAGGGAATGAAATCACCAGATCGACGATGATGTAACTGGTAAAGCTGGGCAACAGATGCCGCTTGATAACGTGGGCAGGGGAGGCTCCGCAGAGCTGTGCCGCCAGAACATATTCCTGATTTCGTTCCGTGAGCAGGTGGGTCCGTATGCGCCGCGCCAATGTGGGCCAACCAATCAGCCCCAATACCATCGAGATGAACATGAATCTGGCCTCGGCACTCCACGTATCGGGAATGAACGCAGCCAGCGCCATGAACAGCGGAATACTCGGGATCGTTCGCACCGTGTCGGTGATCATCTGCAAGGCTGAATCTATCCAGCCGCCATAATACCCCGCGACACCGCCGATGGCCAAAGCCATCACAAAGGCAATGAAAACGCCAATGGTCCCCACAGCCATAGAGGTGTTGATCGCAGCCAGCGTCCTTGAGTAGATGTCTTTGCCGGTGGAATCCGTGCCAAAGATATGGATCATGCCTTTGTCTGTGCCAAACAGGTGGGTTTCAAAGGTAAAACCCGGAATTTTGAAATCCAGCGCCTCACCGGGCAGATTAATGTTGAAAGACAGATGACTGTATTTCGCACCTTTGACAAAGAACTCCACGTAACGACGGCCCTCTAGGCTGTCATCGGTTTCGGTCACCCAGCGAAAGTTGGTTTTGATCGATCGGCTGCGGGATTGCGTATAAACGAATGGGCGCATTGAGCAGCCATTGCTGTCACAAAAGCTTGGGATTTGCGGCGCACCGTTCAAATAGTCTTTGTCCCGCCCCGAAATCGTCGCATCATAGGGTGTGAGGAAAGGTGCAAATATACCGGATAGGATCAGGATTATTAATATCCATGCCCCCGCCAGTGCAGATTTATTGCGCTTAAACCGCTGCCAGATAAGTTGCCCTTGGGAGGCCGTAAAATAGGCCTCTTTTAACTTTTGGTCGACGTTTGCTGTATCAGTCATGTCTGTTATCCTACAATGCTGCGGCGAACGCGTGGGTCGGTGAGTGCCAGAATAATATCCGTAAGGAAGTTAATCGTCACAATACTGGCGGTCAGCATAAAGATAATTGCGCCGGCAAGTTGCTGGTCATTGGAGCGCGCCAGCGCCTCGATTAGCAAGGAACCCGCCTCTGTTAGTGTCAAGATCAACGCCACAACCGGCAATTCGTTAAAGATGCGGTTAAGGTCAAAACCCAACGAATTGATGATTGGACTAAGCGCGTGACGCGCCGGATAACGCATGAGCAATCGCCGGCCTGAAACCCCGCGGGCCTCCGCGGCTGTCACGTATAGTTTGCCAACTTCGTCAGACATAAGCGCGCGCACAGTTTGGATGGCGAAGGCGGTTGCAGACCAACCAAGGATGAAAATCGGCAGCCAAGCATGGCCAAGGAAATCCATCACCCTCTCATAACTCCAAGCGGCGTCCCTCATTTCTTTCGAGAATAGTCCCGTCAAACTGTCGCCGAACATCACCGTCGAGAACAACATAATCATCAGTGCAAGCAGGAAGTTTGGCAGTGCCAGGCCGAGGTAGCTGACCAGACGTAGGCTGTTGTTCAACACTGCGTTTTTGGACGTGGCGGCCAGAATCCCAACCGGAATGGCGATGGCATAGGCCAGAACCAAGGATGCAAGACACAGACCAAGGCTGAGCCAGAATTTCTGCCCGAGCAGCTGGCTAATGTTCAAGCGTTGAATGCAACTGTCGCCAAATTCACCCTGAAAAGCGTTGCCGATCCATTCGACCCAGCGAACGATATAAGGACGGTTCAGACCGAGACGGACGCGTTCAGCATCAACATCTGCGGCGGTAATCACCGACCCTTGAGAGGCTTTGAAGGCAATGTAGCGCTCGGCGCAATCACCGGGGACCATTTCCATCAAAGAAAATACGATAAACGACACCAAGATCAGTGTCAGGATGGCGAGCATCGCACGGATTGCTACAAATTTAGAGAATAGAAACATGGGTTTGTCGTCGCTCCCCGCGATTACTGGCTGGCCTTTTTGGCCTATTTTTGTGCTGCGGGCGGACAGGCCGCCCGCAGCAAATTCAGATCACATTGCGTGACTTATTCTTCCAGTGACCACTGTGGACCCCGGTAAGGATAGGACCAGTAGTAGGAATAAGACGCGGTTTTGAACTCTGGGAAGTTGATCAACTTGTTAGAGTGGTAAACCGGTGCAGCCGCTTTAACTGTACCGATGAACAACAGGTTGTCGACCATGGCTTGAACCAGTTTTGCACCCAGACGATTTGCTTCATCCGAACCGCCAATGGCGCCTTGGAATGCGGCAATGTCTTCGCCCATTTCATCAACCCATGCTGGTGGTTTTACACCGGCAGAACCGTTTGTGTCGATATACTCGGACCAAAGCATCGCTGTGCGCTGACCAAAATAGTTCTCGAACGGTGGCGTGAACAGCTCGGAGTTACCAAGGATAACCGCCAGCGGTTGGCCTTTTGCGTACATGGTCACATCCAGCTTGTTAGCTGATTGTGCTGAACGGTACTCGTCGGTTGTTACCTCTTTAACGGTAGTGTTAACACCCACGTCTTTCCAGGATTGACCAACCAGCTCAACCAATTTGGCCGAGATGCCTTGGGTTGCGAATTGCAGGTTCAGAACCAGCGTATCGCCATTTGGCAATTCACGCATGCCGTCGCCATCTGTGTCCACCATGCCGATTTCATCGAGCAATTTCTTGGACAGTTCAGGGTCATACTGCGCGTAATGGTTTGCCATCTCAGGAGTAGAGAAAGACGGTGCAGGTGAGAACGGCACGTATTGTGTCGGTGTCCCCAGACCAAAGAACGCAACTTCGTTCAGTTCAGCACGATTGATTGATACAGACATCGCTTGGCGGAACTTCAGGTTACCAAAGGCCTCACGTTTGCCCAGATCGTCAGAAGTAACGTTGAAAGAGAACGTACCAGTACGGATCTGTGGTTTAATATCAATCGAGAAGTTGCTTTTCTCCTGATTTTCCAGCAGCAAAGGCACATCATCAAGGTTCAGCGCCTGGGTCTTATAATCGACTTCGGCATTGACCATTTTCAGCAACCGAACTTCGGTTTCAGAAACGAAGACTTCGTCTTGCTCGCTGATGTAGGGCAGTTGGTTGCCGGCTGTATCCACCATGAAGAAATACGGGTTGGCAACAAAGTGGCGCCCTTCCGTAGTTTCTGAAATCACGATGTGGCTTTCCAGTGTTGGGTGAGCCGCAAAAGGCATGCCCGCAACTTTTTCAGGAGCTGCCAACATAGGTGTCGGTGTGTCCATCCAGTCAGAAGAACCCCAATAGGCTTTGATCACGTCGTAACCGGTATCAAATCCGATAGCCTTGGCATTTGCGTCGGCTTTTTCGGTACCAACAACGTCCGGATGATACTGACCCAGCAGGTGCATTGGCTGAAAGCCTTGCGCATAGTGGTTGGCAAAATGTGACAACAGACCCGGTTTAGGGGACGGCAGATTGAACTGGATTGTTTGCTCATCCACAACAACGAGGTTCATTTCCTCGCCGCCAACCAGCACATAATCTTTGGGCTTTTCACGGATAACTTTGTCAGTCGCCAGATTATCGTACCAGAATTTCACGTCACGCGCACCAAAAGGTTCGCCGTCAGACCATTTGTGGCCTTTACGCAGATGGAATGTCAGCTGTGTGAAATCGTCGTTCCATTCCCAGCTTTTGGCAACATTAGGCACGATGGTTTGCAGGTCATCGGAATAACGCACAAGGTTTACGTGGCGAATGGACATCATGTCAGATGTGCCGGCCTCGGTTGCGTTGGACATAATATCCAAGGTGCCGCCGTAAGCGCCGATTTTGTCGTAAGGGGCCACAACCAGCGGCTCGCTCGGAAGGCGATCAGCCAATGGCGGCAGGCTTGGGTTGCCTTGAATGCGGCCATTCATCGCCGCAATGTCAGGATTCGCAGAAAATTCTATGGTGCAATTGCCCATAGATTGGATTTCTGCCAATTCATATTGTTGTGGGTATGCGCCAGCGCCGACGCCCATCATGTCGCCCACTGTGACAGCAGGGCAAGAAGCAGCAGATGCTCCTCCGGCCAGCGCCAAAAATGCGACACTTGAGTATAGCATTGATTTCATTTGTATTTCCTCTCCATTGTTATTCAGTAATCTTCAGTAAGGACTGTTGAGTCAGACCTTTATTCTTTGTTTACATATCAGCATTGTGACACATTTTTCATGGATTGCTAGAATTAATGCACCTCTCTGCGTAAACTCGGCCCATTGCAAAATATCTTGCAATAACTCCTATCGCCGTTTCCAAAACACCTCTTACGCGGGTCTGGTTGAACAAGATTGTACAAGAGTCATCGACCTGTCAATATTATTTCACTGCGCCTTGCAACATTTTCTTGTGCATTTACAGTATTTTCCAACGAAAGTTGCAGCGCATCACGCTGTGGCTGGCCTACCTGCTCCTGTAATTTTAATAATTTATTTTGTGTATAATACAGCCAAGCAACATTATCACTCACAACCAATGCTATCACTCAAAGAAATCTGGCACTACATAGCAATTGGTCTGGCCTTACTGCAAGTCGCACTTAAAACGGTGCTTTAAGTTCCGGGCCGGATCGGGGCGCACACTGCATTGCGCGCGTTCAAGCGGGCGCAGGTTAGGTTTGCTTCGGCTTGATTCAACCCGACAAAGCGCGCGCGGTATTTCATGTAACCGCTGACCATTGCGTAATCAATATAACGGTCTGATTTTTCCAGAGTCTGCAATTCACGCAAAGCTGTTTGAAGCAGGGCCTTCTCCGCTTGGTGGCGCGATGAAAACGCACCGACCTGAACAGCCCAATAGCGGCCCCCACTCGTGGACACTCGTGTAACCACACGTAATTGCGCCGCCTGTGCTTTAGCAACTTGCTGGCGTTTTGGCGGCGTCACAGCAGGCTTCTTTGCTGTTTTTACTTCGTTATTGGCGGCAATAATTGCGTTTTCGATGGCTTGGGTGTCCACCTGCGCCAATTGCTGCACACCCTGATTCTGTGTACGCTCTTTGGGGCGCGGGCTGGTTTTAACAGCACCGGAAATGGCGACTTTGATAACCTTTGGTTTGACACCCAGATCCACGGCAGCGGGTTTGTTTATCGCCGCATATGTCGGCGACTTTTTAAAACCTAGGTCCAACAGCTCTGCCACGCGGGCATTACGGGACGCAGAGGTCTTGCCACCAAATACGGTTGCTATAACCCGCTTGTTGCCCCGCTTGGCGGAAGCAACCAAATTGAACCCTGCCGCCGATGTATAGCCGGTTTTAATGCCGTCAGCGCCGCGATAAGCGCTCAGCAATTTACGGTTGGTATTGGCCACTTGCCGCACCCCTGCATCCGTCGATTTGCGGGAAAACAAGTTGTAATAGTCGGGAAAATCAAAAAACAACCGCCGCCCCAATGTGGTCATATCCCGCGCGGTGGACAAATGGCCGGATCGCGTCAGGCCGTGGGCATTTTTAAAGGTGGTTTTGCTCATCCCCAGTTTACGCGCAGTCGCTGTCATTCGGCGGGCAAATGCGGCCTCGGAACCGGAAACCGCTTCGCCTAATGCTGTCGCTGCATCATTGGCAGATTTCACGGCGGCGCCCCGGATCAAATAACGAATGGAAATACGTTGCCCGGCCTTTAATCCCAATCGCGAGGGCTGCTCGTTCGCCGCATTGCGTGAAATCTTGACTTTTTTATCCAGCGATAACTCGCCGCGCTTGATCGCGTCAAACACCACATAAAGCGTCATCATTTTGGTGAGCGATGCCGGATGCAATCGCGTATCGGCATTGCGCGAGTGCAAAACCTTGCCACTGCGCGCATCTACCACCATGGCGGCATACGGGGCCGCAAACGCACCTGCGCTGGCAACCAAAAGATATACAAGCGCTGTAAGTGCGCGAACTACTACTACGAATCGCATCGGTTCTCCGACGTCTGCTAATACTGCCTCTTGCCGCTTTAGCGACTATTTTTGCTCCCCTTTAGGCTAGCATGGTGAATTTATTCAGAAAACCCTTTATTTTCAATGTGCCAATCGGTGTTATTGTGGCAACACTTTTCCATATGCAGGTTAAATCCCCCCTTTGCACACTAGGTTTAGTGCTGATAATGTCCACAACCACAAACCAATCGGCCTGTGATTTTATGGTCTCTTGATTTATCCGCTCTTTTTTCTTACCACCGCCACGCTATATCTAATTGCTGACCCAACACAAAACCATCGGCCAAATATGACGCTACACCATCCAAAGCTTGCACAAGACGACGATCGCCCGGACGATTCTGACGGTGACGTGGCGCTGGCCACCAAGACCAAGCCGAAAACCGAACGTCCGCCGATGTATAAGGTGATGTTGCTGAACGATGATTACACGCCGATGGAATTTGTGGTGATCATTCTGCAAAAATTCTTTGGCATCAATAACGCCGGCGCGATTGACCTGATGTTGACTGTGCATAAAAAGGGTCTGGCCGTTGTCGGCGTGTTCAGCCGTGAAATAGCCGAAACCAAAGTAACGCAAGTAATGGATTTCGCCCGTAAACACGAGCATCCGCTGCAATGCACAATGGAAAAGGAATAGGGCGCGCGCCCTCCCCCGCTGATGGCCCAAACTGATCGCCTCTCATTGCCATTTGAAAATGGCGCTATCGAAATTCCAACGGATGGTTCAATCCTTGTGGTAAATGCGCAGTCCTGTCCGGCCTATGATTTGCTGCCAAAAGACCGCACAACTTGTCTGCAAGACTTTTTCCCGACACACGCGTATCTGGCGCGGTCAGGTTTCACCTTCTCCCAAGCGACCGGCGCAGGCCATGCCTTGGCGATTGTTCACCTGTCCCGTTCACGCGACGAAAATCGCGCCCATATTGCACGCGCTTACGAGGCGCTGGCAACAAATGGCATATTGGTTATAGATGGTGCCAAAACCGACGGCATTGAAAGCCAGCTTAAGGCGGTTAAGAAATTCCTGCCCGTCGAAGGTGCTATTTCCAAGGCGCATGGCAAAGTTTTCTGGCTGGTAAAATCCAACCAGCCCGATGAATTCGCTGTTTGGTCCAAAGCCCTCAATCCAACCCAAAACGATGACGGATATTGGACACAGGCGGGTATTTTCAGCGAAAGTAAAATCGACAAAGGTTCGCTCGAGTTAGTCCCCCATTTAGCAGGTAAGCTAAAAGGCATCGGTGCTGACCTCGGGGCGGGTTGGGGTTATCTTGCCCAGCAAGCCTTAACCGCCAATCCGGCGATCACCAAACTCGACTTGATCGAGGCCCACGCAGGCGCGTTACAGTGCGCAAAGCTAAACGTAACAGATGAACGCGCTACGTTCACTTGGACAGATGCAACCGCACTTCCGGCAAATAATTCTCTTGATTTTGTCATCACAAACCCGCCCTTTCACCAATCCCGCAAGGCAGACCCCGCTCTCGGGCAACGATTCATCGACTCTGCTGCGCGCCTGTTGAAACCAACCGGAAAACTGTACATGGTCGCCAATCGGCAACTGGCCTATGAGGCAACACTCGACGCCAGTTTCCGCACCGTGGAGCGCCTATCCCAATCGGCACAATACAAGTGCTTTTTCGCGCGCAAACCAAAACTCTAGGCCACAGCTCCGTTTTCCCCTAGTCTCCTAAAAGAATCGCCCGAAAGGACGCCTACAATATGTCATTTTCTATCGAAGGCAAAACCGCCATTATTACTGGCGCGGCCAACGGCATCGGGCTTGAAATCGCCCGCCATTTTTCTGATCAGGGGGCCAATGTCATGTTGGCCGATATGGACGAATCCAAACTACAAGCCGAAGTCGAAGCCATTGAAGGCGATGGATCAAACGTGCGCAGTTTCGCCGGCGATCTGCGTCAAAAATTGACAGTTGCCAATCTGCTGTCCGCCACTCTGGACGCATTTGACCGGGTCGATATTTTGATAAACGCCTCGCGCCAAGTTCTGGCAACCAACCCGCTGGACCCCAAAGAAGACGGGTTTGAGCTGTTGTTTCAACAAAATGTGCTGGCCAATCTGCGCATCACCCAAACCATCGCCAAACGGATGATCAAACAGTCAGAGGATGACGGCGAATTAGCAGGCTCGATTGTGAACCTCAGTTCTATCGCCTCGGAACGCACGCACCCCGAATTGCTGTCCTACTCGGTGGCCTGCGCCGCCTTGAACCAGTTGACACGCTCCCTTGCGGTATCATTGGCCGAGAAACGGATAAGGGTGAATGCAATCGCCATTGGATCGGTGATGAGCGCCAGCCTACAAGCGCGTCTAAAAGACGATGCCGAAACCCGCGAAGCGATGATTGCCGTCACCCCGATGGGCCGGATCGCCGACGCCAGCGAAATTGCCGAAGTGGCGCAGTTCCTGTCATCTGAAAGTTCCGGCTTTATTACCGGGCAAATTATTACAGTAGACGGCGGGCGCACGTTGATAGACCCGCTGGACACGGCAGTTCATTAAGAAGGTTGCGTTTCCTCTGGCCAAAAGCATCGCAATACACACTTAGGGTGATTTGTGATTCAATTTAAACGCAAAGCTTTTAGGCGGGTTGCAACATCCGCCCCAACCTGCGGCCAGCCAGAATATGCACATGCAAATGCGGCACATCTTGCACGCCATCTTCGCCCGTGTTTGCAATCATCCGGTACCCATCACCAGCAGCCCCGGGTGCCACGCCCAAGATATCGCAAACCTGCCCTATCGCGCGGGTAAAGCCGATAATTTCCGCGTCACTCGCCGCTTGGGCAAAGTGGTCATAATTCACATACGCGCCCTTGGGAATGACCAGAATATGGTCTGGTGCCTGTGGTAGAATATCGCGAAATGCCAGCGCATGCTCGGTTTCCAGCACCGTGTCATTCGGGATTTCACCGCGCAGAATCTTGGCAAAGATATTTTCCGGGTCATAGATGTTTGTCATAGAATCCTCAGTCAGCAAAGAGATAGGGAGTTTGTGCAATTTCGTGGGCTTGGTCATCGGTGATATCCATAAATGCCGCAATCTTAACGGCATTTTCAGCGACACTATTGCGATCAGAAATCGAATGGAAGTGCGGGTAATCGCGGTCCCTGATTTGATTGCTCTCAAAGGTGAAATCCATCCGGATCGTCGGCACCAGCCGCTTTAGGGTATCAGCCGAGCTTTTCTCGCCCGCCAAACCTGTCCGAACGGCGTGCCCCGTCAGATAGTCATCATCAAATTCACAGGATAATTCCAGCACCCGCGTGGTGCAACGATCCGCATAAAAATCATCAAGCAAACCAATGTTGCCCGTATCTGCACAAATAATCATCCGGTCCGTCTGGCCATGTTCGAACAAAAGACGCATCACGGCGCGCCTGTGGCGTGCCCGTTTGTCCAGATCATTTTCAATACCGCCAAGGTTGGGCAAAGGGGTGTCTTGCTCGTCAAACAAATAGGCAAGACCACTGATCCCGGTCACCAGTTCGGCAGTGGCCAGAAACCGTTTTGCCACATGCCATTTTTTACACATCAAAATCAGCAATTCACGCTCGCGCCCTATTGTGCTCTCGCGCTCCCAGAAGCGGGTGGCAAAACGGCGGCCAAAACGGCCCCGTTTGGTCAAGAAACCATAAAGCGTGCGCCCCTCGTCGGTGATATTCAAATCCACATCTCCGCCCGCATACAGCTTGGATAACTTCGCTTTCAACGCCAATGCATGGGATGAAACTTTGCGGGCAAACAGTGAATCCTGTGCCAAAAGGAATTCATACTGATCGTTGAAAAACGTGGCGGGTATACCGTAATCAGAGAATATCAAAAACGTCAGCGTGCGATTAACAACTTCTTCTTTGGGGACAAGGTGCAGAACCAAGGTCTGAAAGAAAGTTTCATCGGGAATCCAGGTGGTCGAGAAAAAGCGGACAATTTCACGCCGCTGACGCACAAACTGTAATATGGCCTCAACCGTGCGCCGCCGCAGGCACCACCACTGCGAGCCAATTTTAATTTCCAAGTCCGCCGGAACAGGCCGGCCCATCTTCAGGAATTTCTGCAAGCGATAGGAATTGTAAAACAATTTCTTATGGGTGCGTTCATTAAACCAATGCCGAAAATGCAGCCGGTCTTCTTTCATACCGGTTTTGATCCAGTCGGATTCAAAGAAATCATTATGCTCTACGAAATCCGTGTCGTTTTCATCCAGAAAACGATGGGTATAGCTGGCAGGTTTGATCGCCATACAATCGCCCGACACCATATAGAAATGAGTGGCATCGGGAAACTTTTCCTCCGCTGCAATCATTGCGTTTAGCGACCCTTGCACCAGTGACCATTCCCCCCAACCACAATTTACCCGTTTGGCGAATGCAACATGGGGATTATCCTGCAAGGCCTTGGTAATCTGTTTGTAATCCGCCGCATTGGCGCTGGCGTCAAAATGGATCGCAATGCAATCGCCAGCCGCAGTCAGACCCTCGGCTTGCAGTACAACTGCATCCGGGTCTTTGTGACATAACAAAATATAGGCAATTTTTGCCATTTCTTTACTGCTCTGCTGGCTGTGACTAACATTTATGCAGTGTTTATCCGGTATCAACCTGCCTTGAAACAGTTTTTCTTGGCATATTTGCTACATTTCGCTACATCTGTGTCAAAAGAACATTATGCGGTGCCAATACCGCCTTGAGCAGGAGAATAAATATGGGGTTTCCCGGAACATGGATGACCGAAAGCCAAAGCGTTTTGTATCGGGTAATCCCGAAATGCGCCTGTTCAACCATTGGCCAGATCATGTATTATTCCGACAACGGGCGGTTTTTTGATGGCGACATTCATGACAGCACCACAGGCCTGCACAAGTGGAGCCAAGACGTTAGCCAACCGCTGATTACCGAACGGGCGCAGGCGCAGGATACTTATACTTTTACCTGCGTGCGCAACCCCTACTCGCGGGTATTGTCATCGTTCTTTGACAAGATTTGCGGTATTCAGCGCAACGGCAAACGCTATCGCGGCAATCTGGTGCCCCAATTGATGCGCAAATATGGTGTCGAGGTGGAGGGCGAGTTTGACCAAATCGCCTCGTTTCGCCGTTTCCTGCTGTTTGCCCGCGACACCATTAAATACCGCCGCCCGATGGACCCGGATATTCACTGGTCTGCTGTGGCGGGTCATGCCTCGACCTTGATTGTGAACGGCGGGCGTTATGATCAAATTATCAGCACCGAGGATTTTCAGGCCGGGATGAAGACCGTGCTGAAAAATATAGATGTGAAACACGCGTTGGACATCGATAATATACCGCGCTTTAACGAAAGCGAAGGCCACGGGCCAAAACGCGCCCATCCGATCGAGGATTACTTCGACGATCTGTCGATGCATCTGGTTTACGAGATTTATAAGCGGGATTTTGTGCTGTTTAAATACGACGCGCAGGATCCGAGCCGCAAGGCACCAGTGGGTGAGATTGATTTAGACGAAGTTCACGCCAAGCTGGGGGATTAGAACATTTTGCGCCGTTCGGTAGCACTTTTCTGCGATGCAGAAAAGTGTAAGGGGGCTATCCGCCCCCTCTTGCGCCATGCGCAATTCACCCCTGAGGATAGTTGAAGAACAAAGAAAGCAAAGGAGTTACAACCCTGCAGCCCTGAACAATTCTTGCAAGTCCGCCTCGGGGCGCGCACCGATGTGGCTGATGATTTCGCTGGCAGCGACGCAGCCCATGCGGCCACAGGTCAGCATGTCTTTGTCATTGACCAGCCCGTGCATAAATCCAGCCGCGAAAATATCGCCTGCTCCGGTCACGTCCACAACTGTGGTGGCAGCAGCGGGCGCGTGAAAGGTTTCCGCACCACGAATGATCAACGCCCCGCGCGCGCCGATGGTACAGGCGACAATTTCGGATTCTTCGGCAGCGATTTTCAGGCAGGATTCGAGCGATGTGCTTTGATACATCGCCTGCATTTCATGTTCATTGCAAAACAGCAGGTCCACATGATCGCGGATCATGGTGCGGAAGGCATCCCGGTGGCGCTCCACACAAAACGGGTCTGACAGGGTCAGGGCAACCTTGCCGCCTGTGCCTTTGCAAGCCTTGATGGCTTTGGCAAAGGCTGCGTGGCTTTGCGCGCCGTCAAAGCGATAGCCTTCAAGGTAAATCCAATCTGCATCCGCCATCATGGCCACATCAATATCGTCGGGGCCAAGGTGTTCGGAAACGCCCAGATAGGTGTTCATCGAGCGTTCAGCATCCGGCGTCACCAACACCATACAACGGCCAGTTTCATCCACCGCTTCTGCTGGCGCACGGGGCACTTCGTAAACCGCGCCTTGCGCCTGAATGTCATGGGCAAAGATGTCGCCCAACTGATCGGCCTTGACCTTGCCCACATAAGCGGTGCGCGCGCCCATGGCCGCCAACCCCGCGATAGTGTTGGCGGCAGAACCGCCGGAAATCTCCAACGAGGGTCCCATTTTGCCATATAATTCCGCCGCGCGCGCCGTGTCGATCAACTGCATGATGCCTTTTTCAACGCCGTTATCGCTCAGAAACGCATCTTCGCAATGGGCCAGCACGTCAACGATGGAATTGCCGATGCCGACAACCTGGAATTTCTTGCTCACTTGGTCTTCTCCTCAAACGGACATAAGTCCTCGATAATACAGTTGGCGCAAACCGGTTTGCGCGCCTTGCAGATATAGCGCCCGTGCAGGATCATCCAGTGGTGCGCATGGTGTTGGAATTCGGCAGGGATGTGGTCCTCAACGGCGCGTTCAACCGCCACCACGTCTTTGCCGGGGGCAACCCCTGTGCGATTGCCAAAGCGGAAAATATGGGTATCGACTGCCTGTGCGGGTTGCTTGAACCACATATTCAGCACCACATTGGCGGTTTTGCGGCCAACCCCCGGCAGGCTTTGCAAGGCGGCACGGCTTGAGGGTATCACACCGTCGTATTCATCCACCAACAGCTGGCTCATTTTCATCACGTTCTTGGCTTTGTTACGATAGAGACCGATGGTTTTGATATGCTCGGTGACTTTATCAATCCCCAAATCCAGCATTTTTTGCGGCGTATCGGCAACGGCAAACAGCCCCCGTGTGGCACGGTTCACACCCACATCTGTGGCTTGCGCCGATAAGGCCACCGCCACCACAAGCGTATAGGCGTTCACATGTTCCAGCTCACCCTTGGGTTCAGGCTCGCTATCGCGAAAGCGGCTAAAAATTGCGTGGATTGAATGGTAATCGAGTTGCTTGGCCATGGGCGCGTGTTTGCCATGGGATTGGCCCGCTGCCAAGTGGAATTGCGCATGTTTCGGGTGGCAAGTTTACCCGTGTTGCCCCATCCTACCTCCAAAGGAGCCCCCATGACCCAAGACCCCTATCATCACGGCGTCATCGCCCGCGCGATTGAACACATTGGCGACACGGTAAATGGCCAACCAAGGCTAGAGGAAGTCGCCGCCGCCGTGGGCCTGTCGCCGGCGCATTTCCAGCGGGTGTTTAGCCAGTGGGTTGGCGTTAGCCCAAAGAAATACCAGCAATATCTGACGCTGGATCACGCCAAGGGGCTGTTGCAGGACCGCTTTACCCTGCTGGACACCGCCCATGAAACCGGCCTGTCCGGCACCGGGCGCCTGCATGATTTGTTCCTGACATGGGAAGCGATGAGCCCCGGTGAATATGCCGCCAAAGGTAAAGGCTTGACCATAAACTGGGGCTGGTTCCCGTCGCAATTTGGCGAAATGCTGGTGATGGGCACCCCGCGCGGTTTATGTGGCATCGGTTTTACCGCCGAATTTGGCCGCGACTGGGCGCTTAAGGATTTGACCGCCCGTTGGCCCAAAGCGGTATTTGAGGAAAACGAGGCGGCCTTGCAGCCACAAGTCGCCGCAATCCTTGGCAATGGCACCGCTAACCTGCTGTTGATTGGCGCGCCGTTCCAGATAAAGGTTTGGGAGGCCCTGCTGGCGATCCCCTCTGGCCACGTCACTACATACTCCGAGATCGCCCGCCATATCGGCAGCCCAAAAGCTTCGCGTGCGGTGGGAACGGCTGTCGGGCGAAACCCGGTCAGTTGGCTGATCCCCTGCCACCGCGCCCTGCGTAAATCCGGTGGGTTGGGGGGCTATCACTGGGGCTTGCCGGTCAAACGCGCCCTATTGGCCTGGGAGTCTGCGCGGTTTGACGCCCAAAATAACAAGCAGGATACCGCTTAACTCCTATCTGGCACAAACCCATGCCTTGCAACTACGCCCCGGAACCCCAATTTACAGGTCGAGACGAGCAAGAAAAGGAAAGCTCTCATGGCTTTGGTAAAATCACTTGGTATCGCGACAGTTGCGGCCCTCACCCTAACCGCCTGTGTTGACGCATCTGACCCTGATTACAAGAAAACCCGCAACGGTGCAGCGATTGGCGCGGCGATCGGGGCTGCATCTCAGATCATTGCAGGCAACAGTGGCGACGCCGTTCTAAAAGGCGTTGTCCTTGGCGGCGTGGTCGGTGCAGTTGTCGGCAACGTGCTCGACAAACAGGAAAGAGAATTGCGGCGGGATATGGCTGGCAGTGGTGCGATCATCACCAATACGGGCAACGAGCTGATTGTTACCCTGCCCGAGGCCATCACTTTCGCCACCGCCAGTTCTTACGTGCGGCCCTCGTTGCAAGACGACCTCGGGCGTTTGGCGGCGAATTTGCAAAAATACCCGGACAGCACAATCGACGTAATCGGCCATACCGACAGCGTCGGTGGCACCGAGTACAACCAGAACCTGTCGGCACGTCGGGCCGAGAGTGTTGGTGCCATACTAGGCCGCGCAGGCGTCGCCCAAGCCCGCATTCGCGCCTATGGCCGTGGCGAAGGCAGCCCCGTTGCCAGCAACGACACCACCACAGGGCGCGCCCAAAACCGCCGTGTAGAAATTGTCATCCGGCCAACAGCTTAGACTGGGCCAGATAGGCAGCCGCGACGGTACTCCCCCCCCTCCACGCCGTCGCGGCTGTTTCTTTCTTGTTTGCCTGTCTCTTTGGTCATATTAATTGACCAAACAAAGGGCCAACCATGCCATTCCAAAAAATCAAACAAGAACGCGTCGCGCAGACCGTGCAGCGCCAAATCGAGCAGTTGATTTTGCGCGGGATCTTGCGCCCCGGCGAACGCCTGCCCTCGGAACGTGATCTCGCGGATCGCCTTGGCGTGTCGCGTCCCTCGGTCCGCGAGGCCATCGCGGCATTAGTAGAGCTGGGTTTATTGCAAACCCGCGCGGGATCCGGCATCTATGTCGCCAACGTGCTTGGCTCTGCCTTTTCCGCCCCGTTGATCCAACTGTTCTCCACCCATGAAGAGGCCCTGTTCGACTACCTTTCCTTTCGCACTGATCTGGAGGGGCTGGCAGCAGAGCGCGCCGCACGCATGTCATCAGACACCGACCTCAAAGTGATCTCCGCGATTTTCCGCAAAATGGAAGAGGCCCACACCAAACGCAACCCCGCCGAGGAAGCCGCGTTAGATGCCGAATTTCACATGGCAATCGTCGAGGCATCCCATAACGTCTTTATGCTGCACATGATGCGGTCAATGTTTGAAATGCTGCGTGCGGGCGTATTTTACAACCGCCAAGTGATGTTCAAAGTCCGCACCACCCGCATGGCCCTGCTGGAACAACATCGCAGCATCCACGATGCCATAATCGCCCGCAATCCACAGGCCGCGCGCAAGGCCGTTGAAGATCATCTAGGTTTTGTCGAGACCTGCATGCACGCCGAGAAAAAAGCCGGTGCCAATGAGGAAGTCGCCAAACTGCGCTTTGCTCAGGAACAGGAACGCTAGCCATGCTAATCGGCCACTTGCCCGCGGGCTACCTGATGCTGCGCAGCCTGTTTCGCAAACACACCGCAAAGGCGGTTCTTTGGGCCGGGCTAGAGCGTTTCGACTTTTATTTGAATCAAAAAGACAACGCAATTCCTATTTGAGCCTTTTCGAAAGACCGGGAATTGCGTTTCAACGATAAGTCGAAACGCTTTAACCGGGGCCGTCCTTCCAGACATCGACATGTTGCGATTCTGGTTCATCGACAACAAACAAATCCACCACCATGCCTATTGGACGCATAAACCTCTGGTCTGGGCCACAATTTTCCTGTGCATAGTTATCGGCCATAAATTGCTCCGAAAACAAACACCAATCTGGCTGTTGGCCTTGTTCGGCGGCATCATTCTGCACATACTGCTGGATACAATCGCCGGCGATATCCGCTGGTTCTGGCCGCTCAGTGACACTGGCTTTCATCTGGTAACTGTACCTGCAACTCAGGACCACTGGATCAAATCATTTATGGCCCATTGGACCTTCAAACTAGAGATCGCAGTCTGGTTGGCCGCCGCACTTGTAGGGTGCGTGGTCCCCACGCACCCCTAAGCCAGCGTTAAAATTTGCCATTCTGGTTCAGCCATTCATCGCGCGGTGGCACTGTCTCGATGGTATCCCAATGTTCCGCGATTTTACCGCCGGATATTCTAAAGAGGTCATAGAAAGACGTGTGAACGTCTTCCAGAAATCCTTCGCTGACACAAAGCACAAAATTACCCTCAGCCAACACGCGGTGGAGGTGACTATAGTTGACCCTGAACCCATCCTTGAAAATTGCATTCAGGTAAGCGCGATAAGCGGGTAAGCCATCCGCGACCTCCGGGTTATGTTGGGTAAAGTTTTCGCCATCAATATAGGTTTCCAGCGCGTCAAGCTGTCGATCAATCAGAACCTCGGTCACAAAAACACGCGCAATTTCCCGATTTTCCCCAGTCAGCGCCAGGTCGGTGGTTTCGGTTGCCCCGTCAATCATACTATGGCCAGAGATATTCGGCCCTTGTTTCGGCTGAATATTATCCCAATGCTCCACCGCTTGGCCGTCCTCAAAGCGAAACACCTCAAAGCCGATTTTCACGCTGGAAAAATCATATTCCATATGGGCAAAAACATAATCCCCATCATCAAAACCCCGCAGCATCGTTACTTTGGGCGCGGTTTTGGACAGGCGTTTGAACAGCACCGCCAGCCCTTCGTTTCCCTCACTGGTGTGGGGATTATGCTGAATGTATTTCGCCTCATTAACCACAGCTACCGCCGCCGGATCACCGGTTTCGATGCCTTTAAGGAAGGTTCGAATTCGGTCGGATTGTTTGACAGACACAGGAAGGCCCCCTATTTTTCAGATCGTAGGATGGGTGCCAACCCACCGCCTCGATTGGTGGGTTGGCACCCATCCTACAACGCCGCCAGCCGTTTCAGCGCCGCTTCCAAATTCGCCATTTCCTCGCCTGCCGTCACCAGCCGCGTGCGGTTCTCGGCGACCACATGTTCCGGTGCTTTGGCGGTGAATTTTACGTTTGCCAGCTTGCCTTTAATGCCGCCCATTTCCTTGGTCAGCTTGTCCATGGCCTTGGTCAGGCGCGCCTTTTCAGCGGCCACGTCAATTACATCTGCCAGCAGCAGACAGAAAGACCCCCCCTCCACCGGCAAAGTGATCGAGCCTTTGGGGGCCTCGGATGCCACAGTCAGGCTCTCGATCCGCGCAAGGCGCTGGATCATCGGCAAGTTGTTGGCAAGCGCCGCCTGCCCTGCCGCGTCCAGCTCCAGCTGAACCACAGGGATTTTTGCGCCGGCGTTAACCCGCATTTCGGTGCGCAGCGAACGAACGCGTTCAATCAGGGTAATCACCCAGTTCATTTCACGGTCCGCATCGGCGTTGCTCAGATCGGCACCGTACTCAGGCCAATCCGTATGCACCAGCATCTTGGGACGCTCGGCAATATCGCCCCACAGCTGTTCGGTGATGAAGGGCATGATTGGATGCAGCAAGATCAGGCATTGATCAATCGCCCAAGCCATTGTCGCCTGCGTTTCCGCCTTGGCCGCCGCGTCCTCGCCCTGAAACAGCGGCTTTGCCAATTCCACATACCAGTCGCAAACCTTGCCCCACACGAAGGCATACAGCCCGTTCGCTGCGTCATTAAAACGGTATTGTTGCAAGGCGCTGTCAACCATGGCACCGGCACGGGCGGTCTCGCCAACAATCCATTTATTGACAGTTTGCGTCACCTGCGCGGGATCGAAATCGGGCGACGGCTTACAGTCGTTCATCTCGGCAAACCGCGCCGCATTCCACAGCTTGGTGCCGAAATTGCGATAGCCCTGCACCCGTTCCATCGACAGTTTCAGCGACCCACCAAGAGAGGCCATCGACGTCATGGTAAAACGCACGGCATCCGCGCCGTATTCGTCAATCATCACCAATGGGTCAATCACATTGCCCAAAGTCTTGGACATTTTCACGCCCTTCTCGTCGCGCACCAACTGGTGCAGATAGACCGTATCAAAGGGAATCTTGCCAGTCACTTCCAACTGCATCATCATCATCCGCGCCACCCAGAAGAACAGAATGTCCTGACCGGTGATCAGGGTCGAGGTGGGGAAGTACCTATCCAGCATCTCCGTGTCATTCGGCCACCCCAGCGTCCCAATTGGCCAGAGACCCGAGGAGAACCAAGTATCCAGCACATCAGGATCGCGCCACATCGGTACGGTTCCAGTCATCCCCATACCGCCGCCAACCCGCATGCCGGTCATTTCGGGTTTTTCATCCAGCAGCATCACCGTGCCACCGTAATAAGATGATGTTTGGTTTAGCAGATCATTTTCATTGGCCGCGCAAAACTCTTTGAACGGTTCTTGAAACACAATCTGGTCGCCAACCTTGCGGGGACCATACCAAACCGGAATTTGATGCCCCCACCACAACTGCCGCGAAATGCACCACGGCTCGATGTTTTCCATCCAGTGGAAATACACCTTGCGGCCGCTTTCGGGCATGATGCTGACACTGCCGTCTTTGACCTTTTCCAACGCCGGAACCGCCAGTTTCGCCGCATCCACATACCACTGATCGGTCAGCATCGGTTCCATAACCACCTTGGAGCGGTCGCAGAACGGTTGCATGATCTTTTTGTCCTCAACCATGATCATCAGGCCTTCGGCGTCGATGTCCGCAATCACGGCTTTGCGCGCTTCAAAACGATCCAAGCCACGATATGCATCGGGAATCAGGTTGATCAAATCGATCTCAATATCGGCAAAATCCGACCCCTCGGCGATCTCCTTGGCGCGCGTCGCCGCAGCCGCGTAATCCAGCCCGTCGCTGCGCATCACCGCGCGGGTGTCCATCAGTCGATACAACGGAATATTATTGCGCTTGGCCACGCCATAGTCGTTCAGATCATGGGCGCCGGTGATTTTCACTGCACCAGAACCGAAATCCATATCGGGGTACTCGTCGGTAATAATCGGGATCAGGCGGCGATGCTCTTTGGGACCCACCGGAATTTCACACAGCTTGCCAACAATTGGCGCGTAACGCTCATCATCAGGATGCACCGCAACCGCGCCATCCCCCAACATGGTTTCAGGACGCGTAGTGGCGATTGAAATGTAATTGCGCATTTCGCGCAGGGTCACAATGCCATCGTCGTCCTTCTCGATATATTCATATTCCGCCCCCCCGGCGAGCGGGTATTTGAAATGCCACATGTGGCCGTCGATCTCGATGTTCTCGACTTCCAGATCCGAAATCGCGGTTTCAAAATGCGGGTCCCAATTGACCAAGCGCTTGCCGCGATAGATCAGACCTTTGTTATACAGATCGACAAAAACCTTCAGCACCGCATCATGGAACACCTCGTCCATGGTAAAGGCGTTGCGCTCCCAGTCGCAACTCGCGCCAAGCCGTTTCAGCTGGTTGATAATGGTGGACCCGTATTGCTCCTTCCACTCCCAAACCTTGTCGGTAAACGCCTCGCGCCCCATTTCGGCGCGGCTCGGCAGGCCTTGCGCCGCCAGCATCTTTTCCACCTGCAACTGGGTGGCAATACCCGCGTGATCCTGCCCGGGCTGCCACAGTGTATCAAAGCCGCGCATCCGGTGCCAGCGCACCAGAATATCCTGCAAAGTATTGTTAAACGCATGCCCCACATGCAGCGCGCCTGTCACATTTGGCGGCGGGATCATGATGCAAAAGCTTTCCGCCCCGTCGCGCGCATTGGCCCCGGCTTTAAACGCCCCCTCCGATTCCCATTTCTGAAAAATCGCTGGCTCTGCCGCGCCCGCATCAAAGTTCTTTTCCATCGCCATAGTACTGGTCCCGCCTCAAGTGTTTCAGCGCTTATTACACAGCCACCTTACAAGGAAAACCCCCGCCTCGCGCGCCCCTTACATCTTCTTTGTTCTTTTAAATATCCCCGCGCGGAGCGCATCTTACTCTTCAAACACCCCGATCAATTCGCACGGATAAATGGATCAGACTTTCCGAGGAGCGAACCCCCTTGATACCACCGATTTCATCCAAGATCTCATCCAGCCGCGCCGTGCTTCGCGCTGCAATCTGCAACAACAGATCAAACCGCCCCGAAGACGTCACCGCCCGCTCAACCTGCACAATGCTTTTCAAACGCTGCACTACCATTGGTGCGGTTCGCGGATCGAGTTGCAGCAATACCGTGGCACGAATACGCTTCTCATCGGCTTGCGCCCCAAGGCGCAGGGTATAGCCCGCAATGACACCACTATTTTCCAGCCGCTCAAGGCGTGCCTGAACAGTGGTGCGGGCCAAACCCAACTTGCCCGCCAGCGTGGTCACAGGCAGGCGGGCATTTTCTGCCAAAGCGTTCAGCAGTTGTTGATCGATATCATCCATCATATTACCCTAACTTTCGGCATTATGCCGTAAGTTATACACATAACTCCCGAAGTGCCGAGTCATAATGACTCGCCACCACCCCATACTAGGGGGAAAGAGGCATGGGCAAATGAAAACAGACAAAACAATTTGGGCGACACCACAGGAATTTCTAACAGCACGTCACCCCGATAGACCTGTGGCATTTTTCTGCCCCGAGGTTTTGCACAACACCGCAAGGGCCTTCGCCGCAGGGTTTCCGGGGTTGGTGTCTTATGCGGTCAAGGCCAATGCAAACGCGGCGGTCATTTCCAATCTTCACGCAGCAGGAGTAACAGCCTATGACGTGGCCTCTCCGGTGGAAATCGATCTGGTTTTGGCACAGGCCCCCGGTGCAATGCTGCATTACAACAACCCCGTACGCTCCAAGGCCGAAATCATTTATGCGGTTTCCAAAGGGCTGCAATCCTATTCCGTCGACAGCTTTGGCGAGTTTGACAAATTGGCGGCTGCTCTGCCCAAGGGCTGTGAAATTGCTGTGCGCTTGAAACTGCCAATCAAAGGGGCCGCCTATGATTTCGGCGAGAAATTTGGTGCGGATGCGGAGAAAGCCACTGAATTGCTGAAACGTGCGGCGGCAGCGGGCTTCAGAACCTCGATGACCTTTCACCCCGGCACTCAATGCCATGATCCGCAAGCTTGGGTCAGTTATATTTCCGCCTGCGCAGATGTGGCGCGAGATGCAGGTGTCAAGTTGGAACGCCTTAATGTGGGCGGCGGATTTCCCGCGCAGCGCTCAGGCAGAGTGCCGGAACTGCCCAAAATTTTCAAAGCGATAAAATCCGCGACCCAAGCCAGCTTTGGTGCAGATGCACCAGAACTGCTGTGCGAACCGGGTCGCGCCATGGTGTCGGATGCGTTTTCACTGGCGGCGCGGATAAAATCGATCCACGACAACGGGTCGGTTTATCTGAATGACGGAATTTACGGCGGGCTGACGGAATTTCGCGACCTTGACACCAACCACCGCTTTAGCTGCCTGTCACCGAGCGGCGAGACACGCGGCGGTAAACCCATACCCCGAGTAGCGTTTGGCCCGACCTGCGACTCGCTGGATAAATTACCTGAACCCTTACCCCTGCCAGCAAACATGGCGGAGGAAGATTACATCCTGTTTTCCGGCATGGGGGCTTACGTTGGAGCCACCTGCACACG
This sequence comes from Alphaproteobacteria bacterium, assembly GCA_024280735.1. Classification (GTDB taxonomy): domain Bacteria; phylum Pseudomonadota; class Alphaproteobacteria; order Rhodobacterales; family Rhodobacteraceae; genus Amylibacter. The sequence continues at coordinate 40,430 of JAJRPO010000058.1, read as the reverse complement.
ATTCAACGGCTATGGCGATATTCTGGCAGTGACGGTAAATATGTTAAACACTCAAACGCCCCGCACTTGATGCGGGGCCTCGCCGTTATTGCCAGGCGGCCCCGCATCAAGTGCGGGGCAAGTCAGAGCCGTTTACTCCCCCTCAAACTCGCACAATACATTCACTTCCATACCCATGTCTTCCAGCACCTTGCGCCCGCCCAATTCGGGCAGGTCGATGATGAAACTGGTTGAAATTATTTCACCGCCCAGCCGTTCAATCAACTTAATGCCAGCGGCGGCGGTGCCGCCCGTGGCCAGCAAATCATCGACCACCAAAATGCGCTCCCCCGCTGCAATAGCGTCGTCGTGGATTTCCATCACCGCCTCGCCGTATTCCAGCGTATAAGATTCGGAAATCACCGCGCCGGGCAGTTTGCCTTTCTTGCGGATGGGCACAAAACCAACGGTCAATTGATGCGCAATGGCACCGCCAAGGATAAAGCCGCGCGCCTCCAGTCCCACCACCTTGTCGATGCGCATCCCCGCATAGGGGTGCAACATCTGGTCCACTGCCATACGAAAGCCGCGCGGGTCGGCGAACAGGGTAGTCACGTCGCGAAACATGATGCCCTCATGGGGGAAATCAACGATGGTGCGGATGTAGTCTTTGACGGTTTTCATGGCTTTTCCTTCAGGTCGGCACTCCTTTAGCGCGGTTTCCCCCCTGCGTCATCCGAAAACCTGACCCGAAATCCTGAGCTGCGCGTTTGCCTTATCCGTGAGAGGCCGCGCCGCTGCCTCCATAACCGCCGGATCATAGGGTTCACGGGCAAATACCTCGCGCACCATCGGGCGGAAAAACTCAAGCGGCAAGTCGTCGTAATCGGGGTCAAAGCTGGCCTGATCCCAGCATTCGCAGAACTCGGCGCAATCGTCGAAATATTTGTGGCCGCGGTGACGTTCGCGTTTGTTTTGATCGAATCCGGGCAAGTGTTGACCGTAGTAAAGCATCTGGAAATCGCCGTGTTTTTCCACCACCCAACGGCATTGCTCGCGCACAAACGGCTTCAAAACCGTGGCCGCGTATTCATCATGGTTATAAGGCGCATAAATGTCGCCAATATCATGCAGCAAGGCCGAAACAACCCAATCAATATCCGCCCCACCGCGCCACGCACGGGTCGCGGATTGCACTGAGTGGCCCAGCCGTGTGATTTGATAGCCCGACAGGCTCTCGTCCAGATCCCGCAAAGTATCCAGCAATCGGTCCGCCGTGCCTTTGGTATAGGCTGTTTCATGGGCATTCAGGAATTCATATTCCGCCTGTGTGCCGTCTTTCATCTGGGTAAAATTTACTTTGTCCATGCGGGCCTCTCAGGTTGGCAGTTATTTTGTAAGAAGAATACCAAACTTGTGGCCAAGACAATCCCCGCCGCGACATTTTCCATGATATTATCTCGCAAACGCGCCATGTTACAATTTGATAACCAAACCGTGCTAAGCTTTGCCTTGGCAATCCCCGTGAATTAACCGAAACTGGCCCCATGACCCCCCGTCCGCCCCACAAACATATCATAGTCATCGACGGCACCCAGAGCAATCTGCGGGCGGGGACGGAGACCAATGCGGGTTTGTTGTATAAGCTGCTGGGGGAGGCCACGAATGACCATGACACAAGTCTTTGGTATAATGCGGGTATTCAGGGGCACGGGTTCTGGAGCTGGGTAACAATTGCCAGCGGTTGGGGGATAAACGGGCTGATCCGCGATGCCTATGCGCAGCTGTGCAAGAACTATCAACCCGGGGATAAAATCTATCTGTTCGGCTTTTCGCGCGGGGCCTTCGCTGTGCGCTCGGTGGCGGGGATGATTAACCATTTGGGATTGGTACGAAAATCCAGCGCCCGGCGACGCAAAATAAACATGGCGTTTCATTTGTATGAAAAGCAAACCACCGGTGCGCCGTTGCAAACCTTCAAGGATTTGCACTGCCATGCGCAGGTAGAAATCGAGATGATAGGCGTTTGGGATACGGTTAAAACCCTTGGCCTGCCTTATCCAGTGCTGTCCTATCTCGCGCCTATGGCCACGGATTTCCACAATGATCAGGTGTGTAAACCGGTCAAAAACGCCTTTCACGCGCTGGCAATAGACGAAGACCGCAACGCCTTTTGCCCTATCATGTGGGACACAGAGAAAGGCTGGCGTGGTCACCTCGAACAAGCTTGGTTCACCGGCGCCCATGCGGATATCGGCGGCCATGTTGACAAGCCTTCGTCACCGCGCGGCCTGACCAATATCCCGCTGGTCTGGATGCTGGAGCGGGCCGAGATGTGCGGCATCAAACTGCCTGAAAACTGGCGTGATAGGTTCCCCTGCGATGCAAACGCCCCCGCCATCGGCAGCCGTTCCGGTATAGCGCGCTTCTTTTTGCTGCGCAGTCCGCGGGCTATTGGGGAAAAACCGGGGGAATACATCCATTCGTCGGTGGCGCGGCGCAAGCATCTTGCCCCATTACCGCAGCCGCTTCGCCAACCGCCCCCCGTCTAAAGCGGCGCGCCTTCACGCATGTCTTCCTGCTCATCTGGCGTAGGAGTATGGTTAAAGGAATAGGCGGTTGCACATTTCTCAGCACCCCCTAACTCTGCGATGCGGCGGGCTTGATCTGCCAGACAACGCTCATTTACCGCCTCGGGATCACAAATCAAACGCAAGCGCCGCTCGCCCTCGTTAAGGGCTGACAACACCGCCGGCCCTTTTTCATCAGCCAAATTTCGGAACTCCTGTGGGTCCGCAACCAAATCGAATAACTGCGCTGCAAGCCCCACGTAGTGAATGTATTTCCAGCGATCCCACCGCACCATAAACGTGCCGGTTGTAGAGCCGCCGTCGTGGTACTCGCTAAATACAGTCCGATCCAGATCATCGGGCTGTACGGCAATATCAACCAAAGATTTCCCCGGCAGTGCCGCAATTTCCGCATCAATGGGAATCCCGAAAACATCAAAGGCCGTCGCCGCCAGATCAAGCAATGTGGTGCCGGTTTTTACCCGTCGCCCCGCAGGCATTCCCGGCCCCGCCACAATCATCGGCACCCCAACCGAGGCCTCATACATCACTTGCTTGGTCCAGAACCCGTGATCGCCCAGCATCTCTCCGTGATCCGAAACATAGATCACCACCGTATTTTCCGCCTGCCCACTGGCCGCGAGCGCCGCAAGGACACGCCCCATGCAATCATCCATGAAGCTGGTCAGGCCATAATAGGCCGCCTTGGCCTCGCGGGTTTTCTGCTCATCAAAATGGCGGTTATAGTCGAAGAATTCGGCGATATGCTGCAATTCTGGATGGTCAGGCCTTTGCATGTTCTGATAGCCGACAGGCAGGTCCATCAGCGCTGGATCATACATATCGTAATATTCTTGCGGTGCAGTCAGGGGATAATGCGGACTGACCAATGACACAAAACAGGCCCAAGGATCAGCGGCCCCTGCCCGAGCCTGCAACCAATCCTCCGCCGCCGCCGTAATCGCAAGATCATAATCCGTGTACGAACTGTTCCCCGCCCCCACATCCTGCGCCAGTTCCGCGCCGGAATCATAGGCCGGTGGATCTTTGCGCAACAAGCCAACCGCCCAACCCACGCCGCCAACCACATGCATCGGCAAGATTTCTTCGGTGAAGCCATTGTCATCCTCGCCACTGCGAAAATGCAATTTGCCGATGGAGGCCACATCAACCCCTTGATCCCGCAACCTGTGCATCCAACTGCGCAGCTGCCCGTCGTAAGGCGTCGCACTGTCCCAATGGCCAATATTGTGAACATGGTCCCCGCAAGCAAGGCTGGCACGTGTTGGGACGCACATCGGCGACGGGGTATAGGCGTTTTCAAACAGGCAGCCGCGCCCGGCAAGCGCATCCAGATTGGGCGTTTTGACAATCGGGTGGCCCATGCAACCCATCGCGTCCTTGCGATGTTCGTCAGAAATCAGGATCAACAAGTTTTGGGGGGCAAAATCTTGGGCCATTTTAAGCGCTCCACAATAAGAAACTGATCAGCAAGTCAATTGCGTACTCGCCGTATAAACAGTGTGGGACATGGCCAGTCCTGTCAATATATCTGTGACAAATACTCTTTTCTAGCCTGCCCCGCGCGATAGCCCTTGGCAGCACCCCGCCCCTATCATACTGTGGCGCGACTCTGTAAGTAAGCAATGAACACTTTTCCTTGGGGGAACTGAAAATGACAGATTTCGCAGCCGCGCGGACCATGATGGTTGATTGCCAGGTGCGCCCCTCCGATGTTACCAAATACCCGATCATCGAGGCTTTGTTGAGCATCCCGCGTGAGGAGTTCGTACCAGACCGACTCAAAGGTGTGGCCTATTGCAGCGAACACCTTGATCTGGGGTCAGGGCGGGTTCTGCTGGATGCGCGGACATTCGCGAAAATGCTGGATGCGTTGAATATTCAACCCGATGAGCTGGTTCTTGATCTGGGCTGCGGGTTGGGATATTCCAGCGCTGTGATTGCGCATTTGGCCGAGGCCGTGGTTTGCATTGAAAATGACGAAGCGCTGGCCGAAGAGGCTATTTCCCTGCTCGGGGCAAATTCAGTTGATAATGCGGCGGTGATTGCCGGATCGCTGACAGCTGGCGCGCCCAAACATGGCCCCTATGATGTGATCATCATTCAAGGGGGCGTGGAACAGGTTCCGGCAAGCGTGTCAGATCAGCTCAAGGATGGCGGCCGAATTGCGGTATTGTCGATCAACGGCGCGCAGGGCCAGTGCCAAATTGGCCACAAACGGGGCGATCACATCGACTGGCGCAATGCTTTTGCCGCTGCTGCTCCGGTTTTGGACGGCTTTAAAAAGGCGGCAGAATTCAGTTTTAGTTAACAACGGCACGCTTATTGTGCCCCAAGAAGAATTTTCGCCGTGTTGCGGCGATCAGACCAAGGATAGGTTTTTATGACAAAGTGGCTAAAAACAGCAGTGACCTCCGGACTGATCATCTGGTCAGGTGCGGGGATCGCAACCGCTCAAACCACCTCGCTCGCCGATGCCTTGGTACAGGCCTATACAACAAACCCGCAATTGCGCGGCCAACAGGCGGTGGAACGCATTGCGGTTGAGGATGTCATCAACCAACGTGGTGACTTGTTGCCCACCCTGTCACAGTCAGGCAGATTATCCCGTGTAAAGGATCTGGGAAACACCGGTTTTGGCGCGCCTGGCAACACTGGCCAGGCAACGCTTAGCTTTTCCACACGATTGGGCTTGCAACTCTATGATGGTGGGGCAGACCGACTTGATGTTCATGCGGCGCGCATGTCGTTGCTGGCATCACGTCAGGCGTTGAAAAACGTGGAACAGACCGTTTTATTGAATACTGTAACCGCCTTTATGAATGTGCGCAGCTCTCAGGCCTTTGTACGTCTGGCGAATAACAACGTGCGGGTTTTGCGCGAACAGGTGCGCGCCGCCAATGATCGGTTTGCAGTTGGCGAAGTCACTCGCACAGATGTTAGTCAGGCACAGGCTCGCCTTGCCTCCGCGCTCAGCACGCTTGCCGCCAATCGCGGCAATCTGATGCGTTCCGTTGACAGTTATGTGGCCGTTGTCGGCAGCAAACCCAGAAACCTGCGCACCCCACCACCTACACCGAAAATCCCGTCAACCGTGACCAAAGCTGAGGCCGTGGCCATTTCCAGACATCCCCGCGTGGTGCAAGCACAATTCAGTGCCAAGGCTGCTGAGCTTACTCTGCAATCGGTTAACAAAAACCGCCACCCACAATTTGATGCCTCATTGACCCACACGATAGGGCGCAACACTGGCACTAACACAACTTTGACCAACAATTCACTGACTGCTGAAATCACGGGTGCAATGAATATCTATGCCGGCGGCAAACTCAACAGCGCGCGCCGCCGTGCCCTTGCCGGCTATGAACAAAGTCAGGCCAATGTGCAATTACAGGGCTATATCACCCGCCAAAGCCTGCGAAATGCTTTTACCACGTTGCAAGTAGCGCGGGCCTCGATTGTGTCTGGTCGCGAACAGGTGCGCGCTGCACTTGTTGCCTTTGAAGGTGTGCGCGAAGAGGCCAAGCTCGGCGCACGCACAACCCTTGATACGCTTAATGCTGAACAAGAAGTTTTGACCGCCCGTTCAAATCTCGTGTCAGCGATTCGCGATGAATATGTGGCTGCTTATTCTGTATTGTCGGAAATGGGGCTGCTAACAGCAGAGCATCTAAAACTAGGTGTGCCAATCTACAATCCCGATGTGAATTATGTCAAAGTCAGCAAACAGCAATCCAATCCTTTGGGCCTGAAACGCTCAAAGATATTTGACAAACTGCTTAAGCGCCGCAAAAACTAGAGGCTGATTGAATCGCCACAGTTGCGGGCAATTCGTTAACATCACCCCGAAATCCCTGTTGTTTGGACTCGCCGATCTCGGTACACTGCGACCGAGGCAAAAGGAGAGGGCGAATGTCCGACGCAGGTAGAAAAATGGATGTGGAGGACGTATTGTCGTCCATCCGCAGGCTGGTTTCCGAGGAAGCACGCACCGTAACAAATGAAATAGTTGCAGATAATGTAGCAAAAAAGACAGTTGAGACCGCAGTAGAAGTACCAGAAAAATTGGTGCTAACGCCTGCCTTTCGCGTACCAGAGACCGCGCTCCCCGCTCGTGCCGAAGAAATATTCCAAGCACCCGTAAGCGCAGAAACCCCGCAGGAGCCGGAAACTTTTTTCCAGCCCCCCCAGGAAGATGCGCCCTTTGCAGAAGTTCTTGATCAAGAAACCGAAACACAGGATGCACCGTTTGAGGCAGAAGTAAGGGGATTTACCGGTCAAGAAGTCGAAGACCCTGAGCCAGAATCGGTAACTGTCCCGCCAAAAATTATGGCCGAGAGCGAGCCACAAGCCGAAACCATCGAATTGGTGCCTGAACTGGACTCACCGAAACCAGAGCCTGACACCTCGTTCCACCCCGAAATCCTCCACCCAATTACCGAGGAAACGGTGCCTGAAAATGAGGTCGCCGCCGAGTCTGAACTGCAAGACAATGCGCCAGAGACCGCGACCTACGGTTATGACGAGGTTGATTACACCTCTGATTCGGACACCTACCTTGACGAAGAGGCTCTACGCGAGTTGGTTTCCGAAATGGTCCGTTCAGAGTTGCAAGGCGAACTGGGCGACCGGATCACCCGCAACGTCCGCAAATTGGTGCGCCGCGAGATTCACCGTGCTTTGGCGTCTCGGGATTTTGAATAACCCCAAAAACCCGCGCCAAATGACGCGGGTTTTTACGGTTTAATGCGCAGGACCTAGGTGAAATCATCACAGCGAATGGTACAGCGCACTGATCCTTTGACTGGTTCTGACCAGAACAAATCAAACGCCGTACCGCCCGCACCTTTTTCGCCCTCAAAATAGGGCTGCGTATACACTTTGGCGTTAGAACCGTTTTTGATTGCCCCCTCGGGAACCGCCGCAGTCATGTTGCGCGCGCTGCCTTCAAAGGGCAAAAACTGCGCCGCATCTGTGCGCCAACTTGTGCTTACCGAACCCTGCGCCGCCACCAAGTGGACAGGATTCATAAACGGTTCATCTACATTGGTGAACGTGTTCCCGCTCACGTTAATATTGCGGTAACGTTCTGGTAACATCCCGGCAATTGAGCTGTCCACCCGATCAACACGCTCCAGATTCGGCCCTGTTAGCGCTTTGAAAACATTTCCAGAAATATTCAAGCCATTGATGAAATGGCCAGTGCCATGTGGTTTAAGCTGTAACCACGAGAACCAGGCAACAGATTCAGATGACGTAAAATGATTGGCGGTAATTGTTAAGCCACCAAAAGAAAACCCGTTGACAATATCGGGTGTTGCGTCATGCTCATTTGTCCAGTCAATCGAACAGTTATCAATATAGTTACAAACAATGCTGGTCTTCGGATGGTTCTGGGCAATAACCAAACCTGCCGTCCGAATGCCGCCGCCCATGGGGTCACCCTGAAAGAAATGATTGCCAACAATCAACCCGCCACCGCCTGAAATCACCCCCCAATGTTTGAACCGCACCGCCCGGTTTTCACGAATTTTGGGGTCATTGGCATTGATATTGAACCCGATTGTAACGCGGTCCTGTGGTGCCAACGCCTGTTCATTTGACAGCCATTGATTGCGGTCCAACAATATCCCCGAACACGCTGTCCCTATCGAGGTCAGACCTCGATCTTTTGGCGATATGAAAAAACAGTCTTTCACATGCATGATCAGCCCCGCATCTGCCAACATCACCGCGCTGCTCTTGCCGCCGCAGGAAAAATTGACATTGTCGATCACAAACCGTTTCAGCGTGGTAAAACCTGAAAAATCCAGCTGATACTGAAAGCGGGTAAAGGTGTAAGTCTGGCTGCTTGGCGCGCCCCACAGCGGCCGGCTGGTGGTGATGGTGTTATTGCTGGTATTCACCGAACGCACGTAGACCTCGCGCCCGACGCCAGTCCCTGTAATCAACGCCCCAACCGGAATCGTGGCGATATTGCTGACGCTGGTCAACGTAAGCAAATCACCCGGATCATAGCTGGCACTTGCCGTCACCTGCACATCGTCCCACGCCGAATTCGTCACCGAATTTAGCTGCCCGTTACGAATGACCCGCCGGTTGGAAAACACATCTTTGTTGCCAACAACTGTATGGACATCCACCGGACCATGCAGGTCAATACTACGCCCGCCCAGATCCAATTCCTCATGGTCGGTGAAATTGAACAAGGCCTGCAATGCTTTTTCAAAGGCCAGCTGCTCATCACCGAAAGCCGTGAAATACGTCGGGAAATCAAAGTTTTGCAGCAATTGGAAAATGGCATTCGCGGGCATCGTCACCGTGCCCTGAAAACGGATTTCCGAATTGATCGTTACCGTGCTGCCAAGGAAATACACCCCTTCAGGCACCAGAACTATGCGCCCCGCCGCCGCCGCATCCGCGGCCTCAAACGCTGCGGTGTTATCCGTCAAACCATCCCCGACAGCCCCATAATCGCGCACATCAACCACGTCAATTTTGGACCCTTGAAAAAATGCGGTCACATCTTCGATGATAATATCATCAATCCGGATAACACCGGAATTTGCCCCCGTCAGATCAATGCCAAAATGCCCGAATGTCGGTACTTGCCCCCATTGCAAATCAACACCTGTACGCGCACCAGAGCCAACAATTGCCGAAATTTCAACCACTTCGCCATAGGTCGTCAGGGCGGTCGAGGCCCCCACTTCTGTCACACCAGAAACATGAGAACCGCCCGTTTGCCCCGCCCAAGACGCAATGCGCACCGATGGCAGCGGCCCGCTAATCGCCTTCACGCGGGCCCGAATACGCCAATAGCACCCCACGAGCATAGGGGTTTCGCCAGTATAGCGCAGCTTTTGCGTTGCGCTGGTTTTTTGCAGTTCCAGACAACCGGCAAAATCCGGGTCCGCCGCGATCAGCGTTGCATTGGGTGCGCCGTCATAGGTTGGTGAACCGGGGGTGCCATCCTCGCTAGACCAAACATCCAAGCCGAATTCAAACGCAGGGGGCATCAATTGAATGCCGTCGGTAATTGCCTTGTTCATCAAAATTCCTTTCAAGGCGCGGACGGGTTGAATACACCCGTACTCCCCTGCCGGGGCCGCGCAAAAACACAAAGTCTCGCAGTTTTTACCGGACACCATTGCGTGCCGGACTTTGTGGGAATATCAATTTTGGATTAATACTGCGTGACAGCAGCGTACGCTACATGCTCGGAATGCGCACAGACAGCAGCGAAACCGCAGGTTTAATACTGCGGTTTCAAGATGTTACTTCTTTGTCCAGTTCTCGGTGTCACATATGCCAATCGTGCAACCTTTGATGCTCAGGCCATTGGCCTTAAAGGTAACTGTACCCCTGAATTTCATAAAACCAGGCATGTCGGGGTGTTTCATCTTTCTACCCTGCCAAGTGCCATCGGCCTGTTCAAGCATGCCATTGCACATCTCGTACCCATCCGAAACCCGCCTACAATACAGTTTTCCGCCCTGCTTAATAACTTGAATGGTTTGCGAGCCTTCCCGCAAATATTCAGTCGTTTCAGCACTTGCGACGGTGCCAGCCAGCATCGCCCCAACAAGCACAATTGCGCCCAGTTTTGTTAAATCTTTCATCTTTTCCTCCCAGAGATTGCGGGAGTATAGCAAATTACATGCAAAAATGCAAATACATGCACGTATTTGCATTTTCCAAACAGCTTCAACCTGTTAGGTGAATCGCTATTTCACCACGCCGCAACAATAAATTCTATGTTGCAGCGGGTGATTCTGGGATTCTCTCTAGCGCACCACATGAACTGCGCAGGATGCATGACGCACCACCCGCGCCGCCGTAGAACCAAGAAAATAATCCTGCAATCCCGGCCGATGCGACGCGACAATAATGCAATCGATATCGTTGTCACGGGCATATTCAACGATCTTTTGGCCGGGGCTGCCAAACAACACTTCACGGGTAATGCCGGGCACATGGGCAACGGCCTCTTTTAACCCTTCGGTCAATCCCAAACGCCGTTCTTCCTCATAGCCATTGGGCAGATAGCTGGTGGCAAAGGTCGGGATCGGTTCATCCACATAAACCGCCGTGAGGGTGCCCCCGGCTGACAACAGAACTTTGGCCGCCTCCAACGCGCGCGGTGTGTTGCGCTCTTGATCCAGCGATACGGGAACGAGAATATTTTTATACATAGCGACCTCCAGTTTTAACGTCATTTAGATTATAGCTGCAGTGATTTCCCGGCACCTTGATACAAGTCAAAACCGGTTATTTTTGCAAGGCCCAGCCTAAACCCCGTTTCAATTCACCAACCCCATCTTGTTCAAACCAACGGCCATGGGCAATCACAACTTTTTCTGGCCTCCAGCTTATCATTGTTTCAATAGCGCGGCGCAGAGGTTCCCGCCCCTTGCGGAACGTCGCACGCATATCCCGTGGCATGCCGCCGCCGTTGTCAAATGCGCCAATCAGCCAGACAATCGGACGAAACCACAGGGGCATTTTCTGTGCTTCAAAGTTCTCAATCAGGTCGGTCAGGATCAGGGTATTTGACGCATCGTGAAAAAACACCACTTCTTCGTGAAATGAACTGCCGTGAACGATGATTTGTTTGATCTCGCCTGCCCATTCTGGCGCGGCTTGCTCGCCCAGATCATTGCTAAAGGTTACAGTCACCTTTTTCTTCAACGCCCGCTCCCGAACGCCGGGTGACGCCCAAGTCAACGCCTCCGAATACCGCGCAGCCCAAACCTTGATAGAAGCATAATGAATCCAGTTTGGCGAAACCAAGTGGCGCACGGGTCCCAGCGCATCCAACTCGGCCAGCAACCCCTCATCCAAAGCAATTGGCGAGTGCAAGAATAGATCCCCATTCTTCAAACGGATCACTGTCATACGGGTTGGGAATGGCATTCCATAAAACTTGATAGTCGGCCCATCAACGATCCAAATATTGTCGCCGATGGGTTTCAGTGTGTTAAGCGGCTCGTAGCCTGAGGTCATTCCGCGTCCTTAACAAAATCCCCATTCAAACCCTGCTCAATCAAAACAACCGTTTCCGCAACGCCATAAAGCGCAATAAACCCGCCAAAGCGTGGCCCTTGCGAGGCCCCTAACAGCACCTCGTAAATTGCTTTGAACCAGTCGCGCAACGGTTCAAACCCATGCTCTTTACCCACCGCAAACACCAGTGATTGCAGGGTATCGCCATCCGCCTTGCCGTCCCAGGCCCGCAAGCGCGCAGCCAAGTCAGCCAATGCCGCCCGCTCAACCTCGGTCGCCGCACGGTATACTTTGCTTGGCTTCACAAAATCATGGAAATACCGAACCGCATGCCCCGCCGCGCTATCCAGCCCCGGATGTGTTTCAGCCGTGGCATCTGGCGCATACTTATTAATAAAGCCCCACATCTGTTCTTTATTCTCGGCGCTCGACGCTGACGCCAAATTCAGCAGCATCGAAAACGGCACCACCATGTCAGACTCTGGCGGCTGTCCATTGTGGATATGCCAAACCGGATTGTTCAACTGCGCCTTCATTTCTTGCGTTGGATAGGCGCGCAATTGCTGGTGATATTCATCCACCATTTTCGGGATCACATCAAAATGCAACCGCTTGGCGGTGCGCGGTTTTTGGTACATGAAATACGACAGGCTCTCGGCGCTGGCATAGGTCAGCCATTCATCAATCGAAATCCCGTTGCCGGAACTTTTGGAGATCTTATGCCCGTCCTCGTCCAGAAACATTTCATAAACATAATGCCCCGGTGCCGGAACACCCAGAATACGGCAAATCTTGTCATAGATATGGGTGTTGGTGGAGTGATCCTTGCCATACATCTCAAAATCCACCCCCAGCGCCGCCCAGCGGGCACCAAAATCCGGCTTCCATTGCAGCTTCACCTGTCCGCCCGTCACAGGCAAGGTCACTTCCTCGCCGTCCAGATCGTCAAAGGTGATGGTCCCCGCCGCCGCGTCCACCGATTTCATCGGCACATACAGCACCCGCCCGGTTTTGGGACAAATCGGCAGAAAGCAGGAATAGGTGCCGCGGCGTTCTTCACGCAGCGAGTTCAGCATCACTTCCATAATCTCGTCATATTTCGCAACGCACTTCAGCAGTATCTCGTCGAATTCACCGGATTTGTAATATTCGGTAGAGGAGATGAACTCATACTCAAACCCGAAAGTATCCAGAAACCGCCGCAGCATCGCATTGTTATGGGCGCCAAAACTGTCGTGCGTCCCAAACGGGTCCGGCACCACCGACAGCGGTTTTTGCAAATGTTCCTCGAGCGCTTTTGGGTTCGGCACATTGCCAGGCACCTTGCGCATCCCGTCCATATCATCGGAAAAACTGATCAATTTGGTGGGAATATCGCTGATGGCCTTGAACGCTTGCTGGATCATCGCGGTGCGCGCCACCTCGCCAAAGGTACCGATGTGGGGCAGGCCAGATGGCCCGTAACCGGTTTCAAACAGCACGAAACCCTTGGCCGGCGGGCCGTTCCTGAAACGCTTCAAAACCTTGCGCGCTTCTTCAAAGGGCCAGGCTTTGGAGGTCATGCACAGATCACGCATTTCAGACATTGGTTTATTCCGCTTCTTTTGGGTTTACGTTTCACTCCCTATTGCCCCCTGCCCCTATGGTCAATAATATAGACCCGAATAACCCCTGAAAGGGACCGAAATGAGCAACCAAGCCACGCAACCTTCCCCCTGGACCCTGCAAGACGCCCTTGTTGCAATGATGGTCGCGACCTCGGTTTCCGACGAACATATCCGCACATTGGAATTGCTGTCGATTGAACAGGTCATCAATCACCTGCCTATCTTCGCCAAGTATGACATGGACCGTCTGCGGGTGATTTCGCAAACCGTGTTTGACCTGATGGAAGAAGAGGACGGGTTGGATGCCCTGTTCGGCCTTGTCAAAAATTCCCTGCCCGCCCGTTTCCATGAAACTGCTTATGCCCTGTGTTGCGACGTCGCCGCCGCCGATGGTCGCCTGCGCGAAAGTGAGCTGCGTTTCCTCGAGGAAACCCGCTACCAGTTGGAAATCGACCGCTTGCACGGGGCCGCGATTGAGCGGGGATCACGGGCGCGCCATTTGACCGAGTAATATTGTGAAACATCCGGTGATCGCAGGCAAGTTGCGCGATCACCAAGAATGATTAAGCTGCCCTCAATTCAAACCTGAGGTCATTCATCATGTTAATTCGTTTCCTTGCATTCCTAACCGCCCTGACTCTCGCCAACAGCGCCAGTGCCTTTTGCGGCTTTTACGTCGCCCGCGCGGATGGGGCGCTGTATAACGAGGCCTCCAAGGTGGTGTTTGTCCGCGATCGCAACCTGTCGACCATCACCATGTCATCGGACTATCAAGGCGCGCCAAAAGATTTCGCGATGATTGTGCCAACGCCCAAGGTGTTGAAACGCAAGCAGGTGCGGACAGTTGACGCCAAAACGGTCAACCATCTGGACGCTTATTCTGCGCCAAGGTTGGTGGAATATAGTGATTTTGATCCCTGTGGCCCCCAGATTGTGTATGCAGTACCATTGATTGAAGCGACCCGAGGAGGTTCCCTCCGCAAAAGCCAACGCCAGCGCGGGGCCAAGGCCCTTGGCGTCACCATCAAAGCCGAATACGCCGTCGACAATTACGACATCCTGATCCTGGATGCCAAACAATCGGGTGGCCTGATCACCTTTCTGCAAAATGACGGCTATCAGATCCCCGAGGGCCTGAGCGGCACCCTGCAACAATATATCAAGGGCGGGATGAAGTTCTTTGTCGCTAAGGTGAACCTGAAACGCCATTCCGCCAAGAAAAAGCAGACCCTGAAACCGTTGCAAATCTCGTTTCGGTCCTCGAAATTCATGCTGCCGATCCAGCTTGGCAAGGTGAACGCAAAAGGCCCGCAAGACCTGTTGTTAATGACCCTGACGCGCAAGGGCCGCGTTGATGTGGCGAATTACCGGACGAATAGAATCCCCTCGAACATCAACGTCCCGTCGTTTGTAAAAAAACATTTCGCCACCTTCTACCGCGATATGTTCCGGCGCTCTACCGATCGGAACACCGTGGCGCTGGAATACGCGTGGGATATGGCGTGGTGTGACCCTTGCGCCGCTGATCCCTTATCCCCCAAACAATTGCGCGACCTTGGCGTTACTTGGCTTAAGAAAAGCGACCAAAACGCAGGCCAAGACGTGTTTGTTACCCGCCTGCATGTGCAATATGACAAGAACAGTTTTCACCAAGACCTAAAGCTGAAGGAAACTCGTGACCGCGAGAATTTTCAAGGCCGCTATGTGATGAACCACCCGTTCAAGGGCAAGGTAAATTGCGAGGCGGGCCGCGAATATGTCCAAGACATTCGCCGCCGCCTGCGTTCTGAGGCGGTAGAATTGAACAAGCTGACAGGCTGGGCACCACGTGACATCGAAAAACGCATTCGCGCCACGGTACCGCGATCTTACTGGTAGTTAGGGGCTGTTGACGTTTACCAGTTCGCACTGGTTTCAACCAAAAATCCGTCACTTAAAGCGTTTCGACTTTTGTCATTTCATCAAACAACGCATTTCCTATTTGAGCGTCAGCGAAAGACCGGGAAAAGGCGTTTCAACACAAAGTCGAAACGCTTTAAGTGACGGATTTTTGGGAAATCCCGAAGGGACGCGGCTCATTTTGCGCTCAGAGTGCGCATTTTCCCTTCCGCTATCCATAGCGCTGCGGACAAACGCATCACACTGACCACAAAATGAGCAAGCGCCAGTGCGAACTGGTAAACGTCAACAGCCCCTAAGCGACGCCATATTCCAACGCCCAACGGCGCAGCAGTTTTTGCTGCATCCGCTTGGCGCGTTTGCCCCAACTGCGGCCACCCTCTGGTCGCTCGCGCTGCGCTTTGGAAATTTTGCTGCGGCGCGTCAGATCGGCGGTGAAAATCGTGAACGCCAGTTTGCGCCCGTTTGGGCAATCAATATAGCCCGACAAAGCGCTGGTGAAATTCAGCGTGCCGGTTTTAGCCACCACGGAAACGCCGGCAATCGGCGCTTTGCGGCCTTTGGAATTCACCAGCCGAATGTCCTTTAGCAGTGGGCGCAGCGGCCCGTTCCAGCCGGTTTTCACCAGCACATTTGTCATCTGGCGCGCCGAAATTCGCGACTTGTCGCCCAGCCCTGAGTGATCGACAAACTTGGCACTGCCAATTCCATAAGCCCCCTGCGCCCATGCCGTCATTTCCCGCGCCGAGGCTGCCAAATTGCTGGCTTTGCTGCCCCGCGCGCGACTGGCGGACAGGCCGGAAACCTCTGCTGTTAGGTTGGTTGAATATTTCAGCATCCCGCGCAGTATTTTCCAGATAGGCCCGCTGTCGCCGCGCGCCAACACAGTGCCTGCGGGAATGGATGCCACGGTTCTGCCACGCGGCAATTTCACCCCGTGCTGGGCTGCCAAAGCGCGGAACACCTCGCCACCGTAGCCGCCCGTTTCACGCACCGGCAACCAACGCCCGCCACCTTTGCCAAGGGCGGGTCGTGCCACAGTCCAGTTTTCGCTGCTGCCACTCTTCTTATAGGTGAACAACGGGGCCTCGCGGTTCACAATTTTCATCTTGATTCCGCGCACCAACGGACGAAAGCGTTCACCGCGTGCGTCCATCGTCACCGCATAGCCTTTGGCGGTGCGTTTCCACTCAAAATAGACACGGTTGAAATTCAGATTCAGGCCGGAAATCGACGGGTTATAGCCCACATGATCTGGCTGCCCTGCATCGATTGAGCGCTGATACGGCAGAGCCTTGGTAAAGACACTAAATTTACCGGTAATCCGTTTAATCCCGCGTGCCTTAAGCTGTGCTGCAAGCGCACCCAAGCCGTCGCTGTCCAGATGCGGATCACCGCCGCCCACAAGCACCAAATCGCCCTTTAACGTACCGTTAACAATCGGCCCCGTACCCACCACTTGTGTATTGAATTGATAGTCCGTCCCCAGATGGTTCAACGCATAAAGTGAGGTGATCGTTTTGGCCACACTGGCCGGCGGCAAGCCGGTATTTTCGCCATAGCTTTCCAGAACTTTGCCGGTACCCGCATCCGCTACAACCACACTCATCCGGCCAGACAGCCCTGCATCTTGCAAGATCTGCTCCAGCGCCGGGGCCTCGTGGCGTTTCTTGATGGATTTGGCTGTGATGCCCTTAGGGCGCGGTACGGGGCGCAAGGACCGCACCGGAGCGCCCGCAAATGCTGGCAGCGAAACCCCCGCCAAAAGCCCTGCAATCAATGCCCTACGTGTCAAATACATGTTTTCGCCCAACTCTCTGCTTTGGCATCATTCTATCACAAAACCCTTTGTCGCCAATATGGCAAAAAGATGAGTCAGTCCCAATTGCCCGATTTTCGGATCTCGGTGGAGGACATATCAACCATTGGCCCGTTCTGCAGGCTCCAGCACGGGGCTACACGAAACGGCAAAGCGGTTGAGCGCCGCGCCGAAAGCCGCGATTGGCCATAGCGCCTTGCCGCAGGCGAACACCCGGCGGCCAGCTGCTCTCCCGGGCGCGCCAAAACACCGATGGGCAGGGCCTGCATGATCCAGTTCCAATCTTTCCAGCGGTGAAAATCTGCCAGATTATCCGCCCCCATCAACCAGACAAACCGCACACCGGGGTAGCGCGGCAACAGCCCGCGCAGGGTTGCCGCCGTGTAACACGTCCCCAAATGGGCCTCGATGTCGGTAATCTTGATGCGGGGATCATCAACCAACGAACGACACGCCGCCATCCGTTGTTCCAGTGGCGCAGGGCCGCGTACCTTTAACGGGTTTGCGGGGCTGACCATCCACCAGACTTGATCCAGCCCAAACGCCTTGAGCGCCCAACGCGAAATATGCAGATGCCCCGCATGTGGCGGATCAAACGAGCCACCCAACAAGCCAACCCGTAATCCTGAGGTCGCAAATGGAAAGGCATATCCCGCCATCCCCGTCAGCTTTTCGCCTTGCGCAGCCGCGATTTGCGCAATTCGCCGGACTGTTCCAACACCGGGTAAGCAACGGCGGTAATATGCGAATGCACACGGCGCAGGTCGCGCAGCGTATCAAGATGCATACGACTGGTAGTCATCGATTCCGGTGTGCCGTCGCGCAGCCGTTCCATGTGACTCTGGGTCAGATTGGCTTGCAACTTGTTAACCGAGATTTTCTCCTCGAGCAGCATTCGCGCGACCGAGGCCTCGCCCGACATGAACACGCCCGTTGCCAAATTCAAATTTGCCACAACGCGCGAATGTAATTCCTCAATTTCGGCCTGCCCGTCATCCGAGAACACCAGATTTTCCGAAACCCGTCGCTCGGAAATGGTCAGCAGGTTTTCCACAATATCGCCAATATGTTCCAAATTGGTTGTGAACAACAAAATTTCCGCCGCCCGTGCGGTTTCCGAATTGCTCATTTCCTGTTTGGTAATCTGTGTGACGTAAAACTTAATTTCCTCGTAATACTGGTCAATCACATCCTCGTGGCTGCGCAACTGCTCAATCGGGGCCTTTTCCGTGCTTTCCATCGCAGTGCTGACACCGCGCAGCATGGTCTCTACATGGGTCGCCATATTCAGCACCTCACGCGACGCCGCATTCAACGCCAACACCGGCGTGTCGATCAAAGCATCATCCAGATAACGCGGTCCGTCCTCGGACTCTGGCACATCCGGTTCTTTTACAAACCGCTCCAGCTGCGTGCCAACAAAGCCAACAATCGGCAAAAACACAAGGGCCAGCCCAAAGTTAAACGCCATGTGGAAATCAATCACCAGCCGCTCTGGCCCGATGCCCAACTGGCGCGCAGTTTGTTCGATCAATCCGGCAAAAGGCATCAATACAATAACTGCGATCGTCTTGATAGCCGCATTGCCAAGCGTCACCCGCCGCGCAACAATCCCGCTTTTGAGCGTCGCAATAATCGGTGGAATTGTGCCACCCAGATTGGCCCCAAGCACCAGATAGACCCCCAGGATCAGCGGCACCACGCCCGAGGATACCAATGAGGAAATCAACAGCACAGTAGCCAGAGATGAATGGGTAATCCAAGCCAGAACCGCCACCAGCAGAACCGCCAAAATTGGTTCTGATTCAAGCGATACCAGAATATCCTGCAACACCACAGATTGGCGCAGCGGTTCCGCCGACAACAAAATAAAGCGCAAGGCAAACAGCATCAGGCCCAGCCCGATCAGCACCCGCCCCAACTGGCGATAGCGCAGGGATTTCGCAGTCCGATGCATCACAAAGCCAAGGAAAGTCAGGATGAACGGCAGCAACGACAGGTCCAGCGACAACAGTTGCGCCACCAACGTGGTGCCCACATCAGCGCCCAGAATAATCGCAATCGCGGCCACCAGCGTCACCAGCCCGTGGCGCGCAAAAGTCGAAGTGATCAGCGCCGTCGCTGTGCTGCTTTGCACCAGCATCGTCACCACCAGCCCCGCCAAAAAGGCCCGCAAGCGATTGCCGGTATTGGCCTGTACGATTTGGCGTAATTCGGTGCCAAACCCGCGGCTGATACCGGTCTGCACCATGCGCAGGCCCCATAACAGCAAGGTCACAGACCCGATGATCTGCATTAAAGTCTCAGTGGCACCCATGGCTCCCCCCATTTGATGTGTGAGCGCGGTAGTTATTTACCAGCATTCAAAAAACTTCAAGGCAGAAACGCAACTGGCCTTAACAGTTATTGCTGTCTGCCCGTCAAATCGCTAAAAGTCCCCAAACATCGCACCAGCATATATGCAAAAGGGTTCTCAGCATGGCATCTTATCAATACGTTTACCACATGGAGGGCGTCTCTAAAACCTACCCCGGCGGCAAGAAGTGCTTTGAGAATATCCATCTGTCGTTCTTGCCCGGCGTGAAAATCGGCGTTGTTGGCGTCAACGGCTCCGGCAAATCAACCTTGATGAAAATCATGGCAGGATTGGACAAAGATTTCACCGGCGAGGCGTGGTCTGCCAAAGGGGCCAAAGTTGGCTATCTGCCGCAGGAACCCAAGTTGGATGATACGCTGGATGTGCGCGGCAACGTGATGCTGGCAGTGGCCGACAAAAAGGCGATCCTTGATAAATACAACGAATTGGCGATGAACTACTCGGAGGAAACCGCAGACGAGATGGCGCAATTGCAAGATGTGATTGATGCAGACGATCTGTGGAATCTAGACGCCAGCATCGATATTGCGATGGAGGCATTGCGCTGCCCGCCCGACGACGCGGAAATCAGCACCCTGTCAGGGGGCGAAATGCGCCGCGTGGCCCTGTGCAAATTGCTGCTAGAGGCACCCGACATGCTGCTGCTGGATGAGCCGACCAACCACTTGGACGCGGAAACCATCGCTTGGCTGCAAAAACACCTGATGGATTACAAAGGCACCTGCCTGATTGTGACCCACGACCGGTATTTCCTCGACGACATTACCAGCTGGATTCTGGAACTCGATCGCGGGCGCGGTGTTCCCTATGAAGGCAATTACACCGCATGGTTAGAACAAAAAGCCAAGCGTCTGCAACATGAGGCCAAGGCCGATAAATCCCGCCAAAAAACGCTGGAACGCGAGTTGGAATGGATCCGCCAAGGCGCGAAAGCCCGCCAAGCCAAGCAGAAAGCACGGGTCAACGCCTATAACGAACTGGCCAATCAGTCCGAACGTGAAAAGGTTGGGCGCGCCCAGATCGTCATTCCCAACGGCCCCCGTTTAGGTGGCAAAGTGATTGAAGTGGCTGAGCTGTCCAAGGGTTTTGGCGACGCCTTATTGATTGATGACCTGACATTCTCCTTGCCACCGGGCGGCATTGTCGGGGTGATTGGTCCCAACGGTGCGGGTAAATCAACCCTGTTCAAAATGTTCACGGGCCAAGAACAGCCCGACGCGGGCACGGTGGAATATGGCGATACGGTAAAATTGTCCTACGTGGATCAGTCACGCGACACGCTCGATGACAAGAAAACCGTCTGGGAAGAAATTTCCGATGGTCTCGACATCATCAAACTGGGCGATGCCGAAGTAAACTCCCGCGCCTATTGCTCATCTTTCAACTTCAAAGGCGGCGATCAGCAAAAGAAAATGGGCATGTTGTCCGGCGGCGAACGCAACCGTGTGCATTTGGCGAAACTGCTGCGCGACGGCGGCAATGTGCTGCTTTTGGACGAACCCACCAACGACCTGGACGTGGAAACCCTGCGCGCCCTAGAAGACGCGCTGGTAGATTTCGCCGGCTGCGCCGTGGTCATCTCGCACGACAGGTTCTTTCTGGATCGGATTTGCACCCACATGCTGGCCTTTGAAGGCAACAGCCATGTAGAGTGGTTCGAGGGCAATTTCGCGGATTACGAAGAGGATAAAGTAAGACGCTTGGGAGCGAATGCCTGCGAGCCGACGCGGGTTAAGTATAAGAAGTTTACAAAGTAGTTACGCTGCTAGCGGTGCGTGGAAACCACGCACCCTACCTTTCCGCATCATATATTTATTGCCGGGGTAATTGGCCTGTTCAAATGGTAAAAGCCCGGCAATTTTTCATCGCGGCCAAACCAACCAGTTTTGAAAGCAAGCGCTTTGGACTGCCCGGACTTCCGAACATTGCTGCTCGCGCCGCGCCAGCCGCAAAACCGCATTACCAACCGAGCTTTGACTATTTGTCAAAATGTGGCATTCTGAAATCAAATGCAAACGGAGGTCCCCAATGCGCCCCACTGTAACCCCCATGCTGATGTTCAAAGGCAACGCCGAGGAGGCGATGACCACCTATGTCTCCCTGTTCCACAACGCCCGCATCGCGCAACTACTGCTTTACGGCCCAGAGGATGTGGGCGCCGAAGGTACCGTTATGCGCGGCCGTATGGAAATCGGCGCACAGCACATCTATTTCCTCGACACGGTGCAGGAACATGATTTCTCCTTTATCCCTGCCTCGACGCTCTGGGTTTGCTGCGAAAATAAAATCGAAATGGATGATGCGTTTTTCAAACTCGGCGACGGCGGTCAGGTCATTACGTCAATCGGCAGCTATCCGTTTAACGACTACTACGGCTGGGTCACAGATCGTTTCGGGGTGTCTTGGCAGCTCTCCCTCACGCAGCCCGGAGGGGCATCAAGCTAGGGTCAGGACCCCTTAATCCTGCATCTCTGGCACTGTTTTACCGAAATATCAGGGGCAACGAGCGCGCCGGACATAGCGGGCCTATATCCAAGCGTGCCATGCCTCTGAGGTGTAGGGAAAACAGCGTCCGTTGGATTTGGCAAATTTCCTCCCTGAGTACGTTGTAGGCCCTTGAATATATTCATATATCCGGCGCGCCTACGCCTGCTCAGAAAGGAAATTCGCGCAAACCAGAAGCGCAGGATTAAGGGGTCCTGCCCCTAGGTGTCAAACCGCGCCTTGCCCGCCCATTCATCGGCTCATAGGAATGATCGCACCAGCGATCTCCTTTTAACAATAGAAAAACCCCGCAGCCAAGGCCACGGGGTTGCTCAATTCTAAAGCATCCAAAGACTAGTGCAGCTTATCGCCGACCTCGATGATTGCCGCGTCAATCAGGCCGCCTGCATCTTTGGCAGACATCTGTTTGGCAATCACCTCAGCCGCGGCTGCGATGGAAACCGATGCCGCTGTGTCGCGAACCTCTTTCACCGCTGCCTTTTGGGCAGAGACAATTTGATCCTCGGCAGCTGCCAAACGGCGCGCAATGGATGTTTTCAGATCCTCTTGCGCCTGTTTGGCCGCAGCGGTTGCTTCGGCTTTGGCCGTTGCAACGATGTGCTCGGCTTGAACAGCAACTTCTTTTTGCTTGCGCTCATACTCGGCCAGAATGCCCTGCGCTTCTTCACGCAGTTGGCGGGCCTCGTCCAATTCAGACTGGATACCCTCGGCGCGTTTGTCCAGAAGTCCGGTAACCATGCCCGGCACTTTCAGTTTCAACAGCACCGCAACAAACAGAATAAACGCGATAGTTACCACGAAGTTCGTATTGTCGAGGCTAAAGAACGGACCGCCAGCAGCCAGTGCCGGTGTGGCTGTCAGGGCCAGAACGGAAACGGTTTGAAAAAATTTCATTTCTTTATCCCTTCAACCGGGCAGCAACTGCCGCTTTAACTGCTTTGGCATCATCCGCGCCCGGCATGATCGCTTTGACGATTTCCGCCGTAGTGTCATTCGCCACATCCTTGATCGCGGCCAAGGCCCCGTCACGGATTTTTTGAATTTCCACATCGGATTCCGCTGCTTTCGCTGCAATTTCCGCGTCTGCGAGGGCGATCGCGATATCCAGTTCTTTCTGGATTTCAGCTTTTGCCTCGGCAACAATTACGCCTGCCTCTGCGCGTGCTTTGGCCAGGGCCGCATTATACGCCTCTTCCGCTGCAATCGCTTTGGCTTTCATTTCTTCTGCTTTGTCCAGGTCACCCTGAATGGCACCGTGGCGCTCTGCCAGAACGGCAGCAATCCGCGGCAAGGCCACTTTGGATAGAACAAAGAAGATAACCACGAGGGTTACAACAAGCCAGAAAATCTGGTTTGAGAACCAATCGGGGTTCAGCTGTGGCATACCGACATAGTGTTCGGCAGCTTCGGCTGCATGTGTTGTTTCAGATGCCATAGCACCCTCCATAAGCTAAAAGAACCAGAGCGTGGGACCGATTGATCCCACGCTCATAATCACAAGGTTCAAGCGCTTATTGAGCGTACATCAGCAGCAGAGCAACGAGGAACGAGAATATCCCCAGGGCCTCTGCAAATGCGATACCAATGAACATGGTCGCTGTTTGGCCAGCGGCTGCTGCGGGGTTACGCAGAGCACCGGACAAGTAGTTACCAACAACGTGGCCAACACCAACGGCTGCGCCGCCCATGCCTGTACATGCAAGACCCGCACCAATCAGTGCGCCCATTTGTACCAGATCGCCTTCAACTGCCATGATATTTCTCCTTAAGATTAGAATGGCTAAGATTTTTACTCGGACTTGACCACGCCGCTAGTGCGCCGGATGCAGTGCGTCTTTCAGATACACACAAGTCAGAATGGTGAACACGTAGGCCTGAATGACAACTACGAGCATTTCGAGACCGTACACCGCCATGATGGCAATGATCGGGGCTACTGCGCCGATGCCCAGTGCGCCGGCAAAGCCAGCAAACACTTTGATCACAGCGTGACCGGCCATCATGTTACCAGCCAAACGAATGGAGTGGCTAACAGGACGCACAAAGTAAGAGATAATTTCGATAATCGCCAGAATGGGGCGCAAGATCAGGGGCGCGCTGCCAATCCAGAAGATACCCAAAAAGGCCATGCCATTTTTGACAAACCCAAGGATTGTCACCGTCAGGAACACCGCCATCGCCATGGTCGCAGTAACTGCGATATGGGACGTGGTGGTAAAGGCACCTGGCAGCAAGCCGACGATGTTGGCGACAACGATAAAGATGAACAGGGTAAAGATGTAGGGGAAGTATTTCACCCCTTCTTTACCTGTAATGTCCACAAGCATTGAATACAGGAAGGAATAGATCACTTCGGCAATTGATTGGCTGCGGCTGGGCACAATGGCGCGACCACGGGTGCCAAATACCAGCAGGGCAATGATGATCAGTACAGTGATGCCCATCCACAGGGTCACATTTGTCGGTGTGTACCAAGTGATGTCACCATCGCCAAACAACGGCTTGATCACAAATTGGTCCATCGGGTGGATGTTAAAAGGGCTACCGCCTTCTGCTTCGCTTGCCACGATATCGTTCCTTTGTTCGGGCGGGGAATAATCCCCGAATTAATCTTTCGCAGCCTCGGCTGCATGTTTTGCTGCAATTTCGGCGGCAGAACGCATCATTGCACGTACCCCCGCTGCAAATCCCAGCATCGTGAATATGATCAGAAAAATCGGGAGGGTATCAAACAAATGATCCAACCCGTATCCAACCCCGAAACCCATGCCCATACCGACCACCAGTTCCGTCACCATCCGCCAACCCGCCTGTGCGCCTGCAATGTGATGCTCTTCGGCTGTTCCCGGCTCACTCGCCTTCTTCAACACCTTAAGCTTCGCATCAAGCGCCTTGAGCCGCTCACCATCGGGGCCATCTGACATTGTCGAGCCTCCTGAAAGAGCGCCCCAAAAGGGCTTTTGTTTAGTTGGGCGCAAAATAGCAGCGGATGGCGCAGAGTCAACGGCATCGTTGCACTATAAATTACATAATTTCAATATGTTAACAAACTAGGGCGCGGCGACGCATCCACCATTTCTCCACCGCCCACACATAATGACATTCAACCATTTGGTTGATTTACAAGGGCCACCGCCCAATTTACGTTGCTAAATTTCAAACTTGGGATAAGTAGTCACAACCTTCAAAGGAAAACACCCATGACCCGTTACCACCACCTCATCATCGCCCTGCACTGGCTTTTGGCACTCGGAATCATTTTCTCGCTGCTGGCCGGCACCTTCATGCTGGCAGAGACGCCAAACTCTGATCCCGGCAAAATGAACGGTCTTGCCATTCATATGGGCATTGGTATTGCAATCTTGCTGCTGACCCTTGTGCGTCTGGTCACACGCCTACGCACAGGCGCGCCCGCCCCGCTTGACGCCTCCAAAGCAATGCAAAACAAAATGGCGGGTGCCGTGCATATTCTGCTGTACGTCGGCGTGATCGTCATGGGCGCATCCGGCATCGCCATGGCGCAAGCCGTTGATCTGGGCGGCATTGTGTTCTTTGGCTCTGGCAACCCCTTACCGGAAAACTTTGACGACCTGCTACCCCGCTCGGTACATGGCCTAGCTGCCAAGGGTCTGATGGCGCTGATTGTGCTGCATGTCGTGGCGGCGATCTACCATCAACACGTCCTCAAAGACGGGATCATGTCGCGGATGAGCTTTCGCGGGAAATAGACTTTCTCTATAACCAAACAAAAAGGCCGCTCTTTCCCAAGAGCGGCCTTTTTGCATTAAAGCACCAATTGTTATTCCTGTGGAATAACCCGCAAGCTCAATTCGCGCAATTGCTCGTTGGTTGGCTCGCTCGGCCCTTCCAGCATCAAATCCTCGGCCCGTTGGTTCATCGGGAACATGATGACTTCGCGGATGGATGTTTCATTTGCCAGCAACATTACCAAACGGTCGATGCCCGTCGCGCAACCACCGTGGGGCGGCGCGCCGAACGTGAAGGCCCGCACCATGCCGCCAAAACGCTTGTCCACTTCAGAATTCGGATAACCGGCGATTTCAAAGGCGCGGTACATGATTTCCGGTTTGTGGTTTCGAATGGCACCCGACAGCAATTCATAGCCGTTACAAGCCAGATCATATTGATAGCCCAGAATGGTTTCGGGGTCTTCGGCTGACAGGGCTTCCATGCCCCCTTGAGGCATCGAAAACGGGTTGTGCGAGAAATCCACTTTGCCAGTTTCCGCGTCGCGCTCATACATCGGGAAATCGACAATCCAGCAGAACTCGAATTTTTCGAGGTCTGTCAGTTTCAACTCTTCGCCAATAGCAACCCGCGCGCGGCCCGCAACAGATTCAAACGCCTTTGGCTTGCCGCCAAGGAAGAATGCCGCGTCGCCGACTTCAAGGCCGAGCTGTTGGCGAATTGCCTCGGTGCGCTCTGGCCCGATGTTCTTAGCCAAAGGTCCGGCAGCTTCCATGCCGCCTGCCACTTCGCCGGATTTCAGCATCGCTTGGGCTTCTTTCACTTTGATGCCCAGCTCTTGCGCCACCGCATCAGCGGTCTTTTCACGCCAGAAGATATAGCCCATGCCGGGCAGACCTTCATTAATCGCAAATTTATTCATCCGGTCACAGAATTTACGCGACCCACCCTTAGGCGCTGGAATGGCGCGAACCTCGGTGCCTTCATTTTCCAGCAAGCTAGAGAAAATCTTAAAGCCAGAACCGGCGAAATGCTCAGACACAATCTGCATCTTGATCGGGTTACGCAAGTCCGGCTTATCCGTGCCATACCACAACGCCGCATCTTTATAGGAAATCTGCGGCCAGTCTTGATTGGTCGGGCGGCCTTTGCCAAATTCTTTCATCACACCCTTTAGAACTGGCTCAAGGTGATCGAACACATCTTGCTGGCTGACAAAAGACATTTCCATGTCCAGCTGATAGAAATCAGTCGGCGAGCGATCGGCGCGCGGGTCTTCGTCGCGAAAACACGGGGCAATCTGGAAGTATTTATCGAACCCCGCAACCATGATCAGCTGCTTAAACTGCTGGGGCGCTTGCGGCAGTGCATAGAACTTGCCCGGGTGCAGGCGTGACGGCACCAGAAAATCCCGCGCACCCTCTGGGCTGGAGGCGGTGATAATAGGCGTTTGGAATTCATTGAACCCCTGCCCTTCCATCCGTTTACGAATGGACGACACGACTTTAGAACGCAGCATCATATTGTCATGCAGGCTCTCGCGGCGCAGATCGATAAAGCGGTATTTCAGGCGGGTTTCTTCGGGGTAATCCTGATCGCCAAACACCGGCAACGGCAGCTCGTCACATTCGCCCAGCACCTCCATATCACGGATAAACACCTCAACTTCGCCCGTTGGCAGCTTGGGGTTCGTCAACCCTTCGGCACGCGCCATGACAGTACCGTCAATGCGGATCACCCACTCGGAACGGACCTTCTCGATGTCTTTAAACACCGGGCTGTCAGGATCTGCCAAAACCTGCGTGATCCCGTAATGATCGCGCAAATCAATGAACAGGATGCCGCCGTGATCACGTACCCGATGCACCCAGCCCGACAGGCGAACGGTATCGCCCACGTTGGAAGCATTCAGTTGGGCGCAAGTATGAGAGCGGTAAGCGTGCATGGCGGGACCTTCGAGGTTTGAAAACTATCGCGTCGGTACACTCAATTGTGGGCTTTTTGTCAAGGGCAGCCCCTCTTAAAACAATAAACCCTGACAGGTTTGCACCTGTCAGGGTCGTTTGCCTCGGATCAGCGCATGAGAGGGGAGCCCAAGCCGATCCCGCAGCAACAGGTTTGCCGACTCTTTAGTCAGCAGATTCTGTGGTCAGGATTTTGTAAACCTCGTCTTTCAAAGCCATGCGCTGTTTACGCAACTCGGTTAGATGCAGATCATCCGTCGGCTCTACATCCGTTTCCGCCCGATGAATGCGCCGATTCAAAGTGTGATATTCGTCTGAAATCCGAGCGAAATGCGCATCAGTTTCGCGCAGTCCGTGCATGTTTTCCGCGTGTTGTGGAAATTCTTCTGCCAATTCATGTGGTGTATGGGACAATTTAGCCGCCTTTCTTTCGATCTTCACCGAAAATATAGACGCCTGGAATCACAACGACCTTGATCGTGATCAAATTTCCAAAATAATTCTGTAAGAATTAAGAATAAAGCACAATAAGGGGCTGCATGTCACGGCCATTGGCCGAAAGCAAAGTCAGCTCACTCATGCTCTTTCGACGTCAACGGGCAGGTACTCACACCGATCAACCGGAAAACAATACACATGCCGGTCATTGAATTGAGCAACGCAATGATACCGACCACAATGGCCCCGTAATACAGTGCTGGCAATGTGAACACATCCACAGGAGAAATCAAAACGCCCACAAGCACCAGAATCCCGATGCTGGCCCGCATTAACCGATCCGTGGTACCTAAATTCGTTTCCATTCCGGCGCTCCCGTCAACCATTGTGATGTCTGACAATCTATAACCCATCTGTGATGATAAGTGAAATCACGTTTTCGCAAACAGGTGCCTTGCGGCAAGAATAGAGCGTTTCGCGTTCAATTTCGATCAGTGTATCATCTAGGGCGTGTCATCATTAGTAAAACGGGTGCACTCGGTGGCTTAGATGATACAAAACGAACTCGAAACGCTTTAACGACAAAGAACCTTGAACTGCGCTGGTATGCACTCTACTTCAGTGCCAGTAACAAACACCCAAGGGCGCATCACGTTGGATCATTCACTACTCTATCTTGCGATTGCCCTGCCGGTCTGCCTCGCCGCTGTGGTATTTTCCGCCAATTTTTTCTTGCGTGGCGCTGTTTCCATTGCCCATACTCTCAGCTTGCCGGAATTTCTGGTCGGCTCGGTTATTGTGGCAATTGGCACCTCTGCCCCCGAAATGGCAATTAATGTTTCCGCAGCACTAGAGGGTGCCGGCGACATAGTAATAAGTAACATTGTCGGCTCCAACATCGTGAATGTGGCCCTTGGTATTGGCATCGCCGCCCTGATCATCCCGTTTGACCGCGCCCGCAAAGAATACACCCGCACGCTGATTGTGGGCTTGTTTGGCGCAATCGCCTTGTTGGCCAATACACTATTTATAGGCCACACAGCAGGCACCGCTTATTTTTCCACAGTATTCGGCGTTGCCTTGGTGGTTGCGTTTTCCCTGTTCATGTACAGCTCGATCAAATCCGCCACAGCGGATGAAGAAGACGACCACGAGGACCATTTATCGCTATTGGCTGCCATCGCCCTGATCGTCCTGGGTGCCGCTGCCATGGCGTTCTTTTCCGATTATGCGGTACAAGTGGCAGTCGAAATGTCCCACCGTATGGGCATTCCCGAGGCCGTTGTCGGCGCGACAGTCATAGCCGCTGGCGGCTCCCTGCCCGAGGTGTCCTCCTGCATCGCCGCCGCGCGCATAAAGCGGCCAAACCTGATCCTCGGCAATATCGCGGGCAGCCAGATTTTCAACATTCTTGGCATCCTTGGCCTGTCCGGCCTGATCCGCCCGTTTGACTATTCCTCGGTGCTGGCTGTGGATATCTCAATATTGATTGCAATAACGGTCATCGTGCTGGCCTGCATCCGGTACGCGCCGATACGCCGCTATATGGGGCCGGTATTGGTGGCCTCTTATGCCGTTTACGCAGGTTACCTGATTTTCTCGACCCTATAACATTCGGACACTTGCCTATTTGCCAAGAAACCCGAAACTTCACCGCCCGAAGAATAGTGACAATTATCACATATCTTCGCTGCAACCATGTTATTAATTGACTTTAATTCAAATAAGGCGAGTTTTAGTATGGCGACCAATCCCTTTGCAGCACAAATTGCCAAAGAAGAAAAACAGTTCTCCACAGCATTTTCCAAAGCAATAACCAAGGCAGTCACGGCCAAGGATATTCAGAAAAAGGCGGATGATTTAACCAATAAATGTGGGACAAAACCGGAAAAAAAGATCGCAACAGTATTTGAAAATGCCGCAAATGCTGCGATCAAGAAACTCAACCCGGGGAAACTTGGCATAGAAGTTGTTGTCGTTCTAAAATACAAAATGAACGGTGCGGTCTGGAATGCCAGCGCAGAGGTGCAAGCAAATTATATAATGGTGCCAGCGGGCGGCAAAACGCACCGTGTAAAGCAGGGGGAAAACCTCTGGGTGATTTCCGAGCAATACTTCGGGTCTGGGGGCTATTGGCCCCTGATTGCAAAAGATAATGCAAAGGCCGTCAAATCTCAGGGCGACTTCATCGTTGCTAATGTTGATATAAAAATTCCAAAAATCGATATTATCGAAGATATCAGCGTGCCGGTCAGTGTTAAGAAACAGGCCAAACCAGTTAAAGACAGCAGCAAAAATGCTTGCGTTGTCCAAATGCCAACCCTGATTTACGATCTTAGTAAATCCAAAGTGGTCAACCGTGTGTTCAAAGTGCCGGGCATGACCATCAACATGAAAATCACGCTAAAAGGTGAATTAAAGGCAACCAAAAAGGGGGCCTTGTCCGGCAGTTTTAATGTCAAAACTTTCGATGCCGATGTCAAAAAGGCGGCCGGCCCTTTTGTCGGTTCAATCAAAATTACCAAATTCGAGGCCCAGTCGATTTCTCTGAACAGCAGCGTTGCCAACACTGGGTGGTCTGCCGGCATGTCGATCAGCAAGGATGGGCGCGCCAAAGTCTCGTTGTCACCGCAATCGGTCAAGTTCAAGTCCGGCGATTTCGTCTATGAGGGCAGCGTTGGAATGGACGTTGAATGCCAATTCATACCCGATGCCAGTCTGGTTACAGAAGGTATCAGTGTGGGCGCTGCCGCCATCGAATTCATTTCCGAAAACAAGGTAGCAATAGCTGGAACTGTCTGCGTAGTGATTATTGTTGGGGTGATATATTTTTTCCCTCCCACCGCGATCATCGCCACGGCTGCCCTTGCCATTAACGAAATCGGTGTTGGCATGATTGCTTTTGTAACGGCAGTGAATGCTGCCAGACCTGCTCTTAGTCTGATCAAATAGTAAAGCCTTCACGGCGATTTTCGGTCTAAGCTCTAGACTATTAGGAATTGATGAGTTATCGGTCCCCTATGTTTAATCTGACAACATCGCTTATCCCGTCGCGACGCCGACGCTGATTTTCTGCCCACGCCCCGCGCGTGGGCTGTTTTGTTGTCCCTAAACATCCCCCCCCCCAATTGACTTGAGCCACAGAATCAATCAGACAGAATCACCCAGACAAATGGCTCGCTACTTTACTTAAGGAAAACCGCGATGATACCCGCAATTCTACCCACATACGCCCGTGCAAACCTTACTTTCGTCAAAGGCGAAGGCAGCTGGTTGGTGGATGATCAGGGCCGACGCTTCCTTGACATAGGCGGCGGAATTGCGGTGAACGCGCTTGGGCATGCCCATCCTGAACTTGTAGAAACCCTGCAACAACAGGCAAGCCAACTGTGGCATACCTCCAATCTCTATCACATTCCCAACCAAACAGCGCTGGCGGACAGGTTGGTGGCAAGCACCTTTGCGGATACAATGTTTTTCACCAACTCCGGCACCGAGGCGATGGAATGCGCGGTCAAAATGGCGCGCAAATATTTCAGCCATAACGGCCAGCCTGAACGCTATAAAATGATTGCTTTTGAGCAGAGCTTTCATGGCCGCACCTTGGGCATGATCTCCGCTGCCGGTGCGGAAAAGCTGACCAAAGGCTTTGGGCCAATGTTGGAAGGTTTCACGCAAGTTCCTTTGCACGACCTTGAGGCCCTTAAGATGGCAATCGACGATGAGACTGCCGCAATTATCATAGAACCGGTCCAAGGCGAAGGCGGCATTATCCCCGTCACTGATCAATTCATGCGCGACATCCGCGCCCTGTGTGAAGAACACGGCCTGCTGCTGATTATGGACGAAATCCAATGCGGCGTCGGCCGTACCGGCAAGCTGTTCGCCCATGAATGGTCCGGCGTCACCCCCGATATTATGGCCGTGGCCAAAGGCATCGGCGGCGGCTTTCCCCTTGGCGTCTGCCTGGCAACCGAGGCCGCAGCCGTTGGCATGGTCGCGGGCAGCCACGGCACCACATACGGCGGCAACCCGTTGGCCTGCGCTGTTGGCTCCAAGGTCATGGACATCATCGCCAACGACGCATTTCTGGCGCAAGTCTCAGAAAAATCCGGCCTGTTTCGCCAATCGCTGGAAGGTTTGGTCGCCAGTCACCCCGAGGTGTTCGAGGAGGTACGCGGAGCCGGCCTGATGCTTGGCATCAAATGCAAAGTCACCAATATGGATGTGGTCCACGCCGGATACGACGTCCAACTGCTGACAATCCCCGGCGGCGACAACGTCATCCGTATCCTGCCGCCCCTGAACATCTCAAGCGACGACATCAAAGAGGCGGTGGCAAGGTTGGACCAAGCCGCCACAGCAATCGAGGCCACATTATGAACCATTTTCTGGACATCCACACCACCGATCCCGCCGATCTGCGCCACATGATCGATCACGCCCGCAGCATGAAGGACGCCCGCAAAGGCCAGCCCAAAGGCACACCCGACGCCGAGCAACCGCTGAAAAACCACATGGTGGCGCTGATTTTTGAAAAGCCGTCTACCCGGACCCGCGTGTCTTTTGACGTCGGCGTGCGCCAAATGGGTGGCCAAACTCTGGTGCTGTCAGGTGCCGATATGCAGCTGGGCCACGGCGAGAGCATCGCCGACACGGCCCGCGTTTTGTCGCGCTATGTCGATATGATCATGATCCGCACATTCGAGGAAAGTGTATTGCAGGAGCTGGCAGAATACGCCTCGGTTCCCGTCATCAACGGGTTAACCAACCGCACGCATCCCTGCCAGATCATGGCCGACGTGATGACTTTTGAGGAACACAACGGCCCGATCAAAGGCAAGAAAGTCGTCTGGACCGGCGACGGCAACAACGTCTGCGCCAGCTTTCTGCACGCGGCTGGGCAATTCGGCTTTGACTTCACCTTTGCAGGCCCGCCCTCGCTTGATCCTGAATCCGAATTCATCGCGCTTGCCCGCGCGCAAGGCATTAACGTCACAATCGAGCGCGACGCGCAAAAGGCGGTCGCTGGTGCCGATCTGGTGGTCGCCGATACTTGGGTTTCCATGCACGACAGCCAATCCACCCGCCAGCGTCGCCACAATCTGCTGAAACCTTACCAAGTTAACGATCACTTGATGGGCCAAGCCAAGGAGGACGCCCTGTTCATGCATTGCCTGCCCGCGCACCGTGACGAGGAAGTCACCTCGAGTGTGATGGACGGCCCCAGTTCGGTGATTTTTGACGAAGCCGAAAACCGTCTGCACGCGCAAAAGGCCGTGATGCGCTGGTGTTTGGGGGTCTAAGCCTATAATGCCAACCACCATTCGGAGTGCCGTCGCAAGCGACGCAAGACCCATTGCAACCCTACATGCCTCAGTTTGGCGCGAGACATACAAGAACCTCGCGCCACCTGAGATTCTGGCCAAACTGGATGTGACCCATCGCCTGAACACCTGGGAGAGGCACCTAAACACGCCACGCCCACAACACCATATTCTGCTCGCGACCCAAGCCAATACCATCGTCGGTTTCACCCTCTTTGGCCCTGCAACCAATCCGGTGTTTGGCACCCGCCCAGAGGTCAAACACCTCTATGTGGATCGCAAGTGCCAGGGCGCGGGTATCGGAAAACAGCTGCTACAGGCGGCATTTCATCAGTTGCTTGCAGATGGCTTCAGCACTGCCGCATTGGCTACAGCCAAAGGCAACACACCGGCCTTGGCTTTTTATCAAGCCATGGGCGGAAAACTAATCGGCCAGTTCATTGACGCAGGCCCGATCTGGAAATCGGAAAACCTGATAATAGTTTGGGATAATCTGCAAACCGCACCCTTGTAAGCACCGTTTCGCACGGTTACATCTTGGGCAACAGATAGGGGATACCATGCGTCAACTACTCACTCTCAGCCTAGCGGTTCTCCTCCTGGCCGGTTGCATTCCAGAACCGCCGCCCCCCTCAAAACCGCTGCAACAGGCCCCTGCTGCCACTGGCAATCTGCAAACCGCCATCGCCAATTATCGCCGCGTCGCCGCGCGTGTTGAACCTGTGGCCGAGAGCGCCTGCCGCTCAATCCATCCCAGTAAACCGGCCAGTTTCTGCGATTTTCAAATCGTCGTGCGCAATGACCCCAAGGAACCCGCCAACGCCTTTCAAAGCATCGGCAAGGATGGGCGCCCGGTGATTACTTTCAATTCCAACATGTTGTTGCAAATCCAAAATGACCATGAACTTGCCTTTGTTCTGGGCCATGAAGCTGGGCATCAAATCGCTTCTCACCTGATACAGTCGCGCCAAAACCAAGCCGTTGGCGCGATCCTGCTCGGCGTGCTGGTAGCGGCTGGCGGTGGCGATGCCAGCGTAGGCCTTGACCTCGGTGCCCAAATCGGCGGCCGCGCGTTTTCCAAAAAATTCGAGCTGCAAGCCGATACAATCGCCGTCCACATCGCCGACCGCGCAGGATATAACGCCGCTAAAGGCGCGCAAGAATTGGCGCGCACTGGCGGCTCGTCTAGCTTCCTAAGCACGCATCCGTCATCCGGCGAACGTGTGGCCAACGCAACTGCTGTTGCTGGTGAAATCCGCACCGCCCGCGCACAGGGCCGCCGCGCGCCCATTCGCTGGTAGCCGCGATGACCAGCTTTTTTGGTTACGGGTCTTTGGTGAACACGGCGACGCACAGCTACCCCAACATACGGCGCGCAACGGTGCAGGGTTGGCGGCGCCATTGGGTGCCCTCCAATCGGCGCGATGTCTGTTTTCTCAGTGTGGAACCCCATACAGGCAGCACCATCCAAGGGCTGATTGCCGACGTCGCTCCGCTCAGCTGGGATGATCTCGACGAACGCGAGCAGGCCTATACCCGCGCACGATTGGCGGATTCTGAAATCAATCACCCAAACGCCACCGCGATTCAGATGTACCGTGCTGACCCTGATTTTGTGGCCACCAAAGCCACCGGCAAACATGTGCTTCTCAGCTATCTGGACTGCGTTGTGCAGGGTTTTCTATGTGAGTTCGGAGAAGAAGGCGTCACCAATTTTTTCCGTAGCACAACCAACTGGCAGGTCAAAATCCGCAACGACCGCGCCACCCCGATTTATCCGCGTGCGCAATCCCTCACCGCAGCCGAAACCGCGCTAGTAGACGCCCAAATCGAAGAGTTTTCTATCGAGGTTGTTTAGGGCCTGTGGACATTCATCACATCGCACTGGCCCTAGCGCCTAAAGCTTCACATTACCGAGCAACGGCATCAACCGCGACATATCCGGCCCGTGCTGCATCCCCGTCAGCGCCTTGCGCAACGGCATAAACAAACCACGCCCTTTGCGGCCCGTCTCGGCCTTCACCGCCTTGGTCCACTCCCCCCAACTCTCGCCGGTCCAGGGCGCAGCTGGTAGCAGGGTTTTCGCAACGGCCACGAACTCCGCATCCTCCGCGTCGATCAGCGGCTCTGCCCCGTCACGGCACAGCGTCCACCACTGCGCCACATCACCGCGCACATCGATATTATCGCGGGCCACATCCCAGAATGCAGGCGCAATATCTGCGGGAACACCCAGTGCCGCCAATTCATCTGCCATAACCTCAAAAGACAGGCCAGACACATATTTCGACGTCAGCGGCGTCAAATCTGCCACATCAAACTTGGTCGGTGCCGCACCGAATTTCGACAAATCAAACCCGTCGATCAACTCCTGCATCGTGGTGCGCAATTCAATCGGCTCTGATGATCCAAGCCGCGCCATCATCGACAAAACCGCCATCGGCTCCAATCCCGAGACCCGCAAATCACGCAGTGCCAAAGTGCCAAGCCGTTTTGACAGGGCCTCGCCCTGTGGTCCCGTCAGCAATGAGTGATGCGCAAAATCCGGAACCTTGCCGCCCAGCGCCTCGATAATCTGGATTTGCGTCGCGGTGTTGGTTACGTGATCCGAGCCGCGCACCACGTAAGTGACGCCAAAATCAATGTCGTCGCAAACCGATGCAGGCGTATACAGGAACTGCCCGTCGCCGCGGATCAGCACCGGATCAGACACGCTCGCCGCATCAATCGACAGGTCGCCCAGAATGCCATCCGTCCATTCAATCCGTTGTAAATCCAGCTTGAAGCGCCAATGCCCGGCGCCCCGTTCCTCGCGCAAAGCAGTCTTTTCCGCGTCCGACAGGTTCAGCGCGCCCCGATCATAAATCGGCGGCTTGCCCATGTTCAGCAATTTTTTACGCTTCAGGTCCAGCTCTATCGGCGTCTCGAAACACTCGTACAACCGCCCCGCCGCACGCAACTCGTCCGCCGCCGCTTTGTAGCGTTCCAGCCGGTCAGATTGCCGTTCCACGCGGTCCCACGTCAGCCCCAGCCATTCCAGATCCTGCTTGATCCCGTCGACATATTCTTGTTTAGAGCGCACCGGATCGGTATCGTCCAACCGCAGAATAAACTGGCCGCCCGCCTTGCGCGCGATCAGATAGTTAAACAGCGCCGTGCGCAGGTTGCCGATGTGAATATAGCCCGTGGGAGAGGGCGCAAAACGGGTGGTGGTCATGGGATTCGCTCGCTCTTTGCTCATTTTATCCCCTCTTAGCGAATGCCGTGCATAAGGCCAAGAGCGGCGTCATTTTTGTGCCTTAGCAGAAAATTAACTCCAATGAACAAAAGATGAAGATTTAACCTTTTGTTCATGTTACGTCCAGCTCATGCGATATTTCCTGATCCTCCTGCTCGCCTTGATCTCTCCCCCCCTGTGGGCCGCTGACCTGCGCGTAATCGACGGCGATACCTTGGTTTTGAATGGCACAACCTTTCGGATCAACGGCATTGATGCGCCGGAATCGGGTCAGAAATGCACAACTGAGCGCGGCAAACGATGGCCTTGCGGCGAGGCCGCGACCAGCACCCTCGTTGCCTTGACCAATAACGCTACTGTCTCCTGTGAAAAACTGGCCGTCGATCCCTACAATCGCATTGTGGCGCGATGTTTTGCCGATGGCAAAGACGTGGCGCAGGTGATGGTGGCCAAAGGCATGGCTTGGGCGTTCCTGAAGTTTTCCGACGAATATGAGGCAGACCAAGATAACGCCAAAATCGCAAAGCTAGGGATATGGCGCGGCCCCGCGCAGCCGCCTTGGGAATTCCGGGCCAAACGCTGGAACGTCGCAGCACAGGTCGCCCCCAAAGGCTGCCCAATCAAGGGCAATATCACCGCAAACGGCCACATCTACCACACCCCGTGGTCGCCTTGGTACAAACGCACCCGCATCAACACCGCCAAAGGCGAACGCTGGTTTTGCGACGAGGCAGAGGCAATCAAGGCAGGTTGGCGGGCACCAAGACGGTAGGGTGGGTGCCAACCCACCACCCGGACCGGTGGGTTTCACCCACCCTACGGTATAACCAGCTGAATAATCATATGCCCGACGGGCTGGCTAATCGATTGATGGCTTTTCCAGACCCGCTGGGCGCGGCGATCAATCCAATAGCTGTTCTGAAACGCACGCACCGGATTTCGGCACAACTCGGAAAACTTACGTACTGTGACCGTGCGGTCAAATACCGTGATCCTCTCGTCTGCCTCAGCGGGTGCAATGGCGCAGGTATATTCTGCGGTGGTCAGTTTGCCCTCGCCATTCAAATGCCGCTGGGTGCGGGTATAGGTTTTCGGAAAACCGCCGCCATAAAATATCTGTCGCGGGCTAAGGGACAGTTCTTGCGCAAACAGATCAACAAACTGGCCCCGTGTTGCGGTAATCATGCCGTTGCGCAGGGTAACGCTGGCTTTGTCACCCCCCAAATATGTTTGATACGGTCCGTTAACCGCCACCTGAACCGCCGGCAGATTGCTGCCCAGACGGGGAACGCCGACATAGATCACCGGCTTGCCGTATTGCTCCAGCGCGGCGCGGGGCAGTTGTTGCGGCTTGGCCGCTGTTTCATCCGCTTTCTCTACTTTATTCTTTTTACCAAACTTGGCTTTGGCCAAACCGATGGCCACGCTTTGAATACTTGGCTGCGTGTCTTTTTCAGAACTACAGGCAGCCAACACCGCAGCCGCCACCCCTGCCAGCACAAAACTCCGAAACATCATCGTTATCTCCAGAACCGCGCCCAGCCGGTTTCAAGCCCGGGGCGGTGATATTCCGACACCAGTCCGAACAGGCGGTTATCCACGTTCAACCGTGCCCCGCCATCGCGCGCCAATGTGTTCATATCAATCGCATAGCTTTTGCGGTTCGGCGTGCCAATCCCCCAAGCCAACGGCACCGACAGGCGGAAGCCCTTGGTGAAACTACCCTCGCCATAATCCGCATAGCTGGCATCGGTCAGCGTCGCATAGGCGCCAATTTTCCAGCCATTTGCAAACACACGGTCAACGGACAGGGTCGCGCCCCAATCCCCCGCCAGATAACGCCCCACATCCAGTTGCGCCGACATATCATCATTCACCTGCCAATAGGCAGACAGATGCCCCGTGGCGACGCTGTAAGCTTGGAACCCCAGCAACTGATCAAAATCACGCTGTTTGACATAATTTATTTCTGCCCCGATCCCCCAACGGCTGTCCGCTGGTTTCCACAACAACTCGGCTGATACGCCGCCAAACATTGTTTCCAGATACCCCGCCGACACACGGCCAAACAGATTTGGCGAGGGCTTGAACAAGTAATCCACCGTCAGGCGTTCCAGCGCAGTTTTACCCTGCTGGCGATAGAGCGCGCGATCCGTGCGCACCCTTGGCAAGCCAGAGGTGGGCGGGATTTCTTTGCTCTCGTTGCCAAAGACCCGCTGCGTTACCGCGCCGGAAAATGACAGCCCCGGGGCCACGTAATAATCCGCCGAGGCGCGAACACCCGCGCTGGCACGCAGGGGGCCGGAACCGTCAAAAACCGATAACGACACATAAGGCGACAGCGACCAGCGTAATTTTGGATACAGCTCTTCGTTATATTCCGCCCCCTCTGGCAGCGGCCCCGCATTGGCAAACACCGCCCGTTGCAGCATCATTTCCGTGCCTTGGGCCTTATTCTCCAACGCCTCCACATCCGCGCGTTTCAGCGTCACAGATGCGGCGGGCAACCCGTTCACCACGGGGGTAATAACAAAGGTTTCAACCGAATGGGGCAGCACAAACGCCATGACCCGCGCCGCGCGACCAATGGCCTGCGCGCCCGCGTTATAGGTCTTGTTGCGCAAGCGCAGCTCTGCCGAAGTGCCGCTCAGGGCCAAAGCCTCAACCGCCAGCCCCTGATCTTTCAGCAATTGTGAAAACTGGCTGCGGGTGGTTTTGTTAAAGCCTGGCTTGGTCACCCAAGCGGTTGAAGTCGAATAATTAACCGGCCGTGCCACCACCGGAATCGGTGCCCGTTCCATCGCGCCGGGCGCTGGCGGGCGTTTCGGGTTCAACGCCGCCGAGAAACGCAACGCCACCTCGGAACCGTTCAGATAATACAGCCCATAGCTGATGCCGCGCTTGGTTTTATATTCCACGCCGAAATTAAACGGCGACTCCTTGGTTGTGGCCCCGGCCGCCACCTCGCGGGTGTATTCATCGGATGAGTATTCCGCCTTGAGCGTCAGGCCCTTGAGCGGGGCCTTCCATTCCAAACCGCCAAACACGCCAACCGGCCCTTGGAACCATTGCTTAGATGTAGGAACACCACCTTGGGGGTTGGCACCGCTGCGCAGGGTGGTGGAATCGCTCAACCGCCCCCAGCCAACACCCGCAGTCATCTTTAGGCTGGGCAGGATGTTCTTTGTCGCCACGATATATTCCGACCCAAAGGCACCGTTACCAGTAAAATCCCGCAAGCCAATGGCGATGGCGGGCAGGTAGTCGCCCTCATCCAACACCCGGAATTGCAAATCAAAACTGCGATCCTCTGAACTGCCGTTGACCGCCCAACCGTCCAAATCGGCAAAGCGAAATGTGCCGGACAGGCGGTTCGTTAATTGAAAACTCAGGGAAACCTTATTTCCGGTTTTGCTGTGCGAGAACGTGCCGTTGATCTGCGCATCCGGCTGGCTCTCGGCCGAGGGCATGTCAATCAAACCCGTGGTGCCATAAAGATTAAGCGTCGGGGCCGATTGCCCAAAAGCCATGCCCCCGAACGATACCAAAACGGCAGCGCCAAAGGCTGTCGCGATATTTCTCTTTGCCATTAACTGGCCCCCAAGCTCGCTTACTTCTTATGTAAAGGCATACTTGCCACAAACTACGGCAAACCTCTATGATTTTTTAACATCCCCTGCCGTTAAAAGGTCATTCACTTCTTTTTCAGCTTAGAGATTTTCTTGCCATAAGACACAAACGCCTTTTCTGTGCCTTCCACCCAAACCCTTGTCACGTTCTGCTAAGAGATGTATCGATAACCAATTATAACGGCACTTGAGAAAAACTAATAATGGGGCTGACCCAGATAACCCAAAAAAGGGGTTATCATGGGCCATATGCGAAAGAGCCGACTCAGCCACTATAAGCAGAACCGTTTGACCGAGCATTTTGTTTCGGGTTCGACGGCCAGAACGGCTGCCAGCCTGTGTG
>JAJRPO010000057.1 GCA_024280735.1 Alphaproteobacteria bacterium | reverse complement strand
TCATCTTCTCATCCTTATGCCCGCTGTTGTTCAGCGAAGTTGATTGCGGTCCTCATTGCTCTTGGTCTTCATTCGGGTCCCTACTTTCGTAAGCCCGCCAGAGGTCAGGACGTCTTTCCTTGGTTAAAGCCTTCGATTGGTCGGATCGCCATTTGGCGACATTCGCGTGATGGCCGGAGAGAAGAACATCCGGTATCTTGCGGCCCCTCCAATCTGCGGGCTTTGTGTACTGTGGATGCTCTAGCAAACCGTCCGAAAATGATTCGTCCCGTGCCGACTCAGCGTTCCCAAGCACGCGCGGTATAAGTCGAACCGTGGCATCAATCAAGGCCTGCGCGGCAATCTCTCCGCCTGTCAGGATAAAATCGCCCAAAGACACCTCTGTGACGTTATATTCCTCTAGAACCCGCTCATCGACACCTTCAAAACGGCCACACAACAGTGTGACGCCTTTTGCCTTGGCCAGACGCTGCGCGATACCCTGATCAAAGGGCACACCGCGCGGCGACAGGTAAATCACCGGCCAGTCGTTGGCATCCATGGGCGTGCCTTCACGGGCCGCCTCAAACGCCGCCCCCACCACATCGGCCTTGAGCACCATGCCCGCACCACCTCCCGCCGGGGGATAATCCACATCGCGGTGTTTGCCCGTGCCAAATTCGCGCAGGTTGATGGTTTCCAGCGACCAGAGACCGTCTTGCAATGCCTTGCCGATCAACGACTGGCCCAGCACACCGGGAAAGGCATCTGGAAACAGGGTGATAACCTTGGCTTTCCACGCCCCCGCCAAATCCGGTGTGTCGCTCATTACCTCGCGCGGCTTGCGCGAAGCCTTAATCGCCAGCCGCCCATGGCTGCGGGTCTGGTCGCGGTTTTTCATAGCTTTGGAACGGGGGGGCTGCGCCATCTCAGCCTTCCTCGTCATCAGATGTTTCACCGGGCATCAACCCATGCGGCAGATCAACGATCACCCGCCGCGCGGTCAGATCAACCGTGGGCACCACCTCAAGCGTAAAGGGTATGAGCAACCCGCCCTTGATACCCGCGCCGGTAACTTCCAACAGATCACTGGCGCCATGGTTCAGCACCGCCTTGATGCGCCCCAACTCCTGCCCGCCGGTATCAATGACCTTCATGCCGGTCAGATCGGAGTGATAAAATTCATCATCGGGCAGAGCCGGCAGAGCGTCTCGCGCCACAAACAGCCGTATGCCCTTAAGCGCATCCGCCTGATCTTTGTAGCGCACGCCCTTGATGCGTGCCGCAAATCCGGATTTGACCGGACGCGACAGGGTCAGCTCATAGGTTTGGCTGCCGTCCTCGTTGGAAAGCGGGCCGTAACTGCCAATGTCGCCGGGCTCGGCGCAGAAGGATTTCAGGCGAATTTCACCATTCACCCCGAAAGCCCCCATAATGGCACCAACACATATTTTCTTGGGTTTACTCACGCTTGCACCTGTTTCATTGCCGTTTCTAACAGGGCGAAGTCTTGGGCATCCAAGGCAAAAAAGGACCGGCGAAATGCCATGCCCCAATATTTCGGATTGCTGATAAAGCCCAAGTTCGCAATCAGGGGCCGGATTGGCACCAGCCTTGTAGACTGGTATTCTGCGTCCAGCACCCAAGCCCTCACTTCGGTTCCAGTCCATTTTTTTTGATACGGCACGCCGCTGGTAACCGTTCCCAAAGCGGTAAAACCTTGCACAATCGCACCTTAGTTGATGCCGGTTTTGGGGGAATAATAGATAAAACGGTCGCCCGCAGACAGTTTTTCAACCGCAGTTTCTTTGCCATGGGAAAAAGCGCAAACACCCTCTGTAACGGCAACTTTCACATGGTCAGCGGAAATGACGCCGATCCAATAGTTTGGTATTGCCATGGTTAAACCTCGATCCAACGGGACAGATTGGGGTCGCGCTGCTCCCACCCAACCGTTTGCAACTCCGGCTTCAGGGTGTCATCTTCGGGCATTCCAATGCAAAGATACGCAACCAGCGACCAATTTTCAGGCACCCCGAAATCCTTGCGCAATTGCACCGGATCAAGGATAGAAACCCAGCCAACCCCAATGCCATAGGCCCGAGTGGTCAACCAAAAAGACATGATCGCCGAAACCACCGAGTAGCGGCGCATTTCGGGCATGGTCGCGGCACCAAGCCCGGAACCCTTGCTGGTTTCCTCATCGCAAAATATTGCAAGCTGCTCTGGAGCATCCTGCATACCTGTCAGTTTGAGGCCGGTATAAATTCGTGATTTTTCGCCGGAGAACCCTTGTAGA
This sequence comes from Alphaproteobacteria bacterium, assembly GCA_024280735.1. Lineage (GTDB taxonomy): Bacteria > Pseudomonadota > Alphaproteobacteria > Rhodobacterales > Rhodobacteraceae > Amylibacter. Next base: position 1,677 of record JAJRPO010000057.1, on the reverse strand, counting down.
GCGTCGGCATTGGCTGTCTGGAAATTCTGCAACGCTTGCGACCGTGCTTCGGTCGACAAAACCCGTACGATCCGCCAAGGCTCCGACAGGCCAACCGAGGGAGCCAGTGCAAAAGCATCAAGACAAGTTTGAAGATGATCCGGATCAACCGGATCGGGTTTGAAGTGGCGCACATCGCGGCGCCACTTCAATAAGCTCAATAATTCTGACCGGAATTTGGGCGAAAACTGCTGCATGATCTCCGGTCCTCTTGTCTCTATTCTGCGGCTGGTTCAGCGGATGCTTCGGCCAGTTTCGCAGCTTTTTCCTCGGCACGCTCAACGGCTTTTTTGCCGGGCTTGCCTTTGTTTGGATTGCTACGTTCTGTTTTGGCAACCAACCCGGCAGCTTCAAGGAAACGGGCAACCCGGTCTGTTGGCTGCGCGCCTTCGCCCAACCAGTATTGAACGCGTTCAACGTTCAGCTTTACGCGCTCTTCGCTGTCTTTGGCCAGCAGCGGGTTATAGGTGCCCAGCTTTTCCACATAACGACCATCGCGTGGCATACGGCTATCTGCTGCGACAACACGATAAAAAGGGCGTTTTTTGGAACCGCCGCGGGCGAGTCTGATCTTCATGGCCATGATATATTCTCCTAGATGATGGCGTGGTGCGGTGCGTGGAAACCACACACCCTACGTTTGATTTATTCCTGATGTTTCTTGTGATGCTGGATCACTTCGCTGATGATGAAGTTCAGGAACTTCTTCGCGAATTTCGGGTCGAGGTTTGCCTCATTGGACAATCGCTCGAGGCGTTCAATTTGCCGGGCTTCGCGTGCCGGGTCAGAGGCAGGCAAAGTATGGGTTGCCTTCAGCTTGCCCACTGCTTGCGTATGCTTGAAGCGTTCAGCCAAGGTATAAACCAACACCGCATCCAGCCGGTCGATGCTGTCGCGGTGTTCTTTGAGCAGATCGGCCGCACGGGTGCTGTCGTCGCTCATTTCAGGGCCTCCGGACTTGGGTGGCGGTAAATGTCCATCTCGCCAAAACGGTCATGGGTAAACCGGCTCTCGCGAGTCGCGCCAAGGCGTTTGGCAACAGAGGCCGAACCGACATTTTCAAGCACAACAAGGCTAATAGCGGTTGGCCATTTCAAGACATCATAGGCATAAGCCCGCGCCGCAAGTGCGGCTTCGGTTGCATAGCCTTTGCCTTCAAATCCAGCCATCAAATCCCAGCCAAGTTCCGGTTCTGGCCATGCATGCGGGTTCCACAGGCCGATCACACCACAAAATGCACCGGTTGATTTTTCCTCAACGCCCCAGCGGCCATAACCACGCAAGGTCCAATGGCCAATCTCGGAAGCCAGAATACGCCAGCTTTGCTCGGCACTCACCGGGCCACCAACATAACGGGAACGATCGGATTCGTAAAACTCGGCAAAAACCGGAAAATCCGCCTCGCAAAGCGGGCGCAAACGCAGGCGTTCGGTTTCCAAAATCGGGGGGGTCATAGGGTCACCTCCGGTTGGGGATGCCGGTAAACATGGCAACGGATACCAAAAACATCCATGTCCTTTTCGTAGGTCGCTTCCATTTTTTCAACCAAACGAACCGAGGCTGTATTGGCAGGTTGAATCAAGCTGATAACCCCGCACACACCCAAATGCGAACAGGAATAATCCCGCGCAGCCAGCG
>JAJRPO010000056.1 GCA_024280735.1 Alphaproteobacteria bacterium | reverse complement strand
CAATCTGGTCGAGCGTTGTTTTAACCGCATCAAAGATTGGCGATCCCTGTCATTACGAACCTTTCGCTGCCCTGAAACGTTCCTTGCTGCCGCCCACCTGGCTGCAATCGTAATTTGGTATTTATGAGTCTACGCCCTAGTTGTAAGGCGAGCATATGCCTGATTGGTCAAATTTTCAACTGGCAATAAAACCTACTGTAATTGGGGTTCTTTCAATAAATCGGCAAAGGAGCATCCTGTTTGATCTGATCCATCACAATGCGCGTTTGCACCCGTCCAACCGCTTTGTGGGGCAGGAAAACACTGTGTACAAGGCTGTTCAGCGCCGCCAAATCACGGCACCAGACTCGCAGCAAGTAATCCGCCTCTCCGGTCATGGTCCAAACGCTGACGACCTCAGGTTGGCGCTTAACAAGGCTGTGGAAACTGTCCACCAAATCGGGAAAATGACCGACCATCGACACTTGCACAAATGCCTGAACTGACAGGCCCAGCAAAGCAGGGTTTAACTGTGCTGTATAGCGGGTGACATAACCGTCCTGCTCCAGTCTTTGTCGCCGTCGCCCTGCTTGGGAGGGTGACAGATTCAGCGCCTCGCCCAGTTCCTGCGCCGTGGCCTGGGCGTTGCGTTGCAGGGCGTTCAGGAGGCGTAAGTCGGCGGAGTCGAGCATGATATTGACCTTTAGTGCGGGTAATTTGCAGTATAGTACGTAATTCTACGCCTAATGGTCAATATTTCAACCAACACTACGAAACTTCGCGCATTCTCCGCATCCATTCTGCCGTATTCAGGCCTCAACACATCAAACAGGAGTATTCCCCATGGGTCCTTTCCCCCACGACGCGCCGAAATCACAAATCACCGCAGAAAACCCCGCAGGCACCAATGGCATGGAATTCGTCGAATTCGCCCATGAGGACCCGCAAGAGCTGCGCGATCTGTTCGCCAAGATGGGGTTTGCGCAAACGGCGAAACACAAAACCCGCAATATAGAGCTGTGGCAACAAGGCGATGTTACTTACGTGTTGAACGCTGAACCCGGTTCCTTTGGCATGCGTTTTGTGGCGCAGCACGGTCCCTGTGCTCCCAGCATGGCGTGGCGGGTGATAGATGCGAAAGCTGCATTTCAGCGGGCGTTGTCCAAAGGCGCAGAGGCATATCTCGGTGATGACAAGGTTCTGGACGTTCCGGCAATCATGGGCATTGGCGGCAGCTTGCTGTATTTCGTGGATCAGTTCGGCGGCGATCAAAACCCGTATAACGATGAATACAACTGGATTGATGGCGGCAAGAAAAACGAAGGCGTCGGGTTTTATTACCTCGATCACCTGACCCACAATGTCCAGCGCGGTAATATGGACAAATGGTATAGCTTCTACGCGGACATCTTTAACTTCAAACAAATCCGGTTTTTTGACATTGCTGGCAAACATACCGGCCTCACCAGTCGGGCGCTGACCTCACCCTGTGGGCGGATTCGCATTCCGATTAACGAGAGTGCCGACGACAAAAGCCAGATCGAGGAATATTTGCGTGAATATAACGGCGAAGGCATTCAGCATATCGCCGTTGGTTGTGACGCGATTTACGATTGCACCGACGTGTTGGCTGGGCATGGCCTGGAATTTATGCCTGCCCCGCCCGACATGTATTACGCCATGAGCCACAAACGCGTGCCCGGCCACGATGAGCCGCTGGATCGGATGAAGCAGAACGGCATCTTGATTGATGGCGAGGGTGTGGTTGACGGCGGCGATACCAAAATTCTGTTGCAAGTGTTCTCTAAAACTGTGATCGGGCCGATCTTCTTTGAGTTCATTCAGCGCAAAGGCGACGATGGTTTTGGCGAGGGTAATTTCCGAGCCTTGTTTGAGAGCATCGAGGCGGATCAAGTCAATCGCGGTGTGCTGTAGGAATGCTGACTTGGCAAGATTTTCCCGATGCGCCAGCATCGGGTCACCAAATTTGCGCCGTTGCGGACATTCCCCGCGACGGCGTTTTGTCGCTGTCCCTTGAGGGCTATCCGGTGCTTGTCGTGATCGATGGTGCAACGCCAAAGGTCTTTGTGAATGCCTGTCCCCATCAATTCCTACCCCTTGACCAGCGCAGCAACAGTATCCTGAGCGCGGATGGCCGACGCCTGATGTGCTCCAACCACCAGGCGGAGTTTGATATTGCTGACGGCACTGGCGCGCGCGGTTTTGGTCTTGGTGCTTGTCTTGCGGTGGTGCCAACTCATCTACAGGGAGAGTATTTGCATGTGGGCGCGGCAATTTCTTAGCCAAAGGTTAAAGTTTTGTTAACAAATGTTTGACCTCGCAAGGGGGATGTGATTCATTAGGCCCTGTCGCAGGGTTCTAGGTTTGGACAACACAAATCAGCAGCATTGCGCAGCAGCAGTATTTTTATCCAGTAATGAGTGCGCCTTTAATCCAACAGTAAGATGGATCTGCTAGGCGTTGGTCACAGCGATAATTACAGGACAGAACATGGACGGCACTCGGCATATCGCCACACATTTTCACCAGCAAACCACCTCCCCTTTGGTGGGCATGCAGATCATTACCGCCACGGGTGAGGTTTTTAACCACGTTGATCGTAATGAGCCGATGTGGTCTGGTGATGGCGATCGGGAGGTGCGGGTCTATGTGCAGTTTGCAGCGCCGTTTCACCGCCCGCCGCATATTACCATTGGTCTGTCTGGCATTGATACATCACGGGCGCAAAACCTTCGGTTCAACATATTGGCCGATGAAATCACCCGCGATGGATTTTATATCAAATTCGTAACGTGGGATGATACCAAAATTGCGCGCGCCTCTGCTACTTGGTCGGCAATTGGGTCTGCTGTTCCCGTATCGGCGCTACGTCGGGGCGGCTAACCTACCGCGTTTCAACATAGTGTCGAACCGCGTTAAAGGCACCGCCCGAACGGTTATTTGGTGCCGTACATCCGATCACCCGCATCACCCAGACCCGGCTCGATATAGCCTAGCTCGTTCAAGCGATCATCGAGCGCGGCGGTTACAATCGTCACATCCGGATGCGCTTCTTTCATACGGACAACGCCCTCGGGTGCGGCCAGCAGGCACAAAAACCGTATGTCTTTGGCACCAGCCTTCTTCAGCAAATCAATCGCCGCAACAGATGAATTTCCCGTCGCCAGCATCGGGTCCACGGCAATAACCACCCGTTCGTCCAAGTGATCCGGCACTTTGAAATAATATTGCACAGGTCGCAGGGTTTCCTCGTCGCGGTACAGGCCCACAAAGCCAACCCGCGCCGCCGGGATCAGGTCTAGCATCCCGTCCAGCAAACCGTTGCCTGCCCGCAGAATCGACACCAGCGCCAATTTGCGCCCTGCCAGCGTTGGCGCCGTCATTTCTTTCAGCGGTGTTTCAACAATCTTGGTTTCCATTGGCAACCCACGCGTCACCTCATAAGCCAGCAAATGGCTGATTTCGCGCAGCAATTGGCGAAACAGGGATGTCGGCGTATCTTTGTCGCGCATCAAGGTCAGTTTGTGTTGGATCAGCGGATGGTCAACAACGGTAAGGTGTGGCATGTGGTTTTCCCGATTAAATGTGGTCTGCAAGGTTGATAACCTGAGTCGGGGCTTGGCGCAATTTACGAAAGTGTTTCAACGAGAGTTAAGTAAATTATCGAGAATTAGTAAAATCGAAACGCCCTACTGACTCAGCGCATCACCTTCTGCTGTTTCACGCTTCTCGCCAATCAGCCGGTGCAAGTGGGCAATGAAATACCGCATATGGGCATCGTCCACCGACCCCTGTGCGGCCGCTTTCCAAGCATTATACGCCGCCTCATAGCTTGGGAAGATACCCACGATATCAATCGCATCGGTATCGCGAAACTTAACGCCAGTGGGGCTTTCCAGCTCTCCGCCAAACACAAGGTGTAATTTATCAGACATAGGGGTTCCCTTTGGGTTTAATAGTTGAAACGCTGGATTACGCGTCCAAGGCGGCCATCATGCCTTTGATGTCTTTAATGCTCTGCTGTACTTCATAGGTCAGTGTCCCACCCAAAATTATTTGCGAGCCATCACCAGAGCCGCCGGTAATCACGGCTTGGATATGATTGATATTTACCATCATCGCCTTGCCGTTCATTAAGTTTAGATCGATCATTGTGCCACCCCTTTTTGTCGCCAGATTTTGCGCGTGGCCCGCTAAATGTCAAGCCTCCCAAGAAAAAGGGGCACCCGCAAGGATGCCCCGATTTTTGATTTATCCCGCCAGCGCGGCGTTCAGGTTCTCGTCGATTTTCTCCAGGAAACCCATGGTGGACAGCCAGCCTTGATCCGGCCCAACCAACAGCGCGAGGTCTTTGGTCATGTCTCCGGCCTCGACCGTATCCACGATGACTTTTTCCAGCGTATCGGCAAATTCCATCAGTTTTGTGTTTTCATCCAGTTTGGCGCGGTGCTTCAACCCGCCAGTCCAGGCAAAGATCGACGCAATCGAGTTGGTAGAGGTTTCTTTGCCCGCCTGATGTTGACGATAATGGCGTGTCACGGTGCCATGCGCTGCCTCGGCCTCAACGATTTTTCCGTCCGGCGTCATCAACTGGCTGGTCATTAGCCCCAAGGAGCCATAGCCTTGGGCAACCGTATCGGATTGTACGTCGCCATCATAGTTCTTACAGGCCCACACGAAACCGCCGTTCCATTTCATTGCACAGGCAACCATGTCATCAATCAGACGATGCTCATAGGTGATGTCGGCAGCTTTGTAGCGCTCTTCGAATTCTGCTTCATAAACCTCTTGGAACAGGTCCTTGAAGCGACCGTCATAGACTTTGAGGATGGTGTTTTTGGTCGACAGGTAAACCGGCCAGCCACGATTTAGGCCATAGTTCAATGACGCACGGGCGAAATCCAAGATGGATTTATCAAGGTTGTACATGCCCATGACAACACCGGAATCCGGCGCGTCAAAAATCTCATGCTCGATCACTTTACCGTCTTCACCTTCAAACTTCATCGTGATCTTGCCCTTGCCAGGGAAGCGGAAGTCGGTGGCTTTATATTGATCGCCAAATGCATGGCGGCCAATAACGATGGGTTTGGTCCAGCCCGGAACAAGGCGCGGTACGTTTTTGCAAATAATCGGCTCGCGAAAAATCACCCCGCCCAGAATGTTGCGGATGGTGCCGTTCGGGCTGCGATACATCCGCTTAAGACCAAACTCCTCAACCCGTTGTTCATCCGGTGTGATGGTCGCACATTTCACGCCAACGCCGTATTTCTTGATCGCCTCAGCCGCGTCCACGGTGATTTGGTCGTCAGTGTCGTCGCGGGCTTGAATGCCCAGATCATAGTATTTCAGGTCAATATCGAGGTAGGGCAGGATCAGTTTGTCTTTGATAAACTGCCAAATGATACGGGTCATTTCATCGCCGTCCAGCTCGACTACCGGATTTTCTACTTTGATCTTGGTCATGGGATACCTCTGTTCAAGAATCGTGTTTCGCGCTGTTTAGCGGAAACAGGGGGATTGGGGAAGTCAGTATACTAAAGTATACCGAACTTCAAGCGCTGGATGCAATATTGCTAAGGCAACGCAAAACGGTCTGGCGCTGGCAATGGCGCGGGGTGGCCAGCATGACACGCCGCACTGGGGCGGGTTGGCCAAGCGTAATACACTGTAGGCTGTCTTGCAAAGGCGCCGCCAGCAGGCGTTGAGGCACAATCGAAACCCCAAAACCTCGCGCCACCAGATGTTCAATGGCATCAAAGGAATCCAGCTCGATCTCTGGCTCTACCTTGTATCCGCCTTGGGTCAGATAACTGGCAATCTGCGCCCCCAGCCACGTTGTTCGGCTAAAGGCGATATAGGGGTTTTGACGCAAGATCTCGGCCTCTTTGGCCCGTTCAGAAGTAGCGGATTTTGCCTGTACCAGAAACAGAGGCTCTGACCCCAATTCATGCAAACGGATCAAGGCAGGGTCGGAAACAGGCGCAGATAAAAAGGCGAAATCGATATGTTGATCCTCGACCATTTTTGCCAGATCACTAGAGAGGCCAGAGCGCACCGCCACGCGTAAATTGGGGAATTCGGACCGCAACCGTTCCAATACAACAGGCAGCAGCGTTTGTAATGTGGTTGGCACAAACCCCAACTTGATACGGCCCCCGAGGTTATCGGCACTTGCCAGTGCCTTGAGGCCGTCCAACTGGTCCACAATATCGCGCGCGCGTTCAGATATTTCTTCGCCAAGGGGGGTCAGCAACGCAGGGCGACGTCCCTTGACAAACAGCGGCGCGCCGAGTTGCTGCTCCAGCTGTTTCATTTGCACACTGACCGCAGAATGGCTGAGATGAACAGCCGCCGCCGCTGCGGTAAAACTGCCAGTTTCTTTGATCGCCAGAAGGCTGCGGAGGTGAGCGGTTTGCATGGCTTAATGTTAAAATTTTGAACAATAAATGTAAATTCAATTCGTTATCTTTTGAGAATTATACATTGTACCCTGAAAATTAGGAACAGAATCGATTGGCCCCCCACAATGACAGATAAACCGACAGGCCCGCTGGACGGGCTGCGCATCCTCGATATGTCACGCATCCTCGCAGGGCCGTATGCCACGCAATTGCTGGGTGATATGGGGGCTGACATTATCAAGGTCGAGCGTCCCGTGGTTGGCGATGATACACGGGGCTGGGGGCCGCCTTATGTGACCACCGCCAAGGGCGAGGCCACCCGCGAGAGTGCCTATTACATGAGTACCAACCGCAACAAACGCTCGATTGCAGTGGATATGGGGGATCCGGCGGGGGCAGAGATATTGCGTAAACTGGCCGAAAAATGCGATGTGGTGATCCAGAATTTCAAGGTAGGCGGGCTGACCAAATACGGGCTGGATTACGATGTGCTCAAGCAACGCAAGCCTGACCTGATTTATTGCTCGATTTCCGGTTTTGGCCAGACTGGCCCCAATTCACACCGACCGGGTTATGACCTTTTGGCACAGGCTTTCGGTGGCATGATGGCCCTGACAGGCGCGCCAGAGGGTGAGCCGACAAAGGTCGGGGTTGGCATCGCCGATGTGATGTGCGGCATGTATGCCAGCAACGCCATTCTGGCCGCCCTGCGTCATCGCGATAAAACAGGGCAGGGGCAGCATATCGACATTGCCTTGGCCGATACTCAGGTGGCATGGCTGATAAATGAGGGCGTGAATTATCTAGCGTCGGGTCAAGAACCAAAGCGCCGTGGCAACCAGCATCCCAATATTGTACCGTATCAAGTGTTTGCCACCTCTGACGGCCACTTAGTGGTGGCTGCTGGCAACGACGCCCAATTCGCCCGCTTTGCGGCGCTGATTGACTTGCCGCAACTGGCGGATGATCCGAAATACACCACCAACAGCGCCCGACTGGAAAATCGCGAAGGTTTGATCGCGATACTGGAATTACGCATCAAACAGATGCAGAAAACCCCGCTGGTGGCGGCGATGGAAGCGGCCAAAGTGCCGGGCGGCGAAATCAACACTATCGCCGAAGTGTTTGCCAGCGAACAGGTGGCGGCGCGCGATATGAAAATCTCGATGCCGCATCCCTTGGCCGCCTCAGGCCATGTTGATCTGATCGGCAACCCGATAAAATTCAGCGAAACCCCGGTAACCTACCGCCACGCGCCGCCGCTTTGTGGCGCGGATACTGACGCGGTTCTGAACGAATTACTGGGCGAGAATGCCCCCAAGACGGAAAAAAGCTAATGTTTCAACTCTCCCCCGAACAACTGCAAATTCAGGCCACTGCGCGCAAACTGGCGCAAGGCCCAATCAAGGAACGCGCCGCCGAGGTGGACCGCACTGAGGAATATCCTTGGGACAATATCAAGCTGCTGACCGAAGCGGGTTTTATGGGCATGTGCATTCCCAAAGAACACGGCGGGCAAGGGTGTTCCTACCTCGATGTGGTGCTGGTGGTTGAGGAAATGGCCAAGGCCTGCGGCGTCACGGGGCGCATCGTGGTTGAGGGCAACATGGGTGCGATTGGCGCGATTTGTGCCTATGGTTCCAAAGCCCAGATTGACCGTGTGGCCCCGTTGGTTCTGGCTGGTGACAAACCGGCTATTTGCATCACCGAACCGGGGTCGGGTTCTGCGGCCACGGATATGACGACGGTGGCGGTGAAAAAGGGTGACAAATACATCCTGAACGGCACCAAACACTGGATCACCGGCGGCGGCGTTTCCAAGGCGCATCTGATTTTCGCGCAAGTAGAGGAAAACGGCGAGCGCCTCGGCATCGGCGGTTTTATCGCCGTGCGCGGCGAGGACGAGGGCCTTGTCATTGGCAGCCGGGAACCTGCCATGGGTCTGCGCGGCATTCCCGAAACCGAAATCCATTTCAACGATCTTGAGATCAGCGCAGACATGGCGGTGATCCCGCCCGAGGGGCTGAAACGTGGTTTTGCCGGCCTGATGAACGCCTATAACGGCCAGCGCGTCGGTGCCGGAACTGTGGCGCTGGGCGTGGCGGCGGGGGCCTATGATGCGGCCTGTGATTATATTCAGGTGCGCGAACAGTTCGGACGCCCAATCGCAGAATTCCAAGGCCTGCAATGGATGGTTGCCGATATGAATGTCTCGCTAGAGGCGGCCCGTATGATGCTGTGGCGGGCGGCGGCAAGTGCTGAAACGACAGGTAGCGGGTTTCCCGATCCCTTGATGGCGGCGCAGGCCAAATTGATCGCCTCTGAGACCGCCGTGAAAGTTTCCAATGACGCGCTACAGATGCACGGCGCCGTTGGATATTCCCGTAACCTGCCAATTGAGCGCATGGTCCGCGATGCCCGTATGTTCACCATCGGCGGCGGCACCGCGCAAATGTTGCGTAACCTGATTGCGGGTCGCGTCCTTGATATGAAAACGCCACAAACCCGTGGGGGGTATTTACCGAAATGAGCCATACAGTAACCGCCGCCACCGCTATTGCCCAAGGCCTTGCGGCAGCAGGATGCAAACACGCTTTCGGGATGCCCGGAGGCGAAGTTCTGGTGCTGCTGGACGCATTGGAAAACGAGGGCGTTGCCTTCACTCTGTGCAAACACGAAAACGCCGCCGGCTTTATGGCCGAGGGTACTTGGCAAGCCACTGGCACCCCCGGTATTCTGCTGACAACCATTGGCCCGGGCCTCGCAAATGGCCTGAACTCCATCGCCAACGCCTTCCAAGAACAGGTGCCGCTGATTGTCTTGTCCGGCTGCATTGGCCCGTCGCAGGCCGAGGGTTTCACCCATCAGGTTATCGACCAATCCGCCTTGCTGGCCCCAATCACCAAAGCCCGTTTTCAAGTGGCCAAAGGCACCGCCGCGCAGGTGGTGGCCAAGGCCCTGTCGATCGCCCGCGCCGATCCGCCCGGCCCTGTTCACATCGATCTGCCGGATACTTTGGCGCTGGACCCAACCCTGTTGCTGGACATGCCCGCAACCATCACCGAAAAACCTGTGCTGGGGCAGGGGGCCTTTCTGGAACAAGCGATTGCGCGTCTAAAAAACGCCGAACGCCCCATTATTTTGGCCGGTATCGGTGCGGTGTTGCACGGCGCTGGCCCTGATATTTTGGCCCTGAGCGAGACCCATAACATTCCGGTTCTAACCACTTACAAGGCAAAGGGTATCATTCCAGAGGACCACCCGAACTGCCTTGGCGGTCATGGCTTGTCGCCGTTGTCTGACAAAACCGTCCTGCCGCTGCTGGCTGCCTCCGATTGCGTGATCCTGCTGGGCTATGATCCGATTGAGATGCGCGCCGATTGGCTCCGCCCGTGGGCGGCTGATGTCGCAATGGAGTTTTGCCACGCCCAAGTGGAACACGGTATGCACGGCTCGGCCTTGCGATTTGTTGGTGATGTCGCCGCCGCAACCCGTGCCCTTGGCAACGGGTTGCAAGAACCACTCAGCGGCCTTTGGCCTGATGAAATGCCACAAATGGCCCGTGAGGCATTGACCACCCATTTCGCACCCCGCCCAGATTGGGGGCCTCACGCCGTGTTTGCAACGCTGGACAGCGAATTGCCCGACACGGCGGTAGTAACGGTCGACAGCGGCGCGCATCGCATCCTGATTTCGCAGATGTGGCACTCAAACCGACCGTCGCAAATCCTGCAATCCACCGCTTTTTGCACCATGGGCATCGCGGTGCCCCTTGCCATGGGCTACCGCCTCGCCGCGCCGGATACGCCGGTGGTGGCGGTGGTTGGAGACGCGGGGCTGGATATGACAGCGGGTGATTTAGCGACACTGCGCGATATGAATATCCCGCTGACAATCGTGGTGTTGGTGGACAATGCCCTCACCCTGATTGGCCGCAAACAAACAGCTATGCAATTGCGCGAAGCCGGCGTCACTTTTGGCAGCACTGATTTTGTGGCTTTAGCTCAGGCTTATGGCGGTTATGGTGAGTGGGTGAGCGAATCAACTCAACTAAAAGAAGCGTTAATCAGGGCGGAAAACCGCACAGGTTTCACTATTCTGGCCTGCAAGATTGACAAAATTGGCTACCATGGTGCGTTTTGAACAAAACAAAAGTTATTTATTCACAAAACCGAATCTTTTTGCAATGCTAGCGCTGCGCAAATCCAACCGCAAACTTCAAAGGGAGAACAACATGAAGTTTACAAAAATAGCAGCCGCAACGACGGCTCTCATGCTATCGGCAACAATGGGATCGGCTGCTGAACAGCAATTCGTTTCTATCGGCACCGGTGGTGTAACCGGGGTTTATTACCCTACAGGTGGCGCGATTTGCCGTCTGGTCAACAAAACCCGCAAAGAACACGGCATCCGCTGTTCTGTGGAATCAACCGGTGGGTCGATCTACAACATCAACACGCTGCGTTCCGGCGAGCTGGAATTTGGCGTTGCCCAATCTGATTGGCAGTACCACGCCTATAATGGCACGTCCAAGTTCAAAGATGCAGGCCCTTTCAAAAAACTGCGGGCTGTGTTTTCGGTTCACGCTGAGCCTGTGACAATTCTGGCGCGCCGCGATGCGGGTATCAAGAACATCACCGACATCAAAGGCAAACGCTTTAACATCGGCAACGATGGTTCCGGTACGCAAGGTACTTGGGAAGTGATCGAAGAAGTATTGGGCTGGAAACGCTCCGATCTGGCACTGGCCTCCAAAATGAAGTCCTCGGAAACTCCGGGCGCTATGTGTGATGGCAAAATTGACGGCTATTTCTGGCTGGTGGGTCACCCCTCCGGTTCAACCGCTGAATCAGTTGCCTCTTGCGATGCGGTGATTGTTCCAGCGGTTTCCCCGGAAATCACTGCTTTGGTTGCTGAGAAACCATACTACCGGATGGCAACCATCCCGGGTGGCATGTACCCTGGCAATCCGGACGACATCCAAACCTTTGGTGTTGGCGCAACTTTCGTGACATCCACCGATGTTTCTGAAGAAGCGGTTTACCGTGTCGCCATCGCTGTTTTGGGCAATCTGGATGATTTCCGCAAATTGCACCCTGCATTTGCAAATCTGAAAGCCGAAGAAATGATCCGTGACAGCCTGTCCGCTCCTTTGCACGCCGGCGCAATCCGCGCGTACAAAGAGCTGGGCCTGATGGACTAAGCTTAACCGCTTACTGACAACAGAGGCGGGGATTTTGGCCCCCGCCTCTACGCAATTATTAAATCAAAATAGATACCTGAAAAAATCAGGATGGGGAGAAACAACATGACCGAGGCTGCATCAGCCGAAAAGAGGGATTTTGTCGCCGAACTGGATGTCGGCGCGCGGAGTCCTGATAATTGGCAAGGAAAATTTATCGCTGGAATTGCGCTTTTATGGGCGGTTCTTCAGGTCTTTAACGCCTCCCCGCTGCCGGCAAATCTGGCGGCATGGACTGGGGTGAGCTTTTTCTATGTGACTTCTGGGCAAGAGCGTATCATCCATCTGGCATTTGGCCTGTTGATGGCTTGCATTGCCTTCCCCCTGTTCAAAAACTCTTCTCGCAACCATATTCCGCTGTATGACTGGGCCTTGGCCCTGCTCGGGGTTGGTGCCAGTTTCTATCTGCTGGCCAACCAATCGGCGATTGCGGATCGTTCCGGCTTGCCGACGACGGGCGATTTGATTGCCTCTGCGGTTGGTCTGTCGATCGTTTTGGTCGCCACATACCGCGCGCTGGGCTTGCCTATGGTTGTCGTCGCGGGCTTCTTTCTGGTCTACGTCTTCTATGGTGATCAGGCCTTTATTCCGGATGCGATGCAGTGGAAAGGTGCCAGTTTTGGCAAGGCCATGTGGCATTTCTGGATGCAAAACGAGGGTGTGTTCGGCACGGCGCTGGGGGTTTCGGCCTCGATGGTGTTCCTGTTTGTGTTGTTCGGCTCCCTGCTGGATAAGGCGGGCGCGGGCAACTTCTTTATCCAACTGGCATTTGCGATGATGGGCCACCTTAAAGGCGGTCCTGCAAAGGCTGCGGTTGTGGCGTCTGCTGCAACGGGCCTGATCTCCGGCTCCTCAATCGCCAACACGGTGACCACCGGCACATTCACCATTCCGCTGATGATGCGGGTCGGGTTCTCGGCTGAAAAGGCTGGCGCGGTAGAGGTTGCATCCTCCACCAACGGCCAGTTGACACCGCCAGTGATGGGGGCTGCGGCCTTCTTGATGGTGGAATATGTCGGCATTCCCTACCTTGAAGTGGTGAAACACGCCTTTCTGCCTGCGATCATTTCCTACATCGCTCTGGTCTATATTGTGCATCTGGAGGCCTGCAAAATGGGCCTTGAGGGTCTGCCGCGCACAGGTGCGAAAAAGACCATGTCACAGCGGGTCATGAGCATGTCTTTCGGTGTTGCCATGTTCTGCGGCTTAAGCCTCGCCGTTTATTACGGCCTCAGCTGGTTGCAGCCAGTTCTGGGTCAGTTCAATCTGATTGGCATGTGTGTTCTGTTCGTGGTTGTCTATCTGGTGTTGATCCGCTCAGCCTCTAAACAACCTGATCTGAAAATTGACGATCCAGATGCGCCGTTTCTGGAACTGCCACAGCCGGGACCGATTGCGAAATCGGGCACTTACTATGCTTTGCCGGTGATCGTCCTGATCTGGAACCTGATGATTGAACGCAAAACACCGGGTCTGTCTGCCTATTGGGCAACCATGGCGATGATGTTTGTGATGTTGACACAGCACCCGCTGAAAGCCTTCTTTCGCGGTGAGAGCAATTACATGGAACGCTTCACTGTTGGTTGGGGAAACCTGATCGACGGGATGATTTCCGGTTCACGCAACATGATCGGCATCGCGGTGGCCACGGGTACGGCGGGTATCATCGTGGGTACTGTGTCGCTGACTGGTGCGCATCAGGTGATTGGTGAATTCATCGAGATTATCTCTGGCGGCAGTTTGCTGTTGATGCTGGTCTTTGTGGCGCTGTTCAGCCTTGTGTTGGGGATGGGGCTGCCAACCACGGCGACCTACATCGTTATCACCTCGTTGATGGCTCCGGTGATCATTGCCGTTGGGGCCAAGTCTGGCCTGATCGTGCCGCTTATCGCGGTCCACTTGTTCGTGTTCTACTTTGGCATCCTTGCGGATGACACACCACCGGTGGGGCTTGCAGCCTTTGCGGCGGCGGCGATTTCCAAGGGCGATCCCATCAAGACGGGTATCATCGGTTTTAGCTATGATGTGCGGACGGCCATTCTGCCATTCCTGTTCATTTTCAACACGGATCTGTTGTTGATAGATGTGACGGTAGGTAAGGCGGTGTTTGTCTTTATTATCGCGGTCATTGCGATGATGCTGTTCGCCGCAGCAACGCAGAACTGGTTTTTGACCAAATCACGCATGTGGGAAAATGCGGCTTTGCTGCTGATTGCCTTTACATTGTTCACGCCGGGCTATTGGCTGAACAAAATGGAAGACCCTTACGTGTTTGTCGATGCCTCGCAACTGGTTGAAATGGCCAGTACCGCCGAAGATGGTGCAGCCTTGCGGGTCCGCCTTGCAGGGGAGGATTTCGCCTCTGGTAACGATGTGGAAACCACGGTTTCATTGTTGCTGGGTGAGATGAAGGACGGCGACGGGGCGGCACGTTTGCTGAAAACCTCCGGTATTTCGTTTCGGACCGAGGACGATGGCAAAACCTATGTGGATAACGTGATGTTTGGCCAATACGCCCAGAAAAAGGGCGTGGATTTCGATTGGGAGGTGCTGCGTATCGAGGTGGATGCGGAACGTCTGCCGAAAGAAATCTTCTATATTCCAGCGCTGTTATTGCTGGGATTGGTTATCATGTTGCAACTTGGCCGCGTTCGCAAGGCCGAAACTGCAGCGGTATAGGGAGACAGAAAATGACAAAATCAATCCTTGTGTCTGTGGACTTGAACCACAAAAGCTCTTGGTCCAAAGCAATCCCGCAAGCGGTTGCCTTGGCCCGGTTGGACGAGGCTGAAATCCATGTGCTAACGGTCATCCCCGATTACGGGATGGCCATGGTTGCCGATCAATTCCCCAAAGATTTTGCTGCCAAAGCGGCGCAAACATCCCAAGAGGTGTTAAAGCAACTGGTCGCGGATAACATCCCGTCTGGCATCAAGACAACGGCGCATGTGCTGCATGGCTCGATCTACAAATCTATCATCAAGGCCGCCGATAGTGCGGGTTGCGATCTGATTGTGATGGCCTCGCATCGCTCTGAAATGAAGGACTATCTGCTCGGGCCAAACTCTGCCCGCGTGGTGCGTCACGCTACGCAATCGGTGTTTGTTGTTCGCGACTGATACCGCCGAATTCTTAAAACGAAAAACGCCCGCGCATATCTGCGCGGGCGTTTTATTGAAAACGTCATTTACCCACAGGCCCGAGTTTAAACGGGCAATGATATTACAAACCGTTTTAGGGTCAGGTTTCTTTGGGGGGGCATATTATTTCATGACTAATTGACTCAGATCAAAGAATCGCGCCGTCTTTTCTCATATTCACAAAAATGAATATGAGAAAAGAAAGGTATCTCTCATGACTTTAAATTGGAAAACCGGAGGACTGGCGTTAGGGCTGGTGTTCTTTCTGGCGGTCCTGTTAGTGAAGCCGATTGGCGTCTCTACACAATTTGTGATCCTCGATTCAATTGTGTGGAACGCCGTGGATAGCGAAGTGATCACGAAAACTGCCGACGGCTATACGTCCTCTAATGCCTATTTGGCGAAATCGAATGGCAAATATGCCAAAAACGCAGCGAACCCGTTGAACTACAGCTTCTTGTTTGTGGTGGCCATGGTTATCGGTGCGGCTGGTTCTTCGTTTCTGCGCGGTGGTGTGGCAAAGACGGACCGTTCGGTTCCAGAGCTGTGGCGCGCTAACTTTGGCGACAGCCCTGTGCGGCGCTACATAGCCACTTTCATAGCCGGCTTCGTTGTGTTGTACGGAGCGCGTTTGGCCGGTGGTTGCACCTCGGGGCATATGATGTCGGGCATGATGCAAACATCGTTGTCGGGTTATATTTTTGCACTGGGCGCGTTTGGCGCGGCGATTCCAACTGCCATGATACTGTTTAAGAGAGGATAAAAGATATGACACTTATACTTGCACTTGTAATTGGTGCTGCCTTTGGCGCCGTGCTGGATCGGATTGGGGCGACTAATCCTGACCTGATCGGGAAAATGCTGAACCTGACCAATCTTAATCTGGCGAAAACCATTCTGCTGGCCATTGGCATTGGTTCTATGCTGATGTTTGGTGGCCAGATGCTGGGCCTGGTTGATGTTGCGCACATGTCCGTAAAATCCGCTTATGTAGGCGTGTTTGTTGGCGGTGCTCTGCTGGGTGTTGGTTGGGCTGTCAGCGGCTATTGCCCCGGCACTGGCATTGCAGCAGCTGCGGCTGGGCGCAAAGACGCACTGTTCTTTATCGCGGGTGGCTTGCTCGGGGCTGCGGCCTATATGGCCACATACACGAGCGTAAAGGCAACCGGCTTGATGGAGAAAATCGGTGGTGGCAAAGTCACCCTTGGAACCGTTCCCGGCGCGAAATATGATGGGCTGACGGCAGTGTCCGGCGATATTCTGGGTGTTATTTTGGGAATCGTGATTATCCTGGTGGCATACTCGTTGCCAGAAAATATGCGTGGTAAAACTGTAATTGTCGCTGCTGAATAATCCATGACATTAAAACAGCCGCTTGTTGAATAACAAGCGGCTGTTTTTTCATTTTGTGTTTTCTAAAGCCTTTGGCTATTCCCCTGCGCTCAGGCTCTCAAACCGCAGCCCCTTGGCAGTCCTGTTTTGAAAACCTGCCCAGTGGGTATGCTCTGGTTTGGCTGTGCCATCATCTTCTTTGGCCCAAACCCCGTCATTGGCATTTGGCTCCAGATCAAGATAAGGCGTCATGCTCGCGTCCGCCTTGAGGTATTTCCCTAACCAAGCGGTTACAAAATGCTGCGAGATGTTGTTCATCCGCACAGAATCCCAAACCGCATCGGAATAATGATCCGACAGGTTAAACCCCAAGTCTGCATCTACCTTATCTGCTTCGGCGGGTGCTGGCATCGGGGCGCCGGAATTGTGGTTTCCGTTCTCAAACGTCAGCAGGGACCGATCCGTATTGCTGGCCAGTTGCCAGATTGCACGGGTGCCTTTTTCATAGCCGGAAACATCATCCACAGACCCCGCTACAAACAGCATCGGGATTTTGATACCCTTCAGGCTGTCCGCACTCCAGAACCCCAGCTGCATCCCCCATGGCCCAAAGGCGATCGCTGTCTTGATACGCGGATCGGGCAGGGCATTGTGGCTGTCACTGCCGCTCAGATGCACCCCAAGTGTGCCCAGCGGCCCACCCCAAGCGTAATCGACCGAGGCCTGCGTGACCCCGCCACCTGCGGTAATCACAGCGCCGTATCCCCCCAAGGAATAACCCAGAATGGCGGCGTTACTGGCATCAACCTTGCCGTTCAAAAATGACCCTGCATCTTTGGACAAAGCGTCCATCTGGTTGAGCACAAATTTCTGATCGAGCGAACGGTTCACCAGCGTGGAGCCAAAGGCCGCCTTGGTGCGATAGGTGGAATCCAAGTGGTCAATCGAGGCCACCACATAGCCTTTAGACGCTATGTTTTCCGCCAAATGCGACAGTAAAAAACGGTTGCCGGGATAGCCGTGCGAAATGATTACCAGCGGCAGCGCATTGCCGGCGGCTGGTTCTGCATCCCGTACAGCCTTGCCATGAATATCCACCTCGGTTTTACCGTCCCGCAGATAGACCTTGAGCGCGGTGTCACCCGTCGCGCCCGCCACACTTGGATACCAGACCTCAACCGTTAGCGCGCGGTCATAGGTGGGCAAAACATCGGGTTTTGGTGCCGCCGGGTCAATTTTCAAGATGTCGATCTGGTCGGGGTTTACCAACTCCAGGGTCCGAACCCCTACGGAATAGCTGCCATAGGCGGCCAGTTCGGGCGCATCATGGCGCTGCGTGTCTATCCGGTTTTCGGCAATCGCCATCATCGGTATCCCATAGCCAGTTGTTGCCGCCAGCAGCAGGAGTGCAATTTTCTGTCGCATGTTGTTCTCCCCAAAATTGTCAAAGGCTGCAATCGAATGTGATACAACCATGAATGGAGCAAGCGAACTAAAACTTTCGTTAACTGTCAAGTGTCACGTCAAGTTACGCTGGGGCACTGGCGGCATTTGGTGTGTCAGCGGGTAAATCTCGGTGCTTTGCAAGGTTCCCCTGTGGCCGGATCAAAAACGTTGCGGGCCACGTTAGCCGGATAAATGCGGGCTTCTGCCAGGGTTAAAACGGGGGCTACGCAAGCGTCGGTGCCGTCAAAAACCGCGGCCCAGTTATCACGGGATTTCTGCGCAATGCGTTGTTCAAGGGCTGCGCGCAATTCAGGCCAGCGCGGTTGATCCAACTGGGCGGGCAGGGGGGGTGTTTCCAGTTTCAACCCGCGCAACAGGGCGGCGTAAAACTGTGGCTCAATCGCCCCCACAGCCAGAAACTTGTCATCGGCGCAACGGTATACCCCGTAAAAAGGTGCGCCCCCATCCAACAGGTTTGCCTGTCGCTTATCCTGCCACAAGCCGGAATTCGCCAGCGAATAGGTCATTGTCATCAGGCTGGCAGTGCCATCAACAATGGCACAGTCAACCACTTGTCCCTGGCCGCTGCGCGCCGCGCTTAACAGGGCAGCGAGCAGGCCGTTCACCAGATAAAGCGATCCACCACCAAAGTCCCCCAGCAGGTTGAGCGGCGCAACAGGGGTGTCTATGGTGCCAATCGCGTGCAATGCGCCGGTGATGGCGATGTAATTAATATCGTGCCCCGCCGTTTGCGCCAAAGGGCCGTCTTGTCCCCAGCCAGTCATCCGTCCGTAAACCAGTTTGGGGTTTGCTTTAAGGGCGGTATCCGGCCCCAAGCCGAGGCGCTCCATCACGCCGGGGCGTAGGCCCTCTATTAACAAATCGGCATTTTTGATCAGCTCGATTGCGGCAGAAACACCGGTTTCGGATTTCAAATCAATCGTGACCACCGGGCGCCCCCGATTCAGGAAGTCGGGTTTTTGCGGCAGTAACGCCTTGGCATTTGGCCGCTCGATACGCACGACATCCGCGCCCATATCCGCCAATAGCATGGCGGCAAAAGGTGTGGGGCCGAGGCCGGAAACCTCAATCACGGAAATGCCGTGCAGGGGGCCAGGATGATCTGGCCCCGCCACAGCTAGAATGCTTCAGGTTTGATTTCCCGCGCCATGTGATCCAGTACGGCATTCACAAACTTGGCTTCGCGACCTGCTGGAAAAAACGACTTGGCGACGTCAACAAATTCGTTAATCACCACTTTGGGCGGGGTTTTATCCAGCACAAATTCACCACCGGCCGCGCGAAAAACTGCGCGAATTGTCGGGTCGATCTTGGCGATGGGCCATTTCGCCACCAGTGCGCGGTCGGTCAACTGGTCAATCTTGGCCTGCTGTTCCACCACGGTTTCCAGCAGCGTTTCAAACAGGTTGATGTTGCCATCGACCCAGGTAACGCCGCCCATCTCGGCCCCGAAACGGTGCTCGACAAACTCGTCGCGCACCTTGTCCCAAGGGGTGCCGGTTGATTCCATCTGGAACAGCGCCTGCACAGCATAAAACCGTGCGGCAGATTTCTTTTGACGCGAAGTAGGGACGGTCATGCGTTTCTAGTTCCTTTGTCACCGCTGGCGATGATGATATTTTCAGAGATCGGTTTGAAACCGATGCCCCCTGTAGGCTTGTTAAATCTGCGCGTCAAGGCAATCAGGTGCAGTGCTGCCTCTGCCGCGCCGCCACCTTTGTTCTGTTCAGCCGCGCGCACCTCGGCTTGGGGGCGGTTTTCTACCGTCAGAATGCCGTTGCCGATGCAATAACCACTCAGCCCCAACAGGGTTAACCCGCGTGAGCTGTCGTTGCAGACCGTGTCATAATGGGTGGTTTCGCCACGAATGATGCAGCCAAGCGCCACATAGCCATCGTATTTATCCGAGTTCCCCGCCAATCGAATGGCCGTCGGAATTTCCAAGGCACCGGGCACCTCTGCCACGTCACAGGTTGCCCCTGCCTTTTTGATTGCGGCGCGGGCACCTGCCAGCAAGTTGTCGGCGATGTCTTTGTAATAGGGCGAAATAACGATCAGCAGGTTTGGGGGGGCGTCCGTAAACACAGGCGCGGGCAGAACGTAGTGGGATTCATTTGCAGCCATGATCTATTCCTTTGTCAGGGGCGCCGTGCCCACGATTTCAAGGCCGTAAGCGTCAAGGCCGATAACCCGTGGCATCGGACTGTCAGTCAGCAAGGTGATTTTGTGCAGGCCAAGGGTAGACAAGATTTGCGACCCCAGCCCTGTTTGACGCAGGGTTTCGGGATTTGCATCGCCGTAATCCAGTTGCGCGCCAATATCGCGAAACAACACCACCGCGCCGCGACCCTCCTCAGCGATACGCGCCATGGCTTGGGGCAGCTTGTTCACTTCGCCTATTCCCAGTACGTCCTCAAGCGTGTCCAGCGCGTGGGTGCGTACCAAAACCGGCTCCGGCGTGGTGATATCGCCTTTGGTCATCACCACATGCTCGGTGCCCTCGGTCTCATCGGTAAACACCCGCAAATGCCAATCGCCGCCATGCACAGATGTCACCATCCGGTCGCTGGTTTCGCGTACCAGATTGTCATAACGCAGGCGGTAGGCAATCAAATCGGAAATTGTGCCAATCTTCAGGCTGTGTTTATCAGCAAATTCCATCAGGTCCGGCAGCCGCGCCATGGTGCCGTCGTCGTTCATAATCTCGCAGATCACACCAGACGGGTTCAGCCCCGCAAGCCGCGAAATATCCACCGCGGCCTCGGTATGGCCGGCACGTACCAGCACGCCGCCATCGCGGGCGCGCAGCGGGAACACATGGCCTGGCGTGGCGATTTCATCGGGCATCATCTGCGGGTTAATCGCCACAGAAACCGTATGGGCGCGGTCATGCGCCGAAATGCCGGTGGTCACACCCTCGCGGGCCTCAATCGACACCGTGAACGGGGTTTCATGGCGCGAGGAGTTGCTGCTGGCCATCATTGGCACGCTCAGCTTATCTGTCTGTTCATTGGTCAGGGTCAGGCAAATCAACCCACGCCCGTGGGTGGCCATAAAATTCACCGCCTCTGGTGTGGCCATCTGCGCGGGGATCACCAGATCACCCTCGTTCTCGCGGTCCTCATGGTCCACCAGAACGAACATACGCCCGTTGCGCGCGTCCTCGATGATCTCCTCAATGCTGGAAATTACTGCCATGATTTAGGTTCCTTGCATTTCCGCCAGCCGCGCCACATAGCGCGCCAGCGTGTCTATTTCCAGATTGATCCGGTCGCCTAACGCCACCTTGCCCCAGACCGTATTATCCTTGGTGTGCGAGATGAAATTCACCCCGAAACGGCAGCCGTCAACCTCGTTCACCGTCAAAGAGGTGCCGTTCAGCGAAACCGATCCTTTGGGGGCGATGAATTTCGCCAGCTCTTTGGGGGCCTCAAACGTCACCCGCGTACTGTCGCCCTCGTCGCGCAGCGCAACCACAACGGCCAGCCCGTCTACATGACCCGAAACAATATGCCCGCCCAGCTCGTCACCCAAGCAAAGCGCGCGTTCCAAATTGATCGGCTGGCCAACGACCCAATCGCCAATGTTGGTCTTTGACACAGACTCGGCCGAGATTTCCA
This sequence comes from Alphaproteobacteria bacterium, assembly GCA_024280735.1. Taxonomy (GTDB): domain Bacteria; phylum Pseudomonadota; class Alphaproteobacteria; order Rhodobacterales; family Rhodobacteraceae; genus Amylibacter. Next base: position 13,006 of record JAJRPO010000056.1, on the reverse strand, counting down.
CGTCGAACCAATGCTGATTACCGTCCAACCCACAATCCACAACCGTCAGGCAAACGCCGCTGCACGCGATGGATGCGCCCAAGTCAATTGTCGCCGAATCATAAGCTGTTGCAATCCGGGCACGTAAATCGCCGCGCTGCTCCAGTGCCTCAACTTTGCCAACATCTGTGATTATACCCGTAAACATCGATCCTCACCCGTCTAATTACGGTTCAGCAACTAGCCTTTGTGCGCAAAATCAGCAAGGCTAACTATCGCAAAAGGGCTAAATGCCGCCTTTATTCTTGTGGTGATGTATCAGGTATGTGTGTAAAAGTCTCGCAACCGTGTTGTAGGGGCACGAGTTAAGACCAGAGGGTCAATATGATGGGTGTGCCAAGCCACACGGACATAAGCCAAAAGTCGTTCCTGTTTTTACAGGGGCCGCATGGGCCGTTCTTTTATGAGCTGTCCAAGGCGATCGGCGATTCCGGCGCCAAAGTTACTAAAATCGGCTTTAACGAGGGCGATCGGTTTTTCTGGCGCAATCGCAAAAGCTTTGTTGAGTTTACCGACCCGCTGGATACTTGGGATGCCTATATCCACAGTTATTTGGCGGATGGCATTACGGATATGGTGATCTACGGCGACACGCGCCCAATCCATAAATCTGCCATTGCGGCGGCAGAGGCTTTGGGCATTCGCATCCATTGCTTTGAAGAGGGCTATCTGCGCCCCTATTGGGTAACTTATGAGCGCGGCGGCGTGAACGGCCATTCCCGCCTGATGGATATGTCGGTTGAAACCATGCGCAACGCGTTGCAATTTGTTGACAACGACCAGCCAGAGGCCCCGGCCCGCTGGGGGGATATGCGCCAGCACATTCTGCTGGGGGCGGTTTATCATTGGCACATCCTGTTTCGCAATTATCGCTTCAAGAACTACAAATCCCACCGCGACAGCCCTGTCAGCCATGAATTCTGGCTGCATCTGAAACGCTTGCTGTCGCGCCCGACCCATGCCTTTAAGCGTTGGCGGGCCACGCGACGGATCAAGCGCAACGGCTTTGTCTATCATCTGGCGCTGCTGCAACTCAGCCATGACGCCTCGATCCGCAGCCATTCCAATTTCACCAACATGCCGGATTTTATGAAGGTTTGCGTGGCTGCATTTGCCAAAAACGCACCGCATCATCACCATCTGGTGTTCAAATCCCATCCGCTAGAGGATGACCGCCAACCATTATCCGAGGTAACGGCAGAATTGGCCGAACAATATGGCGTCACGGGGCGGGTGCATTTCGTGCGCGGTGGCAAACTGGCGGAACTGCTGGATTACGCCCGTTCTGTTATCACTATTAATTCCACCGCCGCCCAACAGGCGCTGTGGCGGGGGTTGCCGGTCAAGGCGCTGGGGGCGGGGGTTTTCTGCAAGCCGGAATTCACATCCCCCCAGTCGTTGAATGATTTTTTGGCCAACCCCAAGAAACCCGACCTGTCTGCCTATCGCGATTACCGCCAATATTTGTTGATGACCTCGCAAATCACCGGCGGGTTTTACTCGCGCAAGGGGCGGGTGCGGTTGGTGCGCCAAGTGGTGGATATGGTGCTGTCTGACCATGACCCCTACGACTTGCTGGCGCATAACAACGCGGCACCTATGCAACAGTTACAGGTTGTGAAATAAACTACTGTGGCAAAACCCTTTGATATTCCTGTGACATTCTGTAGGGTAAAAGAAAAAATCCGTTCACCTAAATCTAGGGGATGGCAATAAACCGAGGCAGTTTTGACAAAAGGGGCAGTAACCTTGTCAAATTTTCTAAAACCCAGGGCCGGGTTAATGGCTCTTTGCGTATTGGCTTTCGCCGTGTCGTCCTGTGGACTGCCGCGTGTTGGACCTAATAAACGTGAAATTTTCGCGGGTAGCGTCCAAAAGCAGGGCAACGCCTATATTATTTCCGTCAATGATCGCGTGGTTCAGGCCACGGCGGCGGCGGGGAATGTCGGCTTCGATGAGCGTTTCCTGAAAGCGGGCAAGATTGGTGCAGACACCATTCGCCCCGGCGACACGTTGCTGGTAACAGTATATGAAAACGTCGAGGATGGCTTGTTTGGCATTGCAGGCGCACCGTCCACGTTGACGGAATTGCAGGTCGATCAGACCGGCCACATTTTTATCCCGTATGTCGGGCGTATCCGCGCGGCAGGCAATTCACCCGAAAGCCTGCGCAAGATAGTAACCCGCAAGCTGGAACCGCAAACACCAGAGCCGCAAATCATCATGCAGCGCGCGGCAGGCGACGGTTCCACCGTTTCGATTGTTGGCACAGGCGGTCAGGGCGTTTTCCCGATCGAGGCCTCTACCAGCACCCTGTCCACCATGATTGCGGCCTCTGGCGGTGTAACAAGTCAGCCAGAAAACACCCGTGTATCGGTGATCCGTGGCAGCCACAAAGGCACGGTTTGGTTGGAAGACCTGTACAACGACAACAAACAAGATATTGCGTTGCGTCCAGGTGATCGCATCTTGATTGCCGAAGACACCCGCCGCTTTACCGCCCTTGGGGCCACGGGCGCGCAGTCTTTGGTGGAATTCCCGAAACCAACAATGTCCGCGATTGAGGCGATTGCCTTTCTTGGCGGGTTGAACAGCTCGTTGGCCGATCCGACAGGCATCTTTATCTTTCGCGACGAAACTGCGGAATATGCCAATCGTGTGTTGGGCCGCAATGATTTTGAAACGCCTAAACGGTTCGCTTATGTGCTGGATTTGACCGAGCCGACCGGCGTGTTCTTGGGCCGTGACTTTCAAATTCGTGACGGTGATACGATTTATGTGACCGAAGCACCTTATGTACAATGGACCAAAACACTGTCTGTTTTGACTTCCAGTGTGGGGGCTGCCGGTACGCTGAGCAGTTCAGCTGGTGGCTAAGCCACCTAATAAAACGGCATTTAAATCCGCGGCAGGGGAGCAACCCTTGTCGCGGATTTTTGTTTATTCTCTGGGTTTTTTGAACCGGCCTTTGAATAAGATGATGACAGCACTTGGCTGGTGGCCCCGTATCGGGTTGCCGAATGCAAGTGAGCGCGTCGGCATTTGGGGCCGTAAACCAGTTTCCAAACGCGGGATTGCCGTGGCACGGTTTCGCGGCGCAGGGGTGGTTAGTTTTGAGGACGGTTTTCTGCGTTCCGTTCAAACCGGGCGGCAGGGCGCGGCGGGGTTGTCGTTGATTGCTGACGATCTAGGCATCTATTTTGAAACAGGGCAGGACAACTGCCTGCACCAGCTCATTCTGGAGGCAGGAGGCGCCAACTCAGACGAATTGCAACGCGCAGAAAATGGCATTGATACGCTGCGCCGCAATCACCTGTCGAAATACAATGATTTCCCGCTGGACCCACCGGATTTACCGGATGGGTTTGTGCTGGTGATTGATCAAACTTACAATGACGCCTCGGTCAGTGGCAGTGGTGCGGACGGGGATACATTTGCGCAGATGTTGGCGGATGCACGGCGGGACCACCCCGACACAGCAATCATTATCAAAACCCACCCCGAAGTCATGGCGGGCAGGCGGGCGGGCTATTTCGGGGCAGGGGATGTGGTGGGCCAAACTTCCCTATGGGTTGACCCCGTGTCCCCATGGCACTTGTTTGCCAAGGCTAAGGCGGTTTACACCGTGTCCTCGCAATTAGGAATGGAAGCGATTTTTGCGGGTCACAAGCCGGTTGTGTACGGCAATGCGTTTTATAGTGGTTGGGGGCTGACCGCAGACCGTCACCCAAAAACCAAACTGAATGCCCGCCGCACTGCGGCACAATTATTCAGCGCCACCTACCTGACGTACTGCGCATGGTATGATCCGATCTTTGATCGACGGTCCAGCTTTGAAGCAACAGCGCAAACCCTGACTGCACAAGCCAACGCCATGCGTGGTGCGCAATCGCCGGTGATCTGCCACGCCATGCGCCTGTGGAAACGTGGCTTTCTGAAATCCTACCTGTTTGGCCCTGCGGGTGCGCCCCGGTTTATTGAAGACGCACCTACGGCCATTGCAGAGGCCAAGCGGCTGAAAGGCAGCGTCGCTGTTTGGGCTGGCAAAGAAACCCGAGAGCTGAACACGGCTGCCAAGGCCGCCGATGTCCCGCTCCTGCGGGTCGAGGATGGTTTTCTGCGTTCTGCTGGGTTAGGGGCGGAGTTGGTGCAACCCGTTTCGCTGGTCTTTGACGACCTTGGAATTTATTACGACCCAACCCGCGAGAGCCGTTTGGAAAGGGTGATAACAGCGGCGGTTTGCTTGCCGGAGTATGAACTGCAACGGGCAGAGAATTTGCGCCAAAATATCGTTAAGGCGGGTCTGTCAAAGTACAATCTTGGCGGTGACCTGCCGGAAATTACTGCCAAGTCCGGCCAGAAAATCATTCTGGTCCCGGGGCAAGTCGAAGATGATGCCTCGATCCTGAAGGGGGCGGATAAAGTCACAACAAACCTTGACCTAATCCACCGAACGCGGGCGCTGTTTCCGAATGATTACCTGATCTACAAGCCCCACCCCGATGTGCAGAAAGGCCTGCGCAAAGGTAAAATTAATGCCGGTGAATTGGCGGATACTGTCATGTTGGATGCAGATATATCGGCGCTGCTGGACAAGGTGGATATCGTCAGCACGATGACCTCGCTCACTGGATTCGAGGCCCTGTTGCGCGGCAAGAAAGTGATCTGTTTCGGTGCGCCTTTCTATGCGGGCTGGGGGCTGACCCAAGACGAAGGCCCAACGCCCCCCCGCCGCCAAGCGCGCCCAACCCTTGCCGCCCTGATCCACGCAACGCTGATCGGATACCCGCGCTATTGGGATCCTGTAACCGGCAGCCCTTGCGCGGTCGAAACCGTATTGGAACGCCTTGCAACAGGCAGCTTGGGGCGCGGTTCCGGCCGCTCTGTCCGCCTGTTGGCCAAAGCACAGGGGCTGTTTGCCAGCTATGCCTATTTGTGGCGCTGAGTTTTTGGTTGCACGTCCAGTTGATCGGCATATATCAAGGTAAATCCGCTTAGGAGAACCCCGTGGAACATCCCATCATTCAAGATTTGACTTGGCGCCATACGGTCAAGAAATACGACCCGAACCGGAAGGTTAGCCAGCAAGACCTCGATATTTTTTATGAAGCCCTGCGCCTGTCGCCCTCATCCATCAACTCGCAACCGTGGAAGTTTGTGGTGATCAACAGCAGGGTGGCGCGCCAGCGTATGAACGCTACATTTATTGAGAAATTCCAGTTCAATCAACCGCATGTGTTTGAAAGCTCGCAAATCATCCTGTTTGCCCATAACCCGACCTATACCCGGGCAGATTTTGCCGAGGTTGTGGACAAAGGCATCAAAGACGGGCGGGTCCAGCCGGAAAACCGCGAGGCGGCATTTAACAGCTTTGCTTTCGCTGAATTGAACACCGACGCGGACGGGGGGACCGGACCCTGGACCAAGGCCCAGCTGTATCTGGCCTTTGGCAACGCAATGCACACATTGGCGCGGCTTCGGATTGGCGCAACGCCGATTGAAGGCATCGACGTAGAACGCGTGAACGCGGAATTTGCGGTGGAGCTGGACGGGTTCCAATGCGACGTGGCGCTGGCCATTGGTTATTCGCACCCAGAGGAGGATTTCAACGCGGCCCTGCCGAAATCACGTAAAAATCTTGAGGATGTGATTGTTCATATATAGGGTGTGATTGAGGATAATTGGGAGTGTATTTGAATGTCTCGTCTAGGTCGCCAAGGCGAGCTGAAGTTTTCTTCCTTGTGTACAGATTTTGCTTCGGCAGAAGTCGTGGTTAACGATGCAAATGATGATCAGCACGGTTGGGATCACATTGTTGAGATTTCCAGACCTGCGGACCCCACACTGCCCGCAGATTTGCAGGCAGCCCCTTTGCAATGTTTTGCGCAGATCAAGTCGACACGCGGTTCCTCTTGCTCTGTCAAACTAAAGCTCTCCAATGCCATTAAGGCAGCCAAATCAGCTTTGCCGTGCTTTGTATTCTTGGTGAAATATAATGTTGGAGGTGTAGAGCCGGAATTTTACGGCCGCCATGTTTGGAAAGATGAAATTTCGCATTGGTTGAAACGGGCGCGAGAAATGGAACTTTCTGAAAACACGCAAATTCATAAGAAAACGGTTTCAATGAGGTTTGGTGTGTCCGACCGGATCACTGGCAATCCAATTGCTTGGATTCTTGAGGTACTTGACGGTGTGGGGCCGGATTATGCGGCCACCAAGCAACAAATATCCAAGAAAGTTGGGTATGGTAAACATTCGGTTCAAGGTACTCTTAATATTATCCAAACTTCGCCAGCCGATTCCATAGTAGATTTGTTTTTAGGTCTGACACCAGATTTACCTTTTAGCAATTTTGTATTGCATGACTTTCGGTTTGATATTTTGTCAAAGCACCCAATTCAGGAGTTCGAAAGTGGAAGAGTATCGATAACCCCCACGGGCCAACCTGTGGTGCTACATTTGGAGTCAAGCCGCTCGGAAGCATTTGATTTACCTGCACAGTTTTTCGCCACCAATGTGGTTCCTTACAAAGACCCACAATTCAAAACTCGAGTGATGGCAGGGCAAATTGATTTTACCTTTTCACCACAAAACACCAAATGCAAATTCGATTGGGGACTAGACCGAGATAAAAAATTCACTTTGGTAGAGCAGGCTGGCCTGTTGACCATGCTGGAGTGGTTGGAGGTTGGGTCTGTAAGATTTGATGTGAACACAGATACAGGGAAACTTTATTCTGGAACAGTAAGTCAAATGGAAATTGCCCCCGATTGGGTTGGGCCGCTTGCACAATCCTCTCGCTTCCTCGTTGACATTATTGGCAAGAAAATAAGTGGTACGATTGATGTTTCACTTTATGAACTTAATGCAGTTCACAAAAATATTTGTCTCGCCGCTTCTTTGTTGGCGAATAACTCTCTTAGGATTGAGGCGGAATTTGAATCTGAAATTGAACCTGCGCAGCAAATGGTCGGGTATTTTTTTGGGAGCGTCGCCGACTGGTCATTTGGGTTTGTTGTTGCCTACTCAAATGGGGTCGTTGTAAATAATGCAAAACGGGTCTCAATGTATTTTTCAAATCCAAAAATTGTAAAAAAACTTGTATTCAAACAGGATGAAGCTGAAATGGAGAAAAATATAGTTAAAGAATTTGACCGTTATTGCGAGAGTAAGACTGTTCCCGTAGCGTTTTTTGAAAATGGTAATTTGGCGAAATTTTACAGGAAATCATTGCATGGCGATGATTTTCTCTTGGAAGTTACTGAATCAAATACTTCCGTTTGAGCCAAAGGAGAATGGCGGCAAGTTTCCATGCCGCCATTTATTCACTTTTACATTTACAGGCCTTCATAAATCGGAAAACGCCCGCATAGCACAGAAACCTTGGCGCGCACCGCAGCCTCTACCGCGCCGTTACCTTCTTCGCCATTGGCAGCCAATCCATCGACAACTTCAACAATCAGATCACCAATCTCGCGGAATTCCGCCTCACCGAAGCCCCGTGTGGTGCCCGCAGGTGAACCCAAACGCAGGCCGGATGTTACCATCGGTTTTTCCGGATCAAACGGGATGCCGTTTTTGTTGGCGGTTATGTTGGCGCGGCCTAGGGCCTTATCTGCCTGATTGCCTTTCACGCCTTTGGGGCGCAAATCGACCAGCATGACATGGGTGTCGGTGCCGCCGGTCACAATGTCCAAGCCGCCTTTTATCAGTTGATCCGCCAGCGCTTGCGCATTGGCAATCACGGCTTTCTGATACTCTTTGAACTCTGGGCGCAAGGCCTCGCCAAAGGCCACGGCTTTACCGGCGATGACATGCATCAACGGGCCGCCTTGGATGCCCGGGAAAATCGCGGAATTGATCTTTTTGGCAATGTCGGCGTTGTTGGTCAGCACCATGCCGCCGCGCGGGCCGCGCAGGGTTTTGTGGGTCGTCGTGGTGACGATATCCGCATAAGGGATCGGCGAGGGATGCAAGCCAGCGGCCACCAATCCCGCAAAATGCGCCATGTCCACGTGCAGGTAAGCGCCCACCATATCGGCAATTTCGCGGAAGCGTTTGAAATCAATCTGGCGCGGGATGGCGGAACCACCGGCGATGATCATCTTGGGCTTATGTTCTTTTGCCAGCGCCTCGATTTGATCGTAATCAATCAGGTTGTTATCTTTGCGCACGCCGTATTGCACCGCGTTAAACCATTTGCCCGATTGGTTAGGGGCGGCACCGTGGGTCAGGTGACCACCGGACGCAAGGTTCATGCCCAAAATGGTATCACCCGGCTGTAACAGCGCTTGCATAACTCCTTGATTGGCCTGAGAGCCGGAATTTGGCTGCACGTTGACAAAGTCGCAACCAAACAATTCTTTGGCGCGATCAATGGCCAGCGTTTCCGCCACATCAACAAATTGGCAACCGCCATAATAGCGACGACCGGCATAGCCTTCGGCGTATTTGTTGGTCATCACAGAGCCTTGCGCCTCCATCACCGCGCGCGACACGATGTTTTCCGAGGCGATCAATTCGATTTCGTCGCGCTGGCGGCCCAACTCATTTGTGATCGATCCGAAAATCTCCGGGTCACGGCTGGCAAGTGTTTCAGTGAAAAAACCGGGGTCACGATGGGATGCGGTCATGGCAGGCTCCTGCTGCTGGCTGATAAAGATGGTTTCCGATAGGAAACTCTGGGCAATTTGTATGCGCAGAAAGCGACGCAATCAACGCGGATTCTGACGATGCGACGATATGTAGTGAAGGAATGGGGCAAGTGGCAACTGTAAAAAGCGCTTGCCATGGAGGTGTTGGGCATCAACAGTGGGTGGATAGAATTAAACGGGCCGAGGCAGGCGATGACTAAATCCAAGAAACTGAGCTTTCTGGCAAGCAACGCCCCCGTGGCGCAAGCCTCGCGCAGCGATCTGGCCGGGCGCTACGGCGATGTAGTACCAGAGCAGGCAGACGCGATTGTGGCGCTTGGCGGGGACGGCTTCATGCTGTCGACGCTGCATGACTATCAAAAACTTGGCGTGCCGATTTACGGGATGAATCGCGGCACTGTTGGTTTCTTGATGAACGAATATGCGCCACATGGGTTGATAAAACGGTTGAAACAGGCCGAGGAGGCAGTGATCCACCCCCTGCGCATGCTGGCCCATTGTGTGGACGGGCAAGAAATTCAAGCACTGGCCATCAACGAGGTGTCATTGCTGCGCCAAGGGCCACAGGCGGCGAAACTGCGGGTGCTGGTGGATGGGCGTTTGCGGATGCCGGAGTTGGTCTGCGACGGGGCGCTGCTGGCGACACCTGCGGGATCCACCGCCTATAACTATTCTGCCCACGGGCCAATTCTGCCGATTGGGGCGGAAATTCTGGCGCTGACAGCGGTTGCGGCCTTTCGGCCAAGGCGCTGGCGCGGGGCTTTGTTGCCGATGACTGCCAAAGTGCGTTTTGAGGTGCTGGAAGCCGAGAAGCGCCCCGTCGCGGCGGTGGCAGACGGGCAGGAGGCGCGGTCTGTTAAATGGGTCGAGATTGGCAGCGCACCGGATGTGTCGCACCGGATATTGTTTGACCCGGGCCACGGGCTGGAAGAACGCTTGATTGCAGAGCAGTTTGTGTAAATGCTGATGCGGGGCGATATGCGTTGCGGCCAAGGCGTACTCCCGCCAAATCGGCGGGATTGTTCCAATCCCTTGATTTGTTGGGCCGCGCCTCGCTGGCGCTCGGTGGAATTTCAACTGTAGGCATGGGGGCCATGCGCCAATGCTTTTGCTGTTAACTGGCTTAAGGCAGGATGCTGTTAGTATTGTTGCTTGCCCAAAAGCGCAGCCTATGGCGAAAATTCTGGCTGGAAACGGAACAGCGCAAAAAAGCGGTCTCGTTCATTTGTGATCAAACCTGCCCTGGTCGAGGTAATGCACCACCTGATCGAACACGGCGGGATTGTTCATCATGAAAGTATGGGTCACCGGCAGGATAATGTGATCGGTCATGCCGGCAACTTTGGTGCGCTCGACGCCAACTTTGCCGTCATCCGGCCCGTCGATCATGAACGAGAAATAGGGGCTGATGCTTTGATTTCCAGCCACAATACCTACGGAATAATCCACTGGTCCAAGGCTGTTTGGAACGCTGTCCGGCGCGGTGCCCAATTGATTTCCCGCAACTCCGTTAACAAAACCAAACCCCGGAATATCGGCCAACTGGTCGACCACTTCGGAGCCTTTGTTCGGCGGGCCAAGCATGATCACATGGCCCAGTTTTTCCAATGGTGTCGGGCGTTCAGCCAAATAATGCCGCAGCAAAATGCCGCCCATGGAGTGGGTGACAAAATGGACCCGACTGGCACCCGCGCATTGCGTTATGGCGCTGGGAATGGCCATCTGGGCCAATTCCTCGATTGTGGCGTCGGTGGAAGGGTAATCAACATTGACCACCGCATAGCCCAATTTGCGCAGCCGCCATTCCATCACCAGGAACGAGCTTGAAGACCGTGCCAAGCCGTGCAGCAGCACCACACATTCCGCGCCAAGCGCAGGCGTGGCCATGTTCAACGATAAGGCAGCCGCAGCCGAGAGGGAAAAGGGGCGTAGTAATTTCATGGGCGTAAAATGTTCATTGTTGGTGCAATGTCAAGGCAACGGGGCACCTAACGCTGCGTCTTTATACATCTTCAAAACTGGCGGGATCGACCAGCCTTAGGGTAATGTGGCCTACTTAGGCGGATCCAAGGTGGTCTGAACCGGCGCAGGGATTGCGGCGCGATTTTTCGGCGGGAAATTAACAGATCCATTATTTTTCCAGCCAGATGGTCATTGGCCCGTCATTCACCAGCGATACCTGCATATTTGCGCCAAACTGGCCCGTTCCTGTGGTGACGCCGTAGGCGGCGATGGCATCACAAAATGCAGTGTATAATTCGGCCCCCAACTCCGGCCCCGCTGCCGCGGAAAACCCGGGCCTGTTGCCTCGGGTGGTGTCGGCCGCAAGAGTGAACTGGCTGATGATCAGGGCAGAGCCGCCCACATCGCGGATCGAGAGGTTTGTCTTGCCCGCCGCATCCTGAAATATCCGCATGTTTACCACCTTACGAGCCATGGCATCCACGTTTTCATGTGTGTCGCCCTGCATGGCGCAGGCAAGGATCAACAGGCCGTTTTCGCAAGAGCCGATGGTGGTCTTGTTGACAGGGACAGAGGCGGAGGTGACGCGTTGGAGTAGGCAGCGCATGGGGGTGGTTCCTTGTTTGTAGGCAGCTTTATTCAGGTCGGCCTGTGGTCTGCCTCTAGTGGGATTCGAGTAATTATTCAGTTTTGGGTTATTCCGACTGCAGTATTATGCGGGTAACTAATTGTTTAGATTCCAAATTCTCTGAAGTTCATTTTGATCTATTGCATCAACAATAGTTTTAAGTTTCTTAGGATCATTTATATCCAAAAAATGAACGTTGTAGACAGTCTTACCGTCGATCTCACAAGTTTCCAAGAAAGACCCCTCTATATCGTGCTCTTCAGTTAATATATCCTCTATCCAGTCAAAGGTTTCAGTATCCACAACTGTCAACACAGCGTGCCCATCCACAATTTTGACAGTTATTTTGGGCCGCTGCATAATCGTGTCACCTTGAAAAGAAATACTTGAGCCTAAACTGGAATACATCGTTATCGCAATTACATTTAGGCCAGCCCCTCTTCGCGATTACGCAAATATTTAGGTATATAAAAACGCCCCCGCCGATTTCTCGGAGGGGGCGTTTTGTTCTTAGCTATAAGCGTTATCGGATGTTGCCCCCTCTTGCGCAATGGCCTATCGGCCAAAGCGCTGTCGGGGAGAACCGTTTTGGCCTGGGGCCAAAGCCGGTTCTTACATCATGCCGCCCATTCCGCCCATTCCGCCCATGTCAGGCATGCCGCCACCGGCACCACCAGTTGGTGCTGGCTTGTCAGCGATCATGGCTTCTGTTGTGATCAACAGACCAGCGATAGAGGCCGCGTCTTCCAGTGCTGTACGCACAACTTTGGCAGGATCGATCACGCCGAAAGCGAACATGTCGCCATATTCTTCGGTTTGAGCGTTAAAGCCGAAAGTCACGTCGTCGCTTTCGCGAACTTTGCCGGCAACCACTGCACCGTCAACACCAGCGTTCTCTGCGATTTGGCGCATAGGAGCTTCCAAAGCGCGGCGAACGATTGCGATACCGGCTGTTTGGTCAGCGTTGTCGCCTTCCATGCCGATCAGGCCTTTAGCGCCTTGGATCAGAGCAACACCACCACCAACAACAACACCTTCTTGTACGGCCGCACGGGTCGCATTCAGGGCATCGTCAACGCGGTCTTTGCGTTCTTTCACTTCGGTTTCTGTCGCACCACCAACGCGGATCACGGCAACACCACCAGCCAATTTGGCCAGACGTTCTTGCAGTTTTTCGCGGTCATACTCGGAAGACGTTTCTTCTACCTGTGCGCGGATCTGGGCAACACGTGCTTCGATCTCTGCTTTTTCGCCTGCGCCGTCGATGATTGTTGTTTCATCTTTGGTGATGGCTACTTTCTTGGCAGTGCCGAGCATTTCCATGCCAACATTTTCCAACTTCATGCCGAGGTCTTCGGAAATCACTTGGCCGCCGGTCAGGATTGCGATGTCTTGCAACATGGCTTTACGACGATCGCCGAAACCAGGGGCTTTAACAGCTGCAATTTTCAAACCACCACGCAGTTTGTTCACAACCAATGTTGCCAGCGCTTCGCCGTCAACATCTTCGGCAATGATCATCAGCGGTTTGCCGGATTGGATCACAGTTTCGAGCAGTGGAACCATTGGCTGAAGGCTTGAGAGTTTCTTCTCGTGCAACAGGATCAGGCAGTCTTCCAGCTCTGTTGTCATTTTTTCAGGGTTGGTCACGAAGTAAGGGGACAGGTAACCGCGGTCAAACTGCATGCCTTCAACAACATCGGTTTCTGTTTCCAGACCTTTG
>JAJRPO010000055.1 GCA_024280735.1 Alphaproteobacteria bacterium | reverse complement strand
CATACAAAACCAGAGAAGACGCTAGGCGTGACGTGTTCGATTATATCGAAATGTTCGATAATCCAAAACGTAAACACGCTAGAAACGGGATGCTGTCACCCGTCGAATTTGAAAAGCAGCAAAAGTGGAAGCAGCAAGGTGTCTAGGAAACTAGGGGCTATTCAGTATGACCGTTATCTGCAGCGCGGTGAAGCGGGGCTGAAGGATCAATCCCCCAAGCCCAAACATGTCTAACCGCATCCCTGACGAGGTGCGGCGTAAGGTCGTCAAGCTGGCATTGAAGGAAACGAAGCTGTCGCTACGGGAGTTGGCGGTGACCTTCACTGATACAAAAAAATATTTTATATCAGAGGCTTCGGTTTATCGCGTGCTCAAGGCGTACGACCTGATCACCAGCCCGGCTTTCATCAGGGATCAATGATTGACAATCAATGATCCTAGATCAAAGCCGCCAGCGAGTTTAAGGATAAGACCACGGCCATCAACCAACTTTGGCAGACCGACTTCAGTTACCTAAAGGTCATCGGCTGGGGCTGGTTTTATCTCAGCACAATTCTGGACGATTACAGCCGCTACATCATCGCATGGAAACTGTGCACGAATATGCGAACCGAAGATGTAACCGACACGCTGGATTTGGCTTTGCAAGCGTCAGGTTGCGATCAGGTCCAGGTCGTTCACAAACCGCGCCTGCTGAGCCCCTCTCATCGATATTACATATCGACTGCCGGGCTATGGACAACGGTTCCAGCTATGTCTCAGGCGAGCTCGCAGAATGGCTTGGTGACAAAGGCATGAAACACTCTCGCGGCGCACCATATCATCCACAGACTCAAGGTAAAATCGAGCGGTGGCATCAAACCTTAAAAAACCGCATCTTGCTGGAAAACTATTTCCTGCCCGGCGATCTTGAGGCGCAGATCGAAGCCTTCGTCGATCACTATAATCATCAGCGGTACCACGAGAGCCTAAACAACGTAACGCCGTCCGATGTTTACTTCGGTCGAGAGCAAGCCATTCTAAACAAAAGGGAAAGGATCAAACACAAAACACTTGAAAGGCGCCGCTTGCAACACCGCAAGTTCGCCGCATAATGAAACCAGCCAGATGAGTCAGATACTCGCTTAAATTACGCTACCTCTGGAAACAAAAACTCTGACGACGGACACTGTGTGGTTGAGCTCCAAAGTATTTATCTACATCACCCCTGGTAAGATACATAGTCAGGCCAAATAATAAAATAGGTCTTATGTTGTCACGCGCCTATCCTAGGGTTCCGATGGTATTTTCATTGATAACAGAGGTGATGTTGATTTGGTATTCTGTGCATGTGATAGTCTCCTGTGATTTGATGAGTTTTCCTGTTTGGCAGATTGCCAAACAGGAAAATGAATTGGGCTATTTGTTTACCCGACCTAGAAACGCCTGCATCCGCGCGGCGATTTCGGGACCATATTCCTCAAGCGCGAAATGACCGGTATCGAGCAGATGGAACTCGAGGTTTTTTAGGTCCTGCTTGTAAGGATGTGCGCCCTCTGCCGGAAAGATCGGATCGTTTTTGCCCCACATCAGCAAGGCGGGTGTTTGATGTTTGCGAAACAGGGCCTGCCATTTCGGGTATTCAGCCACGTTGGTGCCGTAATCGAGGAACATTTCCAGCTGGACCTCTTGATTGCCGGGGCGGTCGAGTAGGTATTGAACATGCCAGAAGTTATCTGGGCTGATGTTTTCGGGGTTTTGCGTGCCATGGGTGAACTGCCATTTGGTAGCACCTATGGTGAAAAAGCCACGCAATTTGTCGCCGTTTTCGGCCGTTGGCTCAGCCCAATAAGCCTTGATCGGATCCCAGAATTCAAGCAGGCCCTCACTGTAGGCGTTGCCGTTCTGGATGATAAAACCGGACACCCGTGTCGGGTCTTGAGCATACATCCGGTACCCAACAGGTGCGCCGTAATCCATTAGATAGACGGAGTAATCACCAACACCTTTGAAATCGAGTAGGGCTGTCATCATTTCGGCAATATGAGCGAAGGAGTATTCGAAATCCTCGGCTGTTGGCATTTCAGAGGCCCCGAAGCCGGGGTAGTCCGGCGCAATGACGTGGTAATCTTTGGCCAGTTGCGGGATCAGGTTGCGGAACATATGCGAAGACGTGGGGAAGCCGTGCAACAGCAGGATGGTTGGATTGTCGGGGTTACCTGCCTCGCGGTAGGCGATTTTGACATTGTCGATCACTTCGGAACGAAACTGCGTTTGGGTTTCGGATGTTATTACGGCATTTGTGGCAAAAACTGGTGTCGAGTTGATAGCAGCCGTGGCAATAGCAATTGCTAAGGCGCTGACGCTTGTGTAGGTTATCAGGGGGTTAGTCATGGTTTTGGTCCTTTGAGGTTGGGTTGAGAGCTAAAGTTTATTTTTCAGGGAGTTGTTCTCGGTGCGGAGTTCTGCGATCTGATCGCGCAGCCCCGCCAAATGTGGTTCCATTTCCGCCAAGGTCAGACGTTGCGGGATGTGCGCTGGGCAATTCCAGTCAAAGGCGTCGATCGTAATGACAACCGCGCGTTCTGGTCTGGCGCGGTAGCCTTGCACCTGTAGCGAGCTCACCAAATCGGCGTCTTGGTCGATTGAGGCCAACTTCGCGTGGCCCCAGATTTTCAGGCGACGACGATTGGGGTAATCCATCAAGATCAGGGAAACCTTGTCATTGCCTGTCAGGTTTCCGGTGCTGACATACTGGCGGTTACCGCGAAAATCGGCGTAGGCGATGGTTTTTGCGTCCAGCACCTTTAGGAAACCCGCAGGGCCGCCGCGAAACTGAACATAAGGCCAGCCGGTCTCGGAGACCGTTGCTTGATAGAAGCCGTCACGATCTTGGATAAAGGCCTGTTCTGCATCCGTTAGGTGATCGGCGCGGTCGGTTTCTGGGGCTGGGAATTTGGCGTAACCATCAGCGGAACCCTGCTGATTTTGCAGGCGGCGGACAGCGGCGGTAAAAGCGATTTCAGCGAAGGCGCGGGCCATGGGATTTCCTTTCGGGGCGGGATTAAAGGCCGAGGTCGGTTAATGACGGGTGGTCATCGGGGCGGCGGCCCGTGGGCCAGTGGAATTTTCGATCTGTGACATTGATTTTCAGGTCATTGATGCTGGCGATACGGCGGCGCATCAGGCCCTCCTCGTCAAATTCCCAGTTTTCATTGCCGTACGCGCGGAACCAGTTTTGATCAAAGTCGTGCCATTCATAGGCAAAGCGCACGGTGATACGATTTCCGTTGAAGGCCCAGAGTTTTTTTATCAGGCGATAATCAAGTTCGCGTTGCCATTTGGCGGTTAGGAAAGCCTCAATTTCGCTGCGCCCGTTTAGGAAGGTCGAGCGGTTGCGCCATTGGCTGTCAGGCGTATATGCAAGAGCGATTTTGGCTGGGTTTTGACCGTTCCACGCATCCTCGGCGGCGCGGATTTTTATTTTTGCGGTTTCTTCAGTGAAGGGCGGGACAGGTGTACGGGTCATGGGTTTTCTCGATCTAATAAAATGTGCGTCGGGTGCAGGGGAGAGACACCCGACGCTTGGGCAATCTGGCTTGGGTTACACAGATTGCCGGCCACGGCTGGAGGGAAGGCCAGCCTGCGGGAACGCGTTGTTTCCGGTTATCGCGAGGTAGAGCATGATCAGGATCAGCACGGTCTGAAACTCAATCCCGCCAATCGGGTGGGTCGCGGAGGGTAGGAAATTCCATTGCCCCCAATGCACCAGCGTTATGGCACCGAGCATCACTGGAATGTTCATCAGCGCCCCGATACGGGTTGCCAGATCGGACAGGCGGCCAGTTCCAAACCCACCGAGCAACAGCAGCAAAGCACCGCCGGTTTCAGCGAAGGCAACGAGCACGATCTCGGCATAAGATACCGGCAGCATCGCAGCGAAACCTTCGAGGTTGGCGAATTTTAGCACGCCGTGGAACAGGAACACGCTGGCGATTGCAATTCGGAGCAACCAGTGGGCTTGTGAGGTAATTTGAGGGGGGAGGGTCATTCTATGTCCTTTGATGTGGGGGCTGAAGGGTTACATTCCGGCAGAGTTGCGCATGTCTTGAACAACCGTTGCGGTGTCAGCGATGTGGCTGGCGATCATGCGAAAATTGGTCATTGCTGCGGCATAGCCATCGAGGCCGGGCACCTGGGCTGCGGCGGTGGCGTCGGTGACAACCATCACCTCAAAGCCCTGTTCTAGCAGTTCGCGCATGTGGGATTCAGTGCAGAGATTGGCGGACATGCCGGCGATGATCACCTTGTCGATGCCCTGTTTGCGCAGTTGCAACACTAGATCGTTGGTTTCGGGCCCGTAAACTTTGTGCGGGCTGGTCACGACGGTTTTTCCATCATTGATGTATTTCTTATACTGCGCCAGCCAGTCGGCTCCGGAGCCCTCAAAGCCTTCAAGGGACAGTGCGTCTTTGCGGTCAAACATGCCGATTTTGTGCATTAAAGCTTCGAGTGCACCTTCGATTTTCCATCCGTGATCATGGGGGAAGTAGTAATGCGGCGATACAAATACGGGGATGTCGGTTTGCTTGGCAGCGGCGAACAGTTGGTCGAGATGTTTGACCGTGCCAGTTTCAACAACATTTTTGCCAACCACACCCCATGCCACGCCGTCAGGGCTGAGGAAATCGTTTTGCGGGTCGGTAATCAGCAAGGCAGTGTTGCCCTGTTCAATTTTGAAACCGGGGTCTGGCAGGCCGCTGTTGTCTTGTGCGGTGAGTGGGGCCGATAGGCTGAGCGCCACGGCGGTGGCAGTCAATGTGATTTTTAGGGGCTGGTACATTTTCTAGTCCTATTCTGGTTTGGGTGATCAGTGTTCTTATGCAGAGAGTAGTAAGTGTACCGATCGGTTATCTTGCCTACAGTAAATGTACCGATCAGTTAATCATGTCAACTGTAAATATGTAAAAAATATTTGTTGGTGTTTCGAACGTATGACAAGTAACTGTTAATATTATGAATAATTTGTGACTTGATGCCATTGGAACAGTTTATTATAAACCAATCAGTAAACACAAAGGCGCTCAGATGAGACCCAACAAGCGTGATGAACTGGTTCTAAAGGCGTTGAAGACGTTTTACAGGAATGGATTCCATGCCACCGGCATGGATATGCTTGCCAAAGAATCCGGTATTTCAAAAACCTCAATGTACAAACATTTCCGTACCAAAGAGGATCTGATCCTTGCGTCTCTGCGCCTGCGAGATGAAATGTTTCGCAACTGGCTGTATCGGCGGATGGAGGAATTAGCCGACACGCCCAAAGGCCAGTTGATTGCCATGTTTGATGCGTTGGCGGAATGGTTCGCAGACCCGGAATATCGCGGTTGTATGTTCATCAAAGCCTCATCTGAATATCAGGAGGCAAGTGACCCGATCCATGTGCAGGCGGCGGAACACAAAAGGCTGTTGTTCACCCATGTCAGAGAATTGGCGTCAAAGGCCGGCTTTGAGAATCCGGATGCCTTGGCACGTCAATTGTTGTTGCTCAAAGAAGGGGCGATTGTCACCGCTCATTTGGCATTCAGCGAAAAACCGGCAGAGGATGCAAAGCAGGCAGCTTTAAGTTTAATTTTCGCCAGTCCTTAATCATTTTTGGGGCTGACCCAGATAACCCAAAAAAGGGGTTATCATGGGCCATATGCGAAAGAGCCGACTCAGCCACTATAAGCAGAACCGTTTGACCGAGCATTTTGTTTCGGGTTCGACGGCCAGAACGGCTGCCAGCCTGT
>JAJRPO010000054.1 GCA_024280735.1 Alphaproteobacteria bacterium | reverse complement strand
GGCTTTGGGATCCGGTTACCAAGGCGACCTATGGGAATGGATTTAGGGTATTTTAACGGCGTGTTAATTAGCCTATGTTCGGTAAGGTTGGACATAGTTAGGGCAATTTCACAATGCAAGTCTCCTCAAACAACGGTATGCTTTTGCTTGGCCAAACGCTGAGCTTTAACGCCGATCCCTTTAGCCAAGGCCCCGGCGCGGCAACCCATATCCGCCGTGGTGCCGTTCTGGTTATTAATGGTAAAATCAACGCAGTTGGCCCCGCAGATGATTTGCTCCGCGCGCACCCGCAAGTTCCGACTGTGGACCACGGCGACAACCTGTTGATGGCGGGGTTTATTGATGCCCACACCCATTACCCGCAAACCGGCATTATTGCCTCATGGGGTAAACGGCTGATTGACTGGCTTAACAGCTATACTTTCCCCGAGGAAATGCGCTTTGATGATCCGGCATATGCGGCCCGGGCAGCGGCGCTGTATTTCGATTTGACCCTGTCCCACGGCACCACAACAGTGGCCAGCTTTTGCACCATTCATCCCGAAAGCGTCGAGGCGTTTTTTAGCGAGGCACAGGCGCGCGGCCTGCGCATGGTTGCCGGTAAAACCTGCATGGATCGCAATGCGCCGGATGGCCTGCGCGATACGGCGCAATCGGCCTATGATGACAGCAAGGCATTGCTGGAAAAATGGCACCATGTGGATCGTTTGACCTATGCGATTACGCCGCGATTTTCTCCGACGTCAACACCCGGGCAACTGGCCGCTATGGGGGCTTTATGGGCCGAAAATCCCAGCTGCCTGATGCAGACGCATCTGTCCGAACAACACGAGGAAATCGCTTGGGTGAAGGAGTTATTCCCTGATGCGCGCGACTACCTTGATACCTACGAGCAACACGGGCTGATTGGCAAAGGCGCAATTATGGGCCATTCGATCCATCTGGAGGAGCGCGAAATCGCCCGTATGGTGGAAACCGGAACATCTATCGTGCATTGCCCGACATCGAACGCCTTCATCGGCTCTGGCATGTGTGACGTACCGGGCCTGCACGGGCGCGGTGTCGCGGTTGGCTTGGCCACGGATACCGGCGGCGGGTCGTCGTTTTCCATGCTGCGCACCATGGCGGCCGCCTATGATATCGGCCAGCTGCGCGGCGGCATCCTGCATCCGGCACAACTGCTTTGGTTGGCCACAATTGGCTCGGCCCGCGCCCTGTGTCTGGCGGATAAAATCGGCAATCTAGCGGCTGGAATGGAGGCCGATATCGTGGTGCTTGATCTGGCATCCACCCCCGCAATTGCGCAACGACACGCCCGCGCCGAGGACATCTGGAGTGCGATTTTTCCGACTATTATGATGGGCGATGATCGCGCGATTGCGGCGACTTATATAGCAGGTATTCCGGCCTAGGCTGGCTTGCGATTGATCAGGAACAAGCCAAAAACCACTAAAACCAAGCCCCCAACCACTTCGGTCCCGATGATCTCGTCCAAAATCAGCCAACTGAACGCCACGCTAAGGATTGGCGAGAGGAAGCTAAAGCTGACAACCGAAGTGGCGGGGTAAATTTTCAGTAAGGCAAACCACGACAGGAACCCAAAACAAGCGATGGCCAGAATTTGAAAAGCCATGCCCAAAACGTGCAATGTGGTGAAATCGCGGACCAGAGGGCCAAACAACGGCGCCACCATCAGCAGCAGAACCGTGGAAATGGTCAATTGCCAAAGGAGTTGCACCTCTGATTTTTCCGCCGCAAGCGGGGAGACCCGCATAAGCAAAGCAATGCCAACCCAAAACAATGCAGCCGCCAGTGCCGCAAGATCCCCCAACAGGTTCCCTGCCCCGCTAGACCGATCAAGCAGCACCCAAATCACCCCGCCGAGCGCAAACACCAAACCGGCAGTTTTTGCCGGCGTAAGGCGTTCATCCGGCAATAGGAAATGAACCGCAATGGTCAGGAACACGGGCATGGAATAGAAAATTATCGTGGCACGGGCGACGGTTGTGACATCTAACGCCCAAAACAGGCAAATGAATTCAGCGGTGAAAACAACCCCGGACAACAGGCCCGCCAAAACCACAGGCCGCGACAGACTGCCCATAGGGATTTTACGAAACCACATCCACAGCAGCAGAACCACCAACGCCCCGAGGGAGCGGACTCCTGCACCGAAAACCGGCTGCAAGCCACCGTTGGTCACCTTAATAACCACCTGATTAAGCGCCAGAATGACGGTCAATACCGAGAGCATCAACACGCCAATTCCATCAAGTTTTTGTTTGCGATTCATCTGGGCACTTGAACGTGAACAGCACCAAAAGGCAAGAAGATTAACATGGTAACGGCATGAAAAAGGGCGCCGCAGCGCCCCTTTGATAGGATAGGAAAAAGTTACGCGGATTTTGCCAGATTTCGCAAAACATAATGCAACACACCGCCATTTTCGATGTACTCAATCTCGATTGCCGTATCGATCCGGCACTTGATCTGGATCTCTTTCACGTCACCATTTGGATATGTGATGGTGCAAGGCATATTGCTCAAGGGTTCAATATCGCCATCTAAGCCACTGATAGAAACCGTTTCATCCCCGGTCAGGCCCAGCGTTTTCCGGCTGTCGCTTCCGGTAAACTCAAACGGGATCACGCCCATGCCCACCAAGTTGGACCGGTGAATCCGCTCAAAGCTCTCGGCGATCACGGCCTTGACACCCAGCAACGCCGTACCCTTGGCGGCCCAGTCACGACTGGAACCAGCCCCGTATAATTCACCGCCAAAGATCACCAGCGGTGTACCCGCATCTTGATACGCCATCGCCGCGTCATAGATTGACGCCTGATCGCCGTCTGGCCCCTTGGTATAGCCGCCCTCAACCCCGTCCAGCATCTCGTTTTTGATGCGGATATTGGCGAATGTTCCGCGCATCATCACCTGATGATTGCCGCGCCGCGAGCCGTAGGAGTTGAATTCGCGCACAGGAACCTGACGCGCCGTCAGGTATTGGCCCGCGGGCGTTTCTTCGGAAAATCCACCCGCAGGCGAAATGTGATCGGTGGTGATCATATCGCCGAGAACCGCCAGCACAGAAGCATTTTCGATATTGGAAATGGTGCCCGGCTCTTGACTCATGCCTTGGAAATACGGTGGGTTTTGCACGTAAGTCGAGGCCGCCGGCCAATCATAAACTTGGCTGTCCGTTGTTTCAACAGCCTGCCATTTGTCGTCGCCCTTGAACACATCCGCATATTTCGTAACGAACGCCTCGCGGGTCACAGTTTGTTGCACCAGATCGGCCACTTCACGAGAGGTCGGCCAGATGTCACGCAAGTAAACATCGTTGCCGTCCTTGTCTTGCGCCAGCACGTCGGTGGACAGGTTAATATCCAGCGTCCCCGCAATCGCGTAGGCCACCACGAGGGGCGGCGAGGCGAGATAGTTGGCACGCACATCGGGGCTGATCCGGCCCTCAAAATTGCGGTTACCAGACAGAACAGACGTGGCCACCAGATCACCCTCGGCAATCGCTGCGCTGATTTCCGGCTGCAACGGGCCAGAGTTACCAATGCAGGTGGTACAGCCATAGCCAACCAGATTAAAACCAAGACTATCAAGGTCTTTCTGCAAATCAGCCGCCTCGAGGTAGGCGCTCACAACTTGTGATCCGGGGGCCAATGACGTCTTGACCCAAGGTTTACGATCCAGTCCCAGAGCCGCCGCTTTGCGCGCCACAAGCCCCGCACCGATCATCACGTAAGGGTTCGAGGTATTGGTACAGGAGGTAATCGAGGCGATCACGATTTTGCCGCTTTCCATGGTGTAATCTTCGCCCGCAACCGCGACTTCTTTGCCCATGGGGCGCTTGAACATGTTCTCCATCTGATCGGCAAATGCCGCCTTGGCACCATCCAGCGCAATGTAATCCTGTGGCCGCTTCGGGCCGGATATTGCCGGCACAATGCTGGCCATATCAAGGCTCAATGTATCCGTATAGATCGGCGCGTAATCGGCGTCGCGCCAGAAGCCGTTTTCCTTGGCATAGGCCTCAACCAATGCGATGCGATCGGTGTCGCGCCCCGTGGTGGTCAGATAGCGGATCACCTCATTGTCAATCGGGAAGAAGCCACAGGTCGCGCCATATTCGGGTGCCATGTTGGCGATCGTCGCGCGGTCTGCCAAGGGCAGGCTGTCGAGACCTGCGCCAAAAAACTCAACGAATTTGCCAACAACGCCATGTGCGCGCAGCATTTCTACGACTTTCAGCACCAAATCAGTCCCTGTGGTGCCCTCGGTCATGGCCCCTGTCAGCTCAAACCCGACAACCTCGGGAATCAACATAGAGATCGGCTGCCCCAGCATCGCGGCCTCGGCCTCGATACCGCCAACGCCCCAGCCCAGAACCGCCATGCCGTTAACCATTGTGGTGTGGCTGTCGGTGCCGACCAGTGTGTCAGGATAGGCGATTTCTACGCCGTTTTGGTCTTTGTCGGTCCAAACGGTCTGCGCCAGATACTCCAGATTAACCTGATGGCAGATACCTGTGCCCGGTGGGACTACGCGGAAATTATCAAAGGCTTTCTGACCCCATTTCAGGAAGGTGTAGCGTTCCATATTACGCTCGTATTCGCGCTCTACATTCATTGCAAATGCGCGCGGCGTGCCGAAATTGTCGATCATAACCGAGTGGTCAATCACCAAATCAACAGGGGTTAAAGGGTTGATTTGCTCGGCTTTTCCGCCCAGCGCCACGATCCCGTCGCGCATTGCGGCCAGATCAACCACGGCAGGAACGCCAGTGAAATCCTGCATCAAAACACGCGCCGGACGATAGGCGATTTCGCGCGGGTTTTTGCCGCCCTTGGCAGCCCATTCAGCGAAAGCCTTGATGTCATCCACAGACACAGTTTTGCCACCATCCTCAAACCGCAGCATGTTTTCCAGCACCACCTTCAACGCCGCAGGCAAGCGCGAGAAATCCCCAAGCCCCGCCGCTTGCGCCGCTGGAATGGAGTAATAATCGACGGATTTACCGCCAGATGTTAACGTTTTACGGGTTTTGCTGGTATCAATGCCGGTTTGAACTGTCATGATGGCTCCTAGTCTGGATAAGCGTCGTTTCGCGCCGTGTTTGCACGATTTTGCGGTGACTCGCAAGGGGTATTGTATACTATAGTATACTGAATTTCAAGGTTCTGATTTATGGGATGCAATTGGCACGCATTGGGTATGCAAGTGTTTTGGGGTAGAATTTCAGTCTTTGGTGATTTTTGAGGCTAAATCTTTGCTCGCAGCGACCGTTTCTTTGGCGCGCATTATGATTGGGGTGATCCATGCTTGGAAAGGTTCACCCCACGCGCTTGCCAAGGCCATAATCGTTTCTGAATGCAAAACAACCCAGCCAATAGCAGCTGTTGTTACGACCTTCACAACAGTAGACCCCACATTTTTTGCAATGAACAACGCAATATTAGTTCCCACTTTGATGACTGTGTTTTTATTCAGCGTCTCTTGCCCAGCGCGCAACCGGGGGCTGTCATCGATCTCGGAGTTTACAAAAGTAACACTGTAGCCACGCATATTATCGCCGAACAGTTCTGTGTTATCAATAATACTCCCTGACAGATCATCCTCCGCCTTTTGCACATCAGCACTAGGCATCGTTCCCCGATACCGATCCTTGCGCGCTTCCAGCTTTTCAACCGCTTCATTGTCTAGCACCAACCCCGGCCCGATCAACAAAACATTGTCGAGCGCATCCACCACTTCATCGCCAAAGACATCTTCACCTTTGCGCTCGCTGCGGCGTTCAAAGGTGCCGCGCAGGGCTTCCAGTTCAAAATGCACATCGAGCATATCCATATCTGCCAAAGGACAGTCGATATGCTCGAACAAGTCACGCGCCAATCTGGCAAGGCGCGGGTGGTAGTTTCCCGCGGTTTGGTTCAGCTGGCTGACCGCCACTTTCAGTTTTTCGTGGGCTTTGGCTTTGACGACGTCGGTGAGTTCTTCGGCAGCGGGATGGGAAGGCGCAATATCAAGCCGCCCGTCTTCGGTTTGGACAACAGTTAGGATGCTGTCCTGCGTGAGCGGTTTCTTTGGCAAAGGCGGCCAGTGGTCTTTGACCTCCGCCAAATATGCTATGGTCTGCGCAGTGCGCTTTCCAAAACCAACAATTTTTGACAATTCGCGCAATCGGTCATCTCGCTCGAGTGCCGGAATACCGAGAAAATCAAGTCGTTTTAAAACCCGTTCACCAACCGATTCCTTTGCAGCCGCAAAATCAAGCAAAACTCGCATATCACCAATCTGAGTGTTGTTAAGAGCGATCGCCCAAATCTCGACCAAGCCCACCAGATGGGCAAGGCCAACTTCACTGATCTGGGTGCTGGCAAGGTAGAGTGCCTGAAGCTTTGCCAAGCCTGCCAAATGAGCAAGACCCGCGTCACTAATCCGCGTATTGTTGAAAGAGAGCATCTGCAGCTCCGCCAAGCCCGACAGATGGGCAAGACCCACATCGCTGACCTGCGTATTGCCGAGGTAAAGCTCTACCATTTCCCCCAAGCCCTTCAGATGGACAAGACCTGCATCGCTGATCTGCGTGTTGCCGAGATAGATTATCCTAAGCTTCTCTAAGCTAGACAGATGGGCAAGCCCCGAGTCGCTAATCTGGGTGTTGTTAAGGTTGAGAGTTTCAAGTTCAGTAAACTGGGAAATGAAAGGGGGCAGTCTTTCGAGGGTGCGAAATTCAGACCTATCAAAATTCAGTCGCGTATCTCTTTCCCCCTTCACCCGCGCAATCAGCTCTTCCGCCGCCTTATACGCCTTTTCCGCCTCGGTCATACCTGCCCCTTTGCCACTCACCCTACCCTAGGCTGTGCCCTGCGCGCCCACAATCCCCAAACCGTCAAATTCAACTTCCCCCTTTGTCCCCAATGCGCTATGCCGCTTGCCATGAGTTTGACCGCCAAATCGCTGAGTTGTCGACGGGGGGACCGGATGGTCTTGTCGGGGGTGACGTTTGCGTTGACCGCGGGGGATTGTTTGATCCTGCGCGGGCCGAACGGCATTGGCAAATCTACGCTACTGCGGGTGCTGGCGGGGTTGGCTCCGGCGGCCTCTGGTCTTGTCGAAGTGGACGAGGATCAGATCGCCTATGCGGGGCATTTGGACGGGGTTAAGGCGCAGTTGTCCGTGGCCGAGAACCTGGCGTTTTGGGCGGGGGTTTATGGCACGGAGGCGGATGCGACGCTTGCGCATTTTGGCTTGGACGTGTTGGCGGATCGTTTGGCCCATAGCCTGTCGGCGGGTCAAAAGCGGCGCCTTGGTTTGGCGCGGCTGCATTTGTCGGGGCGCAAGGTCTGGATTTTGGATGAGCCGACGACCTCGCTGGACGCAGAGCATGTGGCGTTGTTTGAGGCGGCATTTGCGGATCACTGTGCGCGGGGTGGCATTGCGGTGATTTCGACCCATCTGGACTTGGCGATACCACGGGCGCAAACGTTGGATTTGGCGCAGTTCAAGGCACGTGGCGGGGTTGAGGCCAATCCGTTTCTGGAGGATTTCACCTGATGTGGGCGCTGTTCAAACGGGATTTGGTACTGGCTGTGCGTTCTGGTGGCGGCTTTGGGCTGGCGCTGGCGTTTTTCCTGATCTTGGTGATGTTTGTGCCCTTTGGCGTCGGATCAGACCGCGTGATCCTTGCACGTATTGCGCCGGGCATTCTGTGGATTGGCGCGCTGCTGGCCTGCCTGCTGTCGCTGGACCGGATATTTCAGCTGGATATGGAGGATGGCACGCTGGATGTTTTGGCGACCTCCCCCTTGCCGATGGAGGGCATCGCGGCGGCCAAGGCGGCGGCGCATTGGGTGAGTACGGGGGTTCCGTTGACCGTGGCCGCGCCGTTTTTGGGCTATCTGCTGGGGCTGCCGGAACCCGCCTATTTCTGGCTGGTGGCCAGCCTGTTTACCGGCACCCTGTCCCTGAGCTTCATTGGCATGTTCGGCGCGGCGCTGACCGTAGGGGTGAAGCGCGGCGGGTTGTTATTATCCTTGCTGGTGCTGCCGCTATACGTGCCGACGCTGATTTTTGGCGCGCAAAGCGTGGTGCGAGTGACCGAGGGGCTGGACCCGACGCCAGCTTGGATGCTGCTGACGGGGATATCAATGCTGAGTATGGCGGCGATGCCGTTTGCCGGGGCGATGGCGCTGCGCGCGAACCTGCGTTAAACTCGGGACTTATATGCGTGTTATTTCGGGAGGATCGTTTCTGGCGGGGCCTGTTTTCAGACAGGCCGTTGTTCATTTGATCGCCAGTTGATTACGGGCTAGACTAGCCGCATGTATTACTTTCGCGGCACAACCTTGCAGACAGACGACCTGCCAATCATCCAGTATTTGGCTTATGACGCGGACGGGCTTTTGACCGAGAAGATCGACATCTATCACGACGGCCGCTGTTGCTATCACGGGGCGGAAGACGCGCCGTTTTCTGCGGGTCCGGTTGATGTGAATGAGGTCACCGTGAATTGGAGTTACGGTGAAGCGATTATTTGCAGCGCCAAAGAGTTCGCCGCCATGCGGCATCTGGCACAAAATATTGTAAATCAAAGCAATGACGCGCCTCGTAAAGCCACCGGCCACCTGTTTTGAGCGGGGGCGTTCTCCCGCCAAATCTGCGGGAATTAAAATTCCCTTGATTTGTTGGGCGTGGCATTTTGCTGGCGCAAAATGAGGCCGCCGCCCGCCACCTAGGGTAATTCTGCAATGCCGGGTTAAACGGCCCACCTGCCTACACAAGCCTGTGACCGCAAAACCCATTGGCCTCGCCTTAAAAAACCGCTAACAATCGGCCAAATAATCTGGGAAATCATCTTATGTCCTTATGGGAATATGCCAATCCGGTGAAATTCATGGCCCTGTCCGGGAAAATCTTGCCGGCTGCCACGATACTTTCAACGCTTTGCCTGCTTGGCGGGTTGTACTGGGGTTTTTTCCTGACGCCTGACGATTATAAGCAAGGCTCGACGGTCAAGATCATCTTTCTGCATGTGCCAGCCGCGACATTGGCGATCAATGTCTGGGTGATGATGCTGATTACCTCGCTGATCTGGTTGATCCGGCGCCACCATGTATCCGCACTGGCGGCGCGCGCTGCCGCGCCGATTGGCATGACGATGACGCTGATTGCGCTGTTTACCGGCGCGATTTGGGGTAAGCCGATGTGGGGCACCTATTGGGCATGGGACCCGCGCCTGACCTCGTTTATGATCCTGTTTGTGTTCTACCTCGGCTATATCGCCCTGTGGAATGCGATTGAGGACAGTGATACGGCCGCAGACTTAACATCGATCCTGTGTATGGTCGGTTCGGTCTTTGCCCTGCTGTCACGCTATGCGGTGAACTTCTGGAACCAGGGTCTGCACCAAGGCGCGTCGGTTTCCATGGCCAACGGCGCGGACGTCAGCCAGAATGTGCATCCTGATTACCTGTATCCGCTGGCGCTCAGCGGGTTGGGGTTTGTGATGCTGCTTATCACGCTTGTGTTGCTGCGCACACGCACCTTGATCCGGCAACGGCGCACCGCCGCCCTGCAAGCGCGCGAGGCCTTGGCATGATCCCCGATCTCGGAAAATACGGTGACGCAGTATTGTCAGCTTACGGCGTCAGCGTTGTTATGTTGCTGGTTTTGGTCGGCCTGTCGATCCGCGCCAGTGTGAAATCAAAAAGAATGCTCGATATCGAAGAACAGAAGGTACGCAACAATGGCCGCTAACCGAATTTCCCCGCTGATGATCCTGCCGCCGGTAATATTTCTGGCGCTCGCCGCGATGTTCATATTCGGCTTGAACCGCGATGATCCCGACGCCCTTCCCTCCTCGTTGATTGGCCAGCAAGCCCCGCCGCTGGTCGGCAACCAATTGGGCGATTTGCCCGTGGCCACAGATGCAGATATTACCGCCGCCGGCATCAAGATTGTGAATTTCTGGGCCAGCTGGTGTGGCCCGTGCCGCATCGAGCATCCCAACCTGATGGAACTGTCAGAACTGGGCATACCTATTATTGGCCTGAACTACAAAGACAGCCCCAAAAACGCCATGGGTTTCCTGAACTCGCTGGGCAATCCCTATAGCAAAAATCTGTCCGTCGAGGGCCGCATGGCGCTGGAATGGGGTGTTTACGGCGTGCCAGAGACCTATTTGATCGACAGCGACGGTAAGATATTGATGCGCGCCGCTGGGCCGCTGACACAGCGGGTTATTCGGGACAAGCTGATGCCTGCGATCAGGGCCGTGAAGTAGATCAGGCTCCTATTCTCACGCGCAATCCCGGCAATCCCTCAATGCTGCAAGTGATCACATCGCCGCGCTGCACAGGGCCTACCCCCGCAGGGGTGCCGGTGAAAATCAAATCGCCTGCCTGCAAAGTGTAGAATTTCGACAGATCGGCGATGACTTCGGGCACCGACCAGATCATATCAGCAATATCGCCGGTTTGGCGTGTCTCACCATTCACTTGCAAGCTAATCGCCCCCGCATGGATATGGCCATGCCCTGCGAGTGGTTGCAAACGGCCAGTCGGGCATGAATTCTCGACGTTTTTGCCGGTGTCCCACGGGCGGCCCATTTTCTTGGCCACGCCTTGCAAATCGCGCCGTGTCATATCAAGGCCAGTGGCATAGCCCCAAATGTGATCTTCGGCCCCGTCCACAGGAATTTCAAACCCCATTCTACCAATAGCCACCACCAACTCCACCTCATGGTGGTAACTTGCGGTTTGCGGCGGATAGGGTGTTTCCAAATGATCCATCGGCGCTGAATTCAGCACCGTCTCGGCCCATTTGGTGAAAAAGAACGGCGGATCGCGGTCAGGATTTGCCCCCATTTCGCGGGCATGGGCGGCATAGTTGCGGCCCACACAAAACACGCGATTCACGGGGAAATCCTGCCCCGTGGTTGTTTTCAAATATGTAGGCGTCTTGGCGGGGAATACTTCTGTCATTTGCAAACCCTAACTTATGCTTTGTGATAACGCCAGAACCTGCGCCACGGCCGCTGCTGCCTCGCCGCCCTTTTTCACAAAATGCTCGGTGTAGAACGTGATATGTTCCGCCGTTGGCTGAAAATGATGTGGCGTCAGGGAAACCGAGAACACCGGCACCCCCGTATCCATCTGCGCCTGCATCAAGCCGTTCACCACTGCGGCGGCGACAAAATCATGGCGATAGATGCCACCGTCCACTACCAATGCGGCGCAAACCACCGCGCCGTAATCCCCACTTGCCGCCAGCCGTTTCGCCAAAAGCGGCATTTCAAACGCACCGGGCACGTCGAAAGCATCGACCTGCCACTGGTTAGCGTGTTTCATAAATCCGTCATAAGCACGATCAACGATGTCAGCGTGCCAACGGGCCTTGATAAAGGCAATCTTAGTTTTGGAGTTCATTTAAGAGGTTCCTTTCCATCACAGAACAAACCTCAAAGCTTCCAGCAACGCAGCCAAACGGGCGCGCTCCCTTCTCTTTCATCCAGACTGTAACTGTCGGCTCCGGAATTTCACCGAAATCTGCTGACACCCAACCATTGGGCCGCTCGCGGGCTATCACCGCCGGTGGGGAATTCCGCCCCGCCCTGAGAATACGGAATTGCTAGCAGAGGAGATTGGGGTGAGCAAGGGAGATGTTGAGCGTTTTTTTGGCTTGCAGTGCGTGTCGCATGTATGGGACAGAGTTGCCGATGGCAAAAAAACGTTCATATTTAGTTAGAAGATTCTATAGGTGTCTTGTATGCTTCGGGATACGAAATCATAGGAAGACGACTATGAAATATATCGACAAATTGATTGAAAATTGTGAGGTAGCACAAAATGCAAACCCCACTAACACTTTTGTTATTAACAAAAATTTGGATAATCTCAAAGGAGTAACAAATGCGATTTACATTATTGAAGACGAGAGTGGTGATATTGATGAAACATATAGAGCTTTCGCTAAATACAAGAAAACTAAGGCTCGGAAATGCCCGAAACTAAACAATGCCCCTTCAAAAACCCTATATGTAGGTTCTTCAACAACTGACGTAAGGAAACGGTTAGAACAACACATGGGAGAAGGTCACAAAGCAACATATGCGCTTCAATTAAAACACTGGAACGGTCAACGTAAGGTAAAAATATCCATTCAAGAATATGACGTACCCCGAGATGTATTACAAATTATCGAGGACGCTATATCTTTTGATTTGTCGCCTGCTTTTGGGAAAACTGGTAGTAACGGCAGATAATTGCAGATCAACCAATTCGGTGACTTTCTAACTATGAACGGGAAGCCCTTTCAGATGCACTAATCAAACATCTCCCAAACTAGTTAAACGCAAACTTCCAGTCCCCCCCTCAACTCCCCTTCAACCCCGCCATATACCACTTCCTAATCAAAGCCCTGTCCTCCGGTTCCATAAAGCTGACATTGGCAGGCGGCATTGCGGTGCTTGCGCCTGCGTGCAGGAAAATCTCGCGGGCTTGGGCGGCGACGCGCGCAGGTGTGTCCAGCTTCACGCCTTTGGGGGCCCACAGGATACCATCCCAGAACGGTTCATCCGCGTGGCACATAGAGCAGCGTCCGGCGATCATGTTGGACACATCCTCGAAATGTTCGGCGGAGGCAAAACGTTGCGCGCTGGCCCCCATGGCGGTGTCTTGCTCGCCAGTCAGGACTTTGGGCACTGTTGACAGCCACATAATCAGGATGAACAGCACCGCCGTCACCAGCCACGTCCACGTCGGGTTGCCACGGCGCGCATGTTTGGAGTTGAAGTAATGCCGAATGGTGACGCCCATCAAAAACACCAACGCCGCGATGATCCAGTTGAATTCCGTCGCGAAGGCCAGCGGATAATGATTCGACAGCATCAGGAAAATCACCGGCAGCGTCAGGTAATTATTGTGGGTCGAGCGTTGCTTGGCGATTTTGCCATATTTCGGATCAGGCACCCGGCCCGCTTGCAGATCCGCCACCACAATGCGCTGGTTGGGCATGATGATGAAGAACACATTTGCCGTCATCACCGTGGCGGTGATTGCGCCCAAATGCAGGAACGCCGCGCGGCCCGTAAAGATTTGCGTATAGCCCCAAGCCATCGCCACGAGGATCACATACAGCAACACCATCAGGCGGCGGTTGTCGTCACCGAATTTCGATTTGCACAGCAGGTCATAGGCGACCCAAGCGGCCGCCAGTGACACGATCGAGGTCAGGATTGCTTGCCATGGCGACACGTCCCAAACCGCAGTGTCAACCAGATACAACTCTGCGCCACCGTAATATATCAGCGACATCATTGCGGCCCCCGACAGCCAAGTGGCGTAACTCTCCCATTTGAACCAAGTCAGATGTTCCGGCATTTCGGCCGGGGCCACCAGATATTTGCGGATATGATAGAAACCGCCACCATGCACTTGCCATTCCTCGCCATGCGCGCCGGCTGGCAGGCCGGGCGCTTGGCGCAGACCCAAATCCAGCGCGATGAAATAAAACGAGGAGCCAATCCACGCTATCGCGGTGATCACATGCACCCAGCGTACAGCAAACATGATCCATTCCCAGAATATAGCGTATTCATACATGATTTGGCCCTTCCATTTATCGATAAGCTTACAAGGCTTAGCGAAAGGTAAAACAGAAATCTACAGTTTTCCGCCGAACCATTGTATCCGTTTTGGAAACAATCGCCCCAATCCTGCCTGAATATCCATCTGAACACCCAACACGTTGACATATCCGCAAATTCAGGTAAGACGCGGGCAAGATGAAGGGTGCCAATCTGGGCATCTGGCCGCTTGACATCCAGCGGCAATTGAAACGCCGTAAAAAACAGGCCCATATGACTAAATTTTCCGATCTAAATCTCGACCCGAAAATCCTTAAAGCTATTGAGGATGTTGGCTACGATACACCGACACCGATTCAGGCAGAGGCCATCCCCTTGGCAATGCAAGGGCGCGATGTTTTGGGCATTGCCCAGACCGGCACCGGCAAAACCGCCAGTTTTGTTCTGCCGATGCTGAACGCCTTGGCCAAAGGCCGCGCCCGGGCGCGGATGCCGCGTTCCTTGGTATTGTGTCCAACGCGCGAATTGGCGGCCCAAGTGGCCGAGAATTTCGAGAGCTATTCAAAATACACCAAACTGACCATGGCCCTGCTGATTGGCGGCGTCAGCTTTAAGGATCAGGACAAGAAGATCGACCGGGGCGTTGACGTTCTGATTGCCACGCCGGGCCGTTTGCTGGACCATTTTGAGCGCGGCAAACTGATGTTGACCGGCGTGCAAATCATGGTGGTAGACGAGGCTGACCGGATGCTCGACATGGGGTTCATCCCCGACATCGAGCGCATTTTCAAGATGACGCCCTTCACCCGCCAAACCCTGTTCTTCTCGGCCACGATGGCGCCGGAAATTACGCGGATCACCCAAGAATTCCTGCAAAACCCTGCACGGGTAGAAGTGGCACGCCAAGCCACCACGGGCGAGAACATCACCCAGCGGATTTGTGAATTCAAAGCCTCGAACCGTGCTGGTGAAGCCAAGGAAAAACGTGCCTTGCTGCGGGAAATTCTTAAAGGCGAAGAAGTCGTTAACGGCATCATTTTCTGCAACCGCAAATCCAACGTGGATATCGTGAGCAAATCGCTGAAGAAACACGGTATTGATGCGGCGGCCATTCACGGCGATCTGGATCAATCGGTCCGCACAAGGGTTCTCGACAGCTTTCGCGGTGGGGATTTGAAAATTCTGGTGGCCTCTGATGTGGCGGCCCGGGGCCTTGATGTGCCGGACGTCAGCCATGTGATCAACTTTGATGTGCCGATCCACGCGGAGGATTATGTCCACCGCATTGGCCGCACCGGACGTGCGGGGCGCGATGGCAAGGCGATCACCATTGTAATGCCATTTGAGCAGAAATTCCTCGATGCAATCGAAGAACTGGTGAAGAACAAGATCGAGCGGATGGAAGCGCCCAAGATCGAGGGGGGCCGTGCTGCACGGCCTGAACGTGCGCCGCGACCGGAACGCGCGCCCAGAAACGACAAGCCTCAGGTTGCCAAGACCGAGCAAGCGGCCAAAGCCGAACAACCCAAAGCAGCGCCGGACTCCAAACCCGCACCGGAGAAAAACGAACGCCAACCACGGGGCCGCAACAATCGCGGTAATGATCGTGGCAATGATCGGCGCAATGACAACCGTGTGATGGGCATGGGCGATCATGTTCCGGCCTTTATCATGCGAGAATTCCGCATTGAAAAGATCACCAAAGCCGCCGCCCCTGTGGTCGAGGCCGAAGTGGAAAATACGGACACTGGGAGCGGCACCGAAGACGCCGCGTAAAACCTGCTACCTGTTCCACAATCGATTTCCAGTCCAATCACGGGCGCTCTGAATTTTCAGGGCGCCTTTGTGGTTCAACAGGGCAAACGATCCTTTTGATTTCAGCTCTGCTTTGGATATCAAAAAGCACCCCCCTGCCAAATCTGGACCGCTATTCGGGGCAATCAACACGTCCACCTGCCCGCAGCGGGTTTCGAGCAAATCCAGCGCCGCTTTCTTGGGCCAGATATAGGCTATTTTACTGCGGCCTAGTGTTACAACCCAATCATCGGGCGGTTGGGTCATCCGTGTGAAAGCAATCTTTTGATCCGCGCCGTCCGCATCGTTTTCCAACCACGCACGAGCGGCAAAACCATTGCCTTTATAACGGTTTAGCGCCCGAACCTCACCTTGTTGCACCCCCACTAAGCGGCCATTATCGGTAATCAAAATATCCGGCCTCGGGGTTTGTGCCCAAATCACGAATGCGGCGGCGGCGGGCAGCAGGCCAAGCCCGCGCAATCGCCCCCGCCACAAAATGACAAACAACATCGACAGGCTCAGCAACGCCAGCACCATTGAGGGGGCCGAAGGGATCAGGCTCAGCGCATCTTTCATGCCAGCGACCGCCGCCGCGACCCTTAAAATCCACTCAATCCCGGCACCCATCACCCAAAAGGCAGGGGCGGCGAGGCCAAATAAACTCAACACGCCAGCGATCACCGCGGCAGGCATCACAACCATCCCCATGACAGGCACAGAGGCGAGGTTGGCGATCAGGCCAAAATGGGCGATCTGGTTGAAATGAAAGGCAGAGATCGGCGCGGTCGCGGCACCAGCCACCGCCGAGGAGATCACCAAAGCCAGCACAGGGCGCAGCATCCGCATCCTGCCCGACTGCAAACGCCGCCACGCCGCACTGCGTTTCAACCCTTCAAACGTGGCAACAAGCGCAGTGGTGGCGGCAAAAGACATCTGGAACCCCGGTTCAATCAGACTCTCTGGTTT
>JAJRPO010000053.1 GCA_024280735.1 Alphaproteobacteria bacterium | reverse complement strand
GGTCGGCATGGCAAGCCCCACCGGGAGCAAAACCAAATAGGGATCGCGTGGACGCTTGCGTCCGGGGCCGCTTTTGCCCCAGCAGGTCCGGGTTGGTTGCAAGAGCCTGTTGGCAACAACAGGCCCAGATGAATGGTCGTCTATGGGGGCTAACCCTTGGACAAAATCCGGCTTATAGGCCATCCGCAAGACTTAGGGTCCTGACCCTATTTACACTGCTGCTCCGCCCAGAATTTCAGGTTCAGCTTCAACCCGCCGCCAAGCGGGTGTTCCTTGCCCAAGGCCCAGGCGGTGTTTTCCTTGAGGTAGGTGCCCCCCTGCGTACACAGCGCCTGTGCGGTCCATTTGTGACAAGCACTGCATTTTTTGCCCTTCCAAACCGCATCGGGCAGGCCTTTGATCGGCGAAAACAGCGGGCTGCCCTCGATTAGTTCCGCCAGTGATTTGCCTTCCACTGCGGGGCCGCCAACGGTTAGGGGCGCGGTAAAGCTGATCGGCTCCGTTGGGGGCTGAACGCTGGGCACATCGCTTTCTTTCTTGGCGTCATCCTCGGGTTCCTGATCGCCCACGGGCAGCAATTGTAACCCGGAAGGGCTGTCGTCGGTGGCTGCCATTGCCAATGTGGCAAGCACCGCGAGGCAAAAGGCTCCTGTAAGCCGGAACAAATTCATATTTTCACCCCTTGATAACCGCAAATTCGATACGCCGGTTGCGGCGTTTGTTTTCGCGCGTGTCATTGGCAAAGGCCGGTTTATCCTCGCCATACCCCACGCTGACAAGGCTTTTACGGTCAACGCCCTTGGCATGCAGGAAATTGACAACCGCTTTGGCCCGCGCTTTGGACAGGCGTTTATTGGCCGCCGAACTGCCGTCTGAATCCGTGTGGCCGCCGACCTCGATTACCATATCGGGGCAGCGTTTGATGATGTCGACCAAGCTGTTCAACAAAGGCGTGCTGGCAGGATCCAGCCGCGCGCTGCCCGAGTTGAAATAGATGTTGTCGGTGCGCGACAGAATTTCAAACCGGCCCCGACAGGCAGCGGCATCAAGCTGCCCTGTTGGCTCCAGCGCAGCACTTGCCGGTTGTTCAGGGGGTGTTGCAGCGGCCATGGTGCTGTCGCCAGACCCGTTGCGCTTAAACAGAAAATCGAATGTAACCGTGGCCGTGGGGATAATCCGCACACCGGCGGCCTCTTGCAATTTCTGGA
Organism: Alphaproteobacteria bacterium; assembly: GCA_024280735.1. Classification (GTDB taxonomy): domain Bacteria; phylum Pseudomonadota; class Alphaproteobacteria; order Rhodobacterales; family Rhodobacteraceae; genus Amylibacter. The sequence goes on along the minus strand of JAJRPO010000053.1, from coordinate 1,350 downwards.
TGCCGCCCATCAGGTTGAAATCCGCAGCGGCCACGGAAACCGGCGTGGTCGAAGACACGGCAACCATATCATCCGACAGCAATGTCACTACGGTTTGCGCCTCGAACCCCTTGGTGACGCCATGCAAATCCAGCGTATAGGTCAGCGGAATGGTCTTGCGCCGCACCTGCTGTAAATCGGCAATCAGTGACGGGGTAATCTGGGTGGTGATGACCGCTTCGGGGTATTGAAAGCTTTCAAAGAATAAAAACCGCATCCGCACGTTGCGCAGATCAATCTTGGTATCCACCGATTCCAGCTTGACCGTCACCCGCGCCACGCCGCTTTCGTCAATGCTACCGGCAAATGTGGCAAAGCTGCTGGTTTCGGTTTTGGTTTCGTTTTTGGTGGATTGGAAATTCAGCTTGGAAGCATCGGCCTGCAAGGTCCAGCCATTGGCAAAGGGGTTTACCTGCGCCCCGACCCATGTGGGTAAGGCCAATAATACAAAAGCCGAAATCGCAAACAGATTTTGACATCTGCTCCAGAAATATTTGGTAATATTAAACAATTTATTTCCCCTTTTCGCCGTAGCTGTGCAGATTTGCCCATAAAATTCATTGGCAATACACGAAGTTTCAAAGCATTTGCGCACCAGTTTACAGATTTATCGGTGTCATCCCAGAGTTTTATCGCAATTTTCTGTTATAGGTGCACAGCTTAGGGTGCAGGATTGATGGACCCTGAGCCTAAACATCCCCTTGCCCTGTTGGGGGAAATCCCCTATACGCGCGCTATCGGCAAGGCAGCCGCAATGATAACAAATAACACGGGCAGGGTCGGGGTATTTTCCGACCCTTCGTTTGTTTTCAGCATCTGCGCCGATCAACTGTAACCCAAAGACCCGCGGAACCAACCGTGAGGCCCGATAAACACTTGAAAAAGGACGATAAACATATGTGCGCTAAAGCGACTATGGAAGAATTCGAAGCACTGTTGGAAGAAAGCTTTGAAATTGACACACCCGAAGAGGGAAGTGTTGTTAAAGGGACTGTACTGGCAATCGAATCCGGTCAGGCCATCATCGACGTAGGCTATAAGATGGAAGGTCGCGTCGATCTGAAAGAATTTGCGGCTCCCGGCCAAGAGGCCGACATTGCTGTTGGCGATACCGTCGAGGTTTTCCTTGAACGTGTCGAAAACGCCAAAGGCGAAGCCGTTATTTCCCACGACAAAGCCCGGCGCGAAGCCGCTTGGGACCGTCTGGAGAAATCTTACGAATCCGAAGAGCGTGTCGAAGGCGCTATCTTTGGTCGTGTTAAAGGTGGCTTTACCGTTGATCTGGGCGGCGCGGTTGCGTTCCTGCCGGGT
>JAJRPO010000004.1 GCA_024280735.1 Alphaproteobacteria bacterium | reverse complement strand
CGGTATCCCAAAAGCTCAATTCGGGTTATATTTGAAGGAGTGTGAGTGGAGATTTAACAACAGTGACCCTTCAGATCAGTTATTACAGCTAAGACAATGGGTTAGACATCATCTAAGGTAGTTATCTGGGTCAGCCCCTAAATTTAATATAGCTCCCAACCTACTGGATCAGGATTTCTCTGCTGATGCACCTAACCAGAAATGGGCAGGCGACATATCTTATATCTGGACGCGCGAAGGCTGGCTTTATCTTGCGGTTATTCTTGATCTGTATTCCCGCCGTGTCATCGGTTGGGCCGTAAGTAACCGTATGAAACGCGACCTGGCGATCCGGGCGTTGAATATGGCCGTAGCATTGCGACAACCACCGAAAGACTGCATTCATCATACGGATCGTGGTTCGCAATATTGTTCCAATGAGTATCAGCAGTGTCTGTCCAGACATGGCTTCAAGGTCTCGATGAGTGGAAAAGGTAATTGTTACGACAATTCTATGGTCGAAACTTTCTTCAAATCTCTCAAGGCAGAGCTGATCTGGCGCAATCGCTGGGAAACCAGACGTCAAGCCGAAGGGGCCATATTCCAGTATATCAATGGCTTTTACAATCCACGGCGGCGGCACTCATCGTTGGGTGGAAAAAGCCCCTTGGCATTTGAACGAAAGGCCGCATAATGAGTTGAGAGACCGGAACGTAAGCGGGACAAGACCACAGAGCCGCATAATGAAACCAACCAGATGAGTCAGATACTCGCTTAAATTACGCTGCCTCTGGAACCAAAAAACCTGACGACGGACAGTCGGGGTGAACAATCCGCCAAAGCATCAAGGCCACCTTCAATATATGCATCATACCAACGGTAAAACGTGGCGCGAGGTATATCCAACATATCCAGCGTTTGCTTTACTGGCAGGTGTGACCCTTCAACTGTGCGAATAAATTCCAATTTCTCAGATGCGGCCCTCTCAGCGATGTAAACATCGCCTGCCGGGTAACAGATATCTCATTCCTCGTATCCCCAACCCCTGCCATACTTTTTTGAGCAGTCGGTTTTCAATGGTCAGATCGGCCACGCACTCCTTCAGAGCCATCGCCTCACTTCGCAGATCCTTTACCTCGGGTGAGGTCGCCTGACGAGCTGTATCACCGGACAGATGGCGTTTGCCCGCCTCAAGGAATTCCTTGGACCAACTGTAATACCGACCTTCCGAGATACCTTCGCGACGGCATAGTGCGGCGATGCTTTCCTCCCCGCGAAGGCCCGCTAAAACAATGCGGATTTTCTCCTTGGCAGAATAGGTTTGGCGTGTTTTGCGGCGGATGCTCTTGACCAGCTTATCTGCCGCAGCTTTGCTTGTTCCGGATTTCTTGTTCATCTTCACTCCTTGAAGGTTACGATGGATCAGAAATCCTCCTTTGGCTAAACCCTAAATCTATCTCACGAGTGCTGACGTCAGACACCTATAACCGTTGTCGCCACTTCAGCTGAAATAGTGTTTTCACCAGCGGACGTTTGACACCTACGATCCGTAATAATCTGGACAAATGGTGGTTTACCCGCTTGACCGCTTACGACAATGTTGCTGCCGCACTGTCGCCGCGATAGGCGGACCCCTTGTTCCACTCCAACATGTTGCGCAGGCTGGCTGCCGGATCATCCGCCGTTTCAATGATACCTTTGAGCCAGCGCGATTCGTCGATGGCCTGCAACACATCAATTGGCCCCGGCGCATCATCCTGCAATCCGGCAGGACTGCCAACCTTGCGGGCCTCAACTGCGTAGCGGGTTAGCGCACGCTGGGGTTGCGGGGTGTTAGCGCACTTGCTTCTATAACGGCCCCGACGTCAAATAAGTTGTTCAAGGTTTCTGGAATTATCGAGCGACATTCGACCAGAAACGCCTAAAAGATCAAGATCTACCCAGATGCGGGCGTGAAACCAGAGCGGCACGAACCAGCTATAGGCCTATGTCTTTCCTTTGTGGAAATAACCTGCCCCTGCCAAGCGACATGCTTGTACGGGGCGCTAGGTGATTCCGGCTCAAGGCGTCCTCCCGCCAAATCGGCGTGATTGTTCCAATCCCTAGATTTGTTGGGCCGCGCCTCGCTTACGCTCGGTGGGATAGACGCGCGGCCTGTGGGAATGTTTTCACCGGGCGAGGAGCTGCTGATCTTTTACGCCACAAATACCTGTTGATACAATCTGCCCCACTAGCTGATCTTGTCCAAAACGCACCTCGGTAAAACCTTCGGTGCGGCCCATTGTTGGGTTTTCCATCAACACCTGATGCGTCTTGCCAACCTGTGCAGCCAGATGAACCTGCACCCGAACGGCACCCGCCGCCCGCAATCGCGCGGCGCGCTCTTTTATTACAGCGCGATCAAGTTGCGGGATGCGCGCGGCAGGCGTGCCGATCCGCGGGGAAAACGGGAAGACGTGCAGCCAAGTTAGATCGCATTCCTCCACCAGTCGCAGGGAATTTTGAAACATCTCCTCAGTTTCCGTTGGAAAGCCCGCGATTATATCCGCACCATAAATAATATCGGGGCGCGCGCTGCGCATGTCATTGCAAAAGGCAATGGCGTCTTCGCGGGAATGGCGGCGTTTCATGCGCTTCAGGATCATATTATCGCCCGCTTGCAGGGATAAATGTAGATGCGGCATTAGACGCCGCTCGCTGGCAATAGCATCAATCAACGCAGGGTCAGCCTCGACCGAGTCAATCGAGGAAATCCGCAGGCGCGGCAAGTCCGGCACCAGCCGCAGAATACGCTGCACCAGATCGCCTAGTTTTGGCTCACTCGGCAGATCGGCCCCCCAGCTGGTAATGTCAACGCCGGTCAGAACCACCTCGTTGAAACCCTTGCCAACCAGTCGCTTGATCTGGTCCACCACCACCCCCGCCGCAACCGAGCGTGAATTGCCGCGTCCAAAGGGGATAATACAGAAAGTACAGCGGTGATCGCAGCCATTTTGCACCTGCACATAGGCGCGGCTACGGGTGCCAAAACCATCGATCAAATGCGATGCGGTTTCCCGCACGGACATGATGTCATCGACCAGTATTTTCTCGGTTGCGCCCAGAAAATCCGGCCCTTTGACAAGGTTGCGCCAAGTCTCTGGCCGCATCTTTTCGGTATTGCCGATTACCAGATCAACCTCGCCCATATCGGCGAAGGTTTGCGGTTCGGTTTGCGCGGCGCAGCCCGTAACAATAATTTGCGCATCCGGGTTTTCACGCCGCAACCGGCGGATTTGTTGCTTGGACGAGCGCACGGCCTCGCCGGTCACCGCGCAGGTATTCACCACCACAGCATTTTGCAGGCCGGCACTGGCGCTCAACTCCTTCATCGCCTCGGATTCATAGGCATTCAGGCGGCAGCCCATATTGGCAAAAATCGGTGGGTTTTTCATTTGATCTGGTCCAGAAATTCAGCCGTCAACGTGCCGGAAAATACATGCATGGCGGGACCCGTCATCCAAACACCGTCGTCGCGCCAGTCAATCGTCAGGTTGCCACCATCGAGACGCACCTCCACCTTGCGATCCGTCAGCCCTTTACGATGCGCCACCACCGTAGCCGCGCAAGCACCAGAACCACAGGCCAGAGTAATAATACTGCCCCGCTCCCACACCCGCATGCGGATGGTTTGGCGGTCAAGGATTTGAATAAACTCGACATTTGTGCGTTCTGGAAACAACGGGTCAAACTCAAACCGCGGGCCTAGGGTGGCCAGATCGACAGCTTCGGCGTCCTCTACCACAAACACACAATGCGGATTGCCCATACCGGCAGCGCCCGGCGCACCGTCCAGCGGCAGGGTCACCATATTCACATCACGCGCCAAAGGAACGTCTTGCCAATCAAGCTGCGGCTGCCCCATATTCACGCTGAACAAGCCACCCGCCGCGCGCTTCACTTGCAACACGCCGCGCGCAGTGCGCAGGGTCATCGAGGCCCCCAGCGTTTCCTCCAGTATCAACCGCCCGACGCACCGGCTGGCATTGCCACAAGCCCCAGCAGTGGACCCATCGGAATTCCAGAAAGCCACATCCACATCAGCTGCGTCCGACGCCGTTAGAACCGCCAGTTGATCAAAACCAACGCCAAAAAACCGATGCCCGATCAGGCGCGCCATTTCCCCTGTCACCGGATCATCGCTGGCGCGTGCATCGATGATAACGAAGTCGTTGCCAAGCCCGTGCATCTTGAGAAACGGCATGCCGTCTTTATGTCTGATCGTTGTATTCATTGGGTCGCTATACCTGAGTCGCAACAATCATTCCAGACCCACAACTTTTTGTTAAAGCGTTTCGACTCTACGCTGATACGCGGCTCCCGGTCTTTCGATAACGCATAGATCAGACGTGCAATATTTTTTATTTCAAACAAAAACCGAAACGCTCCAGTTTTGTTCTTGACCCTCCGTGCGACGCAGCCTAATACGCCCAAACAAGTGTGGGCCCTTAGCTCAGTTGGTAGAGCAACTGACTTTTAATCAGTAGGTCGATGGTTCGAATCCATCAGGGCTCACCACTGTTTTCAATAGCTTAGCGGAAATCTCAACCTTTTCCCGACGGATTTACTTCTTGTGGGGGTGTAGCTCGACACGAATATTTGCAGTGAATGACAAGAATATTTGCAGCAGAGCTGTTTTTGCCCCCTATATGTAGGGGGGTGACCGCTTCTGGACAGTGGGGAGATTGTTGGTGTTTCGGGCTACACATTGAAAATAAACGATTAATAGACAGAATAGCCGCGAAAAATTGGCCTTGCCTTTTGGACAAACAGTATGAAAACTGGGGGAAGGTGGCGCATTAGTGGCGCATAAAGTTCCGTTTTGGTAGCATAAGTGGCGCATGGATGCGCAGGGTGGTGCATTTGTGGGAAAGTGTTTGGATTTAGCAGGTTAGCGTATCGGCAAGCGCTTGAGGGCTGTCAAATCTGACAGCAGAGCCGGGCAATAGAGAGAAATCGGCAGTTTTTTGAAACGCTTAAGGTTCCCACTTTTAGTGAATCTTTGTGGTTTGTCGACAAACTCACGCAATCAATTGTATTTAAACATAAAAACAGCAGTCCAAAAGGTAGTTTTTTCGCCGCGAGGTACGCAATGGAAAAAAGTAGCTTTTCGCGTTAGATTTGGGCCAAGCGTCAGAGCCATCTAACGCTTTTACCATTCATGCATAGAGGCCACAACCCGGCCAATGACTTTGAAGCTGGCGGCGTCGGTCTGCATGTTTAGGCGGATTGGCGGATAGTCTTTGTTGGCGCTGATCATTTGCAATTGATTCATTGGCAACATTTGTAGGTGCTTTACGAACAGGCTGTCGCCAAAGCGCACAACGAAGGTGCGGCCATCCACGACCTCGGCCTGTGCGTGATCAATCAGCACAAGGTCGCCCTCTGACAGTTCGGGCGTCATACTGTCGCCCACAACCGAGATCACCGAAAGGTTGTTAGACTTTAACCCGCGTCGGTTTAGCCAGAGTTGGTTGAAAGCGTAAGAACCTGTTTCATTTTCTTTGTCTGCAACCGCGCCATGCCCCGCCGAGGCGGTAATATCGTATCTTTTGATCTGAATAAAGTTTCCGTTTTGGTGACTATTGTCACTAATTGGCGGTGTGATTGTGGTTGTTTCTGACAATAACCAGTTAGCATCCAATCCTAAGTTTTTAGTAATATTTCCTAAAAGCACATGATCCACGCGCTGCTTTCCAATTTCAACAGCTTGAATTTTGGCCTCTGAAGTACCCAAAAGGTCACCAAAAGCCCGTCTTGATAGGCCTTTTTGCTCTCGGATAGCGCGTATTTTTTCACCAATTTCAGGCATTTAGTAATATTTCCTACATGATCTAATAATATTGCTTGTATATTTAGCCAATATAACTAGATTAGTGCTTGCAAGGTCGCCACGCAAGGTGGCCCACGGAGGAAATTATGGCAGACCAGAATGAAAAGTTCCAGACCGGAACACTGTTGCACGAGGTGATCGTGGGGGCGTTTCGCACCAATGGGTTGAAGTTCGAGGCATGGTGCAATGAGAACAATGTGAACCCCAGCACGGCGCGACACGCCACATACGGGCAATCGGGCGGTGATAAAGGCAAGAAATTGTTGACCCGCATTATTGATGCGGCGGGGCGCGATGTGGTGACATTGGCGTATACGCGGCGAGTACAGGCCGAGGCGGATCGTTTGCAGGGGGCCGCGTAAGTATGAATTCCCCTATTGAAAAAGCCGAACCGGGCCTCCTGTTTGAGGTGCCGTTAAGCCAAATCACCGTGCCCGAAGATCGGGCGCGTGATCTGGATGCCGATTGGGCCGAGGCGTTGGCCGGATTAATTCGGGCACAGGGGCTGACCAACCCGATTACGCTGCGAATTACCGACGGTCATTTTCGGTTGGTGACGGGTTTGCACCGGTTGGAAGCCTTCAGATTACTGGGAATAGACGAGATACCCGCACAATTAAGCGGCGCGGTGAGCGATGACGAGGCGCGACTGGAAGAGGTGATGGAGAACCTTGGGCGCAATGAGTTGATTGCGCTGGATCGGTGCCATCATTTGTATGAGTTGAAGCGGGTTTATGAACGCCTGTATCCAGAGGCCAAGCATGGTGGCGACCATGGCAATCAGAACAAGGGAGCCAAGTGGAAAAGTTTGCCACTTGCCTCAGAAGCTGGCAAACCGCAAACTTTTCGTTCTGCCAACCAAGATAGAGACGAACTTCAAATATTTGGCTTTGCCAAGGCCACCGCCGACGCGATCGGGTTGGGAGAGCGCTCAATCCGGCTTGCCGTTAAAATTTGGTCTGACCTGACACGTTCCAGCCGATTGCGTTTGGCTGGCAGCCTTATTGCCCGCAAGCAATCGGAGTTGAAGTTGTTGTCCGAGCAGAGCGCGCCGATGCAGATGAAGGTTCTGGATTTAATACTGGCAGCAACGGATGCTCCCGCAACCAGTGTGCAAGGCGCATTGGACTATTTGCAGAAAGGTCACCCTGTCAGTGATGTAGAGCGTAAATTTGCCGTGTTGGCAAAATCAATTGCGGCCCTGTCGGATGATAACTTTGACCGCCTTGTCGGTGAAAATGAAGATCGCATTATCGAGAATTTGAAGCGGCGGGGGCGTATCTGATATGAAGGCCCTGCAGGTGTTTTTTAATGCCAGAGAGTTGGCGAAGATAAACAGGAAACGCGGGTTTACGTGTTTTCCTAAGTCGACCAGCGGCTGGCAAGCCTTCGCTAAAAGGGAGGGTTGGGATAAGCTGCCCGCCAACGTGGCGCGAAAGCGTTCGGGTCGCGATGGTGGCGGTGGCATGGAATATCACACGTCCATTTTACCGGAACTGATCCACGGGGCCATTTTTCTGGCAGAGCGCCAAGCCAGCGAACTTGCAGCCCAGAATGCCCGTCGTGAAGACGATAAAAACAAGATGGTGCTGCGCAGCACCCTGTCTTTGAATGCGCGGCAACGAATGGCCATGGAAGCGCGGTCCACCGTTTTGCTGGCGATTGACCGTTACCAGATGGAACGGGGTATGACGCGCAGCAAGGCGATCAACGCCTTTGTTCAAGCACAAAAACATTTCATACATCGGGAGAATGCCGAGGCTGCGCGGGATGCAGGTGCAGCCTTGTCACAGGCAGAAATGACCCTTTTGCAGGCCGCGCCGGCATTGGTTTCAGATGCTGGTTTCGGGTTGACGCCAGAGTTGCTGTTGCTGGCCAATGACCGGCCACGGGGCGTGGCAAAGATCAGCCGCAGCACGGTTTACAATTGGTATAAGGGCCGCGTAGAGGGCGGCATTGGTGGGCTTGCGCCCACGCCCACTATGGTGGACCAGCCGCTGCCAAAAGGTTTTTCAGATTTTCTGACATTTTACGCCAAGCCGCAAAAGCCCAGCATCGCAGCGGCGTTGAAGAAGTACATGGAGACGGTGACGGATCCCGCCATGGCCCTGTCTCTCAACCAAGTTGAATACACGCTTCGGACCAAATTGAACAACATCGAGAAGAATGTCGGGCGTGAAGGATTGCTGACGATACGCTCGCGGTTGGCCTATGTTCAGCGGACAACAGACAATCTATTGCCGACAACGATTTATACGGCGGATGGCAAAACTTTTGATGCGGAAATAGCGGATTGGAAAACCAGCCGTCCGGTGAAACCGGAAATTACGTCTATTCTTGATGTTGCAACGCGGCGCTGTGTCGGGATTGCGATTTCCAGAAAAGAGAATGCCGTTGCGGTGACCGAGGCCTTGCGAAATGCCTGTGTGGAATATGGTATTCCGGCGGTTTTCTATACGGACCGGGGTGCTGGTTACAAAAACAAGATTATGGACGGCGACATCAACGGTTTGATGGGGCGATTGTCGATAACCAAGTACCACGCATTGCCGCGCAATTCACAGGCAAAGGGGATCATTGAGCGGTTCAACCGCACGGCATGGAATCCTTTGGCGCAAACTTTGCCAACCTATTTGGGCAAAGATATGGACAAAGAGGCCTCGGAAAAGGCCCATAAGAAAACACGCGCTGACCTGAAAGAGTTCGGATTTTCCCGTCTTTTGCCAACTTGGGATGAATTCCGAGAAATGTGCAATCAGACAGTTGTGGACTATAATTCAACGCCCCATAGCGGATTGCCAAAATTTGAAGATCCCGAAACGGGCCGCATTCGGCATATGTCACCAAATGATGCATGGGCGGCGCATGTGGCCGATGGCTTTGAGCCTGTACCGGTTGAGGCTGACATTCAGGATGATTTGTTTCGCCCATATGTCGAGCGGGTGGCGCGCAGGGGCTTGGTTGAATGGAATACAAACAGTTTTTTCCATAACGATTTGGAAGCCTATCACGGCAAGAAAGTGCTGGTTGGCTATGACGACAATAACGCGCGTTTTGTTTGGGTGCGCGAGATTGACCGCGCCGCAGGCCAGCCGGGAAGGTTGATCTGTGTCGCGGATTACTACGGTAACAAGGTCGATTACATCCCGAGAACTGCCCAAAAAGCAGCGGAGGACAAGCGCACTAAAGGGCGTTTACGTCTGGCAGAGAAAAAAATTCGCGACATCAAAGAAGAGCAAAACACGCCCTTCCAGCTTGACCATACACCGATGCAACCCGCGCCATTTCTGGCGGCGGATTCTGGACGGCAAGTGGAGCCGGTCAACGCCCCTAGAAATGATGTTTCGCCACCCCTTCAAGCGCGAAGAGCTGCCAAGTCAATTGAGTTGTTACCTCGGCCAGAATTTGCGGTCGCAGAACAGGTGATTGCCGATCCAAGCAGCATCTCACCGGGGCAGCAAAGGGTTTTACACGAGATGCTAAAACGCCGCGCGGGATCACAAATATTGAAAGGCCAAGGTTTCGACCTTGTGACACTTTCGAGCGCCTTGAGGGCAGCCCGCGCATTCCACAACGCCAGTGCAGGAGCAGTAAATGAAGCCTAATTATGTAAAAACGGCGAACCACCAGCGGTTCATGGACGGGCTTGATGCCCTTGAGGAACGCGGTGCGGATGAATGCCGGTTGTTGGTTGTGGATGGTCTGCCCGGCCTTGGTAAAACCACTATTTTGAGCCGCTGGGCGGCAGATGAGAAGTGCATTTATCTGCGCGCCAAGACAGAATGGTCGTCCTATTGGTTGCTCGAAGAGCTGCTGACAGAACTGCGGGTACATCCGCCTTTTGGATATGCCAAGCGGTTCAATGCGGCGATGAAGGCTTTGGGCGAACAGGCCCATAATGCGGAAATCACCGGACGCCAGTTTGCGGTGGTGATTGACGAGGCGGATCATATTTCGCGCAACGGTAAACTGGTCGAGACGGTGCGCGACCTTGCAGATATTGCAGGTGTGCCCTTTGTTTTGGTTGGCATGGGGCGGATCCGCGATAACCTTGCACGGTTTCCACAGGTCGCCAGCCGCACATCACGCTTTATCCGGTTTGAGCCTGCCGATTTGAAAGATGTGAAATTCTTTCTATCGGAGCAATGCGAGGTGCTTGTTGGCGATGATCTGGCGAAGTTCATTCACAAAGCCACGGGCGGTTTCAACCGCGAAATCCGCGAGGCCATTGTGGCGGTGGAGAGGTTTGGATTTCTGAACCCGCCAAGTTCGCCCAATTACGGTTTAAGCCTTGCAGATATGGCTGGAAAACACCTGATCAATGATCGGAAATCCGGCCAAGCCATTTTTGTACCGGGAGCGGCGTGATGACGATATCCGGTGAAACCCACATGAATAGCATTCTTTACGCGCTTGATGGTCATTGCAAAACGCTGTCCGACTTGTGCGAAGAATTGAACTTGAGCAACCGTCAAATTTCAGATGGTGCCGCGAAACTGGTTATACAGGGCTACGCCGAGCGCATTTCAGTCGGTTGTTTTCAACTGACAACAGGTGGCCGCAAGGCGGTTGCAGATGGATGCACGTTGACCTCTGGTCCCAATGCACCCCATGCCAAAGCCAAGGCACCCAAGGGCGCAACACTGCGCCAGCGGGCGTGGAACGCGATGCGAATATTGCAGCGGTTCACCTTGGCCGACCTACAGATGACGGCGGCGCGTGAGGGCGACAAGAACCCTGAAAATTCCCTGAATAAGTTTTGCGGGCAATTGGTCAAGGCGGGTTATCTGCGGGTCAATCGCAAACGGGTGCAGGGGTCAAAACCAACCTCTAACGGTTTTCTCAAATACCAGCTGGTGAATTGCACCGGCGAGATTGCCCCGTCTTATCGCGCCAACGCAGCGGCGATTTATGACCACAACACTGGCGAAGAGGTTTCGCTATGAGAGAGTGGCGCGAAATCCTTGCGGGTGAAATCGGCGCGCGCGGTGTCACCGATGTTGCGGCTGATCTGGGCTATGCGCGCAGCTCTGTTTCACTGGTGCATCATGACCGTTACCCCGGTGATCCGCATAAAATTGCGGCGCGTGTGCTGCAAGTTTTTGCCAGCAAAATCAAATGCCCGCACCAAAAGAGCGATATTGCACCCGCGCTTTGCAAAGAGCTGCGCGGCGCGCCGATGCCCACACATGACCCCAAAGCGTTCAAGCAGTGGACGGCTTGTCAGGCCTGTTCCCAAAACCCTGAAACAATCAAACGAGGAGATAAAAATGAATATTGAAGCTGTGCCAGAAGGATACTGGAGGGACGCGCAAGGCAACTTGATCCCCGATGCAAATGTGAAGGATATGCATAAACTGGAGGATCAGATGGTCCGTGGGCTGGTCGCCAAGGCAATAATCTTAAGCAAGGAACTCGCCACGTTCAAGCGGATGGCTCTGGATGAAGCCGTGGTTTTTCGCCAGCTTATTGCTGAAAAATACGGAGCCAAACGAGGCGGTAAAAAGGGCAACATGACCCTGCGCAGTTATGACGGCCAGTTTGAAATGCAGGTCGCAATTTCTGAAACAATTTCATTTGGGCCAGAATTGCAGGCTGCCAAAGATTTGGTTGATGCCTGCCTTGAACGGTGGTCAGTCGGGGCATCTGACAACTTGAAAACGATGGTGAATAGCGCATTTCAGGTGGGCAAAGAGGGCCGCATTGATACGGGGCGTGTCTTGGCCTTACGCCAGTATGAAATCACAGACCGTGAATGGCAGCGGGCAATGGATGCAATTGGTGATGCTGTCCGCGTCACTGGTTCAAAAACCTATGTTCGGTTTTATCAAACGGATACCGAAACAGGTGTGCGCAGCGCCATTTCGCTCGATCTGGCGGCGGTGTGATTATGGGTATTGAAATTCACACACAGGGCGGTTTGGTAACGCTGGAAAACCTGCCACATTCCGCCATGACTGCCGAGGCCATTGGCGACACGTTAGCCAAGATCAACCGCTTTAACGGGCGCACCCCTAAGCCATACTCGGTTGCGGCGCACTCGCTTGTGGTTTCGCGCCTGTGTCGCCGTCCAGAGGCTGCCGCTTGGGGGTTGTTGCATGATGCCCATGAGGCATTCATAGGCGACATCATCACGCCTGCCGTTGCGTTCATTTCTAATAATGTCGATTTCTTTTGCGAATCCGAAATGGTGCCCGAAGCTGTCAACGAGTCCAAGGCCGTGCTGGATCGACAGATTGTTCCTGCGTGGGGCCTTGATCTGGAAAAGGCGTTCGAGGCTGTCCAACACTATGACAAAATGGTTTGCGGTGCCGAAATGTTCCTGTTTTTCGGTGCTGAACTTGGCCCTGATCCATACGAAGAATTTGACCGAATTATCGAAATAATCCGCAATCTACCGCCTTCAGAAAACTGGCAAGTGATGCGTGATTTGTGGATTGCCGAGGCTGAAATGTTAGCAAGTCTCGGCGTTCTGAAACTCCCCGAAGCGTAACCATAAAAGGAAACTCCCCCATGACTAATATCCGAACTGAAGACAAACACATTGGCAAGCGCATCAAGCTGCGCCGCCAAACCACTGGCGTGACGCAATCCGGCCTTGCCGAGGCCCTTGGCCTAAGCTTTCAGCAAATCCAAAAATATGAGACCGGCAAGAACCGCATAAGTTCATCCCGCCTTGTGGATATCGCCAAAGCGTTGGGCGTTAAACCAGCTTGGTTTTTTCGCGGCCTGAATGGTGAATCCACTCCCGAAAACGAGGTCACCTGCCGCGACGAAGTGCTGTTGCTGGAAAGCTACCGCACCGCCTCAACCAACGCCAAAACATCCATTCTGCGCATCGCGCAGGAAGCCGCGCAAGTTTGCGCTTAACTCCCTGAAAGGAAATCCTATGGGAAAACTAACGAAAACTGAACTCGTGAACAATATCGCGGGACCAAGAGCCTTTACAAAGCAGGCCGTTGAAGGCGTCCTTGATGCTCTTTGCGAAGAAATAACTGATGCCTTATCGCGTGGTGAAAGTGTTTCGCTGCCCGGCCTTGGCACCTTCAAGCCCACGCACCGCGAGGCGCGCATGGGCCGCCTTCCGCGCACGGGTGAGCAGACGGAATTCAAGGCCAGCAATGGCGTAAAATTCACTGCCGCCAAGGGCCTGAAGGAAGCACTCAACTAACCCCACACATGCGAAACGGCGCGGGGATCCGCGCCGTTTCGCATGTGGTGTTCCCGATCTGACGAGCAGCCAAGGAGGTTTAAGATGCAGTTCAAATTACAAGAGACAGACCAAGGCCAGTTTGAAATTATTCAGACATTGCCGGTCGTGGTTGGGGTGTTTCCTAATCAAGAAATGGCCAGAAAAGTGTTTGATTTTCTGGTTGATGACTACATGGAAGCCGCGCCAGAGGCAAAAGACAAGGCCCCGTTGCAGGCGGCTTTAGTTGATGAACAGCCGCCCGCAATGGAACCTGCGAAGACAAAACCCAAACTGGTAGAAGACGTTGCCGCACCGCCAAAGTTGAAGCGGCAACCTGCTAAGTTGAAAATACCTGCCGCACCCAAAGCCGCAGAGAACAGCAATGTAAAGCCTCTGGCGTGGACCGATGATGAAATTGATGCTGCCCTGATCCGGATACAGGCAGGCGAACGGGTCAAGGATGTTGCTGCGAGCGCTGGCAAAAGTTTTGGATCATTGCGCGGGAAATGGGCGAATTTCAAGCGTTATAACAAAATCGAACTGGCCGGGGCGTTGACCAAGCCGGAAATTGACGACGCGGACCGGGATGATTGCCGCCTCTGTGGCAAATCCTTCAGGCCAACGGCAGAGAGTTTGGACCTTTGTGCGGGGTGTTCCCGTGACACGTAACGCCAGCCTTGCCAAAATCCACATCGCCAAGGAACAGCTTTGCCTTGACGATGACACTTACCGCGATGTGCTGGAACGGGTGACGGGCAAGCGCTCCAGTAGCGGCATGACCGAAACTGCGCGTGGGCTGGTGATTGCAGAATTCAAGCGCATGGGCTGGAGCGGCGGGTTTGGCACCATCAAGAAATCGCAAAAGGGCTATGTGCGCAAAGTCTACGCGCTCTGGGGTGATTTGAAACGCAGCGGCATCTGGCGCGAGGACGGCGTTAAATCCCTGCGGGCCTTTGTGAAGAAAATGACCGACTGCGATGATCCGGAATGGATGACCTACGCACAGGCCAGCCGCGTGATTGAAGCCCTGAAAAAAATGAAAGCGAGAGCGTGATGCTGAATATTGACCCGAACATGAACCTTTCCGGCAATCTATCCAATAAGACAGTGAAACTGGTATTTGGCTGTTGGACCTATCGGACTGAAATCACCGTAGTTGTCGGTGGAAACGGCTCTGGCTTAGATAACATTAAGCCCGCGATTGATGTTGCCTTTGAACACCTGCAACCCCGCCGCACCCTATATCTGAAAGGACCTGAAGGTGAACTGGAATGCAGAGATGACGAGGGTGAGTATGAAGAATGGTTGGCTGATATGCTGGTGTCAGCAGAGGTGGTTGACGTCAAAGACGGCGGCACGATTGCAAATCCATTGAAATGCCCGTGTCCACAAAATAGTGATACTGTAGGGATACGTTCCGACGGGTAAGAAATTTCAGCCTATGCGAATGGCGGCGGGCCGCTGCCGGACCCTGCAAAATGAACTTGTCCGGTTTACAATCTGCTGTTTTCAGCCGTCAGGATCGGCGAGTAGATCAACAGGCGCAGGTCGTCGCGCTCGGTGCAATTTGCGTCGATCAGGCGGATGTTGTTGCCGGATTGATCATCGCGCCAGAAATGGGTGCGCTTGGTGCAATCGGCGCTGACCTGTTCGCGCCGCGTAAAATCGGGTGCGCCGTAGCGGTCTTCCAGCAAAACAGAAAGCCCAGCCTCTTGGTTGTTCAGTTGAATAATGATTGCGCTCAAGCCGTTAATGTTCTGCATGAAATTGATGGTGCCGAAAATGTGCGAGTTATTCAGATCAATTGTGACCTCTGCACTTGCCGAGGGGCTTTCGAAGGCATTCAAGCTGATTTCATAATCGGAATATATCTGGAAAGGCGAAATGCTTTTGCCCGATTGAGTTTCAACATCATACTCCTCCATTTCCAACAGCGACTCCAGCGACTGGCCCCATTTGGTGTGATCCCAATCGGCCTGTGCGGTGCTGACGAGCAAGCTGGCCAAGAGAACGGTGGCAATCTTCAAAATCTGCATGGGTTTTCCAATCCATTTGGTCAGTTGTTTTCTTCTATATTATGGCTGTTTACTTATGCACTCTCTGGAGCAATTTCAAGTTGTGATGGGCGGATGTGCGCATGAGAAACTGGCCCTTTACCGATCTTACTCCGATGAAATACGGCGCGATTTTGGCTGATCCGCCGTGGTCGTATGAGATGTATTCCGAAAAAGGCTACGAGAAATCGCCGGAAGCCCATTATGACACCATGCCTTTGGATGCAATCAAAGCCCTGCCAGTTGCAGACCTAGCTGGCCCCAATTGCTATTTGTTTCTCTGGTCCACATGGCCGCACCTGAAGCAGGCGCAAGAGGTGATGGAGTCGTGGGGGTTCGTTTATGTGACAGGCGGATCGTGGATCAAGCGCACGGTGAATTGGAAGCTGTGTTTTGGCACCGGTTACGTTCAGCATTCGGCCAGCGAGCCATATCTGATTGGCAAGATTGGCAAGCCGCAAATCACCTCAAAATCCGAACGCAACGTGATTGATGCACCGCTGGATATTGCAGACATCCCCGACAAGATCGAGGCAATCCGGCGCGAACATTCCCGCAAACCGGTACAGATGCGCGAAATGATCGACCGCCTGTTGCCCCGGCAATATTTCACGGAGCTGTTTGCCCGCGAGCCGTGGGAGGACCACGAGATTTGGGGCAATCAGACTGATAAATTCGAGGCGGCAGAGCAATGAAAACCAAAGCCCAAGAACATGTGACTGACCATGCGGTCCTGCGTTGGCTGGAGCGCAACAGCGTGGTGGAGGTCGAGGCGATCCGTGCCCAGATTTACAGCGAGTGCCGCGAGGCGTTAAATTGTGGTGCCAAGCGGCTGCGGGTTAACGGCACGGATTACCGGATGCGCGGTGGCAAGGTTGTGACCCTGATTAACGCCCGCAAGAATTGCCGGCCTTTAAATTGGGGGCGTCGGAAGTGAGTGGCAATCTACCTATACCTGTTGACGGTCTGCCCAAATCCCTTGTGGATGTGGCCGAGTCGCTTGGGGTTCGGGTTGCGCTGAAACTGATTGCGGAATTTGGCGGTTTGGAGATGAAGTTCCCCAAAAAACCGAGCGCGGATCATCCGATAATATTGGCGCTTGGTGAAAGTGACGGTTATGCGCTATGTGAGTTTATGTCCGGGTGCGCAACCTATGTTCCCCATGCGCGCAGTGGCACTAAAGCGCGGGATGTACGCCGGCTGGTCCAGCAGGGAATGGACCGCAACAAGGTTGCACAAGAGTTAAAAATATCGGTTCGCCATGTGCGCCGTATTGTAAACAAGGCCGATTTTGTTGACTTCAACCAGCTTGAATTATTCGACGAATAGCCCCTAACCGGACCTATGTCCGGCCTTATGTCCCCCCCATAATCTGCAATTAAACCTCAAAGTCAGAACGGATCGAATTTGAGGTGCATCATGTCCAAGAACAAAACCAGCGTTAAAGGTATTGCCTTTCTGGAGCGCAATGAGGGTGTGGTATTGCGCGCCTATCGTGACGTTGTTGGAATTTGGACCATCGGGGCCGGGTTGACCAAAGCGTCAGGGGTTGTTGTACCAAAACCCGGCATGGTGATTAACAAGGCAGAGGCCTCGCGATTGTTGCAGGAGGCTTTGCGGCGCAATTACGAGCCAGCGGTCAATCTGGCGATGCCCGTAGCAAAACAGCATGAATTCGACGGCGGTGTGAGTTTCCACTGGAACACCGGTGCCATCGGGCGCGCCAGTTGGGTTCCGTTCTTTCGGATAAAGGACTGGCCCGAGGTGAAGCGTCGTTTGGGTATGTGGACCAAAGGCGGCGGCAAGGTCTTTCCGGGCTTGGTGCGGCGTCGCGACGAAGAATATGCGCTGATTGCCTTTGGCAGTTACGTTGGCGAATATAATCTTGAGCTATCCGGTTTAGCGCGTTTGGTGGTGCCGCAATTTACTCCGGCCAAAATGGCGGCGCTCCGTAAATCACTCAAGGGTTTGGGCTATCACACGGGCGATGATCCTTTGGGAATTGCCCGCGCGGGTATTATCAAGTTTCAAAAAGACCACGGCCTGACTGCCGACGGTATTATTGGCCGCGCCACGCTGTCCACGATTCAGCGGATGAGTGATGCGCGTCGCAAACCCATTGTACCGGGCCTTGTTGGGGCCAATGCACTTGTTGAATTACAATTCGACGGATGGGCGAAAATCTTGGCCGACTTGCCCGGTTCTGAATTCTTGGGCTGGATTGCCCTTGGCCTCTCCGCTGGCTGGTTCAGCAAGCTGGGCCTTGATTACCGCGATGCCATTGCGGTGAAAATCCAAAACCAATTCCCCAACGCCGCTGCAAAATTACGGAGCTTTTGATATGTCTGCCACCTTGATTGCCTTGGCCACCCAAATCGGTGTGCCCCTGATTGAGAAAATCCTGACCAAACGGCTGGGCGCGGGGCGCGCGCAACTGGCCACGGACATTGTTCGGGTGATTGCAGACAGGGCGGGCACAACGCCCTCTGATTTGGAAATACTGGCTGCGAGTGATCCGGGCATTGTTATTGAGGCCCTGCATGAGGTTGAGCGTATGGCGCCTGAAATGGTGGCACTTCATGCGGCCGAGGTTGAAGGTCAGTTTGCCTTGTTACAGCGCGAAATGGACAAGCCGGTCTGGACGTGGGCATGGCGACCTGCCGCAATGTATGGCTTTGGCGTCCTGTGGTTCTGGAACATTGTGATCATCCACATTGCCAATGCTTATTGGAAAATTGCGCTGCCGCAATCAGATTTGGCAATGCTATTCCAGCTGAACGCGCTTTACATCGCGCTTTATATGGGCGGGCACACAGTGAAAGATTTTGTGTCTGCACGTTGGGGAAAGGTAGCAAAATGAGTATCCAGCAAGGGGAAAGCCAAGAGCGGCTTCAGGAAGCGCATCGCCGTCTGGACCGCCATGAAGGCCGGATTCAGCGTTTGGAAACGGATAATGCGGTTAGCGAAGAGCGCTACCGAAATATTGAAAAAATTCTGGAGAAAATTCAATCAACCAATATTTGGGTTGTGCGGTTGATCATCGGTTCGATCATCACCGGCGTCATTGCGTTTATTATGGCTGGAGGCCTCAACAATGGCTAACGACGACACCCGCCGCAAAGCGCGTTCGGATTACATTTACCGCCGTATGTCCGGCACAACCATTGCGCTGCTGTACAATGTCAGCCGCTCGACCTTTGGCCGTTGGAAATCCAACGCCAAAAAGAAGGGCGACGATTGGGATATTGCCCGCTCGGCCTCAATCATTGCAGGCGAAGGCATAGAAGTGGTTGTCTCGACCGTCGTTGAAGATTTCATGGTCATGGCGCAATCCTTGCTTGAGGAAATCAAAGGCGACGCGGTGCCGGTTGACCAAAAGGTGAAACACCTCGTGTCGCTGGCCGATGCGATGACCAAGATGACCTCGGCGGCAGGTAAGCTGGCCCCGTCGATTTCTGAATTGGGCGTGGCGCAGGATGTGATGCGTCACCTTCTGGATTTTGTGCGCGCAGAATTTCCACAACATGCCAATGTTGTGCTGGAAATACTGGAACCATTCGGGGAGAGGCTGCCAGAGCTGTATAGCCAATGAAGCGCCCGCAAATCAAAAAGGCGGTAAGTGCCAAGGATTTCCGCAAGAGCCTCGCCCAAATGGCCGAGGATTTTTCCCGTTGGATTGAGCTGGAAGTTTCCGAATTTCCCGCCGATCCGGTCGCGCGCGACGCCCGCCTGTTGCAGGTCAAGGACGACCAAGACGGCTTTCAGTTCTTTTTGGAAACTTACCTGCCGCATTACGTCAAAGGCGAACATAGCCTGTTTCACCGGCATATTTTTGCGCGGGTACCGGAAATCCTAACAGCCGAAAAAGGCGTGCGGGATTTGTTCATTGCGCCGCGTGGGTCGTCAAAATCAACCCATTTGTCGCTGGGCTTTGCGCTCTACTGCATCATGCTGGGCAAGAAGCAATATATTCTGGAAGTCTGCGATGTGTATTCACAGGCGGCGCTGTTGATTGAGGCCATCAAATCGGAATTAACCAGCAATCCACGGCTGCGCTTTGACTTTCCAAAGGTGTGCGGTGCCGGGCGGATTTGGCGCGAGGGCGAGATTGTGACCGCCAATAATATCCGAGTTGAGGGCTTGGGCGCAGGCCAGAAAATTCGCGGACGCCGCCATGGACCGCACCGCCCTGACCTGATGTTCTTTGATGATCTGGAGAATGACGAGGCCGTGCGCTCGCCAGACCAACGCAAAAAATTGGAAAGCTGGGTTGCCCGCGCTGCCTTGAAGGTTGGCCCGCCGGATGGGTCAATGGATGTGATTTGGGTTGGCACGGTGTTGCATTTTGATGCAGTGATTGTGCGCGCTGCCAAATCGCCGGTGTGGAATGTCACCGAGTTTCAGGCGATTGTAAAATGGCCGGACCGCATGGACTTGTGGGATATGTTTGAAGAAATCTATCAGAATGACGGCGAGGACGCGGCGCAGGAATTTTACGACGGGCATAAAACTGATATGGATGCTGGCGCAGTTGTGAATTGGCCCGCCATCCAGCCGTTGATTTTCCTGATGTTTGAGCGCGCGGCTGGCCATGATGCGTTCCAATCGGAATACCAGAACAAGCCGATTTCCGACGGCAACCCGTTTGGCAAATTGATCTACTGGAACTTGAAAATCCCCAACATGGTTTTCTTTGGCGCGATTGATCCCTCGCTTGGCAAAAAGGGCAAAGGCCGTGATCCTTCGGCCATTCTGATTGGCGGCTATGATCGGTTAACGGGCCGGATGGACCTTGTTGAGGCCTCTATTCGCAAACGCTTGCCGGATATTATTGTCTCGGACACGATTACCCTGCAACGGGAATATCGCGCATTGCTTTGGTTTGTTGAATCGGTGCAGTTTCAAGAGTTCTTGCGCACCAGCCTGATGCAGGAAGCGGCCAAACAGGGCGTTGCCATATCGGCCATTCCGATCATCCCACACACCGACAAAGATTTGCGCATTGAACGCCTGCAACCGCCTGTGGCGGCTGGGCTGATCCGTTTTAACGCCAACCACACAACCCTGATTGACCAGCTGCAACAATGGCCCAATGCGGATCATGACGACGGGCCGGATTGTCTGGATATGCTTTGGCAGAACGCCTTGCATTATTCCGGCGGCATGGCCGGGGCCAGTGGCGGTGTGCAAGTCGCCCCGTCTGGTACACTTGATCGGCTCGGAGATTACCGACTATGAAAAACAAGAAACTGACAAAATCAGAACGCAAAAACCTGCCGAGTGACGCCAAGCAATTGATTGCGAATGCAGCCAATGACATCACCATCCCTTACTATTCGGGCGCTCTGCAATACGTCGACGACACGCTGATCCAGCGCGGTGGCGGCAAAGGTTTGAAAATCTATGATGAAATCGAGCGCGACACCCACGGCTTTGCCATGTTGCAAAAGCGCAAGAAAACCCTTGTGGCACGGGAATGGGAGGTGGAACCCGCCTCTGACAGCCCGCGCGATGTGGCGGCGGCGGATGTCGTTCGCGAGGTTTTAACAGCCCTGCCGTTTGATCGGATTTGCGAAGACCTGTTGGATGCGACACTAAAAGGTTTTGCGATTTCTGAAATCATCTGGGCGCGTAACGGTTCGCGTATTGTGCCGGTTGAAATTGTGTCCCATGACCAGCGCCGATTTGTGTTTGATCACGATTGGCAGCCAAGGCTGTTAACCTGGCGGGATGCCCGCGACGGAATCAAACTGCCGGAGCGCAAATTCATTGTACATCGGCACGGGGTAAAAGGTAATAATCCTTACGGCCTCGGGCTTGGTACCCGACTGTTTTGGCCTGTACTGTTCAAACGCGAAGGCGTTACGTTCTGGCTGCATTTTCTGGAGAAATTCGCAGGCCCCACGGTTATTGGCGAAACGCCTTATGGGGCGGATAGTGCCGAACAGCGCAAATATCTGAACACCTTGTCACAGTTGCGCACAAGTGCGGCCATTACGGTGCCAATCGGGTCCAACGTCAAGTTTTTGGAGGCGGCGCGTTCCGGTTCTGTGACCTATCAAGACTTCCTGAAATATTGGGATAAGCAAATCTCGATCTGTGTGAACGGCGAAACCCTGACCACCGATATTGATGGGGGCGGCTCGCGCGCGGCCTCTCAAACCCACGCCGACATGTTGCAAATGCTGGTGGATAGCGATGGCGATTTGCTATCTGACACCCTGAAAGAAACCCTGCTCACGTGGATTGTTGACTACAATGTACCCGGTGCCGCTGTGCCGAGTGTTTGGCGCACACGGGCTGCAAATGAGTTAGAACAGGCCAAAGTCCACAAAGCAAAAGCAGAAGCGGTGACGGCCTCCACAAGCGCATTGCAAGCGGTTTTGGTTGTGGCCGGTAAAATTGATGACGATAAAGTCGCCCGTGAATTCATCGTGGCATCTGGTCTTGTCGATGACCTGTCCGACGCGGTGATTGATAATCTGGTTACTGCACGGCCAACACAAGAGGATCCGCGCAAACGTGAAATCGACAAAATCGTGGATACCAACTCGGCCTTTGCCCACTTGCGTAAAAAAAAACTGAATAATCACGTTTGCTTTGCGGATCCGGACGGGCCGGTTGCGCGGGTTGTAAGCAAATTGGAAACCGAAACCGCGCGTTATTTTGAGCGCCGCCTTGAGGCAATTCGCACCGCATTAGCCGCACCGGATTTTGAGGCAGCCGCGCGTAACCTGCTGGAACTGGCGGCGGCGTGGACGCCGGATGCACTGGCGCGCCAGCTTGAACAGGGTATGGAGCTGGCGGCATTGCAGGGCCGCGAGGCGGTTTTTGAAGATGGCGAGGGCGCAGATAGCTTTGCCGATGCGCCCTTTGGGCTGACCTTTCAGGAGCAGATAGATTTTCTGCGCCAGAAACGCGGCAAGCCCACTACCGCGTGGACCGATGTGATGTACGGCGATCACGACCGCGCCTTTATGGTGGCCGGTGCCACCGATATGGCAATGGTCGAGGATTTCCAGAATGCAATTGTAAAAGCTGCTGAAACCCAAGATATCCGTGCCTTTGGCAAAGAGTTTGACCGGATCGTCGAGAAATACGGCTGGGATTATAACGGCGGGCGCAATTGGCGGATCCGCACGATTTTTGCTACCAACATGCGCACCAGCCATATGGCGGGCCGTCTAAAACAAATGCGCGATCCAGCTGTTATTAAGCTGCGGCCCTATTGGCAATATGTTCATGGCGATTTGCGTGTACCGTTAGAGCCGCGCGAAACCCACCTTGCTTGGGATGGTCTGGTGTTAATGCACGATGACCCGTTTTGGGATACGCATTTCCCACCCAATGATTGGCTGTGTTCGTGCGGGGTGTATTCCTTGTCCAAAAGTGATTTGAAACGCTTGGGCAAAGACGGGCCGGACCCGTCGCCGGAAATCATTATGGAATCGTATTTCCACAAAGCCAGCGGCCAAACTGTCCTGTTGCCTGAAGGCATTGGCTACGGCTGGGATTACCAGCCGGGCAATCTGTGGGAGCGCGGCCTTGTGCCCTCGGCCCTGATTGAAGAGGCTGGTGGTTTGACCATTGAGGGTCGCCACGCGGTGGTGATTGACGAACCAGAGCCGATTGAGGATTTGATTGCAGACGCGCGGCCGTTTGTGGCCAAGCCGCTGGCGACGGGTCTGGAGGCCGAGGATTATGTCAACGGATTCATGGACGCCTTTGGCGCGGAAATCGGCGACGCGATCTTGTTTGAAGATAAATCCGGCACCCGCATCCCGATTTCCGACGCGCTGTTTCGCGACCGCGCGGGTGTTTTCAAAGTGTTGAAACGGGGCCGCGAGGTTCTGACCCCTTTGATTGCCGAGGCCATTATGGATCCCGATGAAATCTGGATTGGCCTTGCGCGCAAGGGTGAACGGTTGGTGGTGGATCGCCGCTATATCCGAGTTGACAAGAAAACCGGCCTATTGATCGTTTTTGAAATTGGCCTGAAATTCTGGGATGCGATTACTGCCTATCCGCCAACCAAGAGAAATGGCCAACCTGACTTGCGGTTGCTGCATAAGCGGCGCGGCGGCAAGTTACTTTATAAGCGGTCAAAGAAATAGCGGCAGGGGTGATCCAACCGCTTCGTTTGCGAATCTATCAGGGCCATCACCGCCTCGTTTCGCCAACAGTCTATATATAGTGTCCGAAAAGGGGAAATTCAAGATGGTTGGGGTTAGCGTTCAAGTCGAACTCAATGAACAAGAAAAACGGGATCAGCTGCGCGAACTGGTTGAGCGCATGGAAAACCCTGCCGGGTTCTACAAAAACGTCGGCGCGCATATGATCCGCTCGACACATATCAATTTTGAGCGCGAGACCGCGCCCTCTGGTATTCCTTGGCAAAAACTGATGCCCAAAACAATTGCGCGGCGAAAAAAGCGTGGCCGCGCCGCCCTCAAAATATTGCGGGAGACCGGCGTATTGAAAGGATCGATCAGCGCAAGGGCAAGCCGCGAACAGGTCGCCGTGGGAACCCCGGTGGTTTATGCAGCCATTCACCAACTCGGTGGTAAAATCGAAAAGCCGGAACGTCACGCGGTGATTTACCGGCACAAAGATGAAAAAACCGGAAAGGTCGGCAACAGGTTTCGCACCAAAAAAGATGCCAACCTGAAAACCAAGGTGACCATTCCCGCCCATACGATCAACATTCCCGCACGCCCGTTTCTGGGCATCTCGAAAGACGATGAAAGCGAAATTATTAACATCGCGCAAAATTGGCTGCACAGTGAATAAGAGTTGCTTTTGGGGGTGTAGGGCGTGAAAACCCGACACCCCCCGTTAACTATGCGTTAGATTCGCGCTGTGGCGCTATCTGTCGGTTGGTGTCGGATTGATTTGCAATAATTCTTGCGCGGCACAAATATCTGGCGCACAATCTGCCAGATAGATAAATCACCCTACCGGACCTTTGTCCGGTTTTTTTACATCTGCATCCCCCATATTTTGACCACCAGTTCTTAATTCTGGATGGACATAATGCCTTTGATCGTCAACGCACCCAAAACTGCCCGTATTGAAGTATTCCGCCCCGGCACCTTCACGCCAATGCAGGGCGCGGAATTGTCTTACAGCGCCGCTGACCTGAAGGCGGTTGCGGATGCCTATGATCCTGAAACGGCTCCTGCGCCAATTGTTGTGGGGCATCCGGCAGCGGATGCGCCAGCCTTTGGTTGGGTAACGGGCTTTGATTTTGATGCGGAGACGGACCGGCTTTATGCAAATGTCGGTGAAATCGCACCGGAGTTCAGCGCGGCGGTGAAAGCGGGGCGCTATAAGAAAGTGTCCTTGTCCTTTTTCCGCCCGGACCATTCCGCCAACCCGGTGCCGGGCACTTGGTATCCCAAACACATTGGTTTTTTGGGCGGTGCTGCGCCTGCTGTGAGCGGCTTGAAAAACGTCCAGTTTTCAAATGATGCGGCGGAGATCGTGACGTTTACCGCCAGTTTTGGCGAGCGCGGCTTTGAGGAAACGGCAAGCCTGTTTCGTAGCTTGCGGGAATTCCTGATTGAAAAATTCGACTTGGAAGACGCTGACAAAGCCTTGTCGTCCTACAAAATTGACTGGCTCGATGATACCGAGCTGGAAGGCAATCGTGCGGTTTTTACCGCGCCCAAATCTCAACCAATCCCAAAAAAGGAGCCTGTTGTGGCTGATGTAGATGATGCGGAATTCGCTGCGCGCGATTCCAAAATGAAATCCCGTGAGGCGAAACTGAAGGCGCGCGAGGACAAAATCGCGCACGGTGACAATGTCGCCTTTGCTGAAGCGCTTGTGGGGGCTGGCAAATTGTTGCCCGCCTCAAAAAACAAGGTTGTGGCGGTTCTGGACGCCCTGCCAGTTGAGGAAACAGTTTCCTTTGCGGCTGGGGATGACAAAATCACGCCCGCCGCCGCAATTCGTGCCATTCTAAGCGACCAGCCCAAAGTGGTTGATTTTAGTCGCACGGATGTTTCCGAAGTTGTCGACGGCAAAACCGCTGACTTTGCCAGCGACGGCAAGCCAGTGGCACAGGACCAAATGGATCTGCATGCCAAGGCGACCGATTTCCAAAATAAAAACCCCGGCACAGCATGGCTCACCGCCGTTGCTGCCGTTTCCTAAAGGAGGAACCCATGCAATATTTTCAGGACGTCCTAAGTCTCACCGCCACGGCCACCGGCCTGTTTGATGCCTATGATCTGGTTGGTTTTGATGACGCCAAAATTACCACCGATGACGCGGCGGTCAAAGGTGTGGCCAAAAACCCCGCCACGGAAATTGGCCTTGATGTGGCCGTGCTGACTATCGGCACTGCCCGCGTCAAAGCGGTTGGTGTGATTGCTAAAGGCGCAAAATTGATGACCGCCGCCGCTGGTGGCGTCAAAGTTGTTGGCGTTACGCCCGCCAATCCTTTTGCCACCGCCCTCACTGCCGCAGCTGACGGTGAGTTTGTCACCATCCTCATTCGCTAAGGAAATCTGAAATGCCAGGAATAAACCAACGCACCGCCGCTGTTATCGACCCCATTCTGTCGACCCACGCGCGCGGTTATCGCAACCTTGACTTCATCGCGGGCATTTTGTTCCCGCGTGTTTCAATCCCGAACCGCTCCATGCGGGTGCTGAAATTCGGCAAAGAAGCGTTCCGGATGCTGAACACACGCCGCGCACCCGGTGCCGACAAAAAGCGTATCCAATATGGCTACGCCTCTGATCCGGTGTCTTTGGTGCAAGACGCGCTGGAAGGCGTGGTGCCGATTGAACACCAAGAAGAAGCCCTAAGTATTCCGGGCATCGATCTTGGTTCGGGTGCCGTGGACATGGTGCTGGATGTTGTTGATCTGGGCCTTGAATATGATTGCGCCAGCCTTGCGCGTGACGCGGCCAATTATGATGCCAACCACAAGCTGGCATTGACCGGCACGGACCGCTGGACCGATCCAACCAGTGATCCGGCGGGTGATGTGCAGGCCGCGCGCGAAGCCATTCGCCGCACCATCGGGCGTTATCCCAATGTGCTGACCCTTGGGCCAGACACGGCAAATGCCCTGAAAAACCACCCAAAGGTCAAAGACCAATTCAAGTACACCAGCAAGGATTCGATTACCGTCGAAATGTTGGCCTCGTTCTTTGATGTGGCAAAGGTTGTTGTTGGCAGTGCTGTTTATCTGCCGGAAACGGCGGCTGACACCGCCATGGCCTCGGATGTTTGGGGGCAGGATGCCATTTTGGCCTATGTGCCGCAAACTGGCGACAACTTTATGGTGCCAGCTTACGGCTACACCTACGAGCTGCGCGGTTATCCGCAAGTTGAAACGCCCTATTTTGAGCGGTCAAATGACAGCTGGATTTATCCAACCAAAGTAGAGCGCAGGCCTTACCTCGTGGGCGCTGAAGGCGGCTTTCTGTTTCAAAATGCTGGCGCACCATAGGAGGTATGATCATGGAAGAATTGATTGAAGTCACCTTAATTAACCCGGCAAAAATCGACGGTGTGCGCCAACCAGCTGGCGTTACGGTTTCCGTAACGCACGGGGTCGCAGGCCAACTTGCAGACAGCGGTGCCATCCCGCCGTTGTCTGATCTGGATGATCTGTGGCCCGATATAGAAGCGGCCCTTGACGCTGAAAATGCCGAATTTGAACAGGCGGTTGCCGAAAAAGCCAAAGAGATTGCCGAGACAGTGGTGAAAGCGGCAGTTGATCTAGCGGTTGATGAGTTGGCCGGCCAGCGTGACGAGGCCGTCGAGCGCGCCGAAACCGCCGAAGCAAAGGTCGCCAGCTTAAAACGCCAATTGGCCGAGAGTACCAAGCCCCATGAGGGTAACACACTGGCTGCCGAGGACGGCTCCAAGCCCAAGGCCGCGGCGGCAAAAGCCCCGGCTACCAAAAAAGCAAAACCGAAATCCCCAGCCAAGGCCGGGGTGAAGCGCTGATCGGGGGAGCAGTGCTGCGCGGGGCGGGTTTGTGACGCCCCGCGCGATCCCCCAAGTTTAGGAGTCTACGATGACAAATTCTCAAAACACCGGCCTGCCTGTTTCCGGCTACCGCCCGCAAAGTGACGCGGCTGTGGAAAAGGTTCAAAAGAACAAAGCCATTGAAGAGCGCGTGCTGCGTTTATTTGATGAACTGGCCATTGATCCAGAGGTCGACAAGCGTTGGCTTGCCATTGGACGCACCGGAATTGAACAAGGCTTCATGGCTGCAAACCGCGCGGTGTTTAAGCCGTCTCGGGTTGAATTGCCCGAGGATTGGCCCCAATGACTCGCGCCATTCGTTTTTCAGACAAACGTAAGTTTCGCGAACAAAAACTGGCCGGAAGTTTTTTCATCGATCCACCTAATGGTGAACCTACGAATTTCTTTTACTTCTGTCCTTGTGGATGTGGTGTTCAAAGCGCTTTGAAAATTGGTGTAAAATTCAAACCTGCCGAAAACCCAAGCTGGGAATGGAACGGCCTCTCATTCGAACCTTCTTTGTTGCCGTCGGTCAACCATGTTGGCCACTGGCATGGTTGGCTTAAAAACGGCGATTGGGTTTCGGTATGACCTACGCCTCCCTCGAAGATTTAACCGAACGCGCTGGCACAGATGAAATCCTGCAAATCGCGGATCGTGACGACGACCTAGTTGCCGATCCGGACGTCATTGATGCGGCGCTGGCCCATGCCGATAATATCGTGAATGGTTATATTGCCTCGAAATACCCGCTACCTCTGGCCACCACGCCGCCTTTGGTGCTGACGTGGGCGACGTCTATCGCGCGATATTTTCTGCACCGAGACGGCCCGCCGGATTATGTCGAGACCGATTACAAAGACGCGATTGCCGCCCTGAAAGATGTGGCGCGGGGATTGATTGCGATTCCGGATATTGCGGGCGCGGTGCCTGAAGCGGCCACCGGCACCCATTTATCCGACATCCCGTCACAGGTGTTTTCACCGGAAAACCTGCGAGGCTGGAAATGATCGAGACCATTGTTCAGCGCCTGCAAGCAAACGCGCCGTCCCTGCATTCAGTCGAAATCGCCGAGGATATTGAGGCGATTGCCGAGGGTACGAAATCACCGCATGGCAGTTGTTTTGTGGTGCCATACCGCGAAAAGGCGCAGCCAAACAGATTAACCACGGGCGGGCATCGCCAGCTGATTGGCGTTCAAATCGTCGTGGCCTTTTTGATTCGCAATCACAATGACGCCAAGGGTGCCGCGCGCGCCAAAGCTTTTGACACTTTCAAAAGTGAAATTGAACAGGCGCTGGCCGGTTGGTCGCCAACAACGGGGGGCGATCCGTTTTCCTTGGTCGGCGGCGAAAGCACCTCAATGGGCAACGGCGTTAGTATTTACGCGCAAACGTGGGAAACCACCAGATTTCTAACAGGGAGTTAACAGATGAAGTCGAAGAAAAAACCACAACCGGAAACTGGCGGGCGCTTTATCCGTCACCCCAAAACCGGAAAATTGACCGCTGATAAGCCTGTAAAAAAGGCAGACACGGCCCCTGAAAAAGACACCGAGGACACTAAATCATGAGCCGATTTGAACGTAAACTTGCCATTCTGCACAAGTTGGAAGCCACTTATGGCACCGATTCCACGCCTGCCGCCGCCGATGCGCTGATTGGTACCAACGCCACTTTCACGCCACTGGACGGCGAAGAAGTGTCGCGCGATCTTTTGCTGCCGTACTTGGGCAATCAAGGTGTTTTGCTTGCTGGCATTTATGCGCGCCTTGAATTCGACATCGAGGTCGCCGGATCCGGTACCGCTGGCAATGTGCCGAAATTCGGCTCGTTGTTGCGGATTTGCGGGTTGTCAGAAACCATTGCCGCCGCCACATCCGTGACTTACGCAATTGTTGAAAATGCGGTTGAGTCCGGCTCGATCTATTTTATCAGCGACAAAGTCCAGCACGTTATGCTGGGCTGCCAAGGTAATGTTTCTGTGTCCTTCACGCCCAAGGGCATTCCCAAATTCCGCTTTACGGTTATGGGTTTGCTGGGCACCATCACGGATATCGGCGCAATGCCTGCCGTGTCTCAAGCCGGTTGGACGGATCCGCTGATTGTGTCCAAAGCCGTCACCGCGATGACCCTGCACGGCTGGAGCGCCAAAAGTGAAAGCCTGTCGGTTGATCTGGGCAATACCGTCACCCCGCGTTTCCTGATTGGTGAAGAGAATATTCTGATTACAGGCCGCAGCGCCAGTGGTACCGCCGTTGTTGTGGCCGAGCCGCTCACCACGATTGACTGGTTCGCCCTTGCGCAGGCCAGAACGCGCGGGGCTTTGTTGCTGGTCCACGGCACGGGCGCGGGGAATATCGTCGAGATTGCCGCGCCAAAAGTGGAAATCGGGCGGCCAACACAAGGGCAAACCGACGGCATTGTCAATTATTCTCTACCTCTGTTGCTTTGCCCTGATACCGGGCGCGACGAGCTGGAAATCATCATTCGCTAGGGCAATACAACTTTCCCCCTAAAACCGGACACGGGCAGGAAAAGTTAGAACCACCACTGGGTAAAGGTTGAAACCTACCCCCATACACTCATTCAGGAGACATCCCATGAAATTTCAACTTGTAGACAATTACCGTTACTGGTGGCCCGTGACCGTGCGCATTCCAGATCCGGAAAACCCCGGCAAGATCATCGAACAGGTTCTGAAAATCCAGTTTGAGGCACAGGGTCGCGATACAGATTTGGCGGCGCAAGAAGAATACCGCGCGCTGACAGACCCCAAGGAAATCGCGGCGCATGAAAACGCGCACCTGAAATCCATTTGTAAAAACTGGGATGACGTGATGGATGTTGAAAATGAACTGGTGCCGTTTACGCCCGAAAAATTTGATGCTGCACTCCAGAATAACTGGTTTCGCGAAGGTGTCTATGCCGCCTACGGCCAAAGCTTGATTGCCGAGGAAGCCGCCTTGGGAAACTAACAGCCGCCGCCCGCGCATGGGCTTATGCGCGGCTCGGGCGGGTGGATAGTGGGCAGGCGGTTTCAGTTGATGCAAAACTGGCGGCGGATTTTGCGGCAATGGGGGCGGATGTGCCGGCTGCTTCAGGCGACAATGTCAGTGACGGGTTTCAAATCTGGCGACCCAATTGGCCAGCGGTCATGGGATTTCTGGAATGTGAAACCCAATGGCGCTGCATCGCAACCTACGGCGGGCTGATTTGGTTGGGGCTGGATTACACGGCTGTTGATGTGGTGCTGCGGCGCTTGGGTTTTCCGGATCATGTGTTCGCGGAAATTCAGCACATGGAAACAGCCGCGATCGATGTTTTACGGGAGGCCGGATAATGGGCAAGCAAGCGTTCAATTATGAAATGGTGTTTCGGGCAAACACCGCAGCGGCCAAGGCGGCTGTTAAAGACCTGTCCAAAGATGTTGATGCGGCCACAAAGGGTGCCGATAAAGCGACCAACACGGCCTCTGCCAAAGCCAAAAAGCAAACCAAAACCAATACTGAAAACGCCAAGCAAACAGCCCAAGCGCTGCGCCGTGCCAAAGACGAAATGCGCCCAGCCGCTGCTGAAGCCGAAAAACTGGCCGTTCACACCGCCGATGTTTTCAGCGCTTTGGCAAACGGTGGGCAAATTCCGCGCGGTGCGATGCGCGGTGTTGTCGCGGCACTCGCCCCTGTTGGTTTGGCCGTTGGCTCTGTGGCCGTCGCCTTGGGTGCGGGCGCTATTGCTTGGAATGGTTACCTAAAATCGGTCAAAGAGGTGGAAACTGCCGGGGCCGGATTGGGGCGCGCCACCGCCGCCTCGGCCTTTGAAATGGAAGCTGCCGCGCGCGCGGGCGCTGCCGCCGCTGGCATTTCGATGAAATCTGCGCGGATCATGCAAACACAGTTTTTGCGTACCGGGCGCATTGGTTCCGAAAACTTTGCGGATCTGATTGGCCTGTCGAAAGATTTCGCGGCAACCTTGGGAATTGAGACCGCCGCCGCTGGCAGCGCCCTGGCATCAATGTTTGCAGATCCTGCCAACGCGGCGGATATCTTGTACCAGAAATACGGGTTGATCGACGCGGCCACCGCGCGCCACGCCCGCAATCTGGCCAATCAAAACCGCGCCAGCGAGGCACAGGCGGTATTAATCAAAGCCCTGCCAGACCGGCTGGCAGATGCGGAAAAAGCCACAACCGCTTTGGGGCGCGCATGGGATAGCGTGAAACAAAAAGCCAGTGATGCCGGTAATGTGCTTGGCAGTGCGGTTGAAAAAGCGGTTTCTGGGCCAACTGATGCAGACAAAATTAGTGCGGCCCGTGTTAAGATTTCTGAATTGGAGCAACTGCTTAAAAACCCGCCCAAACCTAAGGAGTTTCTAACCCAAGGCATTGGAGGTTATTCGAGTTCATCGGGTTAAATCGACCAGACGGATGATAAACAGGCCCTTATTGACGAAAAAGTTAATCTGGAAATTCTGTTGTCCTCACAAGCGGCTGCGGAAAGTGCCGCCAAGGCCGATCAAAAACGCGCAGCCCATGCTGCCAAAGGCAGGTTTGCGCTTGGCCTTGCCGGTAAATCGCCCGCCAATGAGGCGTTTTTGCGTGAGGAAAAACTGCGCAATCGGATTGCCGCCATGCAAGCGGGCCTGAATGCGCCGGATCAGGACGCGGCACAGCAAAACCAGATAAGTGTTGCCATTGAGGCGACCAGTAACGCGCTCGGCGGGTTGATCAATCGGAAATCGCGGATTGTGGCGTTGGACCGTCTGGAAATCCAAATCCAGAATGAGCGCAATCCGTTGTTGCGCGCGGAAATGCAGGCACGTCAAACCAAGTTACGCCTATCGGATCGTGAAATCACCAGCGACAAGCTGGCGTTCGAGATGAGCCGCGCGCGCAATCGCGCTTTGGGTCAGGCGATTGCCAGTGCCGGCGCACAGGGTGCCGAGATGCGCAGCGCCCTTGAAATTCGCCAGCGGCTCAACAGTTTGGTGGCAACTGGTGTCATTACAGCCGGCGACGCCAATCGCACACTGCAAGAGGAATTGCAGCTGCGCCCGTTGATCACCGCCTCGGTGCTGGCCGAGGGTCGCGAAAAGCAACGCCTGCTTGAAGTCATTGAACAGTTGAAATCCGGTTACGCGGGATTAGCAAATGAGCAAAAACGCGCAGCCGGTCTGGAAGTGCTGCGCGGCCACAAAGAAACGCTGGAGCGTTTGCGGGTCGAGGCCGCGCTTTTGGGTGAAAATGCCACCAAACGGGCGAAGCTGCTAGCACTGCTGAAGGCGGAAATGGATATCCGGCGCATTGGGATTGATACAAACGGCGAACAGGCGGCGGCAATTCGGGCCAGCGCCCTGCACAACGCCGGGCTGGCGCGGGAAATCGAAAAACAGGCGGAGGCATGGGGCAAAGTGCAATCGGCGGCTGAAGGTGCGATTGACACGATGACAGATGACTTGCTGAAGGGTGATTTTTCCGGTGCGTTGGAAAGCCTGTCCTCGGAAATCACCGGCTTGTTTGCGGAAATCGCAATCAAAAACCCGCTGAAAAATGCCCTGTTGGGCACGGATTTGGGCACCATCGGCGATATTGGCGGGTTAAAAGGCATCTTTGATCGCCTGACTGGACGCGGCGGTGAAAGCACAATCCGAACCAGTAGCAAATCCATGGGCGTTGGCAGCATGACGGTGAGCGCTGCGAGCGTGATTATCAACGGCGGCGGGTCTGGCCTGTTGGGTGCTGGTGGCGCGCCGTCTGGTTCCGGTAAGTTGGGCGGCAGCGGTGATGTGCAAAAGCAGGTTTGGGATTTTTTCAAAACCAAAGGTCTGAAGCCGCACCAGATTGCCGGAATTATGGGCAATGTCAGTGCGGAAAGTGCTTTTGATCCGCTGGCAAAAGGCGACGCTGGCAAGGCCTTTGGCCTGTTTCAACACAATGACCGTTCCAGCAAACTGTTCAGCCATTTGGGCGGTGCGGGCAATCTTGGCAATGTGCAAGGCCAGCTGGAATTTGCTTGGAAAGAACTGATGTCCAGCGAAAATGGCGCCATGAAACGCCTTATGGCCTCCACCGATGTGCGCGGTGCGACGGGCGCTTTTGCTGGTTTTGAACGCCCGCAAGGCTGGAGCATGGGCAATCCTGAAGGATCACACGGCTGGGCAAAACGGTTGGGCGGCGCGGAAGCGGCTTTGTCGAAATTCGGGCGCACCACTGAAACAGCTACGCTTGACCTTGGCAATCTTGGTACCGGGTTTGAGGGCTTTGGGTCATTCCTGTCCAAACTCGGCCAAGGCGGTGGTGGCGGCGGCGGCGGTGGTTTCTTGAATATGTTGTTAACCGGCATTGGCGGGGCAATCGGTTTGCCCGGTTTTATGGTTGGCGGTGCAACGGGTGGTTCGGATCCAACGCGGGTCGCGGGTTTGGTTCATGAAGAAGAATATGTGTTTGATGCGGCAGCGACGTCGCGCATTGGTGTGCCCTTGCTTGAGGCGATGCGCAAAGGCAAGCTGCGTGGGTTTCGCGAAGGCGGGTTTGCAACATCACTTCCCGCATTTCCACAGGTCGCAAATCAACAGGGCGGTTCCGCGCAGCCCATGAGTTTTGTGGTTCATAACTATTCCGGCCAGCCCGTTCAAAAAGAGGAAAAAACCGACGCCAGTGGCGCGCGGCAAATGGTGATGACCATTGGCGAGCATGTGGCGGCCGCTGTTGCGCAGCCGGGCAATCCTCTACGCGCCCAACTGGGAGCCAGTTTCAATCTCAAACCAGCAGGGATTGTGCGATGACTATTTTGAACTGGCCTGCTGATTTACCTGCGCCGGAGCGCAACACTTGGCGCTCAACGCCCCAAGAGGCGCGCCAGAAACGCCAATCGGATGCGGGGCCACAGGGCTATCGCCGCCGCTTTTCCAGCGTTGCAAAAACAGTTAATCTTTCGGTAATTCTGAAACGTCAGCAAAAGGCGGTATTCGACACTTTCTTTGAGCGCGATACCCGCCACGGCATTATCAAATTTTGGATGCCTGATCCAACAACAGACGGCTGGGCGCTGCTAACATCAACCGGCAGCCCATTGCTTACAGATGACGGCACGCCCATGTTGCTGGCCGCGCGCTGGCTCTGCCAATTTGGCGAAGAATTGCCGGTTGAAACAATTCAAGGCGTCGAGTTTCGCAAAACCTTCTCGATCACGGTGCTGCCATGAACCGCGTCAGTTTGAACATGCGTTTGGCGCAAGACGCGGACAGTACCGCCGAGATTTATGCCATCTTGTTTGAAATCAACCATCCGTCCCTAGAGGCTCCAATCCGCCTATCAACCGACAATACAGAGCGGATTACATCGGATCCTTATGTCCTTGGGACACGGTCGAATTGGCGCGGAGCCAACCCTGCAACGGAGCCATTTTTGTGGGTTGTCGCTTCCACCTTGTTACCGTCGGATTTGCAGGATGCACCCGCCAACGGCACGCTGATTCTGGAAAACCTTGACGACAGGATTGTTAAAGTGGTGCGCTCGTTCACCGATCTGGCGACGATTAACATGGCGGTGGTTTTGGCTGATACGCCGGATTTCATCGAACATGAAACCACGAATATGAAAATTATGTCGCATGACATTAACGCGGGCGAAGTCACCTTGTCGTTTTCCCGCGAAGAAATTGAGCTGGAGTATTTTCCGGCGGGGCGCACGTCGCGAAACTTCTTTCCGGGGCTGCATTTATGAATCACATTTGGTCAAATAAGTATGTGGGAACACCGTTTGATGATTTTGGGCGGGACCTCTCGGCCTGTGATTGCTGGGGTTTGGCAGTGGTGGTTTACCGCGAAGAGTTGAATATCACCCTGCCGGATTATCTGGGCTACGGATCCACCGAGGAACGTGGCGA
This sequence comes from Alphaproteobacteria bacterium, assembly GCA_024280735.1. Taxonomy (GTDB): domain Bacteria; phylum Pseudomonadota; class Alphaproteobacteria; order Rhodobacterales; family Rhodobacteraceae; genus Amylibacter. The sequence continues at coordinate 5,674 of JAJRPO010000004.1, read as the reverse complement.
AATTGCCGCGTTGATTTCCAAACACAATACAACGGCCATGTGGGTGCCTGTCACGGGAACGGCGTTGGCGTTCGATCTGGCTGTATTTCGGCGTGGCCGTTTGGCGACCCATGTTGGAATTGTGGTGCGCCACGGCTTGATGCTGCACATGGCGGGCGAGGATTGCGCCAAACATGTTGACTATCAAACAGGGGCTTGGGGCAACCGGCTGGAAGGTGTCTATCGCCATGTTGAGATGATTTCACGGGGGGCGATATGAACGACGGACCCGCTCCAAAGAACACGTCAGTTATGCTTGCGCCGCTGTTAGATCCGGGTGCGGGCCGCGAGGAGTTGACCTTGCCGGACGGCCTCACTTTGCATGAAATCGTGCAAACAGTCTTGCCCGGTTTGCCTGCTAATTCTGGCAATTGCCGCGTTGCCTTGGTGACACCCAATGGCGTTGAATTTATTGATGCGAAATACTGGCACCATGTACGACCACGCCCCGGTGTGCGGGTTATTGTGCGCGTCATCCCCGGCAAAAACGCGCTCCGTTCCATTTTGCTGATTGCTGTAACCATTGCAGCGGTGGCCATTGGCGGGCTTTTAGGGCCTGGTTTAGCAAATGCGCTTGGAATCAGTACAGAGCTGGGCATTGCTCTGACGACATTAGGTGTCAACGTGCTGGGCAATTTGTTGGTGAATGCGCTTATTCCGCCGCCCAAACCGGATGAGGCTGAAAACCGGTATCAATTGGCTGGTTGGAAAAACCGATATGATCCAAACGGTGCGGTGCCGGTTGTTCTGGGTGATCTCCGCTATTCGCCGCCTTTTGCGGCATTGAGTTGGACAGAAATTGTCGGCGATGATCAATATATTCGCGCCTTGTTCAATTTTGGTTATGGCGAGTTAACCATTGATGATTTTCGCATTGGCGAAACATCTATTGCGGAATACGATGAAGTCGAAATCGAAGTACGCTCCGGCTTGGCAGGGGACGTGCCGATTTCTCTTTATCCGCGTCAAATTGCTGAAGAAAGCATCGGAGTCGAGTTGACCCGCCCGCTGCCGCGCGATGACCTTGGCGAGATTATTGAGGGTGATCCGGGGATCGAAACCCCCGTGGTGCGCACCACAGGCGCTGACGCCAGCGGGGCGTCTATCATTTTGGCATGGCCTGCCGGACTTGTCCGTATGAACGACAAGGGGAGCAGTCGTTCCTATACCGTCGAGATCAAAATCGAACAGCGATTGATAGAGGCTGTTGAGTGGCAGTTGGTCACAACTTTGACCGTTTCAGCCAAGAAGCTGGAAGCTTTCTATCGCCAGCATAGTTGGAATTTTCCGAGTCGTGGCCGCTGGCAGCTGCGGCTGACCATGATGACGGATGAAAACAGGTCAAATCAAATCCAAGCGCGAACGTCTTGGGCGCTCATTCAGACAATCCGGCCTGAATATCCGTTGAATTTCAACCAGCCCCTTGCGCTTTGCGCGTTGCGTATCAAAGCTACGCACCAGCTGAACGGCCAGTTAGATGATTTCAATGCGCGGGCGCGTCGGGTGTTGCCCGATTGGGACTATCTAACCGAAACGTGGATCAAGCGCCACTCTAGCAATCCGGCGGCGCATTACCGTTATGTGTTGCAGTCAGCCGCAAACCCAAAACCCGCAATTGATGCGGCCCTTGATTTGGCACAGATACAGGATTGGCATGATTTCTGCCGCCTCAAGGGCCTGAAATATGACAAAGCCTTAGACCAACCGACAACCACATTGCGCGATGTATTGACGGAAATCGCCGTAGCCGGTCGCGCCAGCCCACGCCACGATGGCCTGAAATGGGGGGTGACCATTGACCGGCCGCAAGAACTCGACGTTGATTTTATCAGCCCGCGTAATTCTTGGGATTTCAAGGCTTCAAGATCTTATGTGGACCCGCCGGACGGTTTCAAAATCAAATTTCTGGACGCCGCTAACGATTATCAACCAACCGAACGCTTGGTGCCATGGCCCGGCCACACGGGGCCAATTCTGTTGACAGAGGCGCTTGAGCTGCCCGGAAAAACCGATGCGGCCGAGATTTGGATTGAGGCGCGCCGCCGCATGTATGAATCACTGTATCGCCCTGACAGCTACCGCGTGATGCAAGACGGTCCTGCGCGTGTTGCAACGCGGGGCGATCAGGTCATGTTATCCCACAACATCCTTGATCAAACACAAGTGGCAACCCGCGTAAAAACCACCGCCGGGCAGTTGGTGGAGCTGGATGAAGTTGTGGAAATGGTGGAAGGGCAAGATTATGCGGTCCGGTTTCGCGTATTCGCCAATAATCCACCAAATGTAGCGCCGGACACAATTGGCACCTCAATCGTTAGAACGGTGTTAAATGTAACGGGTGCCCAGCAAGTTCTAACGCTTACGGGCGAAGGTCCGACGCCCCTCGCTGAATCCTTGATACATTTTGGACTGGCCGCCAAAGAAAGCCTTGCACTGATTGTGACCGGCGTCGAGTCGGCGGGAGATTTTAGCAATGTCATCCATTTGGTTGACGCCGCCCCGATCATTGATGAGTTGATAGATGCGGAAGTTGTTCCGGCTTGGTCCAGCCGTATCGGAGCCGAAATTGCCGATAATCTGCTGTTACCCTCGGCCCCTCGATTTACATCCATTTCCAGCGGATATGCTGGAACAGGCGAGCCGGGTCAGGTTGATTATCTGATTGTGCCGGGATCAGGTTCTGTAAGTGCCGGATCGCTGGAAATCGAATACCGCCTTGTTGGCGCACCCGGTTGGACGGTTGTTAGTATTCCGGTCGCGAATGGCGGTGGCAGTATCACCGATTTTGTAGTTGGAGATTTGATTGAGCTGCGCGCCCGTGCGCTATCTGCGGCAAACATTGAAGGGCCATATACAACCCTAATTTCCTTGACTGTTGGCGCGCAGGACGCGGGTATTCCGGCAGAGCTTGAAACGGATTCGGCGTCGGTGACAGGGGGAATGGGCAATGCCATTGTTGCATTTGCGACCGGAGTAGACACGGACACCACTCAAGTCCAGATTTACCGCGCGATGACTGCGACATTGGACCGGGAAACCGACGCCGTTGGAGGTCTTATTGCAGTGGCACCACAAAGCACATTTACGGTGCCCATTGGCGATATTACCCGCACCAATCTGCTGGCCAATGGTGATTTTGCGGACGCCAGCGCTTGGGTGCTGGATGCCTCGTGGGAAATCATCGCGAATGAGGCCCAACACACGGGTAGCAGTTACGATTACATCAAGCAGGCGGTTGGGTTTGTGACGGGTAAATTCTATCGGATTTCCTTCACCCAGCGCGACGGCACAGGCGGCTCGGTGCGCCCGCGCTTTCTGGGCGGCTCGGAATTAACCGGTGTGATTCAGACAGCAAATGGCACGTTTTATGACCGTTTGCAGGCCTTGAGTGGCAACAATACGTTCGGTCTGCGCGGCTCCACCAGCTTTGACGGCGCACTCGATGATGTGTCGCTGTTTTTGGAGACCGCCGCCTGCTTAGATCAAGGTACACATTACTTTTGGATCGAACCTCAAAATGAGGATGGTGTGCCCGGACCTGTGTCCGGACCCTTTACGGTGAGCATTCTGTGATCATTGCTAAAATTGGCAAAGATTAGGATGAATGATGGCTGGCGATGGTGTGAAATCAACGGATATTGACGAAGTTCCGATTGTAGATGATCTGTTGGGCAACCGCGATAGCAGCATTGGGCGTATTCTAGTTGATAATCTGGCCCAGCAAATATTGGGCACTGGCCCGCTTGCCGCGAAACTGGCGGTGCTTAGCTCGCAGATCACCTCGGGCAGTGTCTCGCAACCCACTTGGGCGGAACTGGTTTTGATTGTGCCGTCGCAGGATGGCACGGGCGGCGAGGTTCTGGAAAGCGATGCTGGCACCCACACCGATCCGGTGAACGCGGCCACTGTCAATAATTCAGGCAGCTACGCTTGGCGCGCCGCCACGCCCGGCTGGGAGCGGATTGGTGACGTAGGTTTGGCGGGCAAGCTGAACAAGACCGCGAACTTGGGGGATCTGGATGATGCTGGTGTCGCGCGCACCAATCTTGATGTGAACAGCAAGGCCGAGGACGCCGCAGCCTTGCTTGGCAAGGCCCCGCTGGCCAGCCCCGCGTTGACCGGAACACCCACCGCACCAACAGCGCCATCCGCCACAGATACCCCCCAAATTGCCACGGCAGCCTTTGTGCAGGCGGTGGCTTTGGTGCTAAAGGGCAGCCCACCCGCCACACTGGACACGCTGAATAAATTGGCGGCCGCCGTTGGTGACGACCCGAATTTTGCAGCAACAATGGCAACCGCTCTGGGGCTCAAGGCGTCATTGGCAAATCCGGCCTTTACTGGAATACCCACCGCGCCAACAGCGGGTGCCGCCACAAACACCACCCAAGTCGCCACCACCGAATTTGTGCAAACACTCCTGGCAACAATTATAGACAGCTCGCCTGCGGCCTTGGATACTTTTAGTGAACTGGCGGCAGCCCTTGGGGATGATCCCAATTTTGCAACCACGATTTTTAGCGCTCTGGCAGGTAAGGCCAGCGCCGCGCAAGGGGCCAAGGCTGACAGCGCCTTGCAGGATGCCGCTGCATTTGCCAGCGCCGTGCAAGGGGCCAAGGCGGACGCCCTGCGCATGGAACTTGTACTCGACGAAGGAGGCCGCTCTGGCTGGCTGTTTGCGATTATCGCTAAACTCACCAAACGCATGGCTTTGTCCGTGGATCGTAAGGGTCACGTTTGGATTGCGGGTTTCGATGTTACCGATTTTTTCCAGAACCAAGCGGGGCTTTCCTCGCTGCTTTCCTCATTCAAGAAAACCACAAGCCGAAGCGGTTGGCTTTTCACGATCACGGATGAATTTCTGCGCATTTGCTTTGGGGTGAACAAGGCCGGGCATGTGATTATTGACGGCACCAATGTGACTGAATTGCTGCGCACCGACATTCCAGGGCAGTTTGCGGCGGTTTCAGCGGTGCTGGACAGTAACACAGATGTTTTATGCCTTGGCGACAGCCTGACCGAGGGGGCGGGTGTATCTGCTTCAAATAAAACCTATCCTTATGTCCTATCAGGCTTGCTTGGGGCGGACCGGTCTACTTTAAATGCCGGTATCGGCGGGCAGACAGCAACACAGATTGCGGCGCGGGCGGGGGCCGATCCTGTGCTGATTGACCTCTCTGGCGGCGAAATTCCCGAAAGCGCCAGTGCGGTTGTCACGGCCATTTCTAACGCACTTTTAACCACGCCTTCCACCACGGCGGCGCGCGCGGTGAATGGCTGGCTGGACGGGGTTTATGGGGCGCTGTCCAAGGACACCTCCGATGTCTATTCATTCCAGCGCGCGGTGGCGGCGGTGGATCCGCACCCGCTGCCAAAAGAGGCCGTTTTCGAGGTGGAGACCGGCGCGCTGCGGGATCAAACCGCCTGTTTCTGGCCAGGTCGCAATGACAACCTGCTCACCGGTGCGGACGCCGCTTTCGACAGTGCGGTCGCGATGGTGGATAACATGCGCCCGCTCAATCCCCGCTTTGTCATTTTGAGCGTTTTGAATGCCGATGATGAACCCATTGGCTCGGCATATTATGATGCAATCATGGCGTTTAACAAACGCCTGAAGGTCAAATATCCGCGCAAT
>JAJRPO010000052.1 GCA_024280735.1 Alphaproteobacteria bacterium | reverse complement strand
CGGTCGCCGCGCAACGCCTCAAGCGCAACCTTGGCCTTAAACTGGTCTGAAAACTTCCGTCTCTTCGTCATTTCTGTATTCCTTCGTCGTGTTGGAATACACCTTAACAGACTGCCCGATTTTGCAGGACCACTTCAGTTCTGGACACACATCCAATATGCGGGCGGCTGATAGGTGCAGGCGCGCACGGGTGAGTTCTGGTAAATCCATCATGATACTACTCCTTTTCTATGCCGCTCCATGCGCTCAGCAGGGCTAAGAAATTCATCCGTTTTCGCGTCTGTGAACTCTTGAACACTTGTTGACAGATTTGAACCTTGTCGGATCGAAATCGGCAACGACAATGCCCGCCCAATCTCGGCTTTGGTTCCGGCGTCTTTGATTTCAGAGATTTCCACTGCCGTCATTCCTGCGAAAACACGTTCTCGCAGAACAGGGGGAAGACCTGTTATATCCTCGGCGGACACAATGCCCGTTTTCGCGAAACCTTCACCAAGAGCGACTGCATCTAGGCCGGACTTCGACGAAGCTTCTAAGTGTGCAATCAGAGTCGGACTCTCAGCTTTTAGCTGAAACAGGGCGTTTTCGATGTCGCCAGAATAGCCTTCTAACGTCATTGTGCGAACTTGCGCCAACCCCGCCACTTCGTCGAGCGTGGGTGTGCAGCCATATCGCTTTGTAGCCTCGGTGGTGATTTTGGTGATCGAGGTGAGCAAACGTACTGTTTGGTCATGTGATAGCCCCTCAATAAGGCTTTTTATGGCTTCAGACATTAGAAGTCACCTTTCGCGATTTGTTTTGTTTCGGTACTTCAACTCATTGACCAGCATTCGCAAAATTAACTGTTCACGCCTCACTGAGTTCAAAAGCATTTTATCGTCAAGATTCTGGATTATCAGTTTGAATTGCTCCAGCCCTTCAGGGGTGCCTACATCGAGTTTCATTGTGGTTTTTCCGCCAATTGTTGAACTACTGAACTGTGGACATTGGCAAGCGTGAAAGTGGCTGCGAAATCGCCCCACTGGCTCTGGGTAACGGGGATTCCAGTTTTGTCCGAACCCAACACAAAACGCATGACAGCTTCGCAAATGGGTAGTTTTTTCAGCACATCTCCAGCGTGGACAGATTTAAGAAAGAAAGCATAGCTAAGCCCCTGCGCCGCACGGTGATTCACTCTCTTATAAACCTCGTTTTCCGAGGGGGTCATTATCGCCAAAAGCCGTTTCGCGCGTTCTCGCGCATCGTCGCCAAGTGCTATATTTAGATTGTTGGTTACTGGCACCACACTGAAAAGGTTGTAAGTGTCAGCTTTTGAAAGTCCGCGACCTCTGTGTGTATGCAATGCGACTAAAACGTCATCGAGCCTGAACAATTTGAAACCATTTCCTCGACCGCGCACGACTTCGCTCCTTCGATAGGGTAAATTGCGAGTGTATTTTGTGATCGACGTGGTCGAATTGATTGACAACGCTTTCGCGATCATTTTTTGAGTGACATTGTAAGACATGCCATATTCCTTGATTTTGGGGGATAATCCTGTTCGGGGTAGCTTCAGTAAAGCCAGCGCACTTCGACAGAATATTGTAGTTTACTTGTTAGGTAAGGGTACTCGATCTAGTCCGAAAAGTCAAATTTAGGATCACAAAACGGGTCATTCAGAATGTGAATTGAGAGTCGACAGGCCACCTCAAAGAGGCACGCTAACGCGTGCACATATCGATTCCGTGTATCAGGTGGAATACAGGCACAATGTCCTACTGTCTTAGAGCGCTGCTAACCCGCCATAGGGTCAATCTGCTTCAGGCTGTCAAACAGATACTGCATGCCCACGCCATCCCCGTAACCGCCTTCCACGGCGTCCTTGTTCGCCCGTCCGGTAAGGTAGCGCCTGTGGCTGTCAGAGATACTGACATTATCAGCAGCGTCTTGCAGCCTGTGGCGGAAACTGTGGAACGAGACTTTTTCACCTTTAATTTTAAGCGTCTCTCCCCTCAGGTGCGCAAAGCGTTTTCCATAACTTGCTGAAACACGTCCACGCGCATCTGCTTGCAGTTCTTCATACACTTCAGAATAGCGACCCCACTGATTGAACGCGTTTGCGTTCGAATCCATTTCACCCCGTCGAGACTCAATATGCCCCCGTAAACCGTTTTCTAACAACTTGGGGTGAACAGGCACCCAACGCACCGTGGAACTGCTTTTCGCTCGCATGCCTTCGCCTTCGTCCGTTATGTGCATACAAAACAAACCTTCACGCACTTCAAAATCACATAGCCGCAATTGGCTGGTTTCTTGTAAACGGGTTCCGTGGTGCGCCGCGATCCATGGCCCCCAAAAATCGATGGTGGTTTTTGCGTATTTTTCGGCATTTGAAGACTTCACATAATCCAGAATCTGGCGAACTTCTTCTGCTGTAAAAGGGCGGCGATCATCTTTTGCCTTTGTACTGTGTTTTTGTTTCGCTTTGGGGATTTTATAATCTGCCCAAGGGTTACCAGTCCGATAATCCTGCGCTGCTGCGAAGCTTAATAAGCGCTTCATGAATGAGATGTATTTGTCGCGGGTCTTGTCGGATAACGTGTCTTTTTCGTTTTTCTTGGCCCATAAAACAATTTCATTAAACGAGAGATCATTCACAGCCTTACCGTTCGGTAACTTGGCAGAAACAATTGTCGGGAGTCCGCTAATAGCATCCGCGAAGTCTCGCAAGTGCGCTTTAGTCAAATCTGTTACCGCAATTTCTCCATTTAATTCAGTGAAGCGGCGCACGTAATATCGGACTGCGTTAGCGGTTTGGGGATCGACCGTCGGTGCCCATTTTTCCACTATGTCGCGCAAGCTGAATACATCACCAATAAGTTCGGCGTCTTGGCCAATCTTACGCAGAACGCGACCATCTGCGTTGGTCTGGGCCTGAATCGCCGCTGACGCGGCCCTGTGTTATACTGACTGTATCTGTAATTCGTCGGGATGGATAACATTGTCGGTTAGTATTTTTGTCGGTGGTGTGTTGTCGCGAAGAACTGTGCCATCACGTTGGATATATCTGACTTCGCCGCCATCTACATCGCCGCCTTCTACTTCGAACGGGTCCACGTCAGTGGGGCCACTAGCTTCCATAAAGGCGAGAGCAGTCTTTCCGGCCTCAAACTTCTTCAACAACCCTGATAATCCTCCAGCACCATCTAAGAGGGCTTTCTGGTCAGAGGGGAGGGTGCGCGCAAGTGCTTGCCAGCTTTCTTCGGCTGTATGCTTGTCATGATGGGCGTCCATCACCGCAAGGATTGCTCTGACTTTCTTTTCTGCTTCCTTGGGGTCTGAAGTCTTTAGACTCTCCTGATGAACCGTCTTTCCACCGTAATGGTTTTGAATGGCTTTCGGGATTCTAATTTTGGCATGATAGCGCCCCCGCAATTGAATCGTTTTATCTATCTTTTTCATAGCGCCAACTCTAAACGTCACACACTTATGTGTGACGTATTGTGTGACGTTTTACAAGGCTAAAGCCCCGTTTTTAGGTTATTTTAATGATTTCAAGGGAGTAGTTATGGTGCGGCCGAGAAGACTCGAACTTCCACGGGAGTTACCCCACAGCGACCTCAACGCTGCGCGTCTACCAATTCCGCCACGGCCGCACGCCATTGCTTGGTCGGGTTTCTATAGGTGTTGTGAGCGGCGTTGTGAAGAGGAAAAGCGCTGTAAGGGGGGCAAAAAGAAACCTGCCATGGCTTGCGTCGCGGCAGGTTCATTCTAAAGGCCAACAAACAGGGGTTAGTTGCTGGAGTTGCCAAAGGTAGGAACCACAAACCCGGTTGATTGCGTGGTTGCCACCGGAGTCGCAGCAGATGGTGTACCGAGGCGCGCAACGGCTGCCTGGATCAGGGCAGGGCGGTTGGTTTGGCCCGGCACAAACACTGCAGGCATACCCATTTCAAGAGCATTGTTAGCCGAGGCATACCACTGGGTGGCCAGATCGTTGCGCTGGCTGGCACCAAAGCCGTTCAGCAGGTGATGACCAAGCAATTCGCCGTAGACAGGTTCACCCAACGTCACAAGGATCAGGGTTGACGCCAAGGCAACATCCGCATTGTCCGTCCGGTACCCGACACCCAGACAAATCTTGGCTGTATGGGTCAGTTGCGCGGGGGACATGCCTGTGGACAGGATCATATTGCTGGTTTTGGCGATCACTTGATCACGTGTACCAAGCGACAGCGAGGCTACCTGTTCCTTAAACGCCGGACCAAGGGTTTCGCACTGGGCTTGCATCTGCGCGGCGTTCACACCCTGTACTTTGGTAATCATCTCTTCGCTTTGGGCAATCGCATAGATGCGCGCCAGACAGAACTGCTCGTTCAAAGCAAAAACCGGATCCTGCATCGAGGATATATTGGTAAATCCGCCGTTGGTGTTGGTGATCAGGCTGATCTTGTTGCAATGGTTGGCCATAGAACTTGAACCTGGTGCAGACCCAAAGCTTGGCATTTTAAAACCACCTGCGGCTGGTGTCGCGGATGCCACAACGGCTTGTGGCTGTACCAGAACTGGTTGCACGATAACTTGTGGTGTTACTGCCGCATAAGTCGCGCCACCGCCTGCCATTTGTTGCTGGGTGTTTTTCAACATGCCTCGAATGCCATCAGGAGAGGAGCCAGCCACCTGAGACACAATCACCCCGCCCGCTATTGTGCGGTGATAGCTGGTCAACAGAACCGTTTTCTGAAACTCGGTCAGCTTGCCCGTCACGGGATACCCCATGTAAACCTGATAGGACGAAACCGCGACGCGGGTTTTACGCCCGAACACACCATCCGGCGTGCCCGCAGGAAAACTGAAATAATTCAGCGATGTTTGCACTTCGCGATTTTCTTGCCGTTGGGCAGAACTGGCGCGCGTACGTGTATAGGTGCGCGTGGTCTTGCGGCGCTTGTTTTTCTGGACCGAGTGAACAATCGCCCCGCCGATGATAGCGCCTGCGATACCGGCGGCAAGATTGCTGCCAGCACGGGCCTCGGGGGCGGGGGATACCAGTACGGCCAAACCTGCCACAGCCATAATTGAGAATTTCTTAAACATATTAACCTCATTCGTTAGGGCGAGAAATCCGGAACATTATACTCCGATTCGCCTCCTTAGCGTAGAATTACTTGTGATCTACTGGAGTTACGCATCTATCCTAGTGTTTTGGCGCAAGAAAAAAGTGATATACCTCACTATCTTGCAGCACATGCCACAGCATATTGGATTCAAATCTATAACCCAAGCTGTTGAAATTGACACTTCCTGACGCATCAGGCACGAGTGGCGTATGATTGACTGGAAACACAGCGACAGCTTTATCGACTATCCTACTGCGGTGACGCAGATGGAGACCCATGTTGATCAAATGATCCTTGGGCAAGCACCGGAACAAATCTGGCTGCTGGAACATCCGCCGCTTTATACCGCCGGCACCAGTGCGAATATCGCCGATCTGACGGACCCGGACCGTTTCCCCGTCTATCAATCGCGCCGCGGCGGTCAGTATACTTATCACGGGCCGGGGCAGCGGGTGGCCTATGTCATGCTCGACCTGAACAAACGTGGCCGCGATGTGCGCCGCTTTGTGTGGCTGCTAGAGGAATGGGTGATCCAGACCTTGATGGAATTCAATGTGCAAGCCGAGCGCCGCGCAGGCCGAGTAGGCGTTTGGGTGGTTCGCAATGACAAGCCGCTGACCATTGCTGGCACCCCGCCCGAGGATAAAATCGCCGCCATCGGTGTGCGCTTGCGCAAATGGACCAGCTTTCACGGCATCTGTATTAATTTGGAACCGGACCTGAGTCATTACGACGGTATAGTCCCCTGTGGCATCGCGGAACACGGGGTGACGTCGCTTGTCGACCTTGGTCTGCCGGTGACAATGGATGATCTAGATTTGGCGTTAAGGCGGTGTTTTGAGCGGGTTTTCGAAGGCGAATAATCAGGCTTTGGATCCAAAAGCCGAAATTGCGACCCCCCCTAATACCAGCACGCTGGCAATGATAAACTGCATCGTTACCACTTCGCCCAAAAACACAACACCGCCTGCAAGGGCGATAACAGGCACGGTCAGCTGCGCCACAGCGGCCAATGCTGTATCAAGACGCGGCAGCACACTGTACCACAAGGCATACCCAAAGCCAGAAGTCAAAACACCGGATAACACGGCCAAGAAAGCCCCATAAGGTGTTATCGTGACGGTATCAGGCAACAACAGCCAGACGCAAAACATAAGGGGCACGCTGTACAAAAAATTCTCGCCTGTGGCTTTGATCGGCAAAGAAACCTTTCGCCCCTTAAGCGAATAAACACCCCAACCGATGGCAGCCACGCTCATCAATGCAACACCTATCAAGTCCGGCGCAAACTCCGAGGGGGCCAGCAAATAGATCAATCCGCCAAAGGCCAGCAATGCCCCCACCCATTTGGATGCTGAAATACTCTCACGCGCCAGCAACGCCCCGCCAAACATCGTAACCTGCACACCGCCAAACAGGATTAACGCACCAACCCCCGCGTCAAGCGTCAGATAGGCAAAGGAAAATCCAGTGATATAGGCAACAAGAGCCAGAACAGGCACCAGATGCGCGGGGCTGGGCGTCCCGACTTTATGCCGCCGTACCGTCATTAACAAAACCAGTGCAATCGCCGCCGCCGCAACGCGCACGGCCCCAAACGTACTCGCACCTATCTCCCCATCCGCCAGCGCCAAACGGTTCAGCACAGAATTGGCGGCAAAGGCCAACATCGTCAACGCGGTCAGCAGGAATAACCGCATCCCCGTCAATTTATCTGCACCATCTTACCGGGATTGAGGATATTGCCCGGATCCAGTGCCCGCTTAATATCCGCCATGACATTCCAAGCCTCGCCGTGTTCCTCGGCCATATATTTCATTTTACCCACGCCTATGCCGTGTTCGCCCGTCACCGTCCCGCCAACGGCCAGCGCCCGCTGGTTCATCCGGTGCGCAATACCCACTGCGGTTTTCATCGCTTGCGTATCGCCAGGTTCCACCAGCAACGCCGCATGGTAATTGCCATCCCCCACATGGCCCAGAATGAACGGCGTTATACCCTGCGCGGCAATATCCTCGATACTGTCATCAATCGCCTTTGCCAGCTGGGAAATAGGCACACAAACATCCGTCGTAATCCCCAAAGCACCGGGCTTGGTCGCTTTCATCGCAAAATAGGCATTGTGGCGGGCTTTCCACAACGCATTGCGTTCCTCGGCTTTGGTGGACCACTGAAACCCGCCGCCGCCAAATTCCGCTGCAATCTCTGCCATCTGCTCGGATTGCTCTTTTACGCCCGCCTCGGAGCCATGAAACTCCATAAACAAATGCGGGCATTCGCGCATGGTCATTTTGGAATAGGCATTAATTGCCGTGATGGAATCCGCGTCGATAAACTCAATCCGTGCCATCGGAATGCCTATCTGAACCGCCATCATCACCGTATTGACCGCGCTATTGGCATCCTCAAATTCACATACCGCCGCCGAAGTTGCCTCCGGCTGTCCCTGCAAACGCAGGGTTATTTCTGTAATCAGCCCCAGCGTCCCCTCGGACCCCACCATCAGCCGCGTTAAATCATACCCAGACGATGATTTCTTGGCCCGCGAGCCTGTGCGAATGATCCGCCCATCCGCCAAAACCACCTCCAGCGCCAGAACATTATCCTTCATCGTGCCATAACGCACCGCCGTAGTGCCCGAGGCCCGCGTTGCCGTCATGCCGCCAAGCGTGGCATTCGCGCCCGGGTCAATCGGGAAAAACAACCCCGTGGCGCGCAACTCCACATTCAGTTCTTCCCGCGTCAGACCGGGCTGCACCACAACATTCAAATCTGTATCGTAAATTTGCAACACCTTGTTCATATTGGTAAAATCAACCGTAACCCCACCCCGAATGGCCAGCGCATGACCTTCAAGCGAGGTTCCCACCCCCCATGGCACAATCGGGCAGCCATGCCTGTGGCAAATCTTTGCAATCTCGGAAACTTCTGCCGTATCGTTGGGAAAGGCCACCGCATCAGGTGGGGTGCGGGGAAAATGAGCCTCGTCATGGGCATGCAGATCAATTACCGCACCCGATGTGCTCAGCCGCTCCCCCAAAAGGGCTTTTAATTCGGTGATTGCTGACGCATTGTTAAGCATGATTGTCTCCCTTGTTGTGGCCACCCTAAGAAAGCCCGCCACAATGGGAAAGGCCTAAAAGGAAAACCGCGCCCAATGCCGCCAAATCCCCGCCCTCTGCGCCTGTCCAACCTGTGGAGCCATGATGTCTGGCAGGCGTTGCATCGCCACGGACCGCAGCAATTCAGGTTTTGGCTAGTTGCTTTGCTCGTCGGCACGTTGGCCGGTTTTGCCGCTCTCGGCTTTCGCGTCGGCATCTATGCCGCGCAAGAATGGATTTACGGCAGCGACGAGCTGCACCTGACATCTGCCCTCGGCCATCTGCCCTGGTATTGGGTGCTTGGCGTGCCAACAATCGGCGGCCTCGTGGTTGGCATCATCATGCAACGCTACACCAAAGACAGCCGCAGCCGCTCGGTCGCCCATGTGATAGAGGGCGCGGCCCTGCACGACGGACGGGTTGAGGGCAGGGCAGGCATGGCCTCCGCTGTGGCCTCGTTTATCTCCTTGTCAACCGGCGGCTCGGCAGGCCGCGAAGGGCCGGTGGTCCACCTCGCCGCCTTGATATCCAGCAAAGTCAGCCGGATGATGGATGCGGGCGGCGTGACGGGGCGCGACCTGATGGGCTGCGCGGTGGCCTCAGCTGTCGCCGCTTCCTTCAACGCCCCCATCGCCGGAACCATTTTCGCCATGGAGGTGGTCTTGCGCCACTATGCCTCCCACGCCTTCGGCCCCATTGTAATTTCCGCAGTCATTGGCGCGCTTATCAGCCGCCTTGGCTTTGGCGATATCACCGAATTCACCCTGCCAGCCCAATCGCTGGAATTTTACCACGAGCTGCCGGCCTTCGCCCTCCTCGGCTTGGTCTGCGGTCTCGCGGCTGTGTTCTTGATGCGGGCGATTTTCTGGGCCTCCGATCTCGGCGACACATGGCAGGCCCGCTTTCGTATCCCGCGCTGGGTGCGCCCGGGAATATCCGGCCTGATGCTGGGTGCAATTGCCCTTTATTTCCCGCATATCATCGGGGTTGGCTATGAAACCACCTCGCTCGCGCTCACCGGCCAGTTGGCCATCTCGACAGCTATCATATTTGCCTTGATCAAAGCACTGGCCGTTGCCATCACCTTTGCGGGCCGCATGGGCGGCGGCGTGTTTTCCCCCGCCCTCATGCTGGGGGCGCTCACAGGCCTCGCTTTTGGCGGCATCGCCACCAATATCTTCCCCTCGATTTCCGGCAGCGAAACCCTTTATGCGCTCGCCGGCATGGGGGCTGTCGGCGCCGCCGTCCTCGGCGCGCCCGTATCAACATCCCTGATCGTGTTCGAAATGACAGGCGACTGGCAGCTCGGCATGGCTGTAATGATTGCAGTCGCCGCCTCCACCTCTTTTGCCGGAAAATTTGTCGCCCGCTCATTTTTTCTCGAACAACTAGAGCGCTGGAACATCCACCTCGCCGCCGGACCGCAGGCTTACCTGCTCAGCGTGATCGCTGTCAGAAACCTGATGCGCGATACCGATATGCTAACCGTCCAAACCAAAGAAACCTGCACCCTGATGATTGCCGAGGGTATCTACGCCACCCAATCCTCAACCTTGGAACTCGCCTTGCCAAAATTCGAGATCACCAACCAGCAATTCATTCCCGTGGTCGATATGGATGAAAACACCGCCCTGATCGGCGCGCTCTATCAGATCGATGCGCTCACCGCCTATAACAAAGCCCTCGCAGAAACCGCCCGCGAAGAGCATTCCTGAGCCAATACACGCCCCTCTACATCTCTTTGTTCTTTTAAAGGGGCTGACCCAGATAACCCAAAAAAGGGGTTATCATGGGCCATATGCGAAAGAGCCGACTCAGCCACTATAAGCAGAACCGTTTGACCGAGCATTTTGTTTCGGGTTCGACGGCCAGAACGGCTGCCAGCCTGTGTGG